>NZ_JSFF01000001.1:0-587120 GCF_000773485.1 Shewanella sp. ECSMB14101 | reverse complement strand
CAGTTGGCTAGCATCCCAAACATCAAATTCATCAACTCAGCCGTTGCTTAAGTCTTAAGGAGAATGATTATGTTAGATTCATTGAAAAAAGCTCTTGGACTTACTCACAAACCAGAGCGCAAGAAGGTACAGCTACCTGAAGGCCTAAATCACCTAGAAGTGATCCCTGCTAAAGGTTGGTGGAATTAATTGAATTTCACCCTCTTAGTAAAACCAGACACATAAAAAAGGAGCTATCAAGAGCTCCTTTTTTGATCCTGCGATATTCCACTAGAGGGAATCACAATGGGCTTTATCTGCACTTAGGTAAACGAGTTGGGCTATAAGGCAGAATAGCGAAGACATCACACTTTAATCGCGACGCTATGCCTACCCTGCACTCGCTTTAGCGCGAAACGCTTGTGGGTACTCAGTAGCGGATAAGCAACAGGCCCTAACACAAGCCCTAAGACGGCCCAACGCTTTACCCCTAGACCAGCTCGAAATGCCAGGTTTCCCATCGCCAGACTGCTCACAGTCAACACACTAAGAATAAGTACCATCACAGAAAATACCTCACAACAACCGCGCTAAAGAAACTAAAAATCGCAAAAATCAGCTGAGCATCATACCTGAACCCAACCAATATCTGAACAAAAAACAGGCAAAAAATATCCTAGGGCAAAAAAAAATGCGGCATCATGTTGCCGCATTGTTAAATTCAAAATTAATTAATCGTAAAACTTAGCACCAGATTCGGCCATCTCGACTAATCGGTCACAAGGCGTAAAACGATCACCAAACTCACTTTGGTAACGCTTTAATGTCTCAACCAAGTGTTTCGCACCTAACGAGTCCATGTAACGGAAAGGGCCACCTAAGAATGGTGGGAATCCGATACCAAAAATCGCACCGATATCACCGTCTCTTGGCGAGGAAATGATCCCTTCTTCCAGACAACG
Organism: Shewanella sp. ECSMB14101; assembly: GCF_000773485.1. NCBI lineage: Bacteria > Pseudomonadati > Pseudomonadota > Gammaproteobacteria > Alteromonadales > Shewanellaceae > Shewanella > Shewanella sp. ECSMB14101. The sequence goes on along the minus strand of NZ_JSFF01000001.1, from coordinate 586,179 downwards.
AACCGCCTCGTTAAGCATCTGCATGACACAACGCTCGGCAACTGCTCTTGGTTCTTTATCTGTAGCAGGAGTTAGTCCAAGCACACCATAGACGCTCTCATCGACCAGTTTCTTCTTCGCTTTGTTACCATATTGGTAGAAGCCTTTTCCATTCTTACGCCCCTTACGATCGTCAGCGAGTAGCTTGTCAAAGGCTGCGGGCGCCTTAAAGCGCTCACCAAGCTCTTTTTCAAGAATGGGCGAGATCTTAGCTCCCACATCGATACCCACTTCGTCAAGCAAGGTCATGGGGCCTACAGGGAAACCAAACTTCACCAGCGCTTTATCCAGATGATCGACACTCTGCCCCTCTAACAACAGATTCGCCGCCTCATTCATGTAGAGCGCCAAAATACGGTTAACGTAGAAACCGGCACCATCTTTCACCACGATTGGCGTCTTACCCTGTTTACGGGCAAAGGCCACAGTGGTAGCAATGGTCTGAGGCGAAGTTTTCTCATGGGCAATGACCTCAACCAGTGGCATCTTTTCTACTGGTGAGAAATAGTGCAAACCAATTACATTTTCAGGACGCTCAGCAGCCTCGGCGATCTGTTTGATCGGCAATGAGGAAGTATTCGAGGCGAAAATAGTATGTTCGCCACATTCACGCTCAACATCCTTCACCATCTGATGTTTTAGATTGAGATCTTCAAATACCGCTTCCACCACCATATCCGCATCTTTGATGCCTTTATATTCGGTAGTCGTGGTCATCAGCGCCATCAGGTTATCCCGAACAGCCGGAGTCATATGGCGACGCTTAACCCCTTTGGCCAGCAACTTATAGGCATAAGCGAGCGCATTGCTCAAACCCGTTTCGCTGATATCTTTCACCCGCACAGGGATCTTGGCCTTAGTAGTAGTGACAGAAGCGATTCCGCCGCCCATCAAACCACCGCCCAATACCATCACCTTGTTGACGGCCTTAGGCGATACATCACCGGCGCCAGATTCTTTCTTCATATCTGTGGTCGCAAAGAAGATGCTTCTCAAGGCTTCAGACTCGCTAGAAACCACCAGATCGCCAAAATGCTGAGCTTCCACCTCAAGGCCTTTCACCATATCTTTGGTCATGCCTTGGCGTACACAGTCGATGATCTTCTCTGGCGCAGGATAGTTACCCTGGGTCTTCTTGTTAACCTGCTTAAGTGCCTGATCGAAGATTATGTTACGCCCCACAGGCGTGCCCTCTAACAGCTTCTCAACCAAAGAGACCTTGCGCTTCTTAGCCGGACGTGCTCCAGCCAGTGCCATCTCGACTGCCGTTTGCAGTAAAATAGACTCGGGCACCACATCATCTACCAAGCCTAATTTCAGGGCCTGCTTGGGTCTTAGCTGTTTGCCGGTCAGCATCATATCTAACGCCTTGGCAATGCCTACCAAACGTGGCAGACGCTGGGTTCCACCGCCACCTGGCAACAAGCCAAGCTGAACTTCAGGCAGACCTAACATGGTCTTGTTGCTATCACTGCAGACACGTTGATGACAGGCAAGCGCCAGTTCAAGACCACCGCCGAGACAGGCACCATTTATGGCCGCAACCACAGGAATGGTTAACGACTCAAGCGCGAAAAACACCTCATGGCCCTGCTTGGATAACTCGCGCGCATCGCCTGCTGTGCTGCAGGCATCAAGCATGGAAATATCGGCACCTGCAACAAATGAGTCTTTCTTACCCGAGATAATCACCACACCGCGGATACTGGCATCGCTCTTAATCTCGGCCAACATCTCACAGATCTCAGGACCAAACTCGGCCCTCAAGGTATTCATGGTTTCACCCGGCACATCCATGGTCAGCACAGCGATGCCGCTATCGAGACGACTTAATGTAAAACTCTTTTCCATGAGATCACTCCACTTCTACTATCATTGCTGCACCTAAACCACCTGCCGCACAAGCCGTTGCCAGGCCAGTGCCGCCGCCACGTCGTTTTAGCTCTCGACATACCTGAGTGATCAAACGGGTACCCGTTGCCGCAAAGGGATGGCCATAGGCCAATGAGCCACCTAGAACGTTAAACTTAGTCATATCGATGTCGCCGATGGCGCGGTCGCGGCCAAGCTTCTCTTTGGCAAACTTCTTCGAGGCAAACATCTGCATATTGGCGAGCGTCTGCGCCGCAAAGGCCTCGTGCATCTCGATTAAAGTCAGATCTTCAAGCTCCATACCGGCACGTTTCAGTGCCAGTGGCGTTGCATAGGAAGGCCCCATCAACATATCCTGCCACACATCGATGGCGCTAAAGGCATAGCTCTTGATATAGCCGATAGGCTCATAGCCGAGCGCCTTTGCGCGACTCTCGCTCATCAGTAGTACCGCCGAAGCACCATCGGTTAGCGGCGTACTGTTAGCTGCAGTTACCGAACCGTGCTTGCGATCGAATGCCGGGCGCAACTTAGCGTAGGAATCCAGAGAAGAGTTCTCACGAATGTTATTGTCTCTATCGATAAAGGACTTATAAGGCGGCACATGAGCCACCATCACTTCATCACGTAGATGGCCTGAATCCCAGGTCTCTGTCGCTAGGGTATGAGAGCGGTGCGCCAGCGCATCCTGATCGGCGCGGCTAATATTGTAGGTCTTTGCCATCTGCTCGGCAGTCTGTCCCATAGACAATCCGGTCGAGTATTCGGCAACCGCAGGGGGAACGGGTAAAAGATCTTTGAGCCCTAGACGGCGGATAATTGACCATTTCTGCCCTAAACTGCGGGCCTTATTCAGATCCACCAGGGCGTGGGCTAACTTCTTTGATACACCAATGGGCAGTACAGACGAAGAGTCGGCACCGCCGGCAATGCCTATCTCGATGTTGCCCGTCATGATGGATTCGGCCACATTGACCGTTGACTGAAAACTGGTAGCACAGGCGCGTGTTACGCTGTAAGCGTCGGTAGAGACGTCCATGCCAGTCCCTAACACTATCTCGCGGGCGATGTTAGGCGCTGCAGGCATCTGCACCACCTGACCATAAACAAGCTGCTCAATTTCTTTCGGGTCTAATTCACTGCGAGACAAGAGTTCATTGACCACCATCTTGCCCATATCCAGCGCCGACACCCCATGAAAAGCGGTCGCCTGCTTAGCGAAAGGGGTTCTTAGCCCCATCACTATCGCGATGCGATCACCCTTCGCATTCCTTACTTGCTGTAATTCACTCATCTTTTGCCCTCGTGACGCGTCTGATAGAAACGCTTCTATTAACGCCGTTATTATTCTTCCCTACCCCGTTGTTCTCCTTTTGTAACAGCTTCACAACAGGTCAGACCATCAAAGTGTGATCTGATTCTAACTTCTTATTTCAAGGTTTTAAACACCCGTTTGGTTTTTAAACAACAAATATCGAAAAAGATGTTGATTAACAATGTTTAATAAAAGCGAATTTTGCGGCTAACTCTGGTTTAAATCCCCGTTTAAGCATGTTAACTTAATTTGCTGAATGGAAATTGGCACAGCCCAATCCTAGCAGGCCCTCTGCTTAAGTCATGGAGTGCGATAAACCATTTACCACTGAATTTTTTACTCAACACGCTGTCTACAGCTCACACAATTAAATAATACCGAGTAGCATCATGCCGTTAAGTCGATTTCATGCATTACGTGAATACCTGGATAAAGTGATCCTGGGTCAACCCACTCTTACCGAAAACTTACTGATCGCACTGATTGCCGATGGTCACTTATTGGTTGAAGGCCCGCCAGGTCTAGCCAAAACCCGTGCGGTTAAAGCGTTAAGCGATGGCGTTGAGGGTGACTTCCACCGTATTCAATTTACCCCAGATCTGCTGCCGGCCGATCTGACCGGCACCGATATCTATCGCGCCCAAACGGCTACTTTCGAATTTGAAGCCGGGCCTATCTTTCACAACTTGATTTTGGCCGATGAGATCAACCGCGCCCCGGCAAAGGTGCAATCAGCTTTACTTGAAGCCATGGCCGAAGGCCAGGTCACTGTGGGTAAACAAAGCTATAAACTGCCTAAGCTGTTTCTGGTGATGGCAACCCAAAACCCACTGGAAAACGAGGGCACCTATCCCCTACCAGAAGCCCAGCTGGACCGCTTCTTAATGCACCTGAATTTGGATTATCCGAGTGCTGAAACCGAATTTGAGATCATGCGCTTATCACGTAGTGAAGCCATTACTCAGCAGCTTCCTAAGGTAGCGCCTATCGCCCAGGAGGAAGTCTTCGCCGCCCGAAAAGCGGCATTGGATATCTATCTGGCCGAGCCGCTGGAGCAATATATCGTCAATATCGTGATGGCCACCCGGCAGCCACAGCAATATAGCGATCAGCTCGCCAACTGGCTGGAATATGGCGTCAGCCCCAGGGCAACGATTTCCATCGAGCGCTGTGCCCGTGCCCGCGCTTGGTTGATGGAGCGCGACTTTGTCTCGCCTGAAGATATTCAAGCCGTAGTCCCTAATGTGCTGCGCCATCGTCTGCTGCTGAGCTATCAGGCGCAGGCAGAAGGCGTAAGTGCCGATCAGGTGATCGACCATATCCTTAGTCAGGTTGCGGTGCCTTAATGGAACAGAATGCTTTACCCCTGTTTGCCGATGGTGTGTCGCTCAATCAAAAAGAGCTGCTAGCCTGCCAAAATCTGGCCAGAGCCCTGCCCGAACGCAGAACCAAGGCGCGAGCCGCATTGGCCGGACACAGAGCCAGCAGCATCAAGGGACGCGGCATGGAGTTTGCCGAGGTGCGCCATTACCAAAGCGGTGATGACGTGCGCACCATAGACTGGCGGGTCACTGCCAGAACCGGCAAGGCCCATACCAAGTTGTTTGTCGAGGAGCGTGAACGTCCGGTGCTGTTACTGCTGGATCTCAGCCACAGCCTCTATTTCGGCTCAAGCTTAATGCTTCAGTCGGTTCAGGCCGCCCATCTGGCCGCCACCCTTGGCTGGGCCGCGGTAGGCCATGGCGATCGCTTAGGCGCGCTGATTGCCAGCGAGGCAGAACACCTAGAGCTTAAGCCCCGCAGCAGACAAACCGGCATGTTGGCGTTGATCTCGGCCGTCGAAAAGGTACATCAACACCAGTTGGCCCAGATGGCCAACCCGACCAAACAGCCAGACCATATATTCAGTGCCTGCCAGCGACTCAGACGCATCGCCAAACCTGGCTCACTCATCTGGATCATCAGTGATGGCAGTCATTTTAGTCCGCAATGCTTAGGGCCTTTGAGTGAGCTAAAACGCCATTGCGACATTGGGGCGTTTTTACTCACTGACCCACTCAGTCAAGGCACGCTGAAACTGCCATCTCAGTTTCAGTTTCCTGTCAGAGATGGCGGTAAGGAGCTGATGCTAGATAGACGCAGCTACAACGCCTGGCTCGCTCAGCAACAGACACAGCAACAAGGATTTATCACCATGATGAATCAGATCAACGCACGCCCGAGAACCATAAGTGCGGCGCAGCCCTTAAATCAGCAGATGGGAGCCTTGAGGTAGATGCAAGTGGCTCCGCAATCCGACCTGGCTGCAATGCAGGATATTATTACCCCTGACCCTATCGGGCTATGGCCCCTCGCCTACGGCTACTACCTGCTGGCACTTTTGCTACTGCTAGTCGTTTGTGGCCTTGTTATCTATCTTAAGCGCAGACGTAAACACCTGGCCGCCAAACGTGAGGCCTTAAAGCTGCTCAGTCAACTTGAGGCAAGCGATCCCCAGCTGCCCCATAGCGTCAACGCCTTGCTTAAACGCAGCGCCATGAGTTACTTGCCGCGGGAGCAGGTCGCCTCTTTGCAAGGAGCAGCTTGGTATGACTGGCTTAAAAAGCAGGTGCCCGGCATAGACCCTCACCTGGCTACCTTGCTAGAAAAACGCTTCCAGTCAGCAGAGCTATCGACTGATGAGGCATCGCAATTACTCGCGGGCGCTCAAGCCTGGCTGCAACAGGCCCTCCCCCTAAAACAGAGCAAGGAGGCGCCATGTTCACGCTAGCCTGGCCCTGGTTATTACTCCTGCTCCCTTTGCCGCTGATCTTCGCCCGCAGCAAACAAACTGCTCAGGTCAAGGGTGGCCAACTGCAACTGCCAGGCGTCGCAGACACCCGCGCCATAGGTCAACACAGCGCCAATCCCAGCGCCCGCTGGCCCTACTGGCTACTCTGGTCGCTGCTGGTTATCGCCGTTGCCCGCCCGCTCTGGGTTGGTGATGCCATAGAGCTGCCCAGTAAAGGCCGGGATCTTATGCTGGCGGTGGATCTGTCAGGCAGTATGCAGATTGAAGATATGGTGCTTGAGGGCAAGACGGTCGACAGATTTACCATGGTGCAAGAGGTCATGAACGAGTTTATCGAGCGCCGTAAGGGCGATAAGCTTGGGCTGATCCTGTTTGCCGATCACGCCTACCTACAAGCGCCCCTCACGCAAGACAGACGCTCGGTTGCTCAGTTTCTCACCGAGGCCCAGATTGGCCTGGTAGGTAAACAGACGGCCATTGGTGAAGCCATCGCTCTGGCAGTTAAACGCTTCGACAAGGCGCAGCAGAGTAATCGCGTATTGATTCTGCTGACCGATGGTTCCAATAACTCTGGCAGTATCACTCCAGAGCAAGCCGCCGATATCGCCGCTAAGCGCGGCATCACTATCTACACTATTGGCGTGGGCGCCGAGGTGTTGGAACGTCGCACCCTATTCGGTAAAGAGCGGGTCAATCCGTCGATGGATCTTGACGAAGACCAGCTCACCCTACTGGCGCAAAAAACCAATGGCCGCTATTTCAGGGCACGCAATTCAGACGAGTTGCAGGGGATCTACCAAGAGATAGATAAGCTCGAACCTACCGACAGCGATCAGCTCAGCTATCGCCCCCAAGCCGAGCTCTTCTTTTACCCCTTAGCCTTGGCTATGCTGATCAGTGTATTGATGATGTTAACCCGCCTTGCTGCCGTGCAGGCTTTAGTTCAACGCTTCCCCCGGAGAGGCTCATGATCCATTTTCTCCGCCCCGAATGGCTTTTAGCCCTTATTCCACTCGCGCTATTGCTCTGGCAACTTAAACGCCAGCAATATCAGGCCTCAAGCTGGAATCGTTATATCGCGCCTCATCTGGCCAAAGTATTGGTCAGCGGTCAGGCGACCACAAAAAAAGGTCAATTAGGTCTCATCAGCTTCATCTGGCTGGTCGGGGTCCTGGCGCTGTCCGGCCCGGCGCTGACCAAGCAAAACCTGCCGGTTTTTGAGTCAAACCTTGGCAGGGTGATAGTGATGGATATGTCACTTTCCATGTATGCGACCGATCTGGCGCCCAACCGCCTAACACAGGCCAAATTTAAGGCGACGGATCTGATCAAGAGCCTTAAAGAGGGCGAAACCGGCCTGGTCGCCTATGCCGGGGATGCCTTTATCATCAGCCCACTCACGCGGGATAAGGCCACCTTACTCAACCTGCTACCGACCCTCTCACCTGAGATCATGCCGGTATTGGGTTCTAATCTGCCCGCTGCGATAAGTCAGGCCAAGCAATTACTACTGCAGGGCGGTCATCTCAAAGGCGAGATTATCTTAGTGACTGACGGGATCAACCCTGAACAGATTAGTGACACTAAATCGCTATTGGCAGACAGCCAGTATCGCCTGTCGATAATGGCAATGGGCACAACTCAGGGCGCAGCCATCCGCCTGCCCGATGGGCAATTAATGAGGGATAATAGCGATCAGGTAGTGGTGAGCAAAACGAATCTCAATCAGCTTGGCACCTTGGCCAACCAAAGTGGTGGTAAGCTATTTAGCTATCGCGCCGATGGCCAAGACCTCGAATCCCTCATTGATAGCCTAAGCCAGGAGACAGATGCTAAGGCCTCTGAGCTAGAAGGAGAAACCTGGCAAGATCTTGGCCCTTATCTCACCTTGCTTTTGCTGCTCCCAGTCCTGCTGAGTTTCAGGCAGGCGTTCGCGGCGATTGCCTGTTTTCTGGTATTAGCGCCGAGCCCTCAGGCACAGGCCATCAGCTGGCAACACCCTTTCAGCACGGACGATCAACGCGCCATGCAGGCCTATCAGGCAGACCAGCATCAGCAGGCTGCAGAGCTGTTTAACTCGCCCCAATGGAAAGCCTCAGCGCTCTATAAAAGTGGTGACTATCAGCAGGCACTGGCACTATTCGAGCAAGATGATTCCGCCAATGGCTTATACAATCAGGGCAATAGCCTGATGCAGCTCAATGACCTCGACAAGGCGATTGAGCGTTATCAGCAGGCACTGGATAAAGATCCTCAGCTGACCCAAGCCAAGCAAAACCTTGAGCTGGCTAAGCAGCTCAAAGAGCAACAAACACAAAATGGAGACGGGCAAGAGCAATCTGATCAGGATGAGAGTCAACAGGACGCTCAACAGGAAAAGTCTCAGCAAGAGCAATCTGAGCAAAACGCCGATCAAGATAATGGTGAGCAAGGCAATGCTAACCAAGACGGCGCTGGTCAAGACAACGCAGGCCAAGACAGTCAAGGACAAGAGAGTCAAGGACAAGAGAGCGAGCAGCAGGCAAACCAAAATAGTGAGCCATCTCAATCTAGTGACGGCAATTCATCCGAGCAGGCCGACTCTGAGCGAGATAAATCAGCTAAGAACAATCAGGAAAGCTCATCTCAAGACAATGAAAATCAGTCTGGCGAGCAGCAGTCATCGTCATCGCCAAATAATGATGCGCAAATGAGCGCCGATCCCGAGCAAGCGGACAAGTCTGGGCAAGCCGCTCAAGAGCATCAAGCTGAAAGCGAGCGGTCGAATGCTCAAGCCGATATGGCACAGGGCAACCCCAGCGAGTCAGATGAACAAGGTGAGACAGACGCGCAAACCAACGCCGCCATGAGCAATGTCATCGCCCCCGAGGAGCTGCCACCTGAGATGCAACGCGCCCTCACCGGGGTGATTGACGATCCTCAGGTGCTGCTGCGCAACAAGATGCAACTGGAATATCAAAAACGCCGCCGTCAAGGCGCGACCATAAAGGACAATCAACAGTGGTAATACGACACCTTTTGACCTTAGCCTGTGTGGCACTTTGTTTATCGAGCCCAGCCTATGCATTGACCAAGGTAGAAACCTCGGTAGACAGAAACCCGGCGATTCAGGGCGAATATCTGGTGCTCAGCATCAAGGCCGATGACGATGTGGACAATGCCAGTCTGGATACCAGCGCCCTGTTGAAAGACTTTATTGTCGGACGCACCAGCGTCAGTCGCAGCACCCAGATCATGAACTTCGATGCCAGTAAAGAAACTCGCTGGCAGATCCTCCTGGCACCTAAAAAGACCGGCACAATAGTGATCCCGGCGATGACCATAGACAACATCAGCTCAGACCCTATCAATCTCAAGGTGGTGGCGCCGGGTAGCCAACCCGAGCAGATGAAAAACCTCTTTATTCGCAGCAACGTCTCCACCGAAACTGCCTATGTGGGTCAGTTGATCACCTATAAGGTTAAGCTCTACCTGGGTGTCGAGTTGCAGCGAGGAGTACTCAGCGCGCCCAATGTCGAGGGGGCCCAGCTCAAGCAGCTAGGCGATGATGTCGATGGCCATGAGATCATCGATGGCAGACGCTACCGAGTGATCGAACGAACCTATAGCCTGATCGCCGACAAGCCCGGCAACCTGTCACTCTCGGGCGCGAGCTTTTCAGGTGATGTGTTAGTAGAGTCCTCCCGTCGCGGCGGCATGTTCTCTTTTAACGAAAGTCGCCCCATGCAGGCCAAAGCCGCCCCGAGCGAGATCACCGTATTACCTATCCCCGATAGCTATCAAGGCGACTGGCTGGCAAGCGATCTTGTAGTGCTAAAAGAAGATTGGCCGCAAGATCAAGAATTTCAAGTTGGCGTACCTATTACCCGCAACATCAGCCTATTAGCATCCAACGCCGACGACACTAGCTTACCCGAGATAGCACTGGCACTACCCGATACCTTTAAAAGCTATCCTGAGAAGCCACAGCGCAAAACCTATGTGCGCGAAAAACAGGTGGTGGCGCAGCTAAACCAGACTACGGCGATTGTGCCCACACAACCCGGCAGTTATACCCTGCCTGAGATCCGCATCCCTTGGTGGAACACCCACACTCGTAAACAGGAGTATGCCACCCTACCGGCTCGCACACTCCTTGTCGCCCCGGCCAACAACGCACCGGTGCCAAGCCAGGTGAGCTTAGTCAACCAAAGCGCCGGTTCGGCCAACTTCTGGCCCTATGTGAGCGCGGCGCTGGCACTGGCGTGGTTAGCCAGCCTACTGCTTTGGTATCGCCACTACCAAAGTTACCGTCAAGGCAAGGGCGCGATTGAGCCAGCAGCAGCTGCAGCTTCCAAACCATCGTCAGCATTAAACCAATTTGAAAATGCCTGCCGCGCAGGTCGCAGCGGTGAGACCTTGGTTGCCCTGCAACAATATATGAGCCAACTTGCCGGTAAACCACTGAGTCTGTCTGACATCGCGGCGCAATATCCTCAACTTGCCGAGGCAATAGCGGCTATTCAGCGTCAAGGTTATAGTCCTGCCGGTGCTGAGTTTGACGCCGAAAACGTGATCAAACAGGTGAGGAATGTACCTGCAGCAACCCAAACAAGCACACAATCTGCCTTGAGTCCGTTAAATCCGCTCTAACAACTTGCCTCTGGTGCGCCAATAGCGTTAACGTAGTCGAAACAATTGGCGCACCAACCCCCTTCCTATGCTGCGAGTAAAAAATGTTTAGCGTGATACGAAATATAAAACCGAAAAAGTCGGTCAATAGTGACATGCTGAATAAACAACGACGATACGATAGCCTTGTCAGGGCACTTCATGGCGATCTGTTCCGCTACGCCTATTGGCTGTGTGGCGATAAACATATCGCTGAAGATATCACTCAAGAAACCTTTTTACGTGCCTGGCGCTCTCTTGAGTCTTTAAAAGATGATAAGGCCGCCAAGGCTTGGTTGATCACGATTTTACGCCGGGAAAATGCGCGCCGTTTCGAACGTAAGCAGTTTGATTACTCGGACATAGATCAAGCCGATATTGCCGACCATATCTCCTCGTCCAGTGAGGAGAATATGGAGCAGCATATGCTAAGACGCCAGATTGCAAAGCTCGAAGCCGAATACCGCGAACCACTGGTATTACAGGTGATTGGTGGTTTCAGCGGCGAAGAGATTGCCGGCATCCTAGATCTAAATCGTAATACCGTAATGACCCGCTTATTTCGCGCTAGAAATCAGCTAAAAGAGATACTCGATGACACGCACACCAGGGGGCGCTCCAATGGATGAGCTAAAATTCCGCCGCGAGGCCTATGAAAATCCACATCGTCAAGATGACGAGTTTCTTGCGTCGATGCATGAATCGAGCGAGCGCACTGCCTTTGTAAACGATCTCAAGCTATTAGATAACAAACTCGAAGCCGCGTTAAAAGTCGATATTCCCGAAGATCTTGAGGCCAAGTTACTACTGAATCAGCAGCTGCATCAGCATCAGGTCGATCGCCGCAAGACTGGCTTTACTCTGGCTCTGGTGGCGTCTATTGCCTTTATCGCTGGCATCAGTTTCACCCTGATGCGACTGGCACCTGTGGACCTAGGTCAGCATGCGCTGACCCATGTCTACCACGAAAAGGTAGCGATGCAGAGCGAGCAAAATATCAGTGTCGACGAAATCAATACTCAACTGGCCTCGCTAAGCAGCCTCAACCAGGCGCAGTTTACCGAACAACCGGGACGAGTGCTCTTTAGCACTTACTGCGACTTCCAAGGCGTGAAGAGCATCCACCTGGTGATTCAGGGCAAGCAAGGCAAAGTCACTCTGTTTATCGTACCGCTCGACGATCGCATGGTGCTCGAGGAGGCCTTCGCCGACAAGCGTTATCAGGGCATGGGCTTCAAGTCTGAAAATGCCTATGTGTTGCTGGTCGCAGAGCATGCCAAAGATCTGGACTATGTCAGAGATGAAGTAAAAGAGTCGTTTATCTAGGCCTGATTTTACCAAGGTTAAGCGATTAAGCTGGGGGGGACGCTTTGAGCCCCCACAAACAAAGTGCCACACAAAAGCACAACAAGCCCTCACGATGCACAACAAACCCAAAACAACTCGCCTATATCTGACAATTTATCGACCGATCTCGCCAAGATCATGATCACATTTCACGACATATTTGGGCTCACGCTCAAACATCTGCTAGCATAGCAGGCCAACTTAAAACAAAAATGCCAACTCACTGCTGTCGCGGGCTGCGGCCTTAAATAGGGTGCTAACTGGCATGACAATAATACGGCGTAAGCATGAATATTGAATTACCCATTTTAATTACCTTTTTCGGCTACCTCGTCCTCATGATGGGCATTGGCCTTTGGGCATATAAAGCAACCGACTCAGTCGACGATTATATTTTGGGTGGCCGCTCTATGGGGCCAGCCGTAACCGCTCTTAGCGTGGGCGCCTCTGACATGTCAGGTTGGCTGCTGCTCGGCTTACCCGGAGGCGTCTATCTGGGCGGCTTAGGTGAAGCCTGGATCGGCATAGGCTTGGTCTTTGGCGCCTGGTTAAACTGGTTGTTTGTGGCCAAACGTCTGCGGATCTACACCCAATTCACCGACAACGCCCTCACCCTACCAGACTTCTTCGAGAAGCGTTTCGAAGACAAGCAATCTGTGCTCAAGTTAGTGTCGGCGGTCACCATCTTAGTGTTTTTCACCTTCTATACCTCATCAGGCATGGTGGGCGGCGCCATCTTATTTGAAAAGGTGTTTGGCCTAGATTACAACCTGGCTCTGCTTATCGGCTCGGGGATCATAGTCGCCTACACCTTCGTTGGCGGTTTCTTTGCCGTGAGCTGGACAGATTTCTTCCAGGGCTGTCTAATGCTGATCGCCCTGCTGATCGTACCCGTGGCAATTTTCAGCCAACCAGAGACTCAAAACGGCATCCATAGTCTGGATCCTGCCATGTTGACCCTGATTAGCGACAACACCACACTTATCGGTCTGGCATCTCTGCTGGCTTGGGGACTAGGCTACTTTGGTCAGCCGCACATACTGTCGCGTTTCATGGCCATTGGCAGTGCCGATGATCTCAAGGTGTCTCGCCGTATCGCCATGAGCTGGATGATTGTCGCTCTCATCGGCGCCTTGGCTACAGGCCTTGCTGGCACCCTCTATTTTGCCGACCAGCCAATCGATAACCCAGAAACGGTATTTATTCATCTGGCCCATGCAGCCTTTAATCCTTGGATTGGTGGCTTGCTGATCGCGGCGATTCTTTCCGCCATCATGAGTACCATAGACTCTCAGCTACTGGTTTGCTCCAGTGTGATCACTGAAGACTTCTACAAGAAGTGGCTAAGACCCCAAGCCAGCAGTAAAGAGTTGATGATGATTGGCCGTATAGGCGTACTGGCCATCGCCATCATCTCGGGCATTATCGCATTAAACCCAGAAAGTAGTGTGCTCAGCCTGGTCAGCTACGCCTGGGCTGGTTTCGGCGCGGCATTCGGCCCTGTCGTCATCCTGTCACTCTTCTGGCGCGATTACAGCCGTAATGGCGCTGTGGCCACCATTATCGTTGGTGCCATTACCGTAGTACTTTGGAAACAGACCAGCGGCGGCATCTTCGATCTCTACGAGATCTTACCCGGTTTTGTATTCGCCATGCTGTCGGGCATCTTGGTCAGCCTGATCTCTAAGCCAGAGAGCAGCACCCGCGAACAGTTCGAGCAATTTAGTCAAAAATTGTAAACATATCAGTTAACGCTCATTTGTATTAAAAATGAGCGTTAGATCAAAAATGCGTACACGTGTACGCTTTTTTTATACCTCGAAAATTTTACCGATAATTTGCACTTTCACATTCCATTAACCTTTAGAGAAACCTAAACAAAACCCACATAATGCGTGGGATAGCGGCGACCACAAGCTCTCCTGTTCCGAACGAAACACCAAGAGATTTTTTCGGAAAAACGTTAACAGAAACTCAACAAAAAAACCGATCTGGTCGGAGTTGTTGGGGCTGCAGCACATCCCTACTATGCACGGGATTTATAAAAAGGACTTGGCCTATTCATGTCTACATGAAATTGCCGCCAAGCCACCATAATGAGAATAAACTATGAAGCGTTTCAACAAGACAATATTAGCGGTAGCCGTAACACTCGCCAGCTCACAAGCAATGGCTGCCGGTTTCCAACTTAACAGCCAGTCAGCGACCGGTATCGGCCGCGCCTTTGCCGGTGACGCCGTCATTGCAGATAACGCTTCAGTGTTATCTCGTAACCCAGCTGCTATGGCCTTATTCGATGAAAAACAACTGTCAGTTGGCCTGACCTATGCCGACGTTGAAGTCAGCGTAAAAGATGTTTACGTCGACACTGTACTCGGTCAAATTCACTACGGCCATGTGGACGATGCAGCAGAAGCTAAAATAATCCCTAACTTCTACTACGTCAGCCCAGTCAACGACAAGTTCGCCTATGGCGTTGCCATGTTCAGCAACTTCGGAACTGGTACAGACACCACACCTCTATCAGAGCAGTTGGTTAACGGCCTGCCCGGACCTCTAGACTTGCTGGGTAAAACTGAAGTCGCCACCTTTAACCTTAACCTAAGTGGCTCGTACCGTTTTAACGACCACTTCAGCATAGGTGCTGGTGTCGATGTAATTTATGGTACAGGCACCCTTACCCGTGGTGGACAGGTTCCGACAGCTGAAGGCCCAGGACAATTGGATCTGGTCGATGTTGAAGCCGATGGCGTCGCCTTCGGTGGTATCATAGGTGCCGTCTACGAGATCAACGCCGATCACAGATTCGGTATGAGCTACCGCTTTAGCCCAGATTTTAAGGCAACTGGCGATATCGACATGTATAACCCGATTGCCGGTGCCACTGTCGCATTCGATGAGATCAATATCCCTATGCCGGATATCTTCCAGGTAGCAGGTTTCCACCAACTCACCGAAAAGTTTGCTCTGCACTACACAGCGCAGTTGACCACTTGGGGCGATTTCCATGAGATCACAGTGACCGACGGTGTTGTAGGTGGTGTACCAGTGGCTCCTGAAGCCAGCCTAAAAACCTATGCTTGGGATGACTCTTGGTTGTTCAGCATAGGTGGTACCTATACCCTTAACCAAGACTGGACAATACGTGCCGGTTATATGTTTGACCAAGGGGTCGTTGGCGAAGTCAGCTCTATCTCAATCCCTGACTCTGATCGTCAGTGGTTTACCGCAGGTGCAACCTTTAATCTCAGCAAGCACGCCAGCCTGGATTTCGGTGTCGCCTTTGTTCGCGGTGAAGATGTACAGTTAATTGAGCACAGTGCTATCACTGGCGGCCTACCAATCGGTCCAGATACCGGCATGGTACATGCTACAACTCGCTCTAACGCGACCTATTACTCTATGCAGTACAACTACAAGTTCTAACTTGTTTACTGTCCTTAAAAAGCCGCAGCCTACTGCGGCTTTTTTGTAGTTATTGGAAAAGTTTCCTACAGTTAATACAAACTCCTATAACGACAGATGGACAATGGCTAAAGTAATAGGTTTAGGTGGAATATTTTTTAAGAGCGAGGATCCTCAAAAACTCGCCAACTGGTACAAAACCTACCTTCAGGTGCCAGTAGAAAACTGGGGCGGCGCAGCCTTTTACCTCAATAATCTGATGCCAATGGCTGCCACAGGCTACAGTGTGTGGACCCCCATGGCCAAAGACACAGATTACCTTCACCCTTCAAGCAAAGAGTTTATGTTTAATCTGATCGTCGATGATCTCAATGAAGCGCTGGCCCAGGTGGCCGAAGGCGGCGCCGAGTTAATAGCGGAAACCGAAGACTCTGAATTTGGTCGTTTCGGTTGGTTTATCGACCCCGATGGCAACAAGGTAGAGCTCTGGCAGCCCAGTAACCAAGCATAGCGCTGGAAAACCGGACCAAACAGGCATATGCTGGCGCTAACGACAAGCAACTCGGACGCTTCTCATGCAAAAATCACTGGCAAGTATTCTCTTAGGCGGCTTTATCTGCGCCGGTCTCTATCTGTTAGGCACAAGTTTAGGTGACAGCATCATCAAGATGCGCGCCATGGAACGGACTGTCACGGTAAAAGGCCTCGCTGAGGCAGAAGTGAAAGCCGATACCGCTATCTGGCCCATCCGCTTTACCCAAGTGGATAACGATCTCAATAACCTCTATCAAGAGGTCCAAACCAAAACCGATAAAGTTATTGCCTTCCTGATTAAACAAGGCTTTACACAGCAAGAGATCTCAAGCTCGCTCCCCTCTATCGAAGACAGGCAGGCCCAGGGCTATGTCGACCCTAACGTCAAATACCGCTACGCCGCTCAGGTCACTGTTTCACTCTATACCAAACGGGTCGAGTTGCTTCTGGCCACTCAAGGTAATCTTCTTGAGCTGACCAAAGAAGGGATAGCCATCTCCAATCAAGACTACAACGGACGCACTGAATTTCTGTTCACTGGGCTCAACGAGTTAAAACCACAAATGGTACAGACAGCCACAGAAAACGCCCGTCAAACCGCTGAGAAGTTTGCGAAAGACTCGGACTCTCAACTTGGTAAGATCAAAAACGCCTCTCAGGGACAATTTACCATCAGCAACCGAGACAGTAATACACCGAGTATTAAAAAAGTCAGGGTGGTTTCTACTCTGACCTATTACTTAAACGATTAGTTTTAAAGGGGCTAATAATTTCGCCCCTATCAATCGTATTTTTCTAATAAAAGATTGCACAAGCTTAAAAAGTCCATTAGAATTTTCTTATGAAGTTTTAAGAGGTGATCTTCCATGCAAGTACAACACGCGTTTTCTATCGGCATTATGCTGTCACTTGTCAGCCTATTTTCGAGTGCCAGTGAGCAGCCGACAATAACCCTAACTACAGAGTCTCAGCCCCAGTGGATCACCTTAGATGCACAGCTTGAAGCCGTAAAGTCGGCCACGGTATCGGCGCAAACCTCCGGCCGTATCATCAAGATTAACTATGACGTTAATGATATTGTTCCTCAGGGCGCATCACTGCTTGAGATCACCAGCAAGGCCCAAGGCGCCGAACTGGCGGCGGCCGAAGCCGAGCTTGCCCGTGCCCAGGCTCAAAATGAAGAGGCACAAAAACAGCGTAAACGTTTTGAGCAGTTGTTCCCACAAGGCGCTATCTCTCAAGGAGATATGGACCAGGCCATCGCCAATGCCAGAGCCGCAGCACAAGCCGTAAGCGCGGCCAGAGCGCGGATTATTCAAGCCAATGAATCCCTGCAATATACTATCGTTAGTGCACCCTTTGCCGGTGTAGTCACTGCACGCCATGTGGAAGTGGGTGAAACCGTGTCTCCTGGCCAGCCACTGCTCAGCGGCTTTGCCACCGAACATATGCGCGCAGTCACTCATGTGCCGCTGCGTTACATCGACGCGCTAAGAGCCAACCCTAAGATGAAACTCGCCCTGGCCAATGGAAAAGAGATAGAGTCTGATGCCCTGACCATCTTCTCTTTTGCCGACGCCAATAGTCACAGCTACAAGACGCGAATTGACTTGCCGCCTCAAGAACCCAACCTGATGCCAGGCATGTGGGTCAAAGCCAGTTTTAATGCCGGCGATCGCAATACGCTCACCATTCCCGAATCG
Source organism: Shewanella sp. ECSMB14101 (assembly GCF_000773485.1). NCBI lineage: Bacteria > Pseudomonadati > Pseudomonadota > Gammaproteobacteria > Alteromonadales > Shewanellaceae > Shewanella > Shewanella sp. ECSMB14101. The sequence continues at coordinate 568,523 of NZ_JSFF01000001.1, read as the reverse complement.
GCGGTGATCTATAACAGCGAACTCAGTGCGGTTTACCTCAAGCACAAGGATCATTTCGTTCTCAATCAGGTACGTTTGGGAAATAAACAAGGGGATCGTTTCGAGGTGCTCTCTGGCCTGAGCGACGGTGACACCATCGCTCTCGATGCCTATCAAGTACTGCTGCAGTTAAAGCAATAATGCCGTTGATCTCATAGGAGCCGTATTACGATGAATCAGCAAGATCGACACACAGATGGACCGCACAATACTAAACGCCTAGGGTTCTCTGGGCGCCTCGCGGCGATGTTTCAGCTCAGTGCCATTACTCCGCTGCTGGCATTGCTTGGGCTTTTGCTTGGTCTATTTGCCGTCATGGTTACTCCAAAAGAGGAAGAACCTCAAATTGATGTCACCTTTGCCGATATCTATATCCCCTTCCCTGGCGCGACCCCGAGTGAAGTCGAGCAGTTGGTGACTCAGCCTATGGAAGAGGTGATCTCGCAGATCAAGGGCATAGACACCCTTTACTCCTTCTCTCAACCAGACGGCGCATTGATCATCGCTATCTTCGAGGTTGGCATTCCCCGCAATGAGGCGATAGTCAAACTCTACAACCAGGTCTATTCCAATAAAGACAAGGTTGCCAGCCATGCCGGCGTGGGCGAGCCACAGATTAAACCCCGTGGCATCGACGATGTGCCTATCGTCAGCCTGACCCTCTGGTCGAAAAACAGGGCGCAATCTGCCGAGCAACTCACCCATATCGCCAAGGGACTGGAAAGTGAGCTTAAGCGCATTCCGGGCACCCGAGAGATCTATAGCGTTGGTAGCCATGAGATCAGCCTGAACGTACGCATTGACCCGGCGAAGATGAGCTTCTATGGCCTTACCTATGATGATATTAACCGCAGCTTGTCGAGCAACAACCATGTCTCCATGCCGGTATCTCTGGTGCAAGATAATCAGGAGATCAAGGTACAAACTGGGCAGTTTTTAAAATCGAAACAAGAAGTTGAGCAGCTGGTTGTTGCCGTCTATCAGGACGAATCTGGCCAAAGCGCCCCCGTGTATCTGGGCGATATCGCCAAGATTAGCCTCAATAGTGACATCCCAACCCAGCACGCCTGGCATGGCGACAAGTCGGCAATCTACCCAGCCGTTACCATAGCTATCGGCAAGCAGCCTGGCGAAAATGCCGTGGATATCGCCAATGTGATCCTGGAAAGACTGGATAAGATAGACAACATCTTAGTCCCGGACGATGTCAACATAGAGGTATCGCGTAACTATGGTAAAACCGCAGGTGATAAGGCCAACACCCTGATCCTTAAGCTGGTATTTGCTACCTCCGCCGTGGTGATCTTAGTGTTTCTCACCATGGGTCTGCGTGAGTCTGTGGTGGTGGGTATCGCCATCATTATCACCTTGGCGATCACCCTGTTTGCCTCCTGGGCTTATGGCTTCACCTTAAACCGTATCTCATTGTTTGCCTTGATATTCTCCATCGGTATCTTAGTCGATGATGCCATTGTGGTGGTGGAGAACATTCACCGGCACATGGCCCTTGGAAAACGATCCTTTGTGGAGCTGATCCCCATCGCCGTCGACGAAGTGGGCGGACCGACTATTTTGGCGACCTTTACCGTGATCGCCGCATTAATGCCGATGGCCTTTGTATCTGGCCTCATGGGCCCCTACATGAGCCCTATTCCCATCAATGCCAGCATGGGGATGCTGATCTCCCTGGCCATCGCCTTTATCGTGACCCCTTGGCTGGCGACTAAGCTACTCAAAGGCCATAGCCATCAGAGCAGCGATAGCGAACATGACGTAGACGATCGCATGCTCAGACTCTTTACTCGCTTGATCTCGCCCTTTGTTCGAGGCAAACAGGCCGGTAAGGCAAGAATTGGTCTAGGCGCCGCAATTGCCTTACTGATCATGATTGCCGTCTCGCTGCCGGTGGGACAGCTGGTAGTGCTTAAGATGCTGCCATTTGACAATAAGTCTGAGTTTCAGGTGATGGTAGACATGCCAGAGGGCACACCGGTTGAGCAAACTCAGCGCGTCCTCAAGGCGCTGGCCTTAGAGCTGGATAAAGTGAAAGAGGTGGATAACTATCAGCTCTATGCGGGTACCAATGCGCCGATGAACTTTAATGGCTTGGTTCGCCACTATTTCCTCAGACAAAGCCAGGAACTGGGCGACATTCAGGTCAACTTGGTCGACAAGGGTGATCGCGACAGAGACAGCCACAGCATTGCCTCTGAGGTACGTATGGCACTTCAGGCCACAGCCAAGCAATACAATGCCAACGTCAAGGTCGTCGAAGTGCCTCCTGGGCCGCCGGTATGGTCACCTATCTTAGCCGAGGTCTATGGCCCCAACGCCGAGATGCGCGAAACCGCTGCCAAAGCGTTGCAACAGCTATTCCACGACACGCAGGACGTAGTCGATATCGACATCTACCTGCCAGCCGCGCAGCAAAAGTGGCAGGTCAATATCGACCGCTCTAAGGCCAGCCTGCTGGGCGTGCCTTATAGCAACATCGTCGATCTGGTGGCGACCTCTGTCGGTGGCAAGGCGGTGAGCTATTTGCACAAGCCGAATCAAAAGACCCCAGTACCTATCAAGCTTCAGCTAGAAGAAGGCGCCAAGGTAGATCTGGAGCAGGTGCTTAACCTCAGGCTCACAACAATGTCGGGGACCTCTGTGCCTGTCTCTGAGCTGATCACCATACATAAGCGCGTCATAGATGCCCCTATCATACGCAAGAATATGATCCCAATGATCATGGTGGTAGCCGATATGTCTGGTCCGCTGGATAGCCCACTCTATGGCATGTTCGACATCGCAGGCAGTATCAACCAAGAAGGCGGTCTGGGCTTTGACCAGCATTATGTCAATCAACCCTCAGGCCTGGACAGCATTGCCGTGCTTTGGGATGGCGAGTGGAAGATCACCTATGAGACCTTTAGAGACATGGGGATAGCCTATGCTGTGGGCATGATAGCTATCTATCTGCTGGTCGTCGGTCAGTTCCGCTCCTACAGCGTCCCGTTGATCATCATGGCGCCGATCCCGCTCACCATTATTGGGGTGATGCCGGGTCACGCTCTGCTTGGCGCTCAATTTACCGCCACCTCAATGATAGGCATGATCGCCCTGGCCGGTATTATCGTGCGTAACTCTATCCTCTTGGTGGACTTTATTAATCAGGAAACCGCAGCTGGCGTGCCCTTCGAACAGGCGGTGATCCATTCCGGCGCCGTCAGGGCCAAGCCCATCATGCTAACGGGTCTGGCCGCCATGATAGGTGCACTGTTTATTCTTGATGATCCGATCTTCAACGGGCTAGCCATTAGCCTGATCTTCGGCATCTTGGTTTCAACGCTATTAACCCTGGTGGTGATCCCCGTGCTCTATTACGCCGTGATGCGCCATCGCCCCGAATATTTTGCCGCGGTCAATCCGCAATCTTAAGGAGATACAGTATGTCTGTCGAACGTAGTATTTTTGCCTTTGCTGGCTTTATGGTCATGTTGTCATTGCTGCTCACCGCCTTTGTACATCCCAACTTTATCTGGCTAACCGCCTTTGTTGGCGCTAATCTATTTCAAAGCGCCTTTACCGGCTTCTGCCCCGCAGCCATGTTAATGAAGAAGATGGGGATCAAAACGGAAGCGGAATTGGCTCGCATGAAATAATACCAATCACTGTAAGTAAGTGATCAGAAATAGCGTTTTAACAAGCTAGGATGAGCAGTTATTGACTAAGATTGGTAAAACTCACAGATCACAAGGAGTCAAGGTGAGACAAGCCAAAAAAATGCTAGCAACCCCTGTAATGAGTCTGATGGCGCTGTTCTTCATCGTCATCATGGGTGTCTCTGCGCCGAGTTACGGCGAAGAGAAAAACCCTAAAATCGCTTGGGAACATATTGAGCATGGGGCCATGATTGTCGATGTCAGAACCCCGGAGGAGTTCGCTGAGGGACATTTAGCAAACGCAATAAATATCCCCTTTGAGCAGATTGCCGAGGAGTTTACCAAGCGTAATATCGATAAAGATCAATCCGTTGTGCTCTATTGTCGCAGCGGTCGGCGTAGCGGTATAGCACAGGAAAGCCTGATCAAATTGGGTTACAGCAACACCTATAACGGTGGTGGCTATCAAAGCCTGGTAAAAGAGTAACGAATACAGCATTTAAAAAGGCACCTTAAGGTGCCTTTTTTATTTCAGTGGCTTGGATGTCTTTTACAATACAAAATAGCTACCACCTTGGTTTTTAGCTATCAGCCTTCCTGTCGATTGCCCACCTAAACTGTAACAAGTCAAACATCATATAACTATTTGATATAAGGTATTTCAATTATGGAATATCTAATTTCTATTTAATACACAGATTTAAAATTAACAGTCAATTTCTCGTCGCTATCTCTCCCGCCAAACCAACCCTGTATAAACACGCTAAAAATTCGAATAAATACTCAAAAATATTATAAATCACCCAGATTGCAATCGTATTCATTGATTAGCAAGTGCATAAAAATGTATTAAAAACCATCCCAAATCTTTCGCCAGCCAAACTTAACACCTTGTTTACAAATGTTTCATCAGCAGATAAATTCACTGCCGAGTGACGGTTATTGTGGCAGTCATGCTGCAATGCACTCTAATAATAATTATTAATTCTAACTTTTAAAATGGAATACAAAATGACAGTTAAAAAGACAACTGCGGTCGCTATGTCTTTGTCTGCGCTTGCCCTGGCAATTGCAGCAAACGTCAATGCAGCCCCTTCGAAAGGACTCCACCTGCAGGCAGACAATGCCCGCATCAATCAAGCCTCACCACTGCCTAAGCGTTACATAGTCAAATTTAAGAATGCCGAAGCTGCAGCCCAGGCCAGTGATAACGCGCTCAGTGAGTATCAGCCAAGAGCTAACGAAGTTTTCTCACAACACAGAGCACTTAACAGCGTGAAGGCCAAGCAGATGAAGCGCATCGGTCGCTCAAACGCCTACTCAGCTCAGTTAGATGCAAACGGTATCAAGGCCCTGAAACTTCGCGCCGACGTGGATTATGTCGAAGAAGATATGCCGCGCCGTTTACTCAGCGAAACCACACCTTGGGGCCAAACCTTTGTGGGCGCCACCAGCCTGAGCGACAGCATGGCTGGCAACCGCACTATCTGTATCATCGACTCGGGTTACGACCGCAGCCACAGCGAGCTAAGCGGCAACAATGTAACTGGTACCAATAACTCAGGCACAGGCAACTGGTATGAGCCAGGTGCGAACAATGCCCACGGTACTCACGTTGCCGGCACCATCGCGGCTATTGCCAACAACGACGGTGTAGTAGGTGTTATGCCAAACCAAAACGCCAACATCCACGTGGTCAAAGTATTTAACGCCGAAGGTTGGGGTTACTCCTCTTCATTAGTGTCAGCGGTTGACACTTGTGTAAACAATGGTGCAAACGTGGTAACCATGAGCCTGGGTGGTTCGCAATCAACCACCACAGAGCGTAACGCGCTTGCAGCCCACGCCAACAACGGCGTGCTACTGATTGCAGCAGCCGGTAACGCCGGTAACAACACTCATAGCTACCCTGCGTCATACGACGCTGTGATGTCTGTGGCTGCGGTAGATAACAACAAAGATCACGCAGCCTTCTCTCAATACACTAACCAAGTAGAGATCTCGGGCCCAGGTGAAGCAATTCTGTCAACCGTCACACGTGGTGAAGGTCGTCTGGCCAACATCACAGCCGGTGGCGTGTCCTATTTTGACAATGGCGTCGTGCCACATAACCGCTTTGTGAAAGACAGCAGCGGCAACTATGTTGGCACACCGATAATAGGTTCTGTCACCGCTGAGCTGGCCGAATGTAGTGTTTCTGGTGGCGTCTTTAACTGTGGCGACATGACTGGCAAGGTTTGTCTGGTTGAGCGTGTCGGCAATCAAGGCGCTAGTTATCCAGAGATCGATGCAGTGAAAGCGTGTAACAATGCAGGCGCACAGGCTGCAATCGTCTTTAGTAACACCACGCTACCAGGTTTGCAAAACCCCTTCCTGGTTGACACGAACAACGAAGCCCCTATGGTTTCTGTTTCTGTCGATCGCGCAACCGGTCAGGCACTGCGCGCTCATCTGGGCACCAATGTTACCGTTGCCAACACAGATGCTGAAGATTACGAGTACTACAACGGTACTTCTATGGCGACGCCTCACGTCTCTGGCGTAGCAACGCTGGTGTGGAGCTATCACCCTGAGTGTAGCGCCGCCCAGGTTCGTGCAGCGCTTAACGCAACGGCAGAAGATCTTGATGTAGCTGGTCGCGATGACAAGACAGGTTACGGTCTAGTCGACGCAGTTGCCGCCAAAGCGTATCTCGATGCCTCTTGCAACGGCCCAACCGATCCAGGTACAGGCAGCGGTAGCAACGTACTAGAAAATGGCGTGGCTAAGACCAACCTGACTGGCGTGAAAGGCGACGAGCTACACTTCTCAATCGATGTGCCAGCCGGTGCCAGCGATCTGAACTTCGCCATGAGCGGTGGTACAGGCGATGCTGACCTTTACGTTCAGTATGGTGCGGCGCCTACTCTAAGCAGCTACGACTGTCGTCCATGGAAAGGCGGCAACAGCGAGTCTTGCCCAGTGAGCACACCACAGGCGGGGACTTACTATGTGATGGTTCAAGGCTATAGCGACTTTAGCGGTGTAAGCCTAACGGCCAGCTACACTGAGCAAAGCTCAGGCGGTAACACAGGCGGCGCCGCTACCTACACCAACAACACTAGCTACGCTATCCCTGACAACAACACGGCTGGCATCAGCAGCCCAATTGCTGTCACTCGTAGCGGCGACTCTGGCACTGTCACAGTAAAGGTTAACATTACCCATACCTATATCGGTGACCTGCAGGTTGAGCTGCATAGTCCAAGCGGTCAAGTTGCCGTACTACACGACAACAGCGGCGGCAGTGCTGACAACATTATTAAGAGCTACACAGTGGACATGTCTGGCGTTGAATCTGCCGGAACCTGGACACTGAAGGCTGTCGACAGCGCCCGTCGTGATACAGGCACTATCGATGCTTGGGAACTTAGCTTCCAGTAAGCAAATGCCAATATAAGGGGACCTCAGGGTCCCCTTTTTTATCGAAAACATCCAAAATAAACTGATATAATGACCCAAATTTTTTAGAAATCTTTACCATGACTCAGGCGAACAATCCGCTACACGGCATCAAACTAGAAACCCTACTCACAGATCTTGTCGATCACTACGGCTGGGAAGAGTTGGGCAGACGCATAGATATCCGCTGTTTTAATCACGACCCTTCTATCAAATCCAGTCTTAAATTTTTACGTAAGACCCAATGGGCTAGAGAGAAAGTCGAGCGCCTTTACCTCAAGATGATAGGCGAGCCTATCCCGCCACACCTAAAAGGCGAGACCGGTCGTGACGCTCAAGCGCCTGCTGCGACACCACGCGTTGATACAGCAGACAGTCAGGGGCAAAAGGATGTTAATCAGCATATCTGGGGCAGCAAAGAGTGATCTTTCAGGGTTTATCACAACATAGATAGAAGGCCTGAGATAAATAAGAAGATCTGAGATAAACAAGAAGATTCAGACATTAAGAGAAAATCGCTACACCAAGAGCTCATGGCATTGCAAGGGAATGATTGCCTGAGCGCCGAGCTGCAAGGTAAACCGTTTCAAGAGCAGGTAGTCATCGCTAGGCAGCTGATGTCACGGCGTAAAACGAAAGCTCAGTTAAGAGCATAAAGACACATCTCATCACGCCGCGAGAGTGTCACGGCGCTGACCAGAGAATTAGGCTAGTCTTGATGACCTTCGGTAAAGTGATATTCAGACATCATATGACCCAGCTCGGTCGATTTAGTCTTAAGATAGGCCTCGTTATAACGATTCTTACCCACCTGCAGCGGAACTCGCTCTATAACGGCAATACCTAACTCCTTCATCGCCTTTACCTTACGCGGATTATTGGTCATCAGCTTCACTTGCTGCACACCAATCTTCTCCAGCATAGGTTTGATCATGTCATACTTGCGCATATCGGCAGCAAAGCCCAGACGTTCATTAGCTTCTACCGTATTGGCGCCTTGATCTTGCAACTCATAGGCACGGATCTTATTAAGCAGGCCTATGCCACGACCTTCCTGTCGCAGATAAAGAATAAAGCCTTGGCCTGCCTCGGCAATATTTTGCATGGCGGTTTGCAGCTGAAAGCCGCAGTCACAGCGCAAGCTAAACAGCGCATCGCCAGTAAGACATTCGGAATGAATACGTCCAAGCATAGGCTGGTTTGCGTCTAACTCGCCAAAGGTGAGCGCCACATGTTCTTTGCCCGTCTCTGTATCTTCGAAACCGTGCATGGCAAATACTCCCCAAGGGGTGGGAAGCTTAGAGGTGGCGACATACTTAATCGACATGAAATAACCTTTACAACTCGCTCTAGTCTGAGACACGAATAAAGAAGAATAATAAGGTGGAGGGATTCTCCCCTTTCTCAGACCGAGCATTCTATGTGTTTTTGCCTAACAGTGAAATACCCGAGTGTTGAAATCGGTTATTGCTTCACCGCAACCACTTTGGCTCATAAGGATACGCTTTGACTGGCGTCAAGGCTATGAAGTCGCTCACGCCAGCATCAAATTTATCATTGCTTTAGCTTAAAAAGCCTTAGGTGCGTAGCCCGTTACCTGAGTGAGTCCCATCTGACGCCCTAACGCCGTCATAGGATGAACCACCACCAAGCCTTTCACCGAACGCTTAAGCTTACCCATATCGGCCTGCTCCGCCTTAGTGAGCGCGCGACTAAAAGCCAGCTCACTCACCTCTGAGCCTTTTTTGTTCAGTTGGCGGCTTTGCTGCTGCTTGACGTGGGTAATTTGCTTAGTTACCGCATTGATCTCTTGCTTAAACTGCAAAATCACCGCCTGATCACCACGTTTTTCAGCCGCATCTAACTTGCGGCGATACTTGTCGAGACGATCGTTCAATTGCTGTAACTCTTGCTTTAAATTCATTAACTTGCCTTAAAATCTAGCTAAAATACAAATGCAGCCCTTAGCTAAAAATAGGCTGCATCTGCAAAATTGGCGAACATTATACCACTAATGGGGAAGAAGCGGACAAGTCATCATGCCCAAAGACAGACTGTGCCATTAAATGACTTAAGCCTTAAACTCATGATTATCGCTAAGATAGTGGATCACCTGATTACTGCTGCCACGAAAAACCAAACTGGGATCGGCCAGCGATTGCTCAAACTTACCGTCCACCAACACATCCACGTAGGCGATCACCGCCCGCTGAGCAGGCGTGAGCTCATCTAAGGTATAACCCGTCCATAGCCAGATATCTTTGCCAGGGCACTCATTTTTTACCCTTTGCACCAAGGCCAGGATATCGTCCAAGTTCTGAGGGTATAACGGATCCCCTCCAGAGAGCGACAACCCACGGCGCTTGATACGGGTATCGTTCAAATCCTTAATCACCTGCTCAATCATCGCCTGATCAAAGAGGTGACCCGAGCAGGGATTCCAGGTCGATTGGTTGTAACAGCCGCGGCATTGATGCTCACAGCCAGACACAAACAGGGTCACCCTGGTGCCGGGGCCGTTCACCACATCGATGGGAAAATATTGATGATAATTCATGTATGCCTCACACAAAGATAGCAAGAGCCTATAGGCACCTTGCTATCTTGAGTTTCACCTAGCCACAGCACCTTTAACTAAGGTGCAGTCACCTCATTAGAGGTGCTTCACCCTGCGCTTCACCTCTTCCTGCTTACCATAGTTGAAGGGTCTGGCATCAGGACTACCGAGATAGCCGCATACCCGGCGGGTCACTGAAACCCTGCTCGGCTCATGGTTACCGCATTTAGGACAGGTAAAGCCCTTACTGGTACAGCTAAACTCGCCGGTGAAGCCACAGTCGTAGCACTCATCGATAGGTGTATTGGTCCCATAGTAAGGCACGCGGCTATAGCTGTAGTCCCAGACATCTTCCAGCGCCTCAATATTATTTTGCATATTGGGGTACTCGCCATAGCAGATGAAACCACCACTGGTGAGCGCTGGATAGGGCTGCTCGAAATCCAGCTTATCGTAAGGGTTAACCTTCTTCTCTACATCCAAGTGGAAACTGTTGGTGTAATAGCCGCGATCTGTCACGCCATCGATCACGCCAAAGGCCTTGGTATCTAGCTTACAGAAACGACTACACAGATTTTCACTCGGTGTGCTGTAGAGGCTAAAGCCATAACCTGACTCTTCACGCCAGCGCACGGTCGCCGCCTTAAGATACTCGATGATGGCAATCGCCTTCGCCCTCAGCTCCTCGCTGTCATACACATGGGTATCATTGCCATAAAGGGCATTGATGCTCTCATGGAGGCCGATATAGCCCAGAGAGATGGATGCACGGCCATTCTTGAAGATCTGGCTGATCTCATCATCGGCGCGCAGACGCACGCCACAGGCCCCTTCCATATATAAAATAGGTGCAACCCGAGCCTTAACGCCTTGCAGACGTTCGATACGGGTATCCAAGGCGCGGCGAGCAACGATTAAACGCTGATCGAGTAACTGATAGAAGCGCGCCTCATCTCCTTGCGCCTCGATTGCGATTCGAGGCAGGTTCAGGCTGACCACCCCTAAGTTATTGCGCCCTTCGTGTACCAACTCACCCTCTTCTTCATAGGTACCCAAGAAGCTGCGACAACCCATAGGCGTCTTAAAGGAACCTGTGACCTTCTCAACCTGCTCGTAGTTGAGAATATCGGGATACATGCGCATAGACGCACACTTAAGCGCCATCTGCTTGATGTCATAATTACAGTCGCCCGCCTTATGATTGATGCCGTCTCGAATCGCAAACACCAACTTAGGGAAAACTGCGGTTTTACGGTTCTTACCTAGACCCGTCATACGCACCTTCATCATAGAAGATTGGATAAGGCGTGACTCCCATGAAGTCCCCAGGCCAAAACCAAAGGTGACAAAAGGTGTCTGGCCGTTGGCGGTATGCAGGGTGTTGACCTCATATTCCAACGACTGGAAGGCATCGTGACACTCTTTCTCTGTCTGCGCCGTGGCAAACGCTTTGGCATCAGTGATACCCCAGGTCAGTGCCACCTGGTAATGCTTGTCGTAACTCTTGGCCACGAAAGGCGCCAGCACCTCATCGATACGGTTGATGGTGGTGCCGCCATAGATATGGCTGGCCACCTGGGCGATGATCTGCGCCGTCACCGCCGTGGCGGTAGAGATAGACTTAGGGGTTTCAATCTCGGCGTTGCCCATTTTAAACCCATGGGTCAGCATACCGGCCAGATCGATCAACATGCAGTTAAACATGGGGAAAAATGGCGCATAGTCGAGATCGTGATAATGGATCTCACCCGCTTCATGGGCAGAAACCACATCCCTTGGCAGAATATGACGGGTGGCATAGTGTTTAGCCACAATGCCCGCCAATAGATCGCGCTGGGTTGGGATAACCTTAGAGTCTTTGTTGGCATTTTCGTTGAGCAGACTGGCATTACTCTGCTCCACCAAGCCACGAATATCACGATTAAGGCGGCTGCTCAGCTCACGGTGAACATCTCTGTCGTGACGATACTCGATATAGACCCTGGCAAGTTGCTTATAGGGACCTTCCATCAGCTGATTTTCGACCGCATCTTGCAGATCGTGAATATCAACTTTGTCAAATTCCGCCACCGACTGACGTACTTGTTGGGCCACGGCCGTGGCATAGGCAACATCATCAATACCTGCCGAATTAGCTGCTGCGATCACAGCATCTCGAATCCTTGTTTCGTCAAAAGGCGTGCGGTAACCATCCCGCTTAATAACCACTGGCATTGTTCAATATCTCCTCAAGTAACGGCCAAACTAACACCATATATAGTGTCAATATAGTCGATGAACACAATATGTAGCGCATTAAGCTACAAGTTGCGAACAAGTACCTTGATCCAGATCATGAATTTACCGATGGAATTTTGCGACAAAAGATTACTGCCAACCAGGCCACTGATCGCCAAAACTAGCCTTGACCTCTCACTCAAACAAAGCTAGATACGGGATAAAAATGGGACAAGCTGTGAATAAATTACGTAATTCGTTTAGATAGCGCCAAATAACGCTGTAATTGCCCCGAAGCTTGTTGCGAACTTCCCGACGAGGCGGCCAATTGCATGGTCGATTTCAGTCCCTGCCACATCGACCTGTCGGCATCTGTCATAGCCTGATCGCCATTCACAAATACCGACAGCTGCGCCGAGACCCTGGCGGCCTTTTGATTCAATCCCTGGCTATCTAAGCCATCCATCTGCTTAAGCACGGACTCAGCGTCATCGAGAATAGACACCATAACACTGTCTGGCTTAGTTGCCTGTAATTGACTGCGCTGGGCGTTAATAAACTCAAGTAAGTTAGGCTGAGCTTCGTCGGCCTTGGGGATCTCAAACCCCGCCTGACCAAGGCGGGAGAGCTGACTTTCAGATAAGATGCCATCTTGATGCAGGCGTTGGATCAACTTAGGAATGTCTCCCAGGCCAAACTCACCAGAGGCAAAGAAATCTTTCGCCATGGCATCAATCTTTTGTGCCCTGGCCGCTCTGGCAGAAAAACGAACCTCTTCCTGTTTAATCTCAGGTCCAGTCGTCTGCTCCGGGGTCTGTGCCGCCTGGTGCGACAGGGTCACCTTTTCACCCGACAGATGACCATCGACACCCTTGTCCGTCTGACCATAGGTGTTGGCAATAAGACTCGCTTGTGAACCGCTAATGGCCTGGCTAATTGAATTCATTGTCAATTTTCCGACTGCTGCTAAGAATTATCTAAGCAATCAGCAAAAACCAGGCCATGGTTTAGATTATCTGGCTATTAAGCGGTTATGAGCCCTCAAGCTCATCGATACGAGCGCGAATGATATGTGCCACCAGCTTCACCGCCTCCTGACCCGCTTCTATCGCTTCTCTGGCGCGGTGAAACTCCATGGTGCCAATCTCCATCACATTGGGGGTAATGAGAATATCAGGCGGATCGCCCATCAGGCGCACCCGCTTGTGGCGCTGCTCTAAAATATCCATCGACTGAGACATCACGGCTAACATCCCAGGCTCACTGCGATTGCCTAACGAAAATTTATCGGTTAGGCCAGTGACATACTCTCGGCCCCTTGCCAACAGATCCATAAAGCCGCTCTCCAACTCTTTGTCGGCTTTGATCTGCTCGGCCGGGCTAGGTTTAACATCTGATGAGATAGCCACCGGCAGTTGCTGAACACGTGCCTTTCGGTGGGCATTAAGATCCACCGCAATCACAAGATCGACCCCCATGGCCCGACTGACAGACACAGGCACAGGGTTAACCACTGCGCCATCGACCAACCAACGATCGCCGACCCTGGCCGGTGGCAAAATTCCCGGCATAGAACAGGAGGCCCTGACCGCGTGGCGCAAGTTCCCCTGTTTAAACCAGATCTCCTGACCGGTATAAAGATCGGTCGCCACCGCCGCAAACGGCATCTGCATCTGCTCGATATCCAGGTTGCCGATATGCTGCTGCATCACATCAAACACCTTCTCGCCACCGATTAAGCCTCCTTTGCGCCAACTCAGATCCATCAGCCCCAACACATCCCAGCTGGAAAAGCTGCTGACCCAGGCCTCAAGATCATCCAGATTATCTTGCGCATAGGCTGCCCCCACCACGGCGCCAATAGAACAGCCCGCGACCTTATTGGGTAACACTCCCATACTTGCTAGCTCTTTAAGCACACCAATATGTGCCCACCCTTTTGCCGCACCGCTGCCCAGCGCTATGCCGATATTCGCCATACTCTCTTTAATACTCCCTGGGATAGTTGGCAAATCTCTGTTTGCCGACCTTAACTGAGTTCATTTTTCATCATAAGCCAAAGTCAGCCACCAAGCAGCCTGATCGGCACAAATATTTGTCATCGACCCGACAACACAATCCTGGCGCCTCAAGTCGATGGCTGAATCGTTCACGGCGATGTATAATGCGCCCCTATGGTTATTTTGGAGCACAGCATTGCAATTTTCAGATTTTTCACTCGATAAACGTCTATTGACCAGCCTTGAACATATGGGCATCGACACGCCGACCGAGATCCAAACGCAATCGATTCCCGTCGGCTTATCGGGAAGAGATCTCATGGCATCCTCAAAGACAGGCTCTGGCAAGACCCTCGCCTTCTTGTTGCCGGCAATGCAACGAGTCATCTCCACCAAGGCGTTAACTAAGCGCGATCCCAGGGTACTGATCCTGTTGCCGACGCGCGAACTGGCCACCCAGGTCTACAGTCAGCTACGCCTATTGGTGGCTAACACTCAATATAAGGCACTCAAGATCTTAGGCGGCGAAAACTTTAACGACCAGGCCAAGGCACTGGCTAAAGATCCTCATTTCGTCGTCGCCACGCCAGGACGTCTGGCCGATCACTTGGCGCAAAACCATCTATTTCTTAACGGCCTCGAGCTACTCATCTTAGATGAGGCAGACCGTATGCTAGATCTCGGCTTTGCCGACCAACTCAGAGCGATCAATCAGGCTGCTGACCACAAGCGTCGTCAGACACTGATGTTTTCAGCCACCTTAGATCATGGCCAAATCAACGAAATCGCCGCCGAGCTGCTTAAAGAACCCGAGCATGTCGCCATAGGTGAATCCCATGTCGAGAATCAGGACATTACCCAGAAGATTTACCTGTGTGACAACCTGAGCCATAAAGAGAAGTTACTGTTTCAACTGCTCAAACAAGAGCAACATAAGCAGGTCATTATCTTTACCGCGACCCGCGGCGACACCGACAGATTGGCGGCGGTACTGGCCGAGCAGGGACTTAGTACGGCATCCCTTAGCGGTGAGCTTAAGCAAGCAGCCCGTAACCAGATCATGGATCAATTCAGCCGTGGCCAGCAGCAGATCCTAGTGACCACAGATGTGGCCTCACGAGGCTTAGATCTACTGAACGTCTCTTTGGTGATTAACTTCGACATGCCTAAATTTGCCGAAGAGTATATTCACCGTATTGGCCGCACCGGCCGCGCCGGCGCCAAGGGCGATGCCATCTCATTAGTGGGGCCTAAAGACTGGGCCAACTTCAAACAGGTTCAATTGTTCCTGCGAAGGAACTTTGAGCTGAGTGAGCTGGAAGGACTGGAACCTAAATTTAAAGGGCTAAAAGACGCGCCCAAGCAAGCCAAGCAAAAGGCGAAATCTCAGCATAAACCTAAGACAAAAGCGGATAAAGGTGCCAGCGCCGGCAAATCGAAAGCCCAGCGCGATAGACGCTTTATCACAGGTGTCGATATTGGTGACGCGCCTATGCTGCGTAAACCTAAATCAAAACTGCAAGATACGCCTGAAGATTAAGCTTGGCTAATACCTTGTGAGCTAGTATCTCTTTAACATCAAGCGGTCTCAATGACCGCTTTTTTTATCTCAGCCTTTTTATCCGACTCTTCTCTAAGCTTCCGCGAGGCCAGCAAAGCATCCCCGTGGCGATTTTCCCGCAACAACTAGTGCTCAATCCGGTCAATTAAGGTTACAATAGCCGCCATTGTTTTTTTTATTAGGGTTATCATGA
This sequence comes from Shewanella sp. ECSMB14101, assembly GCF_000773485.1. Classification (NCBI taxonomy): domain Bacteria; kingdom Pseudomonadati; phylum Pseudomonadota; class Gammaproteobacteria; order Alteromonadales; family Shewanellaceae; genus Shewanella; species Shewanella sp. ECSMB14101. Next base: position 552,865 of record NZ_JSFF01000001.1, on the reverse strand, counting down.
GAGTTTGTGGCGTTGAGTTAAAAGGTGGCGAAGCCATCATCTGTTTGTTGAGCTATGAAGGTGAGACCTTTAACGTCCCTGATTGCCGTTCTCGCTCGCTGACTATCTCCAATTCGGCCAAGACTGAGTCGATTAAAGAGTTTCACTTTGCCTTTAGCAAGCTGATGGAAGATTACAAGGTCGACGAAGTGGTCATCATCGAACGCGAACAAAAAGGCAAACTGGCCGGTAGTGCCACCAGTTTTAAGATGGAGGCGGCCATTCAGCTATGCGGTCTGCCGGTACACCTGATCTCGCCGGTCAACATCAAAGAGCAGCTTAAGCGCAATCCACCTATGGTCGATTTCGACGGCCTGGATCTAAAACGTTTTCAAAAAAGTGCCTTTGAGGTGGCCTATTGCTACCAAAACAAGTGCATATTTGCCAAGAACGATTAAGACAGAGCTCAGACTCACCGGGTGCCAGGCGCCCGGTTTGCTATTATGGTTTCTCTCCCCTACCTTCAAGGCTATCGCGCCGAGCTGCTTAGCCAAGTCTATGAGCTTATTGAGAATAAACGCTTAAGAGCTGTACTTGAGCGGCGTTACCCCGATGGACACGATATCCGCAGCGACAAGGCCCTGTATGATTACACCATGGCCTTCAAAAATCGCTATCTCAAGAAATCGTCGCCGCTGAGCAAGGTGATTTTTGATGACAAGCTCACCCTCAAGAAGCAGGCGTTGGGCTTACATTCCTATATAGCCAAAAACCATGGCGGCAAGACCAAGTCGAAAAATGAGATCCGCATAGCGGCCAGGCTCAAGCAATTGCCAGAACCTTTGCTGCGCATGGTAGTGGTACACGAACTGGCACACCTAAAAGAGAAAGATCACAACAAAGCTTTCTATCAGCTCTGTTGTCATATGGAAGGCGATTATCATCAGCTGGAGTTTGATCTTAGGCTCTGGCTCACCATGTTAGATCTGGAAGCCGCCGAAAACCCATAAAAAACGCCACATCATGTGGCGTTTTTTATTACTGGTAGCTAACTCTCTGAACTAGCTCTGTCCCATCATCATCTGACGCACCTTAACCAGCTGAGCAAACTCGTTCATCTGCTTAGTCGACAACTTGCTCGCCATCGGAATATTGGCCTTCATAGGATCGACTGGGCGGCCGTTGACATGAAACTCATAGTGCAGATGCGGACCCGTAATACGACCCGTCTTGCCCGACAGGGCAATCACCTGACCGCGAGACACACGCTGCCCCTTATGCACTAACGCCTTAGATAGATGCAGATAGCGGGTGCGATACTTATTACCATGATCGATCACCACATATTTACCCGCATATCTATGGTCGGTCACCAAAGACACGATACCATCACCTGGCGCGACCACCTTAGTGCCGATGGGCGTGGCGAAATCTGTGCCATTATGCGGCGCGGTGCGCCCAGTCACCGGGTGATGGCGATGGCGGTTATAGCGTGAACTGATGCGGTAGTTCTTGAGTAAAGGCACACGCTGGAAAGCCCTGGCCAGACTGCGTCCCTGTTCGTCATAGAAGTTGCCGTCACTGTTTTGATAGGCGTTGATGTCACTGCGGCCACGCTGAATATGGACGCCGAGAATATCGCTATTTCCCGTCGCTTCACCGTCGATATATTGATCGCTCTTGAGCACAGCAAACTTATCGCCGGCGCGCAGATCCCGGGCAAAATTGAGCTTCTCTTTGAGCAGAGATTCGATCCGCTGGATCTCACCGGCATTGAGGCCGATACGTTGCGCCGACAGGTAGAAAGAGCCGTGGATCTCACCGCTCAAGGCTCGGTTTTGCCATATCCCTTCAACATTGATCTCTTCGACACTAAAGCCCCCCTCCTCGTAACGACTAAACACCACTTGGCGCGCAGCGCTAAAATAGAGTTCAAGCTTCTCGAGCTCGCCTGAGTCATCGAGCCAGAAACGGATAATATTACCGGGCTTTAAGGTATCCAGCGCCAGAATATTCAGGTCGGCCTCAAGCACCCTATACATGGTCTGCTGATCGACATTGGCCTCAACAAACAAGCCGCTTAGGGTATCACCAGTTACGATAGTTTTGACAAAATCGGGATGAGTGGCAATTTCAACCACTTCATCACTCTTTTGCAGATTAGTCACCAAAGATTCAATATCCAGGGCAACCGGAATGCGTTGCGGAAGGGTCTGCTGCTGCGTAGGCCATAACACGGCGGCACCCAACACCAAGCCTGCTGCAAGCAAGATTTTTTTATGTGGCGAAGGTAACGCCATGATACGAGATTGAGACATGCTCAAAAAAGAAATTTTACCTGCGCGCAACCTGTGCCTCATCTTTCATTATTATGCTTATCATTAGAGCCCAAAAACCCCATAAACAATGGGGCCGATGCCAAGTTATATCAAAAATAACGGCAATTACAAACTGATCAACAACACAATTTAATGGAATAAACTGAGGTTTTAGGCGTACAAACAGGCAAAAATACTAAAAAGGTGCTGAAATCCCAATCAAGATCAGCACCTTTTAATCTTAAGGTAAAACTAATTTAATCTCGCTGCCATTGGCACTTTTATGAATATCGATGCGACTAGCGATCTGCTCCTTCATCTCGGTCACGTGGGAGATCACCCCAACCATACGCCCCGCCGACTGCAAATCCATCAAGGTTCTGATGGCCAGCTCCAGCGAGTCCTGATCCAGGCTACCAAAACCTTCGTCGATAAACAGGGTATCGAGTTTAATCCCGCCGGCGTAGGCCTGTACCACATCCGACAATCCCAGCGCCATCGACAAGGCCGCCATAAAGCTCTCACCACCACTTAGGGTCGCCACGGCGCGAACCTTGGCCGTGTAGGCATCCTCTACTTCTAACTCCAGCCCTGAAGCCTTGTTGCCCTTGGCACGCTCCTCCTTCCGTAGCAGTCGATAACGCCCCTTACTCATTAGCTGCAATCTGTGGCTGGCCTCTAGCAAGACATCGTCGAGCAGCACGCTCAGCACGAAACGTTGCAGGCTGAGCTTGTTGCCCGTATTGCCGTTGGCCACATCGGCCAATGTGCCCACTACGGCATATTGCTGCTCGAGCGCCTGGGCCTTGGTATCAAGCGCCCTCAGCTGCTCCTGAGTCTGGGCCAATTGGCGCGCTCTGCCACTTATCGTCTGCCACAGCCCCAAGGCGGTTTGCATCGCCTGCTCGGCGTCCACCTTATGCTGCTCTAGCTGAGCAATATTTGGCATCTCGCAATCTGCGAGCACCTGAGTTAACTGCGCCAGGTTAGCCTGATGGGTGATCTGTGCCTGCTCGAAGGCCTTGATCTGCTGCGCCAGTTCGGCCTGCTCAGACTCACTCAAACTGGCCTGTTCAAATGCAGCAACGCTATCAAATTCGGAAGTCTCAAGCGCCTGTTCGAAACGCTGGCGCTCCTGCTCGGCAGTAGCACCAACCTCTACAACACGAGCACTGGCGGCATCGAGAGAGGCCTGCGCAGCGGCCTTGTCCTGCTCAGCCTTGGCGTGATTCGCCCTTATCGACTGCTGGCGCGATTTAAGCGCTGCGAGGCTAGCGCCCAGCTCTGCAATGGCCTGACTTACTGCCTCCGCGTCGCTAAATTCTTTCGGAATGGCCGCGCTAATCTGCTGAAATTGTCCCTTGTCACTGGCCTGTTGCTCGGCCAGCTTGCCATAATGAGCGCGCGCCTCATCCAGGCCTGTCTGTAACTCTCGTCCCTGCTGCTCGCTGATCTCAAGCTGAGTCTCTAACTGAACAAGCGATGCTTGCGCCGCCTTGGCCTTCTCGAAGGCCTCATTGAGTTCGATAAGCCGCGTTTGCAGTTGCTCAAGGGACAAATCGGCCGCCTGCCCAAGCTCCTGCTGCAATTGCTCCGCGCTCTGCTGCTGGGTCTGTAGCGACTGCTTGAGCAGTTTAAAGTCACTGCGCGCCTGATGCAGCTGATTCAGTGCATCCAACTCCTGTTGTTTGGCCTCGGCCAGCGCATCATCCGATGGTAAATCAAACTCGCCCTGAGCGGGCTCAGGATGCTCAACACTGCCGCAAACCGGGCAAGGTTCACCTGGCGATAACTCGGCGGCGAGACGCGCCGCCTGACCGCGATGCCAGCTAAGCTCCAGGCGTTTATGGGCATCTTCAGCCTGCTTATGCTTGCCGGCCAGTTCACTGCCTGCGGCCTTTGCCGCCTCCAGCTTATGTCCAATGGCCGCTACCTCATGTTGCTGCTGTTGCCAGCGCTCAAATACCTTAAGCTGGATTCGGGCATCATTGAGAGATTGTTGCAGACTGAGCTGCGGCTCGGCCTCTCGTTTAAGCAACTCGCGCCGCCCAAGCATCTCCTGGCGCGCCTGCTTGAGCGCTTCAAGCTGCTGTGCGCTCTGCTTACCACTGGTTTCGGCCGCCTGCATCTTGCCCTTAAGCTCGCTCAGACGCTGACTCAACTGAGTTAGCTGCTCCAGTTGCGGCGCTAGCGCCTCGAGTTGAGTCAGCCTCTGCTGTTGACTCAACTGTTGCGCTTCAAGCTCACCGAGCTGTTCGAAGGCTTGCTGACTCTGCGCCAATGCCTGCTGGGCAGTCTGCAGCGTCTGCTGGCGCTCGTCACGCAGCTTAGTCGCCGCCTGTTGCTCACCCAAACGTGATTGCATCGCCTGATATAGAGGGCTTAAGTTATTTGCCCGCTGCGCCGCTTGCAGACGCTGTTGCCACAAAGTGGCCTCAGCCTGGCGGGTTTTAAGCTCTTCCCCCTCCTGTTGCAAGGCCTGCAAGCGATTAAAATCAGCCTGGAGTTTCATCCCCTTATCCAGTTGTTGATTGGCCTCAAGCAGCGCCTTTTCTCGGGCAAGTTTATCCGACTCGGCCTTTTGCAACTCGGGGGCGAGGCGCGTTTGTTCGTCAAGCAGTGCCTGATCAGACTCAAGCTCGGCGCCTTCCAATATGCCCGAGCGGCGATTGCGCATCGCCTCCACCTCTTTGCGGATCCCCGCCGCCTGCTGCTTAAGCTTATCTTCGATTCTGCGGTAGATGTGAGTCTGAAACAGCTGGCTAAAAATTTTCTCTCTGGCCTTGGAATCGGCCATCAGCAGCTCACGAAATTTACCTTGGGGCAGCACCATCACCTGACGAAACTGATCCACATCCAGCCCCGTGAGTTGCTCTATCTGCGCGGTAGCATCGGACACCTTAGCCGCCACCAGCAGGGTCTCCTTGCCATCGGCATCGAATTGACTCAGCTGCGCCTCGCTCTTTTGCTGCGTCACCCCGTCGCCACTCTTCTTGGCTCTGGACTGTTCAGGGACGCGGCGGATCAGATAACGGTTAGTGCCAAGCTCAAACTCGAAGCTTACCTGAGTCAGACGCTGGCTATCGGCCATGTCGCAGCGCATCTGGGTGCCTTCACGCTCATCTCCCGTCGTCTTGCCGTAAAGCGCAAAACAGATGGCATCAAGAATCGTCGTCTTACCGGCGCCGGTCGGGCCGTTGATCAAAAATAGCGGATTGCTGCCCAGGGCATTAAAATCAATGGTCTGCTCATCGGCGAAGGGGCCAAAGGCGGTCATGGTCAGTCGCAGTGGTCTCATCTGCCTTCCTCCCCTTTGTGCAGCTCATCCAAGGTTTGGGTGATTAGCTCAAGCTGCGCCTCACTCATCGGCTCGCCCGATACCTGAGTAAAGAAATCTTTAAACATCTCAAGCTCACCCTTCTTGATATGATCTGAGGCAATGGCCAGTTGCTCGTTAGCAGCCATCAGTCCGGTACGCTCGAGATGCAGCACGTTAGGATAGACATTTCTCAACTTGCCCATGGCATCTAAGATGGCGTGCTTGTCCAGTAGCCTCACCATCAGATAATCCTCGCGGCCGGGATCCTTGACGCCTTGGGCCAACAACTCATCCAACGCCCCTTCGAGAATGCGCACATCCCGCAGTGGCTCAATGGGTAACAAACTGATACTGGTCTCACCTTGAGCAAGCTCAACTAAGGTCACCGACTTATGTTGATGCTGCTCGCTGAAGGAGTATTTGAGGATGGAGCCTGAATAACGTATCTGCTCAGTGCCCTTATATTGTGGGCCGTGCAGATGCCCCAGGGCGGTATAGTCAAATCCCTCGAAGAGTTTGGGAGAGATCTTATCCGCCCCCCCTATGCTCAGGGGACGCTCAGATTCAGATTCGCTACCACCATCGAGAAAACAATGAGCAATCACCACCTTGGGCAGTCCCTGACTGTCATCTTGATGCACCTGAGTCAGCAGCTCGGCCATCGCCTCTTCATGAGTACTGACCTGGCAGTCCAACTGCTGCCTGACGGTCGCGGGTTCGGCGTATGGCAGAGGATAGAACACGGCATCACCGCTGGCTGAGCCTAAATGGATTGGGCTGACCTCGGCCGTCAGCGGGCCGACGATATGGAGACCGCTACTCTGCATCTGCCGCGCCGCAAAGCCCAGACGCTCATGGCCATCATGGTTACCCGCAATCATGATCACTTTGATTCCCAAGGCAATCAGCTCGTTGAGCACCTCATCGAGCAGGGCTACCGCATTGGCAGGCGGCACGGAGCGGTCATAGATATCGCCGGCGACAATCAGGGCATCGACCTCATGGGTCTTAGCGAGTGAGACGATTTGAGAAAGCACATGACGCTGATCATCAAGCAGGCTCTGATTATGCAGCTGACGACCGATATGCCAGTCTGAGGTATGGATAAATTTCATCTTTTCTCGTTTAGAAATGAGGAGGATAGCTAAGTATCTGATGTTAGCTATAGTAAGAAATGTCACTTAGATAGGCAATGCGCTTCTCCCTTCCTCTGGCCGCTTGTGTGTAAAGTGACGTTCAGCGTCAAGACTAAGTACAAAAAGACCCACCAATAGGGCGGGTCATGCTAAAAATACTTAATCGGTGCTGAAACAGGAATTGAGTTAGTTCGTTAGACCTATTCAGGCTTTAACGCTAGCACAGCATCGATATCTTCAGCTTGATGACGCTCAGCCAACAGCTCCCAAGGCTCGCCCCAGTTGCGATTAACGATACGGCCACGCTGCACCGCAGGTCTTGCCGCGATCTGCTGCGCCCAGCGTTTTACATGCTTATAGGCATCGACATCGAGAAACTCGGCAGCGTCATAGGCTTGGCCCAACACCAGGTTACCGTACCATGGCCAGATAGCCATATCCGCAATCGAGTATTCATCGCCAGCGATATAAGCCTGCCTGGCCAGCTGTTTATCAAGCAGGTCCAGCTGACGTTTAACCTCCATGGTGAATCGGTTGATCGGGTATTCAAACTTTTCCGGCGCGTAAGCATAGAAATGACCGAAACCACCGCCCAAATAGGGAGCCGAACCCTGAAGCCAGAACAGCCAGTTGAGCACCTGAGTTCGCGCAACATGGTCACTTGGGAGGAAATGGCCAAACTTCTCTGCCAAGTAGAGCAAGATGGCCCCGGACTCAAACACATTAACTGGCGTCTCCCCGCTCGTATCTACTAATGCTGGGATCTTAGAGTTAGGATTAACCGCCACAAAACCTGATGAAAACTGATCCCCCTCACCAATCTGAATGAGATGGGCATCATATTCGGCACCTTCGACGCCCAGCGCCAACAGTTCTTCGAGCATGATAGTGACCTTCTGACCATTGGGCGTCGCCAACGAGTAGAGCTGCAAGTCATGTTTGCCAACCGGCAAAGCCTGATCGTGCCTTGCCCCGGCTTCGGGCCGATTGATACTGGCCCAGGTACCACCATTTTCGCTGTCCATAACCCAAACTTTCGGGGGAATATATTGGTTTGCCATACTGCTTCCTTATCGAATAAATGAGGTTAGGCCCGACATGGGTTTAACCCTATGCCTATAATCTCGGGTCGCCTGCTAATAATTTAAACCCTGAGGCTGCCATTTAGTTATAACCTTTGGCTATACCCTCGATGGAATTGGCATGAAAGAAAATCAAAAGTAGCCATAGGCTATTGAAAAGTAAAGATGACCCATAGCAAGTTAATTATGGGATTCGTCAGACCGCTTTGTCTGCGTAGCTTGGTATCGCTCCAGGGTGCCGCTACGCGCCAGGCCTCGATGAACATTGCGGCATAACTTGGCAAAACGGCTAAGCTCGCCAAGCAATGGTCTTTCTCCCCGCGCTATGGCGCTTTCCCAATAGCGCATTTCACTGTCCACCAGCTCAAGCAACTTCTTAGGACAACCTATGCAGTCCCCCTTTGGGCCACAGGCAAAGGTCTCAGGATCATCGAGCGGCATGGTCTGTTTTACCTGTTCGATTAACTGCAACATGGCGATGGTGCTATCTGGCTTGCGCGTCACGGGCGTTAATGTCTCGCATCGAATCTGACGAAAAATAAGACCGCTATATTACCTTTCCCTTAGATAACAAAACAGGACCTTGATCAAGGACGCTCATAATAGATCTGCTGATTGGCAGCGTTAAAATAAAACGCCTCGAGTAATTTCCCCTTGCCGTCGAACAGCTCACGCTTAATCAAGTTGCTCGAATCATCGAAAGTCTTCACCAGAGTATCCACCATGACCCCCTGTCGAAACTCCTTGGCATTCATCAGCTGACCACTGCAGTGATACCACTCGAATCGCCCATGCTCGACCCCCATCTCATAATGGGCGAGCTCCTCCAGCGCACCGCTAGACTGACAGAAACTGCGCTGCTCACAGTGGCGTACGATAAGCGGATCGAAGCCATATTGCTGCTGCGATTGAAGGCGACCGTTTGGCCAGTAGGTCTGCTGCGTGGCCAGATCGCTCTTGCTATCATAGGCATAGCGCGTCTTTACTCTGCCGCTGGCATAGAAGGTGATCTCGCTGAGCAGCTTAAGGTCCTGTTTACGAAACAGGGCGTCGCTAGCCAAGCTGCCATCTGGAAAATAGTGACGCAGGCGCTCACGCTGCTCGCCATCCTGAAAGAAGATGTGCGTCCAGGGGCGTCCCTGCTCATAGATGATGGACTCGACTGTCTTATCACCCTCTAGGCGGCGATAACTTTCTATAATGCCAGCCTCATCGAACAGGGCGATCGCCTGTTCCTCACCATTCTTGTAGATGGCCTGACGTTTCGCTCGCTGGCTTTGCTCATAATAGTCTAAGTGTTCACCCTCTCTTATTCCTTGACGATACCAACCCTGGGACAGGATACGACGCCCATTGGCCGAGAAGCTAAATCCGTGACGTTTACCCTCAAGATACTGAGTAGCGCCAAAGTAAGTCGCCAACTCGCCCCGAGTCGCTATGCCGCTAAAGGGCTTGCCGCGATAGCCTGTAAGGCAGTCAGTCTCGACCCAGATCCCGTAAATCTGCTGCTTGCTGCACTCGATAGACGTAAGTAGCTGCTCATCGATGGGCAGTTGAGGCGCCTGATGACAGCCGGATAACAACAAAAGTCCCAAGGCCAAGAACGCCGGGGAGATAAGCTTAACGCCTGACTTCATCTTATCTCGGCTCCAATTTTTTCGAGCAAAGCTCGAATTGTTCTGTTCCAGCGTCCTTTGGGTAAATGGCACGTAATTCCCCCTCACCTAGTGATGCTCCGTCTTCATCAGCTTGCCGAATTGATCATAGAAGGCCCAGTCACCGGCCTGCCTATCGGCGATATAGCTGCCCTCGCTGCGCAGCTCGCCAGTGGGCCAGTAGGTGCGCCATAACCCCTCTTTGCGTGAGCGCAGAAAAGTGCCTTGCTCGGCCTGCTTACCATTAGCTTGAAAATAGCTGGCCTCGCCTTCACGCTGACCATCCAACCACATCTCCTTGGTCTTGGGCTTACCCGTCTGGAAGTAGCTATACTGCTCGCCGCTTAACTTATCCTTTTGGTACAGAGACTTCTGCTTAAGTTGACCGTTGGCGTAGTACTTGGCAACTTCTCCCTGTAGCTTGCCATCCAGATACTCGGCACTTTCAGACAAGACTCCATCTTCAAACCAGCTCTGCCACAGTCCGGTCTGACGTCCCTGCACCATAGTGCCTTGGCGCTTGAGTTGGCCATTGCCTGGGTAATACTCGCTGTAGGGGCCTGTCAACTCGCCTGCCACATACTGCTCGCTGCGGTAACAAACCTGTTTAAAACTGAAATAGCGCCGCTCGCCCTCGAGTTTATCTAGGTGATAATGACTGGTGCGGTAGATGTTGCCCTCGGGGATCGCTCCAAAGCTGGGAGCTTTCTCCTGAAAGCGATACTCGGTCCACAATCCCTGTTTGTGATTATTTTGATAATGGCCCGTGACCCTACGACGACCATTATCATACTCGCTGTAAGGGCCGTTGAGTTTGCCGGCCACGAACGTCATCTCCCGACTGACGAGTCCCTGGCGGTACTGGCGCCATAGCCCCTGTTTTTCGCCTTTATGGTACAACCCCTCTTCATTGAGATCGCCATTGGCATACCAACGGGAAAATTGACCATCTAGCGGGAAACGCTCGCTGCTGGCACTTTTCTCGTCGCTATAGCGAAGTCGCTCTCGTGGTTTCCCCGTTTCATAGAAGGACTCATATAGGCCTACCCATTGCCCCTGGATACGAGTGCCTCGCTCCTTGGGGGTTCCATCTTCATAATATCGCTCAGCCTTGCCAGTTTGCTGGTTGGCCTGATATTGGTCCAGACTACGCAGGTTGCCATTGTCATAGTAGCTGATGAAGTCCCCATGACGCTCTCCCTGCTGCCACTGCTGCTGATGCTGTAAACGCCCTTGACGATAGGTGGTAAACTCGCCCTCTTTAAGCCCCATCTGATAGTGCTCAGTCGCGATAAGCTGCCCTGCCTCGTCAAAACGCTGCTGCATTCCGTGCAGGGGATACTGGCCATTATCGGCAAGCAGTTCATCATGATAGCGAATCACCTTCTTAGGCTTACCGTTATCGTAATAGGTCTTTTGAACACCCGCCTGCAGACCCGCCTTGTAATTGAGCTCACTGACCAATACGCCAGCGCGGTTAAAGTAGCGCTGCACACCATGATGATCGCCATCGAGATAATGTTCCTCTTCAAGCTTCACTCCGGTATCGCTGTAATGCAGTAATCGTCCCTGGCGCATATCGTTGCCATATTGCCCCTTAAGCGACAGCTGGCCGTTAGGATAGTAGCTCAGGCTCTCACCCTCGAGGCGACCGGCCTCATAATGCTCATCTCGCTCTGGTGTGCCATCATCATAAAAAGTCTGCCATCGACCCTGGCGCTCACCGTTGGCATCGAAACGGCCCTCCTCTAGCACCTGACCTTGACTGTTTTGCGCAAGATAAGGGCCTGAGATCTGATTGTTGGCGTATTGCTGACGCTGAGCCAAGACGCCATTGCCATGATAGGTTTCCCAGATCCCGTGACGCAAATGGTCCACATAGGTTTCTTTGGCCTGCAATTTACCACTGGCAAAGTAACGCAGCACCTGAGTCTTAGCCCCGGCCTCATAGACACTCTTCTGATAGAGGTTGCCCAGATCATCATATTGGCTCCAGTCGCCGCTCGGCACGCCCTTGATGTAAAACTGCTCTTCACTTAACTCACCACTGTTGGAAAACAGTTGCCAACGCCCTGTTTGCAAACCGTTGAGGTATTCACCCTCGACAAGCTTCTGATTGTTGGGCAAATAGACCAGCCAGCGCCCATTAGGCACGCCTTGGGAAAACTCCCCTAAGGTATACCCCTGATTGTCACGCACCAGGGTCACCTGCCCATTAAGCGCCATACCTGTGGCCAAATTGTAATAAGTGGCAATGCCCTCCTGCTGGCGAATCTCCACCATCAGGGTCGACAGCTTCTGACTGGCTTCAACCGGGCAAGTGATAAAGACTGTTGCACTAAGGCTGACGCCTGCCAATAACGCAGAGTGGATCGGGCGGGAAAGGTTCATTCAAGCTTCCTTGTACCTATTAAAATCATTTCCTTGATAGCGCAGCCATATCGCTGCGCTATCAGCGAGTATCTGTCTGACGGTTTAACGATAAAGAGCGAAGATGTGTGCTTGCAGCGAGCGATAGGGCCTTTCGGGCTGCGTTTCACTCATCAGCTGATCATGACGATATTCACTGCGCTGGCGCAGGGCGCCGTCGGCGTAAAAATCATATTGAACGCCATGCCTTCGCCCCTCACTATCATACTGAGCGATGGCCAATCCATACCCTTTGCTTGAGCGTCGTTCCCAGCGGCCAACCTGTTTACCCGCGCGGTACTCCCCCTGCCAATAGGTTCGATGAGGCTTAGGCTGAAGCGAATAATCACCTTCTTGAACCACTATCCATTTGCCTTCGCGCTGACCATTGACATACTGCCCCTGCTGGTAGATCTCGCCATCGGCATAGAAACGCTCAAACCTTCCTGCAGGCTCTCCATCTTGATAATTGATCCGTTCCAGCACCTGATCTGACTCACCCAATGACAGGTATTCGCCATCAAGCTGACCTTGAGCGTTATAGTGACACCAAGTGCGCATCTCGCGAGTCTGCATCTGCCAATCGCCAACCGGCTTATCTAAGGCATACTCGCCTTGATAGAACAAACTATTATCGCCGCCGCGCTTCTCGGCTGGTCCATGACGCAGCCCGTCTCGATAGTGGATCTTCTCTAGCCAGGCAAGCTTCTCTTTACGATCCAACTTGGCGGCGATTTTTAATCCTGTCAGCTTGCCGGCCTGGGTCTCCTCCCGACCAATCACTTTTCCGTCATGATATTGGGTCACTAGGCGCCACTGACTCAGCTTACGCTTCTCTATTTGCTTGCTCAGCGAGCCTCTATGATAAAAACGTCTGACCTCCTGAACATCGCCATCGGCGCTGTAATCGTATTCGGCCTCCCGATATCGATCGCCGTTTTCTCGATACTCGACCAAGCTCAGGGTTCGCCCACGGCCATCGAGGATTTCTCGTTTCGCCAGGCGGCCATCTTCGAAGTAGTTCAGCTGCTCGCCTACCTTGAAGTCGTTTTGCCACCTATGGTGCTGTTTAATCTGACCATTTGGAAAATAGGCAAAATAGTCGCCATCTTGCTTGCCATCAAGATAAGCCTGAGTGACCTCCACCTGGCCATCTCGCCAAAAGGTTTCGACCCCATGCTTAAGCCCATCTAGTTTTTGGCTTTCCATGGTAAGCCGACATTGCTTGTCATAAAAACGGTCACTGCACAGCCCGGTATGACAGAGCTCACGCACTAAGTGGCCCATCGGTGAATAGACCTTCTCTTGCCCAGTGGGCTCACCTTGATGTAATACCAGCTCACGTTTAAGGCGACCATCACCATAGTATTCCCGTTGCAGCCCCTGACGTATTCCCTTATCAAACTGGCAATCACAATTGAGTTTGCCGGCGCCATCATAGATCTTTACCAATCCCTGACGCTGCCCCTGGGAATTAAACTCACCTTGCTCCACCAAGGTGCCATCTTTGGCAAAGAAGCGATAAGCCCCCACGGGATGGGCGTTATCACTTAGCGACTCACCGCTCAAGGTGCCGCTAAATTGCATGATATCGCTACCAAGATAATAGGGCTCGAAACGAAAGCGCCCCGCTTTAGGCTCAATTGCGTTTTTCAAATAGAAACTGGCTTGTTGCTTATCTTGGGTGGGCTGCCAATCATCATCCAACCAGATATTGGCCTGGACGTCGCCAAGGATTAGGGTAAAACAAGCGATCGCGAACAGGAGAGCACGTCTCATCTTCATCTCCTAAGGCAATGGCTTAAAATGAAATTGGTAAGGAATCGTCAGCGGCGTATTACTCACCTCAAGGTAAGCGGCGCGGCGCGCGGCGCCATCGACACTCAACCAACGCCCATCAATCAGGGCACTGTCCAGTGTATCTCCCTGACTCCCCTTGGGCAGACGCGGGTTAAGACGCCTACCACTGGCATCAGTGATCAGTAAAGATCTCAAGCTCATCGGCTCCTGAGAGTCCCCGCCCGTGTGTGAAACAAGCGCCGAGAGATCCACCAACCAGGGACGCTCGCCAGGTTTTATCAAAATCTCATGCCACTTAGGTTCTCCCTGACAGCGAATGGTGCCCGCCACTTGTTTGTCGTAAAAGTAGTGCCGGGTATCATCCTCTGTGGTCAGTAGATAGGCGCTCTGCCCCTGGCCATCGCTGACAAGACGCCATACCACGGGCATCTCCCCCTCATTGAAACCTTGAGTAATTTCAGGCTGACACCAGTTGGCCAGCGCCGTTGGCAGGGGGATAAAGAGATCGTGTCCGCTGAGCGATACCGTTGTCAGTTGCCTTAATCCATCACTTGGTGTCAACTTGCCAGATGGCTTGGGCTTAGATGCAGTTTGCTCTGAAAGTTGCGTCGGGGGATTTTCGAGGTTGGCGTCATACTCAGACTGACGCACAAATTTGACGCTGCGGCTGATCTGGGCGTCGACCAGCGACTCAAGATGTAACAGCTCAAGGCTTTTTGGCGTCTGTGCCAGCTGCAAAATATAGACGGTTGGCGGCGGCTCAAGGGTAAATAACTCATCAAGCAGCATCTGCTCAGTAATAGAGAGCCATTCAGGCCCATGATAGACCATGTTTTCCAAGCGAAACTGACCAATAAGACCATTGAAATTTGGAGAGAGGGCATAGTTACCGCGACTCGTCACCGACAGGCGATAGCGCCCTGTGGTGTTCATCGCTTCTAAGGTAAGAGTCGAGTCCCCATAGCGGTAGGGAGCGCTCAGTAACTGCTGCCAGGGGAGCGATTTACTCACACGTTTTATCGGTGTCAGGCGCAGTTCGGCGCGAATATGCTCAAGCTCGTCGAGTTTGGTTTTGCTCTCGCCCCAGCCTAGCGGTAATAAGTTGAGCTGAGAGCTCACCACGCCGCCAAATGCCCGGGCACCGCTGCTGCTGTGAACCCAAAGCGGCAAATCGATGACCCGCTCTTGCCAGTCGATCAGCTCAATGTTGCTGTATGCTACCGAGGTGGCGTACTCGCCCGGCACTAAACCGTGAATATAACGCAGCTCAATATCATCACCTCCCCAGCCGGCAGACATGATCCCCTGAGCCTGCGCCATCATAGACGCCGCGCCATCTGGGTCATCAGGGGTCTTGGCTAAAGGGGTGATCTCATACAGGCTGTCATCCGGTTCATCATAATCAATATCGCCTTCGTCCTGCCACAGTATGCTGCTGACATAGAGACTGTCCTTGGGGGCCATCACCCAGCGACGTGTCTCTAACTTTTCGCCAAGGCGTTTTTGCTCTACGAGCAAGAGCTTATCGAGTAGGCCGGTTTGGTGATGATAGGTTAAGCGGCCAAAACGCCGGTATGCCACTCCCTTTTGCTGATAGGCATTGAGCAGGCTAGCCGTCGTCAACTCTCCCTCTCTCTCCTCCACCTGCCAATCGGTAAATTCACCTAAAACAGGCGCAATAACCCCGCCCGACTCGGGCGTATTGGCTTGAGCGATAACAGGGCTTAAATGAAACAGTGATAACAGAGGCGCTAGTGCCGCCCTCGCCTTATCGCCTTGTCTGTCGTTATAGGCTTGCCAGGCTTGTTGCGCTTTAAATGTCAGCGCTGGCGGCTGTTGGCCTTCACGGCTGAGAAGCATCCCTTGTCGAATTATCGCGCCGAGTTTTGCTGCAGAACCTGCATCATCGAAACTGTTGACCCTGAATCGATAACGATGATCTTGATACTGCAACATTTGAGGAGTGATAGAGAGATCGGCGGCGTTAGCGCCATCGCGATAATCAAGCAAGGCCCTTGCGCGATTGACGACTTGTTGGTTATCACCATGGGCAAAAACTGTGCTCATGGTGATCTGGTATTGACCAAGCTTGCGCTCAGCTTCCTTGCAATAAGCGCCCTGAAGTGCGCTGAGCAGGCTCAAACAAAGTGTGAGCGCGACATAAACAACCCTGTTTAGACGACCGGCCATCCTGACATCCCTGGCTATGCATATTACTGAAATGCAATATGATTAAATCAAATCCTCGGCCATTCTACACAAAAGTCAGACGAAATACAGAGCCAGGCAAGCTAAAGGGTTCTTGATAGGGTCAGGGTCAGTGACAGTCCATCTAACAGTGGATCAGAAATATTGCTCCATCAGCAGCTTGGCACTCATGGCTATCGACATGGTCACCACCAGAGGACGAATGATCTTACTGCCCTTAGTCAGCACCATACGCGAGCCTAAGGTCGCCCCTATGGCCTGCCCTAGCAACATGATGCCACCCAGCAACCAGAGCACCTTGCCGCCCAAGGCAAAGAAGATCAATGAGGCTATATTGGTTGAGAAGTTCAGCACCTTGGCATGAGCCGTAGCCTTTGCCAGCCCGTATCCCGACAGCGACACAAAGGCCAAGGCAAAGAAACTGCCCGTCCCCGGCCCGAAAAAACCATCATAAAACCCCACCCCAAGCGCTGCCGTAAATCCAAATACCGTAGGCGTCAGTACTTGCTGCTTATCCTCTTCGCTGATTTTCTTAGAAAAAAGAAAGTAACTGCCAATGGCCAGGATCAAGAAAGGCAGCAACAGCTTGAGCACACTGGTATCAATCAACTGCACAGCAATGGTGCCTAACGCTGAGCCCACAAAGGCGCAGGCAATCGCCAGCTTCATCTGCCCGAGATTCACCATCCCCTTACGCACAAAATAAAAACTGGCAAAAAAGCTGCCGCCACAGGCCTGCAATTTATTGGTCGCCAACGCCGCCGTGGGCGGCAAACCAGCCCACATGAGTGCCGGGATAGTGATCAACCCGCCACCACCGGCAATGGCATCGATAAAACCCGCAAGGGCCGCCACGGCAAACAGCAGGGCTAAGATTTCGTAACTGAGCTCGAGAGACATAACAATTCTGGGTCAAATGTAAAATGAATTGGCGGCTATTAAACGCCCTTTGCAAGCGTTTGGCAAAGGAGTTATCCTCAACAGTGCATGAAATAAACTCACAGATAAACAATGACACCATTAACACTACCTCCCCTCAATGCACTACGGGCTTTCGAAGCGGCGGCCAGACATTTAAGCTTTACCCGTGCCGGTGAGGAACTCTTCGTCACCCATGGCGCTATCAGTAAACAGATAAAAAGCCTAGAAACTTACCTTAATGTCAGCCTGTTTCAGCGCCAGCACAAACACTTGTGTCTCACCCCTGAAGGGGAGCGCTACCTACGGCACATTAGCAGTGCCCTACAGAGTATCAGTCAATCCACTCAGGAATTGATCTCACAGCCTGTCCTTGCGCAGGCGCTTTCAATCAATGTATTACCCAGCCTCACTATTAACTGGTTGATCCCAAGGCTAGAGGAGTTTAAGGCCCGCCATCCTCACCTCTATGTGGATCTCTCCATCGGTGACTTCCAGGTTGACTTTACTCGAGATAAATATGATGTAGCGATCCGCAGCGCCACTGCGCGGCCACGCCATTGTCATGTACTAAAACTCATGGATGAAGATCTTTGTCTGGTGTGCTCCCCACAGCTGGCCAAACAGATACACAGCCTTGAAGATATTAACCAGATGACACTGCTCAAGCACACTACGCGACCAGGACTATGGGCCTTATGGGCCGACGAGGTGGGCTTGAACCTGACCACAGACAAGATGCTCGGCATGGAGCACTTCTATATGCTGAGCCAGGCCGCGGTGAGCGGAATGGGACTGGCCTTGATCCCGCGCTTCTTTATCGAAAAGGAGTTGGCCGAAGGCAGCCTAGTGATCCCCTTATCGACATCATTTATCAGCCCCTATGCCTATTATGTGCTGACGCCCAAGGCCAACGAGCGCCCCCTTAAGGCGCAAGCCTTTATCGACTGGCTACTGGAGATCTTTGCTCCCTATCGCCATGGGAGCAGTTAGGCGCAAGGCATCAACTTGCGCCTAAACAAAGGCTTAGTTCTTCAGGAGGTCGGTCACATCGAACGCTTCTAGATAGTTACAACCCGGGGTGATATCCAACTCAAAATTTAACACCTTAAGGCAGGTATCGAAGGTTTTCTCGCCAAACCACTCTCTGTCGAACGCGTGCAGTGCCTTGATAATACCCGCCTGACCACCGTCTCCCTGCAACGTCTCGGGCGTCAGGGTGGCGATAAAACTCGCCACAAGCCCATAGAGATCTTTCTCGGCGTCTCCTTCTGCCGCCCACAACTGAGGATCGGCATATCGACTCGCATAATGACTGGTGGCAATATCCAGCCCGATACCGAAATTCACCAACACGGCCCGATCATCATTGCAGATGATATTTTTCGGGCAGATCGCCCCATGATAAATATCCATCTGATGCAGATACTGCAGCGCGGACAACAGCTGAGTGAACCAGGTCGGTGGCTGGCCCAGTTGAATCTCGGTCAGTTCGTCAAGGGACGCCCCCTGTTCCCAGGCGCGGCTGATAAACAGCTCATCACTCTGAGGTAACTGGCCGAAATTAAGCACCTTCTCCACATGAGGATGATAAAGCTTAGATAAACTACGGTAGAGGCTGCTGAGCATCGACCAATTAGTCTCCACCTTGGCATAGATAGAGATGCCACACGGATAACTGCCCTGCAGATGCCGTGCGCGCCAGAACTGGCTGTGTTCAGTGGCCGCTATAAACTGCTCTAACTGGTAGTGGTGATCTATGATGGCGCCACTGGCGATGGTGATCCGCTGGGGTAAGGTGTCACACACCCCATTGTCGATCAGCGCCGCAATATCGCAGCGTATCATATCCAGATCTGTCATCGCGCCGCTCGCCGCCAGCCTGAACCACTGGTAGACCCTCGGCTGACGTGTTTGCTCGGCCAGCGTCAGGAAACACTTAGCAAAAGCATAAATATCTTCACTGGTATTCAGGTTATCCTTGATGTCGATAAACTCCACATCCCCCAGATCCGAGATAAAGATACAGTTGCTGCTCCAACCGCCAACCGTGATACCACGGCGATGGATCTGTTGCAGCCCTGACACGGCACGTCGCAAAATCTCCAAGAGCTGATAAGTAGTCAGCTGCTCATGTTCAAGTACGTCAAGGGGAACACCGCGTGGCATTCTGATGGGCAGGACTAATTGCTCGCCATCTTGAATCAGCGGCGCACACTGAGGCACACCACTACAACCGGCCAAGGTTTGTAAGCGCTTAAACTCATCACGTAGCCGCATCTCATAGCTGAGCGATTCATCGCTATTGTCAAACTGTGTCGGAACCAACACCTTAAGCAGCCATGGCGCGGTCCAGCCCCCTGGATTGTATTCGGCCTGCCATACCTCGAGACCACTTTGAATGAACAGGCACTTAAGCTTAATGAAATCTTGGATCTTATTGTTGCGCTGCTCCACCAAGGCCACCTGACCTATGGTCTCTAACACCATCTGCTTTTGCTCGTCGGTCACCTGATGTTTACGCGGCGCCGTGAGTCCCCATTCCTTGGTTAGCGCAGCCACTATCTGACTCGGTGTATAGATGCTCAGGGAACCCTGTTGCTTCTCCAGTTCTATCTCTTCGCCCTTCCGCCCAGTCACAAAGACCATTCCCTGACACCAAGGGGCATAAACACCAACCGGGATCTTATGCTTGACGTTACCCGCCAGCACCCGCGCCACATAGTTGGCCTTGGCAAGGCTGTTGTCTACCTGTCGACCATCGAGAGACCAGGCGTGCAGCCCAGCATCCAGCCTGCCAATATAACCTTTGACGTCGACGACATATACGCCCCATTCGCCAATCACCAGGGCATCGACCTCCATTGCCTTGCCTGACTTAGTGGGGATCTCTACGTTGGTAAGCAAGATATAATTTTCTGGCAACTCATCTGCCAACATGCCAAATGCCCAGCGCTCGGCGTCATTAACCGGCGTACCGAAACTGATCTGTTTTGCCATGGGCTCTCCCTACTTAGGCATTTTTGTTTTATGAGACAAATTTAAAGCATAAAAAAGCCACTAAAAATAGTGGCTTCTCGAATTTTTGGTCATTAGTGCTGACAGTCATCACCGCATTCATGGTCATGATCGGCAAACTCATCATCACCTTCTTGGTGCTGCATCACGCCCCAACCGTCGGTCGCGCCGCCAAATTCGGCAGCAAACTCATTGAGTTCAAACTCTTGATCAACGATCGCCTGATACTCTGGCACCATGTTAATGCATACGATCAGCTCCCACTTACCCAGCTCATCGTTAAGGTGCAACTCTAACTCGCCCTCAAGATCTGACTTTGCCAACTCTTCAACGGCAGATTCCGCATCACGCTGATCTTCGAAGACCAAGAAAAAGTCTACGTCCAAGGCTTTGGTTAAATCTATGCCAGCATCGGCCATAGCCGCTAACATCTTGCCGTTGTCATCATCTGGATACTGCATAATATGACTCCCTCTTTGATTACTCAGCGACTATGGTGACACTTTCGCCGTTATAGCTGACCACCTGTCCGGCAATCACCTTCTTACGTTTACGGGTTTCAACCTCACCGTCAACAGTGACTAAGCCTTCGCTGATCACCACCTTGGCTTCGCCGCCACCAGAGGTCATAGACTGAACCTTTAACACTTTATAAAGTTCGATAAAGGTTTCTCCTGGCAACAACGCCAGGGTTTGAGATTCTGTGGTCACACTAACTACCTTTGTTTAATTTGAACCGGGCGAGTATACCACCTCGGGGCTAGTGCGGGCTATCACCACGCTCACTGGCCAATAGCCCAAAGTAGCAATCATCTACCCAGACATGGTTAAGGCGAAAATTATGTCTTAGGGTGCCTTCATGCACAAAACCACACTTTTCCAGCACCCGCACCGAGGCGAGATTATCGTTAGAACATAAGGCAATGAACTTATGCACTTCATATTGCAGGCAAGCCCAATCGATCACGGCCTTAAGGCTTTCGGTTGCGTAACCCCGTCCTTGCCCATTGCGGCTTAACATATAGCCCACTTCGACCTGCCCAAGGCTAACATCAACAGTATAAAAGCCGGTAAAGCCGATGAACTCGCCTGTGGCAATCTCTTCGATCACTAAGGTTAACCAGGCACCAGACTCGTATCTCCATGGCATAAGCCGCTCGGCAAACTTATCCCGTATAACGGGTTCGCTTTGCGGCGCTCTGACATGGCGATTTTGCTGCTCATCCTGATGAACCGACAAGAAGTCTTGCCAGTCATCAGGTGTGAGCGAGCGGATCCTTAAGTTGTCTGTATATAACTCAAGCATCAACTCGCCTTAATTAACCGCGACTGGTCACTTCGAGCAGATGATAACCAAACTGAGTCTTAACCGGGCCTTGCACTTCATTTAATGGTGCGCTGAAGACCACTTCGTCGAACTCACGTACCATCATGCCTGGACCGAATGAGCCCAGATCGCCGCCCTGAGCGCCTGATGGACATGATGAATGTGCCTTAGCCATTTCGCCGAAATCGGCGCCATCTAAGATCTGCTGTTTGATCTGTGCACACTCTTCTTCACTGCTGACTAATAAATGACGTGCTGTTGCTTGTACCATGTGGCACTCCTCTAATTTCCCTAAAAATGAATAAAATAAAACCCAGCAAGTATAAAACATTTGCTGGGTTTAAAAAGGCATTCCTCTCAGATTATGCCTTAGCGCCTTGGGCTTTGATCCAACGGTGGATTTTTTGCTCCATTACCGCCATCGGCAGCGAGCCCGAGGTCAAGATCTGGTCATGGAAACCTTTAAGATCGAACTTGTCCCCCAAAGCTTTTTCCGCTTCGGCGCGCAGTGCCAATATCTTCAGCTGACCCACCTTGTATGACAGAGCTTGTCCGGGGATCGCCATATAGCGCTCCACTTCGGCGATAATGTCGCTCTCGGCCATCGGCGAGTTATCCTTCATATACTGGATTGCCTGCTCGCGGCTCCAGCCTTTAGCATGTAGTCCGGTATCGACCACGAGACGCATTGCGCGCAGCATCTCATCGGACAGCTTGCCGAAATATTGGTACGGGTCTTCAAACAATCCCATCTCAATCCCCAGATACTCGGCGTAAAGGGCCCATCCCTCTTCGAAGGCAGTATATCCACTAAAGCGTTGGAACTGAGGAACGCCGGTCAACTCCTGCTTGATGGCGATCTGGAAATGGTGTCCTGGCGCCGCCTCGTGCAAAGACAGGGTCGTCATGCCCCACTTGGGCTGCGCCTTAAGGTTAAAGGTGTTGATGTAGAATACACCAGGACGAGAGCCATCTACCGCAGGCGCTTGATAAGAAGCACCTGCCGCAGACTGCTCACGGAAACTCTCAACCGGCTTAACCACATAGTCGGCTTTTGGCATGACATTAAAATACTGTGGCAATTCGGCGTTAATCTTATCTTTCAGCACACCATATCCGTCAATCAACCCCTGACGGTCGCTAAAGAAATACTGAGGCTCTGATGATAGCGAATCAAAGAATGCCGTGAGATCGCCTTCAAAACCTACCTGAGCTCTCACCTTGTCCATCTCACTCAAGATGCGCGCCACCTCATCGAGGCCAATCTGATGTATCTCATCCACCGACATACTGGTGGTAGTATGAGAATTGGCGAGATGCTGATACCAAACCTTACCGTTTGGCAATCCCCACCAACCGTCACTGGCTCTGGCAACTGGTAGGTAAGTGTCTTGGAAGTATTGTTTAAGTGACGTAAGTGCTGGGAGCAGCTCTTTACTGATTAAGTCACTATATTGCTGGGTGAGCTGCGCTTTTTCTTGCTCACTAAAACTTGCCGGCAACTTGGTAATTGGTGCATAGAAGAGACTTTCACTTGGCTTTTCGACCAGCTGGGCCTCCAGCTGAGGAATAATGCGCTCAACCAAAACCCTTGGCAGCACAACCTTACTGGCGATCCCCTCATCCATGCGCGACTGTGCCAACTTGGTCCATTGAATGAAGCCGCTCAAACGCGACAACCAGTTTTCGTAATCTTTAACCGTGTTGAAAGGTTGGGCACTCTCCCCACTACCCAACTGCACCATGGTGATCACTGTGCTATAGAATTGGTTCATCGGCATAAAATAAGCCGGGAAAGTTTCAGACACTAGAGCCATGTTTCTATCATAGGCAAACATGTCATAGCTAAGCTGTAGCGCCTCAGGTAAGGCATTTCGATCTATCGCCTTAACTTCCTTCAAATAGCGACTGTTGAAGTCATGACGTGCCTTTAAATACTCTTCAGTCAGACTGCCACCAAACTGATCGTTATAATCATTAACACCGACAAAGGTAGCGTACATAGGTTCGAGCTTGAGTAGATCGTCAAAATAACGATCGACTAATTCAAGGTAAACCTGCTCAGCGCTCTGAGTCTGTGTGGCAGAGACTTTCTCTGCTGCCGGCGAGCCCTTTGTCGTTTGACTTGCACTAGTGTCCTTGTCTGAGCAGCCAGCCATGGCTACTAAAGCTGATATCGTCAATGCGAGAAGCGTTTTATTCATTCGAGTTATATCCTTCATATTCTGTGCAAGTGTACGTTGTTTTCTATACTTACCTTAGGTGTATCTGAGGAGCGAGTTAATGATTTACTCATTTAGTAATTCTGGATTCAGAGATCCTGAAACTGGCGTCTACAATCAAACCTACTTTATGGAGGTGTTCAATCGTGAGTGGCACCGCCATATGCGAGAACGCCAGACGCTGGCACTATTGTATCTTTGCCCACACATTCATGAAACAGTAAAGCAACCTCATTTGCTTGAATTATTCATGAAACAGGTTCAAGAAGCGATATTAAGGACCACGGATCTGGTTGCAAGGCTAAATCAGGATAACTTTGCCTTGGGGTTGTTCAACATAGACAGAGAAGGAACCGAAATCGTTATCGGCCGCATCGAGCAGAAAATCATGGCCTTTAACCAGGATTTTCAACGTAAACACAACTACCGTATCGACTATGAATTGGCTGCCTGCCTTTGCCAGCCTGAGGACGGTCTCAACATCGAAAATTTGTTTGAAGATGTGCGCTCGTTGACTCATACCCTCGAGGGGCAAAAGGAGCATCATACGGCGATGCGCTGTCTCAACTAACTAGATTAAATGACATAAAAAAAGCCCCTCGCGGGGCTTTTTATGTCATAACAACCAGGATTAAAGTGCAACGTTATAGATACGTGCTTTTTCCTTGATATAAGCAAGATAGCTATTAGCTGTGCGCTTAGTCTTCTCATCCTTAGCAGCCTTTAAGCAAGCGTTATACGCTGCCTTGTACTGCTTAGTGCCGAGATAAGCCAGTGCCAATTCAAACTCAACTTCACCCTCGCTCACGCCACCTGCTGCAAGTGCTTTCTTCAGCACTGGAATAGCAGCCTTATGTTGTTCGCGAAGCGTCAAAAGTCTTGCTTGCTTAAGATAAAGTTTGCCGTCGTTATTAACGTCAGCAGCTTTACCATAGTATTCAGCCGCTTCTTTTAGCTCTTTCGCATTGTGATAGAAGCCACCCAGGATAGACAAGGTTTTCTCATCTTCCTTGATTAGGCCACTCTTCATATGCTTTTCATAGATTTTCGCTGCACGATACGGTGAACCGTTTTGTGCCAGCAGTTGAGACAGGCGTGTAATATTAGCCGCAGTCTCTAAAAATCCATTCATATAAGCTAAGTGATAAGTTGCTAGTGACTTTTCATAAGATTCAGTCATCAAATAAAACTGCGCTAACTGCACCCAAAGGCGGCCATCTTGTTGGAACAAGGGAACCATAGTTTCGAGTACTTTAATCGCATTTTTATAATCTTTCTTGTTGAAGTAAGCGGTTAGCTTCATCTGGTACAAGCCTTTATCGGGCTTAGTACTGATGGCCAGACCTTTATCAACAACGCCAAGAACCTTGTCCCACTCTTTGAGTTCAGAGTAAGCGATACCAATACGGCGATACACTTGTGCATCTTCCTTACAGGTAAACTTCATCCACTCATAGTAGTAAGGGATAGATTCTTTAAACTTCTTTTCCTGAATCAACAGGTCAGCGTACAAACGCAGGGTAGCACCATGGTCTGTACCACCAAGAATGTCAGCGTCTACAGCTTGCTTCAAATACTTGATCGCTGTACCCATCTGATTCTTTTCGGCATAGAAGTTACCCAACATACGGGCAATATAGGCCTTATCAAAATCATCACGAGGACTGGCTTCAAGCAGAACAGCAATCGCTTCGTCAATGTTACCTTCTTGATAAGCTTCGAAAGACTTTTGGACTTTCTTTGCCGAGCTTTGGCCTACGGCCTTAGACTGGCGCTTCTCAATCGGGCACTTCTCAGCGGCGTTTGCGACTGGCGCCATTGTTAGACTTCCACCGATAGCAAACAATAGTGCTGCTGCAAGCGTATTAACTTTTTGCATCTCTATTTGCCTCCATCTAGTTTAAAGTCCAATTGAACAGTCATGCCAGGTTGCTTAAGGGCTTTACCGTCAACAATCTTAGGCTTGTATTTCCACTTTTTCAGTGCGCGCTTAGCTTCTCTATCGAAAATACGCTTTGGATCGGCGTCGATCACCTGCACATCTTCTACACCACCAAGTTCGTTGATGGTAAAGCTAAGTTGTACCCAGCCTTCCTTACCGTCACGTGCCGCAGCAATTGGATACTGTGGTTCGATACGTACGATAGGTGTCGCATCACCGTCACGGGTCATCATGTTGCCCAGCTTAAAGCCGGTACTCGCTGAGCCAGCAACTACACCAGACATGTTGAAAGCCATGTTGGTATCAATGTCAGATGAGCTATCTGGCGGTGGCGTATCTGGTAAAGGTGGCTGCTCAGGCGGTGTAGGTGGCTTAGGTTTTACCCTAGGCTTGTCCTGCACTTTCGTATCCTGTTTATCCATACTGATCTCGATAACTGGAGAATCAGTTTTGGTGTCGGCGCGTTTAGCGCCGCCACCGACCAAGAAGGCCATGAAAACAAACAGGGCAAAAGTAACAGCACCACCAACTAATAATGATACTATTCCTCTCAGCATATTAGTCTTTCCCCGCTGAAACCGATATTTTATCGATACCCGCTTTCTTCACATTGTCCATAACCTTTACAACAATGCCGTGTTCAGCTTCTTTATCTGCTTCGATCAGTACAGCCGCTTCTGGTGCTTCAGCCAGCATACGCTCAACGTTTGCTGTCACACGCTCGATGTCAACCTGACGGTTTTCCATCTTAATCACGCCTGTCTTGCTGACACCAATAAAGATGTTTGCAGACTTCTTAGTTGTCGCTTGAGAAGCTTCTGGCTTGTTGTAGTCAAGACCAGATGGCTTAATGAACGACGTCGTTACGATAAAGAAGATCAACATGATAAACACGATGTCGAGCATCGGCGTCATATCAATTTGCGCTTCTTCTTCTATACTTGAATGCTTTTTACGTGCCATGTTCAATACTCTCTCTAGTGGTGTGGCAAGCTATCTTTGAGCTTTTCTAAACTGATTTTCATTTTTGCATCTAAACGTGTGCTAAAGAATACACCCGATAGTGCTGCGACCATTCCCGCCATTGTGGGCATTGTCGCCATTGAAATACCAGCTGCCATCATACGAGCGTTACTCGTACCATGAACTGCCATCACATCGAATACCTGTATCATACCGGTTACGGTACCTAGTAGACCGATCATTGGACAGATGGCTACTAAGGTTTTGATAATCAGCATACGAGCATTCATATCTTGTTTCGCTTGGGATACCCAAGCTTCACGGATACGGTGTGCATGCCAAGAGGTAGAATCCTCTCGATTGTCCCATGCGGTGATAATGTTCTTGTGCTCTTTTGGCGCAATCAAATTGAGATACCAATAGCGCTCAAGCATTAACACCCACATTAGAAATAGCACTGCCGCAACCAACCAGAGGACGTCGCCTCCGGAGGCCATGAAGCCCCTGACGGAATCCCAGATGTCCATCAGGTATAGCATCATTAGGCGTTCCTCTTCTCAGCGTGCTCGGCAACGATACCCGCACTTTGCTCTTCAAGTACTTGAACAACTGACTTACTACGTGCAATCACGATAGCGTGCATTAGCATTAGTGGAAGTGCAGCAACCAGACCTTGTACGGTTGTCATCAGTGCCATAGAGATACCACCAGCCATTAGCTTAGGATCACCAGTACCGAATAGCTGGATGCTTTGGAAGGTTGCAATCATACCGGTTACCGTACCCAGTAGACCCATCATAGGTGCGATAGCAGCCAGAACCTTGATGATTGAGATACGAGTCTCAAGTGCAGGCGTTTCTTTTAGAATCGCTTCGTCAAGTTTCAGTTCAAGCGTTTCAACGTCAACATCTTTGTTGTCGTGGTAAGCTTTCAACACGCGACCAAGAGGGTTATTACCTGGGTTATCGATGTTCTTACGCTGAGCGTTAACTTTAGCGCCAACAACATACAGAGTCACCAGACGTTCGATAGAGATCAGGGCACCTAGTACCAGTAGACCGATAATGATGTAACCGATAGTACCACCGGCTTCAATACGCTCTTCGATAGTTGCTTTCTGAGTGAATACGTTTAGCAGTACACCACGTGCAGGGTCAACGAACAGTTTGTGAACGCCAGAAGTTTGGCCTTCGAAAGCTTTAACGCTTGCTACTTGCTCGCCACCAGGCTGCTGTGAAAGCTGCTGGATAAGACCTAGGTCAGCGTTGTAAACAACATACTGACCATCGGCTAGTAGGTTATAAGCACCAACACGAGTTACCTTAGTGGTGTGAACGTTACCATCGATACCCGTTACCGCAGCATCAAAGGTAACAACCTTACCAGATTCAGCCATTTCAAATAGCTGCTCTTCCCAGAACTTTTCGAGTTCTTCGATTTTTGGCAGCTCTTTACGAGCACCAAGTTCAGCGATGAACGCATCACGACCTGGGTACTGTGCACTAACGTTTGACGCAACAAGCTTACCAGCGAAATCACCGGCTTCACCTTTAACCACACCGAACATTTCACCCAAGTCGCCTTGAGCAATCTTACGGTCTTCTTCTAACTGAGCAATTTTACGCTCGTTATCGGCAAATGCTTGTGACAGATCTTTACCGCGCTGTTCTTCAGCTGCTAGTGCAGCCTTTTCACGCTTAAGTAGTGCAGCTTTGTCGCCACGCTCTGCCTGGAACTCAGCTTCACGCTTCTTGTTAACTTGAGCAGCGTTAGCACGTTCAGTTTGAACTTGCTTAAGTAGCTGGTCGATGCTCTTTGGCGCGTCAGCAGCGCTCACCATACCAGCTGTTAAAGATAGACTTGCAGCAACGATTGCTGTAGAGATTAACTTTTTCATTATTGTGCAGCCTCCGCAGCTGGGATTGGTAACGCGAACATATCTGGAGCACCCTGGCCACGAGCCTGGCGAATTGCTTTAGTAATGTTACGTAGGTAGCTATCTTCTAGCTTGTCCCATGCTTTCGTCTCTGGATTGAACATCCAAGCAGACTTTTGATCTAGGCTTTGTGCGTAGTAGGCAACGCGACCGAAGTTGATGAAATCAACCAAGATCTCTTTACCGTCTAGTTGTAGCTTACCGGTTTCAACGTTCAGCTTAGAACCGTATTCGCGCTCGATGTTATAAGCATCAAGAATCAAACGGTACTTTTCAGCCAAAGTGACGTTAGCGGTATCAAGGGTCTCACGAAGACGCTGAATACGTGCTTCACGAGCTTCCTTATTAAACGGCAGATCCAGTGCAACGAACTGCTCAAGGGCATCAACCATCTTGAACATCAAAGGCACAACACCTTGACGTAGCTTATCAACACCGTTGATATCTTCTTGAATCAGTTTCATTGTGGCTTCTTGGTCTGCAACCAAACCAGCCACGTAATCATTGTATGACTTAGTTGACTCACGAGTGTCTGCAACTTGGCCATATTCAAACGCCATATCTTGCGCTTGATCGTAATACTTATCGACTTTCTTCTGAGATGCTGCTGCATCTGTATGAATTTTAGAATCCGCTTTCTGAACGTCAGAAAGTGGATCGGCAACCACTAAGTTACTGCCTGCTAAGGCCAGCGCGCCAATGAGCGCTGTAGCGATTTTAGTTCTATTGCTTACCTTGGACATAGTTCCCAACCAATTTGAAGTGAAAAATAAAAGGTTTAACTTATTGGTAACACGGGTTTTCTGCTTATATTTGCATGAATTCCGCCACCATAAGTGTGCATTTCTCTTGTGATTGTTAGTTATTATCTTCCCTTTTCTACACCGGGTGAGGTGTAGACCCGCAGGCATCATTTCACAAAATGTTGACCTGTGTCAACATTTGGAAACGGCTAAAACTAGCAGAAAAAGCTCTTACGAGGCGAAATTAATACAAGAGGTGTTTTTTCAAACAAGTCAATATTTACAAATTAAACAAGCCCCCAGGAGTTTAAA
Organism: Shewanella sp. ECSMB14101; assembly: GCF_000773485.1. Lineage (NCBI taxonomy): Bacteria > Pseudomonadati > Pseudomonadota > Gammaproteobacteria > Alteromonadales > Shewanellaceae > Shewanella > Shewanella sp. ECSMB14101. The sequence continues at coordinate 523,578 of NZ_JSFF01000001.1, read as the reverse complement.
CAGGCGCAAGGCACTAAACACATGAATTTAAAGGACTATCCGCATTAACAATAAACAAAAGATTAATTAACAAAGTGATAACCAAGTTGCCTAGGGAAAAGCATGTAAATGCAATTATGTTGCTCCGGCGTTGCCGTGGGAGACATTCGAAACATGATGTACACATATGATCGGTTTAGCCCCCTCCCCTGCTAGACAGTTTTGTTTATAACAATCTTCCATCCTAAAATCTGCCCGTCCTCATTCGCTATTTGACTTAGGCTATAGAGCACAGCGCCATATTCATTGAGCCTAGCCAATAGACTCGCCAAGGCGGATTCATCGAGTGAAGCGGCTATCAATTCTGACAACCTCTCCTTTAACGTTACAATTTGGGTTTTGGCGAAATTAAGGTATGTCGTCTTTTGCTCCAGAGACCAAAAAAGCCCCTGCTGAAAAAGTGTCGCAACATAGGCTAACAGTTCACTATCTTTCAATGCGTCTTCATCAAACTGAACAAGAGCCGATATGTGTTGATTTAGCTCATGCCGTAGACGCTCACATTCAGGGTCTTGCTTAACTTTTCTCAAATCCTCCGCATCGATTAAAGTGCCCATTTGTGCAACTAAGGCCTCCATTGTGGCAAATACACGCTGGGTTTCATCGCGACTGATTAAAGTTAGAATTCGTCGGTTACGATTTATCACCAAAGAGCGGCTATGATGGGTAACCAGGCTCAAAGCTCCCTCTGGTTTCAAAACACGAATTGCTTCCGGTATAGAGAGTGTTAAGTCTGAATATTCCAAGCCAAACTGAGAGATCACTTGGTCAAAATGATTATTAGCATAGGGCAATGAAGCACAATCAACATGAGAAACCAAGGAAACATCGATATTGTTATTGATATCTAGCTTGGCAAGATCAGTATTAATTTTGGCAAGATCAACACCTATTACCTCTCCAGGTTTCTGCGTATCAGCAAAAAACTGATTTAGTAAAAGCGGCAGTGCCCCATTGCCCGTCGCTAGATCTAGTACCTTAAAATCATCAGGCAAACATTTAAAATCCTGATGCCATATAGTTTCAAGCACGCCTGAATAGTTTCCGCTAAAGCTGGCGCCGAATGAGGTTAAGTGCCCCTGTTGCCAGTATTCATCCCAATGTTGGCTCATAATGCTTGCCCTTTTCATATTGTTATCTTTATTGGCTTTATTAATACCATAAAAAAAGGCCCTATTAAGGGCCTTTTTATCAAGTATTTATACTACAACTATTAACTAACTCTTAGAACTTAAGAGTGTAGCTAGCACGGTATTCACGACCGTAGTTGTTGTAAAGATCAGGGTTCTCATACTTACCAGCAGAAGACAGTACTGGATCTTCATCAGTCAGGTTATTAACAGTCAGCATAATTGCACCGTAAGCACCTGCGTTGTAAGTGTAGCTTAGGTTATGGATTAACCAAGAATCTAACTTACCAGAATCTTTATCTTCATAGGTAGATGCAGTGTAGTTCATGTTCCATGATACACGGTGATCGCCATTGGTATATGAAGTTGTGAATACTGACTTGTAATCAGGTTGACCGTTCCAGCCAGCTGTATCTTCAGCTGATTCACCACCTTGAACTTCAACAATGTAATCGAATACAAAGCTGTTGTTCCAGTTGATACCCCAGTCACCGAAGCTAGTTTCAAAGTTACCATTGAACGCTACGTCCAAACCTTTGATCTGTAGCTTGTCGCCGTTACCATAACCAGTACCGATTTCGCGAGCCGCACCAAGCTTGCCACCCTGACCTGGCGCACGCACCACGTAGAAGGTTTCAGTTGGGTTAAGCGTACCGTCAGCAATACCTTCCATCACGTTAGTGATTGAACGACGGCTGATCACGTTATCGATGTTCAGGTCGAAGTAGTCAACCTTGATACCGAAGTTATCAACGACGTCCCACGCAACACCAAAGTTGAGGTATTCAGAAGTCTCAGGACCTAGGTCCTTGTTAGCACGAATATAAGTGTCGTACTGACGGCTAGAACAGTCTGCCTCAGAGATGCCATTCGATTCACAGAATGGGTAATCGGTACCAGTATCAGCACTGAAGGTTGTCGCAGCATAAAGCTGATCAAGCGCTGGTGCGCGGAAAGCTTCAGAGTAAGAAGCACGAACAACTAAGTTGTCCAGAGCTTGCCAGCGAATAGACGCTTTAGGTGCAAGGTTGTCACCGAAGTCGCTGTAATCATCGTAGCGAGCTGCAAGGTTCAACTCAACAGAATCGATGATTGGTAGCGCTGCTTCATAGAAAGCTGCCCATACTTGACGGTCGCCACCAGCTGAGTTACCAGCACTACCACCGATTAGACCAGCTTCTGACTGAGCGTCATAGATAGAAGCGTAATCTTGTTCGAAGTACTCAAGACCGAAGTAATGAGCTGCAGCACCACCTGGCAGTTCACCAGCGTCAAATCCGATACCAGCATTATACTGATGGAAAGTCGCCTTATCCTGAGTCAGAGTAGTCGCTTTCATGTTGTTTACACCGGCTTCAGAACCTAGATCGATTCCGTTAGCTTCGTTGTAAGCAAGACCTGAATAGCTTAAGTAGTATTCACCGATAGACTTGTTATCGGCCTTGTTGTAGTGGTAGTAGAATTCCCACGTTGCATCATTCCATGAGCTGATAGAACCACGAAGACCTGTTAGGTAATCTTGGTTATAGTCATCTACTCGACCATCACGGGTACCGATACCAACCCAGCGGTATAGACCGTATGCACCGTCTTCACCATATGGGTTATGTGGGTTATCAGCAGTCATGTTAGTCCACGGTGCTGCTGGCGGCGCATAACGGCCAAATGAGTTGTTTTGAGTAAACATGATGCGGCCGAACCACTCAACATCTTCACCCAACTCATAGTTAGCGTCTACATAAACGGTGTTACGGTCTACAGAAGCCTTGTTGAATGAAACGTTACCGTATGCATACATACAGTACTCAGAACCTTCGCTCCAATCCGCATCAGCAGCAACACGCTTGAATACATTTTCGCCATACTGGGCAATAAGGTCATCACACAATAAAGAAGCTTGTGCTTCAGAAAAATCAGGAGAAAGTACTGTAGCACCGTAGTATGACCAGCCGTCAGTCTCGTTGTATGCCTGAATAACACCGTCGCCATCTAGATCTTTCATCCATGGTGCAGTGAACTCACGGTCTGCATCAGAGATACCTTTACGGTCTTGGTGGTCGAATGCAAAGGTAATGTTACCCTTATCCATTTCATAACCAGCGACCACAGAGAATTCTTTACTTGTCAGGCCGCCATCACGCTCACGTGAACCGCCACCTACATTGAACTCAATACCTTGGAAGTTCTTCTTCATGATGATGTTAACAACACCAGCAATCGCGTCAGAACCGTAAGTAGAAGAAGCACCATCGGTCAGAATTTCGATACGCTCAACTGCCGCCATAGGAATGGCGTTCAAGTTAGCTGATGCACCACCCAGTGTTGGTGAACCTGGGAAACGCTTACCGTCGATCAGAACCAGTGTACGGCTTGAACCGGCACCACGAAGATCGATAGTTGCTTGAGACTGAGCAGAACTACCTGAACGCTCAGAGAATGAACCAAAAGAGTTTAAGTTACTGTTACGTAGCGCATCGGCTACCGTAAAGTTACCTTCAACTTTCATATCTTCTGCAGTGATCGTTGTTACAGGTGAAGCACCCTCAAGATCACTACGCTTAATGCGTGAACCAGTAACTTCAATACGTTCAACTTTATCCGCAGCTTCCTCGTCTGCCGCGAATACTGCTGGAGCAGTAAAAGCAGTCATAGCTGCACCGCTAACTAGCGCAAAACGCACCGAATTAGCTAATAAGCTGTTCTTATACATGTTGTTTCTCCCTGGACTTTATTTTTTATTTTTTTGTGAAAGTAAACACAAATAAACACCAATCGTTACACTTGTGCACATTCGCCAACAAATAGAACCACATGTGAAACATTTAATCAACAATCGCATCACTATTTTCACAGAATTAATTTGCGTTCGCTCATTTTGTAGACGCTTATCACAATTGGGATGATCTTTGTTAGCCAGATCCCTTTGCTTGGTTTCGCTATCCCTTAATTAGCACAGCAATGCGGAACGCCTAAATAAACAATATCAAACAACAGCTTAACTACATCTCACTTCATTAGCTTTAATCTGCCCAAGCTAATTTAATGGGTCGCTTAATTAACGATTAAGATAATTTATCTATATGCAAATGTAACAAAACGAAGATGGTAACAACTTGATAAAAACCTATAGGTAAGTAGCAATATCAAGCTAGACTCTGGTGGACTCGTAAAGAATTGATTACAAAATAAGCGATACAAGGGTAGAAATCTAAGCCTTTCGCCTGTTGAATTCGGCAAAAGCATATTGAAATAGAACAAGATGTTACAAACATCGAGAGAACAGACAGAGAACATAGGGTCGGCTTAATCGACTCAATTAATACGCCACTGTTTTACAGACACAAAAAAGCGCCCCAAAGGGCGCTTCTTTAAACAGAAAAAGATCTATTTGTTGATTATAAGGTGTAACGAATACCAATGGCTACGCCATCTTCTTCAAACTTAGCTTGCGCTTCGGCATCAGCACCTTCAAATTCACTGAAGTCCTTACGGCCTTCGATGTAAAGTACTGTGTTGGCATCCCACACATAATGCAAACCGGCCACCACGAACTGACGCTTGAAAGATGAGTTAGGATCAACGTTATTCGGTTGAATGATGTAGTCTTTACCCGCATCTAATACGTTGTAAGAAACAAAGGGACGTAGGCCATTGTCAAACTTGTAAGAAAACAGGGTTTCCACACCGTAAGAATCTTTAATCAAACGACCAAGGTTATCAGTGTCATGGTTTTCGTTTTTGTTAAAGTTAGCGGCGCCGTAAAAACCATCGCCATCCCAATTACCCCAGGTCAGACCTAAACCGTAGATCACGTCTATAGCGGTGATCTGCTCGGCTGTCTTTCTGAAGGTCACATCAAATTCACCACGGTTAAGACCCGCTGTAACAGCAAACTTGTCGGTAACTTGGTAAGTCGCCGATGCACCATAGGTATAGTTGTACTTAACTTCTTCTGAATCCAAAACAGCAGGGTCATCCCAACGCTCTTTACAATCAGTCGACAACGCTGGATTTGGATCTGCCTCACAGGTGTAGAAGGTATCGTGTTTTAGCTGAGCTTGTACCGCAAAGCTGAAGTCGCCAAAAGCGTTACGGTATTGAACCGTTTTATCACCACGACCTACGCCGTTTATCGCACCATCAGCCTTGTTGTAGGTGTATACACCAGCAGCGTTACCATCCCACACAAAACCATAGTTTGTGTTGTAGACCACGTCATACCATGCACCCCATTGCTTACCGATAGTCAAACTACCATATAGGTCATGGGCAATACCAACATAGCCTAGGCGGTTATTAAGAAAGTCACCGCTCTTTGATTCGAAGTTACTTTCACTACTGTAAACGATTTCACTGTTACCGAATGGGTTAACACCCCACTCCAACTTAGTAAATGCTTTCCAGCCATCGCTCATCTCACGCGTAAAGCCGAAATTAATCCGTGATGCACCGTTTACCACTTCGGTTGAACCATGAGTGTTAATAACACGGGCATCAACAAAACCACCAATTTCTACAGCATTTTTATCGTCTTTATAGATCTCGATAGCGGATGCAGCGGGAACAAAAATGACTGCCGCTAGCGCTGTTGCTATTACACTCTTCTTCATCTTGTTAATCTAACCTTGTTTGTTATGTTCAGTTTGCTTTATTTTTTGCTACATTCCGTTGTTTTATTTCGTTCCAATTTCAGTTCAAGATTAGCAAAAGATCAGCACCCCCTCAAAGATGAAAATCACAATAACCGTGCCTTTTTTCACCAAATTAACTAAAAAAATTCAGAAAACTCAGACTTCATACTAATTGTTAACAAGTACACACTATCTACTCAACGTGAAAACAACTAAATTAACGTCATTTGCTTGTCCACAAGATTATTGAAACTAGTGTTTAAAATTGAAAGTATAGGATCAGAAATAGGTGCTATTTGTTTATCCAAATAGTACTGATAATCGATTTTTCCGACACGATACTGCACGGGTTCAGCGCCATTCTGTGTCATCAGATAACTGATCTTAGCGCCACGCTTGCCGTGCTCCTTTTCCCCACTACGCTCGCACCATATTGTCGCGGCCTTCACATGAGGTGATGATTTAGCAGTATAGTCGACAATATCCCTACGCAAACGTTTTGAGAAAATGAGTTTGTCATCCAACATCCCTTGCTGTAACTCGCTAATGATCCGTTTGAGATACGCCACCACATCCAGTTTGGCAAACAGTCGATAGTAAATCTCAGCCTGAATTTCACGCGCTAATGGACTCCAGTCACTCCTGACCTGCTCCATGCCCTTAAAGACTAACTTAAGCTCTTGCTCCGATGTTCGATAGGCGCCCACGTAACGCTTCTTAGACCCTAAGGTTGAGCCCCGCAACGTTGGCATGAAAAACTGCTCAAAATGGCGCTCATATTCGAGTTCTAAATAACATTCTAATTGATATTCTTGCTTTAACTTGACTCGCCACTTCTGGTTAATGCTATCAACCAGCTTGCGGGCAAAGGCGTCAATATCGCCCACTTTTTCAGGCTCAGCCAGATGCACAAAAGTTGAATCCGTATCGCCATAGATAACCGTTAACCCCTGCTCTTCAATCCATTGCTTTGTCTGTTTCATGATCTCGTGACCACGCAAGGTGATCGAGCTTGCCAGTCTGGCATCATGAAACACACATCCGCGAGACCCAAGCACCCCGTAAAGAGAGTTCATGATGATCTTAATCGCTTGAGACAAGGGCCCATTCGCCTCTTGTTTGGCTAACTCCCGTTTCGCCGACAAGCTGGCGATCAGCTCAGGTAAGATGGGCTCCCGACGACTAAACTCGGCCCCAAGAAAGCCAGGAACTGTGTCTTGACCTTGTTTAAGCCCTTCAATCAAGCCTTTGGGGTCGATTAAAAAGGTTCTAATAATTGATGGGTAAAGGCTCTTAAAGTCCAATACCAATATGTGTTGGTAAAGGCCGGGTTTTGAGTCCATCACATAGCCACCCGGACTCTCAATGCCATCACTTGCCGGCGCGCTTGGCGCCACATAACCGGCTCGATGGAGATGGGGTAAATAAAGGTTATTAAAGGCTGCAACCGATGCACCCACCCGCCCAAGCTCCAGTCCGGTCAGGCGTGAGCGCTCTAACGCAAAGGCTAACAGAGAGGTTTTTTCAAAGATGTCCCACACAAGGCGACAATCGGTAATATTGTAATGTGCCAGCGCCACTTTATCGTGAAGGAACAGACTGGTGATCTCCTCGGCGCGCTGACTGACGTTGTGAATCGCTTTACCTTCCCCCAGCAGCTCACGTGCTACGTTCTCCAGGCTAAAGCTATCAAATTGATAAAATGCGGCTTTTAACCAATCGATACCATCGAGCACCACACGCCCTGGCAGCACCAAGGTTTCCGGCCTAAATTTATTTTCGACTCGCCAGGATAAGCGCGCGCCGCAACGTCCCAGGGTGAGATCTATCCCAAGCAATTTTGCCCGGCGATAGAGAAGTGCAAGGTCAAAGGTCACTACCGCCCAGCCAATGATGATGTCGGGATCCTGCTCTTTAAACCATTGCAGCAGGCGCAAAATTAGCGCGCGCTCATCCTCAACCATCTCGAGATAGTCAGCTTCGGCTTGTCCCGCCTCGCCCACCATGATGACTTGTTGAAAACGCTCTCCACTGGCCGACTGACCAAATAAGCCGACGCTATATAGTTGCCCCTCCACAGAGCATTCAAAATCTAAGGAGACGACTGACATGGAAACCTTGGCATCACTTCGCCGCCCCCTGTCAGCCAACAGTGTCGGTATCCCCTGCTCTGTTGCTTGCCATTGGCCCACAAATTCCACATCGAGGGCGATATAACGTTCAATCAAATAACGCTGCTCGGCGCGCAGTTCAGATTCGAACAACGCCACGCCTTTATCCGTCGCGGTGCGACTCAGGTGTCGGAAACTTTGGTTAGAGGAAAAATAAAGCGCACTTACTGGCTCATCATCGAAAGTTTTCAATACCAGCGATTCTTGCCTTACCCCAGTATCTTGCAGCGCTGTGCCAAGCGCTGCGAGATCTTGTGTGCGGCAAAAGCAGATACGCTCACCATGGGGAACGATGACCCGCACAGGACCTTGAGGAGTTCTAAGATAATAATGCAGCTCGTTAGCAAAATGATGACGAGTGAGTATTCGTCCTTTTATGCTGACAAGCAGCGAATTAGCGTCGCGCAAATTAAACTATTTCCATTTATTTCATATCTTTAGATTAGGTAACTGTAAATAAGTCGCCAAATCATCACATCAATGCTTCTTAGGCTATGTAATCACTGTTATTATGTACAGCATTATTTGTCCAGCACTATGCCTTCATGTTATCTGCAGACGTTAAAACCCAGATCCGTACCATTTACAAAGATATCGCCGCGGCCTTACCTAACTTTAGGTCACGCCGGGAACAAAACTATATCGTTGCCGAGATCTCAAAGACGCTTGCAGGAGAATATGATAAGCACAGGCGGATCATAGTCGTGGAAGCTGGCACAGGTATAGGTAAATCCTTAGCCTATATTCTGGGAACCATCCCCCTGGCGCTTGCCAGTAAAAAGAAAGTCTGTATCGCTACCGCCACGGTTGCCCTACAAGAGCAGCTGCTTAACAAGGATCTGCCCTTCTTTTTACAGCAATCTGGGCTCAATTTTAGTTTTGGTCTCGTCAAGGGACGACAGCGTTATGTTTGTCTGGCCAAATTGGAGATGCTGATCGGCGGCGATGACGGCACCCAGATGGCGATGTGGCAAACCAAACCGGATCACAGTCAAGTAGAACTATTGCAAAGCTTGCTGAAAGATTTCCATGAGGGTCGCTGGAATGGCGAGCGAGACACACTCACCCAAGCATTGCCAGATCACCTATGGCAACAGATAGCCTGTGACAAGCACAGCTGCCACCGACAACTGGCTAGCCACAGACAGTGTCCTTTTCATAAGGCCCGAGAAGATATCGACACCTGGGATGTATTGATCGCCAACCACAGTTTGCTGTTTGCCGATCTTGAGCTGGGGGGCGGCGTGATACTGCCTGACCCAGAAGATCTCTACTATGTCATTGACGAGGCGCATCACTTGCCTGTGGTCGCCAGGGACTTTTCTAGCGCCCAAGCAACCTTGAGAGGCGCTATCGATTGGCTTGAAAAGGTCGGTAAAACCAGCACTAAACTGCAAAATCAGCTCAAGAGCAACCATATCATAGCGCCAGCTCAGGCAATGCTTGATCACATCAATGAGCTCACCAGCCTACTCTCCAGCGTCGCCCAATATTGTGATGGTCAAGCGGCCGGGTTTGATAACCCCGAACGTCGTATTCGGTTTGAGCACGGCAAATTGCCTCAGGCTTTAACCATACAAGCGGAAAACCTGGCTACCGCCTCAAATGGAGCACTTAAGCAATTCAACAAGATGTTGGCACTGCTTAGCGAAGCCATTAAAGATGGTGAGCTGCCCAAGCATCAGGCTGAGCAGCTGCTGAGCGAAACAGGGTTTATGCTTCAGCGTCTGGAAAACCTGCAAAAGCTCTGGAAGATGATGGCCAAAGAGGACAATAGCAAAGGCGCCCCTATGGCACGTTGGGTAGAACATATTGTCGGCAAGCAGAGCGACTACCTGTTCAATGTCTCTCCTATCGAAGTCGGCTTCATGCTGGAATCCCTGCTGTGGGAAAAGGCTGCCGGTGTCGTGCTTTGCAGCGCGACATTAAGGGCATTGAACAACTTTAATCACTTTACCCATCAGGTTGGCTTGTCTGTCAATGATGGCAGTCGATACCTGGCCATGGACAGCCCGTTCGACTTCCAACAGAACGCCACCCTCTATCTGCCTAAGATGCGCACTGAACCCACAGACGATCGCTACACAGATGAGTTGGCCGAGCAGATCCTGACCCTGATCGATGGGGAGATGGCAACCCTAGTGCTATTTGCCTCTTACTGGCAGATGGAGAAAGTGGCCGATCTGGTTCGGCCCAAGCTTAAAAGCCCGCTACTGATACAGGGAGAAGCGTCGCGTCAACAGCTACTGCAAGATCATAAGACGCGCTGTGATAACGGCGAGGTCAGTATCATCTTTGGCACCGGCAGCTTTTCAGAAGGTTTGGACCTTCCAGGCGACTACCTGACTAACCTGATCATTACCAAGCTCCCCTTTGCCGTCCCCACCTCACCAGTGGAACAAGCCCACGCGGAATACATCAAAGTCAAAGGGGGAAATCCTTTTTTACAACTGACGATTCCCGATGCTTCACGTAAACTCATTCAAAGTTGTGGTAGATTACTGCGTAAAGAAGAGGATTATGGCAGAATCACTATATTGGATCGCCGTTTAGTGACGAAACGCTACGGCAAATCGTTGCTCGATGCCCTGCCACCCTTCCGCCAAGTTATAGAATAGGAAACTCTTTGGATCTATTACTCGAACCCAGCAGCTGGGCCATTCTTGCTGCTACGGGCTTCATCGCAGGTTTTATTGATGCCGTAGCCGGCGGCGGCGGGCTACTCTCCATCCCCGCCTTGCTGACGATAGGCATTCCCCCCCATACGGCACTGGGCACCAATAAGTTAGCTGCCAGCTTTGGTTCGTCCATGGCAGCCTTTACCTATTATCGAAAACAGTTCTTTACCCCCAAGTTTTGGTATCACGCTGCCGTCGCCACATTTATTGGCGCCGTGATGGGCACCTTTGTGGTTTACCTTATCGACAACCAATGGCTAGAAAAGTGGCTACCGCTATTTATCATAGCCGTAGCCCTTTACACCTTACTCAAACCCAATGCCATGGGTTGCCCCAGCTATGAGCCACCACAGAAAGCGCCCTCCAAGTTCAAACAGTGGCGCCAAGGTTTGCCGCTAGGGTTCTATGATGGATTTGCCGGACCCGCCACAGGCGCCTTTTGGACAATTAGCAGCGTCTCGCAATATAAGTTGCCGGTACTGAACAGTTGCGGCCTCGCCAGAGCAATGACGCTTATTAGCAACCTGACCTCTTTAGCGGTTTTTCTTGCCTTAGGCCAGGTGAACCTGATCATTGGTTTATCAATGGGCCTCTGCATGATGTTAGGCTCCTTCATCGGTGCCAGAACAGCGATAAAGTTTGGGGTTCCCTTTATTCGTCCCCTCTTTATAGCCATCGTCATACTCATCGCCATTAATTTGGCCTGGGGAGCCTGGTCATGAAGACCAATGAACTTATCCACCGCTTACGAGTCCAACTGAAACAGTTAGAGCAAGAGGTGTTACAACACGACAGCCAGCTCCCCAAAGGGGAACGAAAACTGCTGCAAGACACTGAGCGATTTAATGACAAACTGTTCAATCAGGCGGGCGCCCAACTCGGTCCCTGCATAGATCAACTCAGTAAGAAGATCGCCCAATTAGAGAAACTGCTTCAAGGCAATATCTCGGCAGACACTATCGCACTGAGTTGTGAAGGGATACAGGACAGGTTTACCGCTTTAAAACGTGCACTCAACACGACGGGACTCGGGGTTAAGTCTGCACAGCAGCAGAAGACATCGCGTATTGCCCATGCAAGAAAACGCCGCCAAAACAGCCATGCGCAGAGTGGCTTTAGCTGGATCGCGGCCGGGGTGATGAATAATAGCCACCAGCTCTATGAAGAATTGAACAAACATATGAACTGGGTTCACACCTTTGAACAAAAAATTGCGCATTTGCAATCTAAGCTTGAAAACTGTCATAGTGCTGACAAAATTGCACTGCAAAATGAAATACTTTTGGTCCATCGCCGCTTAGGCAAGTGCCGACAAGCTATTAGCTATATAGAAGATCGTATTCAGGCGTTTGAACGCCCGTATAAGCATCAAAATCGTTAAGGAGCAACAATGAAATCAATCAAGCCAATCACCGCTTTAATCGCTCTGCTTGGTGCCTCATCGGCAATGGCTGCAAATCTCAAGATTCCCATGTCGTTCGAATACCTTGCCTTGGACGGCAAAAAAGTTGAAGGCAGCCTGTTTAACCATAAGTCGGATCTGGAACTAAGCGAAGGTACCCACAAAATCGCTATCCGTTACCATGATATGGTACAAGACGATTTCAGCGACAGTGAAAGTTTCGTTAAATCCTCACCATTTATTGTGACCCTGGCCGTTGATGGTGATTATGAATACCAGCTTCAACCAGCAGAAGGCGAGATCATCAAGAAACCTAAGAGTTTTGCTAAGTCGCCAGCCGTCGTGATCAGCCGTGTCGACGGAGGCAACGTCAACTATAAGGTCACTCAAACCGATATCACCGAAAGCAGCTTTGTCAGTAAACTCTTTAATGGCGACTCTGGCCAGGATATTGAAGCCGCTACAGCCGCCGCCACAGGTGGCGCCGCCGTTGCCCGTAGCACTGCGCCTGCCCAGCAAGCCAATACCGTAGAAGCTGTCACTCTGCCAGCCAAACTCCCTGCCAACCCAAGCGATGCTGACCATGCTCAGCAGATGCTGCAATATTGGTGGCTACATGCCGATGAGAAAACACGTAAAGAGTTTATGAGCTGGGCAATTCAACAGCTATAAACAACTTACATGGTTCCACTCGTCTATCACGCCAGCTATTCTCAGCTGGCGTTACCCCAACACCATAGATTTCCCATCACCAAATATCAGGCTTTATACCAATATCTAAGAGATAACAAGATAGCGCCGCCAGAGGCCTTTCACCTCCCCCAAGCCGTCACGCCTCAATGGCTAAGCCAGATCCACTGCCCGGATTATGTGGCCCAATTTATCCAGCAAAGTCTCGCCGACAAGGCCATTCGCCGCCTGGGATTTCCCTTAAGCGACAGGCTGACACAACGCACGCTTTACTCCATCGGCGGCACCCATCTGGCCTGCGAATTGGCATTAACCCATGGCGTCGCGCTACAACTTAGCGGCGGCTATCACCATGCCCATTATGACTTTGGAAGTGGCTACTGTGTGTTTAATGATCTGATCTCCGCAGCCTTGCACGCCCAACGCCTCGATGGCGTCGATACTGTATTGATCTTCGATTGTGACGTGCATCAAGGAGATGGCACCGCCGCCATGGGGCAAAAATATGACAATATCTACACCTGCTCTATCCATTGCCAAGAGAATTTTCCGGCCCGAAAGCAGCATTCAGATCTCGATATTGAGTTAGCGCGCGGAACCCAGGACGCTGACTATCTTGAGACAGTGACGCAAACCTTAGCACTTGCGATTCGTCTCTATCGGCCAGATCTCATCTTGTATGATGCCGGCGTTGATGTGCATCAAGATGATAGGTTAGGACACCTGAACATCTCGACTCTAGGGATCTATCAGCGAGATCATCTGGTACTCGAGACGACAAAAAAGGCCGGAATCCCCATAGCATGCGTGGTCGGTGGAGGCTATAGTCATGACATACAAGAGCTTAGTGAGCGCCATGCACAAGTTTTTATTGCCGCTCATGCCATATGGTAGCAAACTAGATTATGCTTAGATAAACCGCAATGGAACTTGAGGGAAAAACCTATGCAACTGGAAATTCGCAATTATTACGAAGTACTCTTGATGGAGTTACTGTCTGACGAAGGGTTATTCGACGAACTCCCCGAAGACTATCTTGCCGATCTCTGCTGCGTCACCTTAAATCAACTACCAGTGCGCTATATCCGCCATCTGGTCGATACCTATTTCTTCGAAGACTATAACGAACTCAAACAAATGAAAGAAGAAATACAAGCCGCGCTTGAGAAATCCAGGGCCTTCTTAAAATCAAAGCTCACAGAAGAGCAACAAGAAGATATCTGACAAGTCAGAGTGATCGCTAAACTGATTATCTTAGGTTTAGTGTTGGAGATAGACTAATTATCATCGAGTGTACCACCAAGTGTATCACCTGAGGTATTTCTGAGTTAACTCGTTGATAATAGTGAGAATTGGAGGTTCCCCTAGAGCCACACCCCGGCACATGAGTCGCCTGCTGCGGTTGCTCCCTTCCGGGCCTGGCCGAGTTCACAAGTTATCATTGCGGGGGGACCCTAGGGTCACCATAGTTTCTTGAGCTAGAATGCTCTAAGACGGCCTGCATTATCCACTAAGGCAGCCCAGCAATCAAGTGAATAACCAAGAGTTATCGCCAGAATAGCCCTAACTGACGAATCTATAAACAAAAGCCCGCGACTGCGGGCTAAAACAACAATACTAACCATTAGGTTAAAGCGATAACATCGCTTTATTTTGCTCCAACACCTTAGGCCCAATACCTTTTACCTTGGTCAACTCCTCAACACTCGAAAATTGACCATGTGTATCGCGATATTCGACTATTGCCATGGCCTTGGCTTCGCCAATGCCTTTGAGTTGAGTCAGTTCCTGCACACTGGCAGTATTAATATTAACCTGTGTCAGACTCGCCTGAGCGGTCTCAACAGGAACAACCACCTGGTCGGCGGCTATGACGGGTAGAAGGGAAAATGACGCTGCAACGAGCGCCGCAAAAAGCAGATGTTTCATAGGGTGTCTCCTTGTGTCCTTGTGGTATACATGGCCAACAATCCTTTTTCCTCGGCCACCTCGAAAACATAGAACAGGTTCAAAAATTTTGCCAATTCGTGACCAGCAAAGCTGCAGCAGCACAACCGATGCGATGCAGATCACAAAATAAATTATATTAATTTATTTCAGCGCCTTATTAATTGCTGAGCCTTTAACTAGTGACTGAAAAAAAATTTGATCGTCCCCTATCATGCCTGAGTGATATAAAGCACAATTGCACCCACTTCAGAGACGCGGATCACATCAGGCCGTCACCGCTCTGTAGTTTTGCCACAAAAAAATTTCAGTTGCGTACCGCCGCCGCTAGGCTAGTGTGTAGCGCCAAACAATAATAAATCAGGAAGCTCAATGTCCCTCGACACAACACAAGAGGCACTCGCTGCCCCGCCAAAATCGGCTTCACAAAGCAAGCTGGTGATCCTATTTGCCGATATCGTGCTTTTTGCACTGCTCTACAATTTCTTGCCCTTTGAACAAGGCGTCAATACGGGGATCTCCATATTGATCTTCGCCGCAATTCTATGGCTAACAGAAGCGATACATATTAGTGTCACAGCCATCTTAATCCCTATCATGGGGGTATTACTTGGGGTATTTGAAACCAAGGCCGCCATGAGCAACTTCGCCAACCCAATTATCTATCTGTTTTTTGGTGGTTTTGTGCTGGCAGCAGCGCTAAATCATCAGGGCATTGATAAGCGCATTGCATATCAGGTGCTAACGGCATCGAAAGGTAAACTCAGCATTGCCTGTATGCTCCTCTTCGGTATTACTGCATTACTGTCGATGTGGATAAGCAACACTGCCACCGCGGCCATGATGTTGCCGCTAGCCTTGGGAATATTAAGACAATTGGACTTTAAGGAGCACAAAAGCACCTATCTGTTTATGCTACTGGGTATCGCCTATTCGGCAAACATTGGCGGCATAGGCACTTTAGTTGGCAGCCCTCCCAATGCGATTGCAGCGGCTCAGGTCGGTTTAAGTTTTGCCGACTGGCTAGAATTTGGCCTTATTACCGTGGCTCTCATGCTGCCTAGTATGCTGATCGCTCTCTATCTCTATCTGAAACCCAACCTCAATGTGGTATGTGAGCTTCCCAAGAGCAACGAGCAACTTGCTTTACCCGGCAAACTTACCTTACTGATCTTCCTCACTACCGTCTGCTGCTGGATCTTCAGTAAGCCTATCTCGGCAGCCCTAGGAGGGATCCCTCAGTTCGATACTATAGTGGCACTCGGCGCAGTGGTTATGTTGGCAGGCTTAGGCTTAGTCGATTGGAAGAAGATTGAGAAAACCACAGATTGGGGCGTACTGATCCTCTTTGGTGGCGGCCTCACTCTCAGCGCCATTCTCAAGGCCACAGGCACCAGCGTTTTCCTCGCTCACTGGGTAACCGATATCTTTGGCAACACTCACATGGCCCTGTTTACCTTTGCGGTGATCTTCTTCGTGGTAATGCTGACCGAGTTTGCTAGTAACACGGCCAGTGCAGCACTCTTGGTGCCAGTGTTTGCCGCCATCGCCGAGGCACTTGGCCTGTCTCCAGTCATGTTGTCGGTGCTTATCGGTATTGCGGCCTCTTGCGCCTTTATGCTGCCCGTCGCCACACCGCCTAACGCTATCGTCTACGGCTCAGGTTACATTAAACAATCTGAAATGATGCGCGCCGGGGTGATTATCAACTTCATCAGTATGCTGGCGCTCTATGTGATAGCCCACCTATTCTGGACTATCTAACACCAGTAACAAAAAAGGCCTGCTGATGCGGGCCTTTTTTATCACCTGTAAATTTCACTAAAAGTACTTCACTTAACCTATTTCAGTTAACGATCATGATTAGAAGGCCTGCGCCAAATCGGCAATGATGTCATCGCTGTCCTCGAGACCCAAAGAGATCCTTAGCAGCGTATCACCTATCCCCGCTTCCATCCTCGCCTCTGGCGAATAGGGAGAGTGAGTCATAGAAGCAGGATGTTGGATAAGCGATTCCGCATCCCCCAGGCTCACCGCGATCTTAAATAGGTTCAGTCTGTTCACAAATGCCTTAGCGGTCTCAAAGCTACCCTTAAGTTCAAAGGCAACGACACCACCAGCGCGGCGCATCTGCTGTCCGAGCAATCCGTAGCCAGAATGCCCCTTTAACCCCGGATAGTAGACTCTGGCGACTTGCGAATGTTGCTCAAGGTAGGCCGCCACCCGATCAGCGTTGTCACAATGCCTCCCCAGACGTACATCTAAGGTTTTTAGCCCTCGAAGGATCAACCAGGCATCATGGGGAGAGATCACCCCACCAATATCCTTTAGCACCTCGAGTTTCAGCTTAGTGATCATCTCCTCAGTGCCACATACAATACCGGCAATCACATCACCATGGCCGTTGAGGTATTTAGTGGCGCTGTGGATCACAACATCTATTCCCAGCGCAAGTGGACGTTGCAATAGTGGCGTCATGAAGGTGTTATCCACTATGCTGACCAGATTGTGGCGCTTCGCGATGGCGGCTATCGCTTGTAAATCATAAACATCAAGATGAGGATTCACGGGAGTTTCGCAAAAGAGCGCCTTAGTGTTAGGCCTGATAGCTTGTTCGATGTTGGCAAGCTCGGCAAAATCGACCAAGGTCACCTCAATACCGAAGCGCTTAAACTGCTCGGTCATTAGGGAAAAAGTACAACCATAGACGGCCTGTGAGGCGACCAAGTGATCGCCCTGGCTTAAATGGGTCAGCAGGGCTGCAGAGACTGCAGCCATTCCTGAAGCCGTAGCCGCAGCCGATTGGCTTCCCTCAAGGGTAGCCATCTTGCGTTCCAGTTCTGCGGTGGTGGGGTTTCCCAAACGGGTATAGATATAGCCTTGTTGCTCACCGGCAAAACAATCGCCACCTTGCTCGACACTATCAAAGGTAAAGGTCGCGCTCTGCACCAGCGGGGACACTAAGGCGCCATGCTGGTTTGACTCGTGCCCAGCATGAATAACCTGAGTGGCAAGCTTCCATTTCTCTTGCATACACTTTCTCCATAATACTCGCTCACTATTATTGTTAGGTTTGAATGAGAGCGATGCACTAACTTGCCCAGTTTAGGGGCTAGGAGTAAACCTGCAGCGAAAAATTAAGCCCTACTTCGATGTAAAATCTTTGTTACGAACGGTTGTTTTACCCAGAACCGAAAGTGAGAAGTCTTTCAACTCACCCAGCAGAGCCGTATGGATCTTGCTGAGTTTTGGTTTAGTCTCCGGCGTAAAGACAACCGGACGACACAGACGCATAGTTTGATATCCCAAACGCGCGGTGAGTAAACCACCGCCTAGTCCCTGCGCCAACCGGGCCGATACTTTCCCCGATACCTCGAGCGAAAACAGCTGAGTCCCAATGTCAGTGACCACTTCGCTGGTACCTGCGTAGATAATGTTAGTGATCACCGACCTGATAAGCTTGATGCGACTCCAATAACCTAGCTCTATGCCATAACAACTGGCAAGCTGTGCGATCATCTTCTGATTGCGCCACAATATGATCGCCATATCGAGCACGGCAAGAGGACTCGCCGCAAGCAGCAGCGCTGATTCGCTGGCATAACGATGCACCAGTTTCTTGGCCTTGGCATCGAGCTGTGGCAAGACACTTGTTTCGAACAGGAGTAACCGCTCGGCATCGTTGTGCTCCTCTCGTACCAATCGATAGTACCTTTGAGTATCTATCTCTCCAGGTAACGCCGAGATGAGCTTATCAATAAACTTATCAGCTTCACCTCTTTGCATGCTAACTGATAAGCGCTCACTTACCGCCTGAGCCTCTTCCACTGAGCGAAGTCGCTTAAGCTGACGCCACTCTTTGATAGCAATCACACATGCCCATAATCCCACAACCGAGGTCACAGCGCCGTAGAGGGCAAATAGCAAAGGGCTTTCAAACCAGGCCTGTCGCAGTGTCAGCAAAAGCTCAACGACAAAGACAAGGCCAATCCCCAAGATTGTTCCCTTGGCTAACCAAGACCAGGATTTTTTGCGTGAGTGTGCCTGAGGCGCTATCCCATCGAGCTCAGGAACCAGTGCATTCAAGGTCTGCTCGGACTCTTGATCGTCAAGAGTCACCTCACCATCAAAACGCCGCGCAGCCTTAAGCTCTGTCTCCCCGGTAAGCTGAGGCTCATCGAAGACCTGCTTCTTCTCTATCTGTAAATCGGGTTTATTCATAACACCTTCAACATGATGTTTATCTGCGACCTGTTAGCGCAATTTATCGCCGAGTAAGAACTGCAAAAGATGGTCCAGGCGTATATGCTCAAAATGCACCTCATGACCGGATTGCTCAGCCTTTGGCGGGGCAAAATTAACAAAATCGAATCCCTGACGGGCCCAGAAATCGGCGCTAGGTAAGTGAGTAGGGACTTCGCCTGGGTACAAGGTAACCAGGTCACCAGAGCTTAGCTCTCGGCCCTGAACCACCTCAACCTCTTTACCTTGGCTCTGAACCATACCGTGCTGGGTAGCCTTGATAGCACTGATCGCCATGGTCTCGACCTCACAGCCCTCGAACTGGGCATGCTGCTGACTACGCTTAACCAGATGTGATAGGAGCGACAGTACATTGCCCTGCTGATCACGACTCATATGGTCCACTTTACTGGCAGCAAACAGTAACTTATCGATACGGGGCGCAAACAGGCGTCTGAGCAGATTAGACTGACCAAAATGGAAGCTCTCCATGATGCCGTCGATTGCACTGGCCATGTCATCAAACTGCGCCTTGCCACGATTAAGGGGGGTTAAACAATCGACCAACACAAGCTGGCGATCAAATTTAGCGAAATAGTGTAGGTAGAAAGGCTTCACCACCTGGCTAACATAGCTCTGATACCTTTGCTTAAGCACCTGATAGTATGAACCTTTAGCGCTTTTTTCATGCTCCAGCAACTCACTCTCTCGCAGATGCAATAGCGGGAAAAACGCCAGAATCGGCGTATCGGCCAATTCTCCAGGCAGCAACATGCGTCCAGGCTGTGCATAATAAAACCCCTGCTGCTGAACGAGATCAACCAAGAGCGCTTGATAAGCATTGGCAATCTCTTTGAGCTTGAGCTCATCGGCTGGTGCGTTTAGATCCAGTTCGCGACAGAGAGACATCAGGCTCTCATAGAGAGGGCTAAGCGACAGTACCGCCTTTCGTCGTGACTGCGCCTGACACCACTGCATAAAGCTGAGTCTTAGCATGGGCAGGTCGAGCAACCACTCGCCCGGGTAATCGACGATATCTAAGAAAAGCGTCGCGCTGTCGGTAAATTTCGCCCTAAGGCCGGCAGCAGGCTGATAACGGATGGCCAGGCGTAACTCGCTAATAGTACGCGTCGATTGCGGCCAGGCGGCGGGTTCGCCACATAACGCCGCCATGGCACCTTCATAATCAAAACTGGCAATAGTAAGATCGGGCTGTAACGTACGTTTAACCCCGTAAAGCCGCTCTTCTCGCGACACTTCAAGCAAAGACAGAGCATTGTGACGCTCGCCGATGCCCGCATGCAGCAACTGGTTAACCAACCCGGTGATAAATGCGGTTTTTCCCGCCCCAGACAGACCCGTGACAGCCAATCTGACATGGTTATCCGTCGTCCGTTTAACCAAAGACTTAGAATGGTGAGTAAGTTTACGAAGTGAGCGATTAATTGAGTTCATCACCTAATCTTAATACGGCTAAGGGCGGTATACACCGCCCATTGAAAGAATTTAAAGATTATTGATCTGTTGTTTTAGCTCGAAGCTATCTGAGGTGACATGTCTTTCGAGATTCTGCAACCTGAGTTCTAAATCACGAAACTGGTTGTTGACGTCTCTTAAGGCTGCCTTGGCTGGCTCCCCTGCCTGCCAAACCTTTTTCTTCACCTCGATCTCTTTATGTTGTTGCTTGTTCGTTGCGCTGCCGGGTTTAATATCCAAGATCATCCAGAGTAATACGTAGATGATAATGACAACTCCCGATCCCCCAAGCAAAAATATCGATGCTGCTACTACCCTTACCAACCAGGTTTCGAAGTTAAAGTAATCCGCAATCCCTGCGCATACTCCAGCTATCTTGCCTGACTCGGGAATTCGATATAAGGGGCGTCCACTAGATTCGCTCATCTCGATTCCTCCACTGCGGGGCCTCGCTATCTAAAATTGCTTCCAATGTTTCGATGCGTTGGGCCATCTTGTCTGCTTTACCAATCAACTCATTAAGCTGAGCATACTCTTCTTCAGTGAGTCCCTGGCTCACTTGGCGTTTACTACGATAATGCAGAATTAGCCAGATGGGCGCCACCACAACCATAAAGATAATAATGGGGGCTATTAATAAATCCAAATCCATAACTCACCTCAGAATTGTTGTTATTTAGTCTGTTTCTTAGCTTTAGCTGATTTGACCTTAGCCTTAAGGGCTTCTAGTTCCGCATTCACGGCATCATCAGCTTCCAGCGCAGCAAACTCGTCGTTAAGTGTCTTCTGGTTACCCAGATCATAGGCTTCCACCTGAGACTCAAGACCTTCAACACGACGCTCATACTGCTCGAAACGGCTCATGGCATTATCAATCTTGCTCGAATCCAGCTGACGCTTCACTTCTAAGCGAGAAGAAGCAGTCTGCTTACGCATAATGATAGTCTTCTGACGCGCCTTGGCATCGGCCAACTTCTCTTGCAGCAGGTTCACTTCCTCTTTCAAACGGCTGATCTGCTCTTCAACAACAACCAGTTCTTGCTCCAAAGTGGCCGCCAACTCACTGGCCTTTTGCTTTTCAAGCAAAGCGGCTTTGGCGAGATCTTCACGGTCTTTCGACAAGGCCAATTCTGCTTTGTCCTGCCAATCCTGCACCTGCTCTTGTACCTTAGCGATGCGACGAATGATCTCTTTCTTCTCAGCCAAGACTTTGGCAGAGGTCGAACGCACTTCAACTAATGTATCTTCCATCTCTTGGATGATCAGGCGAACCATTTTTTCTGGATCTTCTGCTTTATCGAGTAATGCACTGATATTAGAGTTAATAATATCTGCAAAGCGAGAGAAAATTCCCATAATACTGTCCTCAAATTTATGTTGGTTTCGCTAAGATTAATACATTAAGTGTGCCAACTTAACTATACCCATAAAAAACAATTGGTTAAACATATTTATAACTTTTTCTTTATTTTAATTCACGAGACACATATTATTATTTTCACCAATAATTAGCGTGAAAGACTAAAAAATAAAGTGGCCAATCAATTTCAACAAGACAACCTTATAGGTCAGTCAAACGCCCTCTTGGAAGTCCTAGAGCATGTATCAAAAATTGCTCCGCTATCAAAGCCTGTCTTAATTATTGGCGAGCGCGGCACAGGTAAAGAACTGATCGCCGAGCGCTTACATTATCTCTCTAAACGCTGGGATCAAAGCTTTATCAAGCTAAACTGTTCATCACTCAGTGAAAACTTGCTTGAAAGTGAACTCTTTGGCCATGATGCCGGCGCCTTTACCGGCGCGAATAAGAAACATGAGGGGCGTTTCGAACGTGCCGATGGCGGCACACTGTTTTTAGATGAGTTGGCCAACACCTCTGGACTCATACAAGAGAAGTTACTGCGGGTCATCGAATATGGTGAGTTTGAACGCGTGGGCGGTAGTAAAACCGTGCAGACCGATGTGCGATTAGTGTGCGCCGCCAACGAAGATCTGCCCTCACTCGCCGAAGCAGGCGAATTTCGGGCCGACCTGCTCGACCGCCTGGCTTTCGATGTGATCACGCTGCCACCACTGCGTCATCGTAAGGAAGATATCATGCCGCTAGCAGAATACTTTGCCATCGGCATGGCGCGCCAATTAAAACAGCTACAATTTGATGGCTTTAGCCCAAATGCAATAGAACAGTTAATGGAATACAGCTGGCCAGGCAATATTCGTGAGTTAAAGAACGTAGTTGAGCGCTCCGTCTATCGCAATACGGAGCAAGATGAAGCCATAGACAGCATAGTGATCGATCCCTTCGCCTCTCCCTATCGCCCAACGAATCGTGTCAAGACCAAATCTCGTCAAGCCCAGGTCGATACGCCGCGCCAGAGCGAGAGCGACACGGACAAGCCAGAGCCTAAGGCGCAAAGCACTGTCTCGACTGGCGATGAAATCTGTTTCCCCATCGACTTTAAAGAGCACTGCGAACATCAAGAGATCTCACTGCTCAAAAAAGCCTTAGAGACAGGTCAATATAATCAGAAGAAAACCGCCGAACTGCTCGGGCTCAGCTATCACCAGCTCAGGGGTATCTTGAAAAAGTACAACTTACTGGATAAATAACGCATTCAGGGGCAGATGATGTTTGCCCCTAACTCCATCCCACTGTTAAAATAAACCTCTTCATTCAAACAACTATTACATCTACTGATGAAAGAGCTGCTCAAACGTCTCACGTTAGGTTCGGCGTTTTGTTGTATTGTGCCACTGTTGTCAGCCTGTGGGCCAACACGCGTGCCCTCAGGCTTGGTCTACTGCTCTGAAGGCAATCCAGAATCTTTTAATCCCCAGTTGGTTACCTCAGGCACTACGGTCGATGCTACCTCACAGCAGCTCTATGATGGATTGGTCGATTATGACGCCAAATCGGGAGAGATGACCCCGTCACTGGCCACCTCTTGGCAATTAAGCGAGGATGAGAAGGTCTACACCTTTGAGCTACGCCAGGGCGTACAATTTCATCAGTCAGACAGTTTTACCCCGAGCCGTAATTTTAATGCCGACGATGTGCTCTTCTCTTTCAATCGCATTATCGACACTAACCATCCTTACCACTTTGTCTCCAAGACAGGTTACCCCTTTTTCCAGAGTATTGGCTTTGCCGAACTGATCGACGCTATTGAGAAGATTGATGACTACCATGTCGCCTTCCATCTCAAGCATAAAGATGCTTCTTTCTTGTCAAATCTGGCGACCGGGTTTGCGATTATTCTCTCCAAAGAGTACGCCGATCAGCTATTGCAATCTGGCCAAGCTGAGTTACTGGATAAACAAGCCATAGGCACTGGGCCGTTTCGTCTTATCGACTATGTTAAAAATGACTTTATCCGTTACTACCGCAACCCTGACTACTGGCGTCTCACCCCTGAAGTCGACCAGCTTGTGTTTGATATAACGCCAAAAAGCACCACTCGCTTAGCAAAGCTCATCACGGGTGACTGTAACATCTCAGCCTTACCAAAAGCGGGCGAACTGCCAGTTGTCATCGATAAAGACGATCTTGAGGTCGATTCACTGCCAGGATTTAATGTCGCCTTCTGGGCCTTCAACACAGAGCGTATTCCCCTCAATGATGTCAGGGTTCGGCGCGCGCTGGCTCACGCTGTAGACAAAGAAAACATTCTCAGAGCCGTTTACCATAAGACCGCAGAAGAGGCTGTCGGCCTGTTGCCGCCCCTCTCTTGGGCCTACTCCGCCAACGAAAGTCTGATCGATTATAACCCCGAGAAAGCCCGTCAATTGCTTAGCGAGGCTGGGGTTCACGATCTCACCATAGATATTTGGGCCATGCCTGTTGCGCGTATCTATAACCCTAACGCCCATAAAACAGCAGAGCTGATTCAGGCAGATATGGCCAACATTGGCGTCAAGGTCAATATCGTTAACTACGACTGGAGTGTATTCAATCAGAAACTGAGCCAGCACGGCTATGACTCAGTGCTTATTGGCTGGAACGCCGACAACAGCGACCCGGATAACTTTTTTACGCCGATCTTAAGCTGCGCCTCGGTGGGTTCTAACAGCAATCGCTCTCGTTGGTGTGACCCAGCATTTGATCAGATTCTCAATGCGGCGAAATCGACCACTGACAGAGCAAAACGCGCCAAGCTCTATCAGGAGGCGGAACACTATATTGCCCAGCAGATGCCATTGTTACCTTTTGCTCACGCCACCCGCCTGGTGGTCAAACAAAAATCGGTCACAGAATCTAAGTTAACGCCTTTTGGCGGTATCTCCTTTACCAACACCTCGGCGTCCCAGCCTGCTGCAAAGGAGAGTAACTAATGGCCAGATACCTGATCCGTAGACTCAATTTGTTCCTGGCAACCTCCTTTGTGCTCTTTTTGGTGATGTTTATCGCCACGGGAAAATTTCCGGTAGAACATACCTTCGCGCTAACTGGCTTACAATCACCAACCAGTGAAGAACTGATGCAGATAGAGCAAGACTATCAACTCGACAGTTCTCAAGTGCATCAGTTTATCGCCTATCTGCACCAGCGACTGACAGGTAATTTAGGCATTTCCGCGACCTCTCAAAACCCAGTTATCGATGAACTTTCGGCCGTGTTACCCGCCAGTTTCGAGTTAGGCATCGTTGCAGGCCTTATCGCCCTTATCCTCGGTCTTCCCTTAGGCGTCTTGGCTTCTTTAAGCAAACACAAGATCACACAGCACACCATTATGGCGATCACCCTGACAGGCTACTCTATCCCAGTATTCTGGTTAGGCCTGTCACTCTCGCTCTGGTTTGGCGTGCAACTGGGGTGGCTGCCCATTTCGGGCCAGATCAACCTGCTGTACGACATAAAACCTGTCAGCGGCTTTTTGCTTATCGATACCCTGCTGTCCGATTCACAATACGCGACATCGGCCTTTATTGACGCCCTGCTGCATATCATCTTACCAGCAGTAACACTTGCGGTACTGCCGTTTACCGTAGTGGTACGTATCACACGCTCAGCCATGATAACCATCATGGATCAGACCTATATCAAGGCGGCCGAGGCACGCGGATTGCGCACCAGTACCATAGTGCTGCGCCATGCCCTACCGAACGCCTTTGTCCCTGTATTGAAAAACCTTGGCCTGATGTTAGGCGCCTTTGCCAGCTATGCTATGGTTGTAGAAGTGATCTTTAGCTGGCCGGGCGTAGGCGCTTGGTTAGTCTCGGGGATTTATCAACGTGATTATACTGTGATTCAGGGTGGGATCTTAGCCGTTGCCCTAATTATCATCTTCTTGAGCATTCTTATCGAAGTGATCCATACGGCAATGAATCCCCTCAGCAGGAAAGAGCTTTATGCCGCAAATTAAAATCTATCAGGAAGATCATATTCCCTCTCCCCTGAGCCGGATCTGGTCAGCCTTTACCGACAATCCCTTTGCCTTCGCGGGACTCTGGGCCGTCTGTTGTCTGTTGCTCTTGGCACTATTTGGTCCGCTGATCGCACCTTATAGCCCGGAGCATCAAGATCCCCTGGCACTCTTGCTAGCGCCTTCATGGGAACCCTCTGGCACAGTAGAACATTTTCTCGGTACTGACGATCTGGGCCGGGATATCTTCAGTCGATTACTTCATGGCGCTCACCTGACCTTCGGTATGGCCCTTGCCATCGTAATTACCGCCCTCTTGGTAGGCTTTGTTATCGGCTCTATCTCAGGCATGATGACAGGGCTTAAATCCAGCATTCTCAGCCATCTATTAGATGCCCTGCTCTCTATTCCTTCGCTCTTGATGGCGATCTTAGTGGTTGCCGTGACAGGCCCTGGGCTTGGTAACGTATTCTGGGCGGTGGGCATCGCCTTAACGCCACAATTTGTGCGCGCCATTCACCAGGCGGTACATGAAGAACGGCAAAAAGAATATGTTACCGCCGCCAGACTCGATGGTGCCAACAGCCTACAGATCTTCTGGTATGTGATTTTGCCAAACGTAATGGATACCATGATTATTCAAACCACTCTAGGGATCTCCGCGGCTATCTTGGATATTGCCGCACTGGGTTTTCTCAATCTCGGGGCGCAGGCACCTAGCCCGGAATGGGGCGCCATGGTATCTCAAGGCATGGACAACCTACTCACCGCCCCTTGGACTGTGACCATCCCCGGCGTGGCTATCTTGTGCAGCGTACTGGCCATTAACCTTGTGGGCGACGGGCTGCGATCTGCCCTCTCCCCTATTCGCTCCTAATGAGACAAACCTATGCCACTACTGGACATTAGAAACCTCACCATAGAACTGGATACGCCCCATGGCCGAGTGAAGGCGCTGGAGCGGGTGAGTCTGACCCTTAATCCAGGAGAAGTGCACGGCTTGGTGGGAGAATCAGGCTCGGGTCGTACACTGCTTGCCAAAGCCATCTTGGGCATTCCAGGTCACAACTGGACCATACAAGCCGACCGCATGATGTGGGATGGCCAAAATCTGATGGATATGTCACCCAGCGAGCGCCGCGCGCTCATGGGCAGCGAAATGGCAATGATCTTTCAAGACCCTATCAGTAGCCTGGATCCGGCCATCGCAGTCGGCACTCAGATCATTGAGGCGATGCCGGAAAACAAAGATCTCCCTTGGTGGAAACGTGGCAGTGACAAACGTAAAAAAGCACAGCAATGGTTACACAAGGTCGGCATCAAAGAGACACAGAAGATCATGTCCAGCTATGCCTGGGAGTTATCAGACGGCGAATGCCAGAAGGTGATGATTACCATCGCCGTGGCCAACCAACCCAGATTGTTGATCGCCGATGAGCCAACCAACTCGATGGAAGTGCGCACCCAGGCACAAATATTTCGTCTATTGAGTAAGCTAAACCAGCTGCAAAACGTCTCTATCCTATTAATTAGTCACGAGTTAGAAACCTTATCCCAATGGAGCGACCGCCTAACTGTGATGTATAGCGGTCAGGTGATGGAATCGGGAGCGACAAGCGATGTGATCGCCAATCCCTATCACCCCTACACTAAGGCGCTATTGGACAATATTCCTGACTATTCAAATCCTGAACATCACAAGACCATGATGCAGACACTACCTGGCTCCGCGCCTGCGCTGCAACATCTTCCAATAGGTTGCCGACTCGGTCCGCGTTGTCCCCAGGCACAGAAACTATGTGTCAATCAGCCTAGCCTGTGTCATCAGAAAGACCGTTATTTTGCCTGTCATTTTCCTTATCACAATGAGCCATGCCATGAAGAGCCCCTTACTAAAAGTTGATCGACTGAGTAAAACCTTTTTCGCCGGCTATAAAGGCTTTAAGCGTCAGTATCATCACGCGCTCGAACCTATCTCTTTCGAGCTCAATCGTGGCGAGACCCTGGCGATTGTTGGTGAAACCGGCTCAGGCAAGAGTACCTTGGCACGCATTTTGGTCGGCGCGGAGCAACGCACAGATGGTGAAATTTTATTTGAGGGCGAAGCATTAGAGAGCCGTAACCTCAAACAACGCTGCCGCCTAATCCGCATGATCTTCCAAGACCCAAACACCTCACTCAACCCACGTCTTACTGTAGGTGAGCTCTTGGATGAACCCCTGAGGTTTAATACGGATCTGGACAAACAAACGCGTTTTGCCCAAGTGGTCGACACCTTAAGAAAGGTCGGCTTACTGCCCGAGCATGCCGACTTTTACCCCCATATGATCTCAGAGGGGATGAAACAACGGGTAGCCGTGGCCAGAGCCTTAATGCTAAACCCCAAAATCATCATAGCCGATGAGGCATTAACGGCATTGGATCTCTCGGTACGCTCACAGATCCTTAACCTGCTACTCAAGCTGCAGCAGGAGATGGGGCTCTCCTATATTTTCGTCTCCCACAACATGAATATCATCCGCCACTTTAGCGACAAGATCATGGTATTGCATCAGGGCAAAATGGTGGAAAAGGCCACGACTGAAAAACTGTTTAGTGCGCCACAACACGAATACACCCAGCGACTGATCCAAGAACAGACGATGTTTTCCTACAAGCGTTAAACTGCTCCAACCACTGGAGCATTAACGTCTTATTACTAAAAAACATGTGCCATTTCTTCTTGGTTTATTTATCCTTATGGCACTTTTTCAAGAGAAGCAGAAACATGATAATCAAACCAAAAACACGTGGCTTTATTTGTACCACCACTCATCCGGTTGGCTGTGAAGCAAATGTACTAGAGCAAATTAACATCACTAAGGCAAAAGGTCCGGTCGCAAACGGCCCCAAAAAAGTATTGGTGATCGGCTCTTCAAGTGGCTATGGTCTATCTTCACGCATCGCAGCGGCCTTCGGCAGCGGCGCAGCAACCCTCGGCGTCTTTTTTGAAAAACCAGGTACCGAAACTAAACCTGGTACGGCTGGCTGGTATAACTCTGCCGCCTTCGACAAGTTTGCAAAGCAAGATGGCCTATACTCGAAAAGCCTAAACTGCGATGCCTTCAGCCATGAAGCTAAGCAAAAGGCAATCGAGCTGATCAAACAAGATCTGGGTCAAGTAGACATGGTGGTTTATTCCCTGGCCTCACCAGTAAGAAAGCTGCCAGACTCCGGAGAGCTGGTACGTTCATCACTTAAGCCCATTGGTGAAACGTACACGGCAACGGCTGTGGATACCAACAAAGACCTTATCATAGAGACAAGTGTCGAGCCTGCTACTGAGCAAGAGATCCAAGACACAATTACCGTCATGGGTGGCCAAGATTGGGAATTGTGGATGAACGCCCTCTCTGAAGCCGGTGTCTTAGCCCCACAATGCAAAACCGTTGCCTACAGCTACATAGGTACAGAGTTGACCTGGCCTATCTACTGGCACGGTGCGCTGGGCAAAGCCAAGATGGATCTAGACCGCGCGGCACACGCACTGAACGATAAGCTGTCAGCCACTGGCGGTAGCGCGAATGTCGCTGTACTAAAAAGCGTGGTAACTCAGGCCAGCTCGGCGATCCCTGTAATGCCGCTATACATTGCTATGGTGTTTAAGAAGATGCGCGAAGAGGGCCTTCACGAAGGCTGTCAGGAGCAGATCAACCGTATGTTCCACGAGCGCCTCTACCGAGCCGATGGTGCAGCACCAGAGGTCGATGAGGCCAACCGTCTGCGCCTAGATGATTGGGAGTTACGTGAAGATATTCAGCAGCATTGCCGCGATCTGTGGCCTAGCGTCACCACCGAAAACCTCAGCGAACTCACCGATTATCGAGAGTACAAAGAGGAGTTCCTTAAGCTGTTTGGTTTCGGCATCGCCTCAGTTGACTATGAAGCCGATGTTAACCCTGAAGTGAATTTTGACGTAGAGCAGCTCTAAACTTTACCTAGCTGTGTGTCATGAAGAAAGCCACGGATCTATCCGTGGCTTTTTTATATTTGTCTCCCCTTGCGCCTGATAATGTTCATCAAAACGCCTCTGCTCGCCTCAATAACCTAATCTCCTTATCGACTACCCAATGCACTGGTTTAATGAGTTATCCGCTCTTAGCTGAACTCTGACACTCTGATTGCACCTTCACACTGTGATCTTAAAACCCATAGCCAACTTAGCTCGTTAAATGACAGATAATAAAAAAGCCAGTCACTTGGACTGGCTTTTTAAGGATACCCGATAGCTTTATTCAGCTGGCGAGTAAACCACTTCAGCTTCTGACTTCAGTGCGGCAATAAGCGAGCGGTAATCGTTTTCACTGTACTGCGAATTCAATCTTTGTTTCAACGCTGTCACCAGATTTGCATCGACTTGCTCAGGCTGATTAACTTTGTCTAAAATCACCACGGCATAACCATCAGCCAATGCTGCAGTATCAACCACTAGGTCACCTGAAGGTTGAGCCATTTCAAATGCCTTACTGACAATCGAAGTATCTATACCTTGCTCACCACGACTTAACTGAGTACGAGTGATCATCTCTTCTGAGATATCGCCGCCTTTAATGGCTGCCATTATCTCTTGAGCTTTATCACGAGCAAGATCGTTCGCCTTATCCTGTTTCAGACGCTCAAGGATGTTTGCTTTAACATCGGCAAACTCCATGGTACCGGCCTCAGTATGTGTTTTAACACGTACCACAACCACATGGTTATTACCCAGCTCAATTACGTCACTGTTCATGCCATCTAGCAATACGGTGTTAGAGAACGCCGCTTTGAGCACATCAGGAGAGTTAAGAGGCTCTGGTGCATTGTCACGAGTGAATACAGGGCTTGTCTTCACCGCAACGCCAACTTCTTTAGCCGCCTCAGATAGGGTATCAGGCACTTCATAGCTTACATCAGACAAGCGCTGCTGCAGCGAATAGTACTCGTTAACCGCCTTATCTTGCTGTAGTTGAGCGATGATCTTATCTTTCACATCCTCATAAGCAGAGGTCGATGCTGGCTGTAGGTCTAACAGCTTAATGATATGGTAACCAAAGCTGGTTTTAACCACATCTGAATACTGACCTTTTTCTAGAGCAAACAGCGTCTCATCAAATGGTGCTTCCATCACACCCTGCTCGAACCAATCCAGCTGTCCACCTTGCTCACCGCTAAAACTGTCGTCTGAATCGCTCTTAGCCAGTTCTGCAAAGTCTTCACCAGCTTTAAGTTTGGCTAATACCGCCTCTGCCTTCGCTTCGGCCGCGTCATCATCATCGCCAAGGCTAATTAAAATATGACCAGCTAAACGCTTCTCTGGCTGCAGATACTGCGCCTTGTTTTCATCGTAGTAGGTCTTAGCTTCTTCATCCGTGACCTGAACAGACGATGCCAACATATCGGCACTTAGCTCGATATAATCTAACGAAATCGTCTCAGGACGCACAAATTGCAGCTGATTTTGCTGATAGTAGGTATTAGCTTCTTCATCGCTAACAGTCACGCCCGCTAACAGGGGCTCAGCATCGACAACCTGATAACGGATATCGCGAGTCTGCCCTTGCAGCTTAGCCAGATACTCGGCCTCGCCAGGTAACACAAACTCAGACCCTACCACAGAAACCACCAACTGACGGCGAGTCATGTCGGCGCGCATCATGTCGCGAAAACTGTTGGCTTGATAACCCAGTTGACGAATAAGTGCCAGGTAACGATCGTTGTCGAATTGACCATCGGTTTGAAACGCAGGTTCGTTCATGATGGCTGTCTTGATCTGCTGATCTGACACCGTCAGTCCCAGTTCGGCAGCAGCTTGATCAACCAGTTTATCGGCGATCAAACGATCTAAAACACTCTGCTTCACGCTAGCCAGGTAACTCTCGTTACTGGCCAATGCATCGTACATCTCACCCAGTTGCTGCTCTAATCGAGCACGCTCGCTTTGATAGGCTTGCTCCAGTGCAGATTTACTGATCTCTTCACCATTAACCGTAGCCGCTGACGGCTCCGAGGATGACCCGAGGTAACTACTTACACCAGTAAATGCAAAGGACAATATCACAAGAACGAGAATGCCTTTAGCAATCACGCCTTGTGAGCCTTCGCGAATCTTTTCTAACATCAGATTTCTCGCTCGTTGCATTGAAAATAAAATGGCGCATCACCTATATGGAGGATGCGCCATTTTTGTAATTTGTAGACCTAGTTTACACAGTGCGTAATGTTAGGCCAACGGCTTGATAATGTGAATTGACATTATCAAAACCCTTACTCGTAAAAAGCACTGTCTAAACAGTGCTTATCAAACTACTCGTAAGGTTTACAAAGGCCACCTTAACTAAGAGTCTCTTAGTTTACAGCGTCTTTAAGTGCTTTACCGGCCTTGAATGCTGGAATGTTTGCTGCTGCAATCTTGATCTCTTTACCCGTCTGTGGGTTGCGACCAGTACGCTCTGCACGCTGACGCACTTCAAAAGTACCAAAACCAACTAGAGAGATTTTATCGCCATCTTTTAAGCCATCAGTCACAGCAGAAATAAAAGAATCTAGAGCACGACCAGCGGCCGCTTTAGAGATATCAGCACCAGAAGCGATTTTCTCGATTAGTTCAGATTTGTTCATGTCATCCCCTTGAATTTAATTTTTGCGCCGCAACCAAATCCTTCTCTAGAGCGGTCTGCGGAGGCTTTTTATAACAAGCTTGAATCTAAAGTTCAAGCCAAATAGGAAAACCTAAGAAATAAAATCGGAATAAGCCTAAAAACCAGCAGCGCCAAGGGCTGCAGCTAGAAAGCTATCCACAGACC
Source organism: Shewanella sp. ECSMB14101 (assembly GCF_000773485.1). Taxonomy (NCBI): domain Bacteria; kingdom Pseudomonadati; phylum Pseudomonadota; class Gammaproteobacteria; order Alteromonadales; family Shewanellaceae; genus Shewanella; species Shewanella sp. ECSMB14101. The sequence continues at coordinate 490,988 of NZ_JSFF01000001.1, read as the reverse complement.
TAGGCTACCACAGGTTTAGATTTTAAAAAGCCCCTTTTTGCATTTTTTTTAATGCAAATAGGCATTTTCTTGCGTTAGACCAAATTTTTAACAACTTCAAAGCCTTCGATTGGTCGTTCTAACGCCAACTTAAGAACTTCATCGACCCAGCGTACCGGTCTAATCTCAAGATCGGCCACCACATTAGCCGGAATTTCCTCAAGATCTCGTTCGTTTTCTTTAGGGATTAACACCAGCTTAGTACCGCCGCGGTGGGCCGCGAGCAATTTCTCTTTTAGGCCACCAATGGGCAATACTTCGCCGCGCAAGGTGATCTCGCCGGTCATGGCGACATCGGCACGTACCGGGTTACCCGTGAGGCTTGAAACTAAAGCCGTACACATCGCCGCGCCGGCTGATGGACCATCTTTAGGCGTCGCCCCTTCTGGCACGTGCACATGGATATCACGCTTCTCGTAGAAGTCTGGGTTAATGCCAAGCTGCTCTGCGCGGGCTCGCACCACTGTCATCGCCGCCTGAATCGACTCTTGCATCACATCACCCAGAGAACCGGTATAGGTCAACTTGCCCTTACCCGGTACAGAGGTGGCTTCGATGGTGAGCAGGTCGCCACCCACTTCAGTCCAGGCAAGACCTGTGACTTGGCCAATCTGGTTGTTCGATTCCGCCTTGCCATAGTCATAGCGCTGAACCCCCAGGTAAGACTTGAGATTGTCTTGATTGACGTCCACATGCTTAACCGACTTATCCAGCAGGATTTGCTTCACCACCTTACGGCAGATCTTAGACAGCTCACGCTCAAGTGCACGCACACCGGCTTCACGGGTGTAATAGCGAATAATGCCTATGATGGCACTCTCATCAACAGTCACCTCGTTGGCTTTCAGACCATTGCGCTCAATCTGCTTTGGCAGCAGGTGTTGTTTGGCAATATTAAGCTTCTCATCTTCCGTGTAACCCGACAGACGAATCACTTCCATACGATCAAGCAATGGACCAGGAATATTCATCGAGTTAGAAGTGGCGACAAACATCACATCAGAGAGATCGTAGTCCACCTCAAGGTAGTGATCGCTAAAGGTCGCGTTCTGCTCAGGATCTAACACCTCAAGCAGCGCTGACGCTGGATCACCACGCATATCACTGCTCATCTTGTCTATCTCATCGAGCAGGAACAGCGGGTTCTTGACACCCACTTTAGACATCTTCTGAATCACCTTACCTGGCATTGAGCCGATATAGGTACGACGGTGACCACGGATCTCCGCTTCATCACGCACGCCGCCGAGCGCAACACGGACGTACTTACGGCCCGTTGCCTTAGCGATAGATTGACCCAGAGAGGTTTTACCTACCCCTGGTGGACCCACAAGGCATAAGATAGGCCCTTTTAGCTGCTTAACACGGCTCTGCACTGCAAGATATTCTAAGATGCGCTCTTTGACTTTCTCCAGACCATAATGGTCTGTATCCAGAACATCTTGAGCTTTTGCCAGATCACGCTTGATCTTAGAGCGCTGCTTCCAAGGCACAGAGATCATCCAGTCCACATAACTGCGAACCACGGTAGCTTCAGCTGACATGGGTGACATCATCTTCAGCTTATTCAGCTCAGCGGTAGCCTTCTCTTTGGCCTCGCTCGGCATACCCGCTTCTTCAATCTTACGTGTCAGGGTCTCGAACTCGTCATGAGACTCGTCTATATCACCAAGCTCTTTCTGAATCGCCTTCATCTGCTCATTCAGATAGTACTCACGCTGGCTCTTCTCCATCTGCTTCTTGACGCGAGAGCGAATGCGCTTCTCCACCTGCAGCAGATCGATTTCAGATTCCATCATGGCCATCAGATATTCGAGGCGCTCAGAGACGTTGACCATCTCAAGCACAGCCTGTTTATCTTCCAGCTTGAGCGGCATATGTGCCGCCATGGTATCTGCTAAACGTGCGGCCTCATCGATACCCGAGAGCGAGGTCAATACCTCAGGCGGGATCTTCTTGTTCAGCTTAATATAACCTTCGAACTGGCCGATGGCCGAGCGCACCAGCACTTCCTCTTCCTTGTCGGCAAGCTCTTCCGATTCAAGGTATTGCGCCGTGGCAATAAAATACTCGGTTTCTTGAGTGTACTTGTCGATGCGCGCACGTTGGCCGCCTTCTACCAGCACCTTCACCGTGCCATCAGGCAGTTTCAGCAGTTGCAGGATAGAGGCGACGGTACCGACGTCAAAAATATCATCGCTGGTCGGTTCATCTAATTCAGCATCGCGCTGAGCCACTAATATAATCTGCTTGTCTTGCTCCATCGCCGCTTCCAGGCAGCGGATAGATTTCTCCCGCCCAACAAACAGGGGGATAACCATGTGCGGGTAGACCACCACATCTCTCAATGGCAGTACCGGGAGTTCGATTCGCGCTTCACGCTCTAAGGTCATAGCTCGATTCCGTTTGGTAACAATATTAATCAGTATATTGGGGTGTTTTAGTGGGTTTCAATGGCAAAAATAAAAAAAGGAGTCCAGTGGACTCCTTAATGATAGCTTAGCAGAGTGTTAGCCGAATTATTGTTCAGCAACGGCAGCTTGCGACTCGTTGGTTTCGTAAATCAAGATAGGATCTGACTCCCCCTTGACCACGGATTCATCGATAACCACCTTGGCCACATTTTCTGACGAAGGTAAGTCATACATGATATCAAGCAGTATACCTTCAACAATTGAACGCAGGCCACGAGCACCGGTTTTGCGGTCCATCGCCTTCAAAGCGATCGCCTTAAGGGCATCTTCTCTAAACTCGAGCTCTACCCCTTCCATTTCGAACAAGGCTGCAAACTGCTTAGTCAACGCGTTCTTCGGCTCAGACAGAATCTGAATTAGGGCCGCATCATCTAACTCTGCCAGTGTCGCCAAAACAGGCAGACGACCGATAAACTCAGGGATCAGACCGTATTTAACCAGATCTTCAGGCTCAACCTGCATCAGTACATCGGAAATGGTTGCCTTATCGGCCTCCCCCTTCACCTCGGCGCCAAAGCCAATACCGGTTCCCACATGAGAACGCTGCTCAATCACCTTCTCCAGCCCTGCGAACGCACCGCCACAGATGAACAGAATCTTAGAGGTATCAACCTGCAAGAACTCCTGCTGAGGATGCTTACGTCCGCCTTGAGGTGGCACAGCTGCTACAGTACCTTCAATCAGTTTAAGCAATGCCTGCTGTACACCTTCACCGGACACGTCACGGGTGATAGACGGATTATCTGACTTACGACTGATCTTATCGATCTCATCGATATAGACGATACCGCGCTGTGCCTTCTCGACATCGTAATCACACTTTTGTAATAGCTTCTGAATGATGTTCTCAACATCTTCACCCACATAACCGGCTTCGGTTAAGGTGGTGGCATCGGCCATAGTAAAAGGCACGTTTAAGAAGCGAGCCAAAGTCTCGGCCAGCAATGTTTTACCACTACCTGTTGGGCCGATCAGCAAGATATTACTCTTACCCAACTCGACACCATCTTTAGGCGTGGAATTCTTTAAACGCTTATAGTGATTATATACAGCAACAGATAAGACTTTCTTAGCCTTCTCCTGACCAATCACATAGTCGTCAAGATGTGCTCTGAGCTCATGTGGCGTAGGTAATCTGTCTTGATCTTGCTTAGGCGATATCTCACGAATTTCTTCACGGATGATATCATTACAAAGCTCTACACACTCGTCACATACATACACAGAAGGGCCGGCGATGAGCTTACGAACCTCATGCTGACTCTTTCCACAAAAAGAGCAGTACAGCAGTTTCCCGCTATCACCGTTGCTTTTGTTGTCGCCCATTAGTTTACCTCTTTTGCAGTTTCACTCACTGCACAATTCATCTCTATAGCCTTTTACTGATCATAGCTCAGCAAGCGACAAATATCAGCTTCGTTTATCGAGCACTGAGTCCACTAAACCATAGGCCTCGGCCTCGGTTGCACTCATAAAGTTATCACGATCGGTATCGCGCTCGATAACCTCCAGCGGCTGGCCAGTATGATCGGCAAGCATCTGATTCAACTTATTCTTGATACCTAAGATCTCTTGCGCATGAATCGCAATGTCAGAGGCTTGGCCTTGGAAACCGCCCAAAGGCTGATGGATCATCACACGCGAGTTAGGTAGACAATGACGCTTACCCTTAGCACCACCGGCTAACAGAAACGCGCCCATGCTGGCAGCCTGGCCAATACAAACTGTGCTGACGTTAGGCTTAATAAACTGCATCGTATCATAAATCGCCATACCTGCCGTCACCGAACCACCCGGAGAATTAATATAAAGATAGATATCTTTATCTGGGCTCTCAGACTCAAGGAACAGTAGCTGAGCAACGATTAGGTTTGCCATATGCTCCTCGACCTGACCGACGAGGAAGATCACTCGCTCTTTTAGCAGACGAGAATAAATATCATATGAACGTTCTCCTTTGGCCGTTTGTTCAACAACCATAGGCACAAGTGCATTCAGTACTGATTCTGGCGCATTTTGCATTATTAACTTCCCTAAATAAAAACGGCTCGCATGAGGAGCCTCATACGAGCCATTATAAATGGCTAACAGCCATTTAAGTCAAGCATAGGTTACGCGCGACCAGTAGCCTTGTTCATAAATTCTTCGAATTGAACTGCTTTCTCTGTCACTTTAGCCGTTTTCAGCAGAGCTTCAACCGCTTGCTCTTCTAGCGCAACGTTGCGCATGTTCTGCATCATCTCTTGGTTGTTATTGTAATATTCAATAACTTCCTTTGGATCTTCGTAGGCAGACGCCATAGAAGCGATCAGTGCTTGTACACGCTCATCATCCGCTTTCAGCTCGTTAGTCTTGATCACTTCACCAAGTAGCAGACCGACTTTTACGCGGCGCTCAGCTTGCTCTGTGAACAGATCAGCTGGTAGCTCAGGCATGTTAGCGGCTTGGTTACCAAAACGCTGCATTGCTTGTTGACGAAGTACGTTAACTTCACCGTCGATCAGTGCCTTAGGCAGATCGATCTCGTTTTGCGCTAGCAGACCGTTTAGTACTTGATCTTTAACGTTAGCCTTAAGCGCTTGCTCAAGCTCACGGCTCATGTTCTTGCTGATCTCAACTTTAAGGGCTTCTAGGCCACCTTCAGCGACACCGAACAACTTAGCGAACTCGTCGTTAACTTCAGGCAGGTTAGCCGCTTGTACTTCTTTCAAAGTGATAGCGAACTTAGCCACTTTACCCTTCAGGTTTTCTGCGTGGTAATCTTCTGGGAAAGTCACTTCGATATCGAATGTTTCACCCGCTTTATGACCTTCAACGCCAGACTCGAAGCCTGGAATCATGCGGCCACTACCCAGTTGTAGTTCGAAATCTTCAGCCTTGCCGCCTTCAAACTCTTCACCGTCGATAGAACCCACGAAATCGATCTTCGCTTTATCGCCTTCAGCCGCTTCACGCTCAACCACTTCGAACGTTGCGTGTTGCTTACGCAGAGTTTCGATCATCGCATCTACATCAGCATCGGTTACTTCAGCAGTTGGTTGTTCAACTTCAATTGCATCTAGACCTTTTAGTTCTACTTCTGGGTAGATTTCGAAGGTTGCAACAAACTGGAAGTTTTCGGCATCGGTCTCACCAGGAACAAAAGTTGGTGCACCCGCTGGGTTCAATTTTTCTGCGATGATGGCTTCAACGAAATTACGTTGCATCACTTCACCAGTGATCTCTTGACGAATCGCTTTACCGTAACGCTTGTTGATCACGCTTACAGGTACCTTGCCTGGACGGAAACCAGGAATACGTGCACGCTTAGCTTCATTTTTCAAACTATCAGAAACGGCTTTTTCAATCTGCTCAGCTGGAACAGAGATAGTTAGGCGGCGCTCTAAACCTTGTGTTGTTTCTACAGAAACTTGCATTGTTTTACCTCGAAATATGTCAAACGTCTTTTGTAATAGCCGAATCATCAACTATTAAGGTATTCGTTTCTTGATCTAAAAAAACGACTAAAATGCCTTGGTAACTGGGTTTGGCAGTCGTCGCACATAGTTGAAATTTATCAAGACGCGACATTATAGCCACGGTTTTCTGCATAGTCGAGCCTCAAAGCTCGAATTACAGACGTAAAAAAAGCGACCTTAGGTCGCTTTTTTTATTTTCTTCAAAAGAAGTGGGGTGACTGATGGGACTTGAACCCACGACAACCGGAATCACAATCCGGGGCTCTACCAACTGAGCTACAATCACCACTGATTTGGTACGCCCGGCAGGATTCGAACCTGCGGCCATCCGCTTAGAAGGCGGATGCTCTATCCAACTGAGCTACGGGCGCGTCGTTATGAACTTGGTTCATATCCTAACAGGGCAAAATAGCGTATCCACACTATTTAAAAATTTGGTCGGTGATAGAGGATTCGAACCTCTGACCCTCTGGTCCCAAACCAGATGCGCTACCGGGCTGCGCTAATCACCGAAAGTCTAACACTCTCAACACTCACTGGGTGTCGCTGAGAACGGAGCGCATATTATCCCCTCACATGGTTAGCGTCAACGATTTTTTTGCAATGACGACGCACATGACTATTTAAACAGCTATCCGAAACTTTATTAAACAATCCGGGCAAATATCTGCGCGAATAACCCGTTTCCACACTTCAGCTTGGCCTTTTTAACAATGCAATGATAATAGGCGCCTTAGCTGGCATTATCCATATATTAGAACTGTCTATTATCGTCCTAAGTCAATGACAGTTTCCGCCCCCCCTGTTAAAATGTCGCCGATTTTTTATTATCGCGCCATATTAAGGAAATCCACCCCCCATGACAGCACAAATAATCGATGGCAAAGCGATTGCTCAATCCATTCGAAAGCAACTAAGTGCCAAAGTAACCGCCCGCAAAGAGGCTGGAAAGCGTGTACCGGGACTAGCCGTTATTTTAGTCGGCGCCGATCCGGCTTCTCAGGTTTATGTCGGCAGCAAGCGCCGCGCCTGTGAAGAAGTTGGCTTCCTATCACAATCTTTTGACCTGCCAATCGAAACATCTGAGGCCGATCTATTGGCCCTGATCGACAAGTGCAACCAAGATCCTGCGATTGACGGCATCTTGGTGCAACTGCCGTTACCTGATCATATCGAAGAATCGAAGGTGATCGAGCGCATTCAGCCCGATAAAGATGTCGACGGTTTCCATCCTTATAATGTCGGTCGTCTGGCGCAGCGCATTCCTGTGCTACGCTCATGCACACCTATGGGGATCATGACCTTAATTAAATCAACAGGCGTAGACACCTACGGCCTAGATGCAGTTGTCGTTGGCGCATCGAATATTGTTGGTCGCCCAATGACATTAGAGCTGCTATTGGCCGGCTGCACCACGACGACCTGTCACCGTTTTACCCGTGACCTTGAAGATAAAGTCCGCCGCGCCGATCTGGTCGTGGTTGCTGTGGGTAAACCACACTTTATTCCAGGTGAGTGGATTAAACCCGGTGCCATCGTTATCGATGTCGGGATCAACCGTTTGGAAAACGGCCAACTGGTTGGTGATGTGCAATATGATGTGGCCGCTGAGCACGCTAGTCATATCACACCAGTACCTGGTGGCGTAGGTCCTATGACAATTGCCAGCCTACTGGAAAATACCCTGTTTGCGGCCGAGAACTATCACGACTAAGCGCAGTAAATCTGATTGTGGTCCGGGTGGTAACACCTCCAGCAATCAATGCCCACAAAAAAGCCTGCACAGTTAATGCAGGCTTTTTTATTAAGTGGTTTTTACAACAAGACAGCTAAAGCAATCTCACTGGCTAACCGATAGCTTATTTTTTACGCCATGTTGTGCCTTCTGGGCCATCTTCTAAGATCACCCCAAGAGCATTCAGACCATCACGGGCCACATCTGCCGCAGGCCAATCTTTTTCAGCGCGGGCACGGTTACGCTCGGCGATTAGGGCTTCAATTTGAGCAACCTCATCGTCACTGCCCTGACCTTTAAAGAAGGCATCCACATCTTGATCTAAAATGCCTAGCACATCACCTAGCTGCTTAAGGCTTACACCCAGAGCAGAAGCTGCAGCCAAATCGTCCACCTTAAGGCGGTTGATCTCGCGCGCCATATCAAACAGCACAGAGTAGGCCTCAGGAGTATTAAAGTCATCGTCCATGGCCGCAGTGAACTTAGCCACATACTCGGTCGCTGGCGCCGCCTCGACGCTAAGTTCCAAGCCTTTTAACGCCGTATAGAGTCGCTCAAGCGCCGCCTTAGCCTGCTTAAGGTTATCTTCTGAATAGTTCAATTGACTGCGATAGTGACCCGACAGCAAAAAGTAACGCACAGTCGAGGCATCATAATGCGCAAGCACATCACGAATGGTGAAGAAGTTGTTCAGTGACTTCGACATCTTCTCCTTATCCACCATCACCATGCCGGTGTGCATCCAATAATTCACATAAGGCGTATCATGGGCGCAGCATGACTGTGCTATCTCATTTTCATGGTGCGGAAACTGCAGATCCGAACCGCCGCCATGGATATCAAAATGCTCACCCAAATGCTTACTGTTCATTGCTGAACATTCGATATGCCAACCAGGGCGACCCGGTCCCCAAGGTGAATCCCATGTTGGCTCACCTGGTTTAGACATCTTCCAAAGCACGAAATCCATAGGATCACGTTTGTTTTCATCGACTTCAACGCGGGCACCCGCCTGCAGCTGATCTAGGTTCTGCCCTGATAGACGACCATACTCAGGGAATGAAGCCACACTGAAAAGCACATCGCCATTGTCGGCAATATAGGCATGATCGCGCTCAATTAGACGTTCAACCATCTCAATGATCTCAGGCATATGCTGAGTCGCACGCGGCTCGAAGTCAGGACGCTTCATGTTGAGCGCATCGAAATCACGATACATCTCTTGGGTTAATCGCTCAGTCAGTGCATCGCAGCTCTCGTTATTCTCTGCGGCGCGCTTAATGATCTTATCGTCGACATCGGTAATGTTACGCTGAAAGTTCACATCGTAACCTTTATACCTCAGGTATCTGACGATCATGTCGAAAGCAACAAACGTACGTCCATGACCAATATGACACAAATCATATATGGTGACCCCGCAGACATACATGCCGACTTTACCTGGCTGTAATGGCTTAAATTCCTCTTTTTGGCGGGTAAGACTGTTGTATAGCTTCAACATCGATTTTCTCTACAAATTATTGACTACAATTGGGTCGCTCAGTCTACCACCTGAAAACAGGGTCTTCCAGCGTGATAGCGTGAATCTAAAGCGTTTTTTGTTACGCCGCACATTCTACAGCTAACAAGAGGTAAATATTCAGGCGCTGGGATCAGGGAAAGATGATAAAAGTCGTGCCATCCCTTTATGCATCATGGTTAATAGGCTAGAATCGGGCGCTATCTGAATAAGTAACCATGATGAGATACAGTCATATGATCACAATGCAAACCAACCACGGTGTTATCAAAATTGAACTTGATGCCGAAAAAGCCCCTGTAACCGCAGCTAACTTCATTAAGTACGCTAAAGACGGTTTCTATGACGGCACCATTTTTCACCGCGTAATCGATGGTTTCATGATCCAAGGCGGCGGATTTACCGAAGATATGTCGCAAAAGCGTTGTAACGAAGCCATTGAAAACGAAGCCAACAATGGTCTATCTAATGTTGTAGGCACCATTGCCATGGCACGTACTTCAGATCCTCACTCGGCCACGGCACAGTTCTTCATCAACATCAACGACAACACCTTCCTCGACTTTAAATCTGAGTCAGTACAAGGCTGGGGTTACTGCGTGTTCGGTAAAGTGGTTGAAGGCATGGATGTGGTTAACCAGATCAAGGCAGTGGCTACGGGCAATCGCGGCATGCATCAAGATGTACCGCTAGAAGCTGTTGTTATCGAAAGCGTTACCGTTGCTGAGTAAGCACAGGGCAGACAATTCTTGAATTACACCCTGTTTGTGGGCGATCTGCATCTTAGTGCCGATCGCCCCGATATTCTCGCCGCATTCAACCGTTTTCTCAGTCAAGACGCCAGCCATTGTGATGCCCTCTATATTCTGGGCGATCTATTTGAGGTCTGGGTAGGAGACGACATTGCAGAGCCTTTCGCTCTCGAGCTCGCCGAGCGTTTAAAAGCCTTCTCGGCGCACACGCCTATCTATTTCGTCCATGGCAATCGCGATTTCTTGCTTGGTAAACGTTATGCAAAGCTCGCTGGAATGACCCTGTTACCCGAAGTCTATTGTATAGACCTTTACGGGATACCCTGTGTTATTCTCCATGGTGACAGCCTATGCACCTTAGATAAAGCCTACCAACGATTTCGTCGATTTAGAAATTTCGGCTGGGCCAAGTTTATTTACAATCATCTGCCCAAATCCCAGCGCACAGCCATTGCCAATAAGCTGCGCCATAAGAGTAAGCAGAGTAATCAATTAAAAAGCTACAGCATCATGGATGTCGAGCAGAGTGCGGTCGAGCAGTTAATGCAGCAGACTGACACTAAACGAATGATCCACGGTCACATCCACAGACCCAACATCCACCAGCTCACCAATAATCGCCAACGCATAGTCGTCGGTGACTGGTACGAGCAAGGAAGTGTGCTAAAAGTCAGTGCCGAGCAGCTGGTGCTGCAACGTCTGCCATTCGCCGATAATTAACCTTTGTTGCTCAACCGGTTAAATAGCTAGCGATTAACAAGGCCTGCCAGAGTGAAACTTAAACTCGCTGTCTGGGGCGCTGATAAGCTCCGCCTCAAGAGCTGCAAACTCGGCGACACGCTGCTCAATATTATCAGGTGATATCGCCTGAGCTAACACCAGATAATCTTGATAATGACGGGCTTCAGAGCGTAGCAGCGAGACATAAAACTTGCGCAGCCCTTCGTCAAGATAAGGCGCTAACTTAGCAAAACGCTCACAGGAGCGCGCCTCGATAAAGGCCCCCACGATCAACTTATCCACCAGCGTCGCCGGCTCATGGGTGTGCACCGCACGCATCATACCTTTAGCATAGCGACCGGCGGTAAGGTTTTGATAAGGAATGCCTCTAGCCTGCATGATCTCAAGCACCTGCTCAAAATGATGAAACTCCTCTTTAATCAGGCGTACCATCTTGGCAATGAGATCCGCGCCGTAGGCGACACCGGCCTTTGGCTTAAGCTCACCAAGTAATTCATTCTTCTTAACGTCGCGAGCAAGAAAAACATCGATATCTCGCTGTTTGTTATAGACAAAGTCTTCATAGGGTTTAGCCCACTGCAGCAACTGCTCACCGCTATCCTTATCTACCGCATATTTGCGAATAAGAAACATCGCGGTCTGCGCCGCCTTTAGCTCGCAATTACAGTGATCGATTAATAACGCCGACAACTGCTCCGGTCGGCTGGCGACGGCGATCCACTCATCCGGGGTTTCACATTGTAAAAACTGCTTGATCGGCGCTAATAAGGCTTGCATTACACACTCTGAAGGTTAACAAACAAACGGCGCCTATTTTACTCATAAAATCAATCCTTGGGCACGCCTATCTGCCTAACAGATGAAAGTTAGCTTGACTAGTCTAAGTTTATGTTCAATAAATAAACTATGTCAGCCACATTGAAGTGGCTGTTTGGGAGCCTAAGGTCTATTGGTAGCGGACCGACAGGCATTTAGGGTTCGTCTGAAGTTTGGCGAGCACAGTAATGAAAGCTGAACAAGGATAACTATAATGATATTGAATCACTTAATGGGGTTATACACTCATCCAAAAGAAGAGTGGCACACAATTGAACAAAATCACGTAGCGCTCAAGAGCAGTCTCAGTCATGTCCTGTTAATTGCCCTTATACCGGCTGTTTGCACCTATGTTGCATCGACAATGATAGGCTGGAACCTCGGGGTATCCGATCCACTCTTCCTCACCAAGCAAAGCGCCTTGATGATGTCAGTCAGTATGTTTTTCGGTCTAATCGCCGGGGTATTTGCCTTAGCCTACCTGGCCTTTTGGATGGCAAAGACCTTTGATGCACACCCAACCTATACCCAAGCCATTGAGCTAGCCGCCTATACAGCCACTCCGCTATTTATGGTGGGTCTGGCAGCACTCTACCCCGCTCTGTGGTTTGTGATGATTGTAGGGTTAGTTGGCCTAAGTTACTCTGTCTATCTGCTCTACACGGGCGTTCCCATCATCATGAACATCCCTGAAGAGAAAGGCTTTATCTACGCCAGCTCGGTCGTTACTGCCGGTTTAGTATTGCTGGTTGCCTTAATGGCCTCGAGTGTGATCCTTTGGAGCTACGGATTAGGCCCTATATATCAATAGCAAAGATAGCCAACTGCTAAATACAAAAAAGGCTTTAGGATGATCCTAAAGCCTTTTTTAATACCGAGTGGGTGCTAAGTTAACATCAAGCTAGCACCCAACTAAAACTGAGCCTAAGACTTAGTTAGAAGAGTCTCGCAGCGCAACGGTCAGGTTAAAGACCAGATGCTCAGGTGATGAGTCTTTATTGTCGGCGCAGAAGTAGCCTTCTCGCTCGAACTGGTAAGCCTTTTCGGCTTCAGCATTCACCAAACCAGGCTCTACAAAGCCGTGTCTAACCACGAGAGATTCAGGGTTAAGCACTTCATCAACCGTATCGGCCGCAGCTGGATTTGCCTGATTAAACAGTCGGTCATACAGACGGAACTCAGCAGGAACACAGCTAGAAGCCTCAACCCAATGGATCACCCCTTTCACCTTACGACCATCAGCCGGGTTCTTACCTAGGGTTTGATCATCATAGGTACAATAGATGGTGGTCACATTGCCCGCTTCATCTTTGTCGCAGCGCTCAGCCTTAATCACGTAGGCATTACGCAGACGCACTTCCTTGCCCTGAATAAGGCGCTTGTACTTCTTGTTGGCCTCTTCACGGAAATCGTCAGCATCGATATAAAGCTCACGACCAAAGACCAGCTCACGTTGCCCCATAGTCTCTATAGTTGGGTGCGCTGGTGCAGATAGCTTTTCAACCTGGCCTTCAGGATAGTTTTCGATGATCACCTTTACCGGATTGATCACAGCCATGGCGCGCGGCGCGTGCTCGTTAAGCTCCTCACGGATACACGCATCTAGCATACCCACTTCGACCATGTTGTCTTGCTTGGTCACCCCGATACGACGACAAAACTCGCGAATAGACGCTGGCGTGTAACCACGGCGGCGTAGACCTGCAATGGTCGGCATACGCGGGTCGTCCCAACCTGACACCAAACCGCGAACCACAAGATCGTTAAGCTTACGCTTAGACATCAAGGTGTATTCCAGATTCAGGCGCGAAAACTCATACTGACGAGTGCGGTTTGGCGCCTGGAAATCATCCAGGTTATCTAATACCCAGTCATATAGGCGACGGTTATCCTGGAACTCCAGAGTACAGAGCGAATGGGTAATATTTTCAATCGCGTCAGAGATGCAGTGAGTGAAATCGTACATAGGGTAGATACACCACTTGTCACCTGTCTGATGATGGTGAGCAAAACGGATACGATAGATCACAGGATCGCGCATGCACATAAAAGGTGACGCCATATCAATCTTGGCTCGCAGGGCGCACTCACCCTCTTTAAATTCGCCCTTGCGCATCTTCTCAAACAGCTCAAGGTTTTCTTCCACCGAGGTGTCACGATAAGGGCTGTTCTTACCCGGCTCTTTTAAGGTACCGCGATATTCACGGGTCTGCTCACCGTTAAGGAAGCATACATAAGCCAAGCCCTTATTGATCAACTCAACAGCGTACTGATGTAACTGATCAAAGTAGTTTGACGAGTAACGGATTTCACCATCCCACTGGAAACCTAACCATTGGACGTCGGCCTGAATAGAGTTAACGTAATCAATATCCTCTTTCTCAGGGTTGGTATCATCAAAACGTAAGTTACATAGCCCCTTATAGTCCTTAGCTAAACCGAAATTCAAGCAGATCGACTTAGCATGACCAATATGAAGATAACCGTTTGGTTCAGGCGGAAAACGCGTGTGTACACTCGTGTGCTTACCGCTTTCTAAATCTTCATCTATGATGTTACGAATGAAGTTACTAGGACGTACTTCGGTGTCCACATGACTCATGGAAATCCTCTTTGCGAACTCTAATCATCGGCCGCACAATCGCCGCTCGACATTAATTGGGGAAAACCTGCATATTCCTACAGATCTCGCTTCGTTACAACGGCCAAATAGCAAAAACTGACATCATTTAGCGCAAAAACAGAAAAGCAGCGATAAATCGCTGCTTTTCTGTTTTTAACGACTGACTTAACGCGGGTCGATTGTCTATTCAGTTACCACATTGATAACAGGAATAATCGTCTGGGCGCGCTGCCCTTTGCGCTTAAGCCAGAGGTAAAAGACCACCAAGGCCACCACAAAGAAGGCTATCCAGAGACCCGATTGCAATGGGTGAGCCGCAAAGGTCATCACCTGATAGAAGACGGTTGCTGTGCCATAGGCCAGTGCGAATGTCCAAGTCGCTGCAAAGGTCGCCCAGCGAGAGCCAAATTCGCCCACTAACGCCCCCATTGCGGCCACACATGGCGTATAAAGCAAGATGAAGAGCAAGTACGCAAATGCCGCTGTAATACCTGTAAAGCCACTCTGCAGCGCACTGAAGGTCGAGGTATCTACATCCAGCTCGCTTGAGGCAGTTTCAATACTCTCGATATCCCCTACTGACATAGATAGCGGATCTTCTGGGGCGATACCAAACAGGTTCTCAGGAATCGTTGCTAAGGCTTCACTAAAGCTTTCAGAAAATGGTGCTAAAGCCTCCTCGTCACCACCCGAAGTGGAATAGAGACTATTTAAGGTGCCAACTACCGCCTCTTTAGCAAAGATACCAGTGATGATACCGACTGTGGCTGGCCAGTTGTCTTTCTCTATCCCCATTGGTGAGAAGAAAGGAGTCACCTTTTGACTCGCCACACTCAGCACAGATTCAGAGCTGTCTTCATGTCCGAAGCTGCCATCGACACCGATAGAGTTAACAAAGTGAAGCAGAGTAACCACAATCACAATGGTTTTACCCGCTCCTAGAATAAAGCTCTTGGTGCGCTTACCGGTTCTGGCCATCACCGCCTTAAACTTAGGCTTTTCATAGTTAGGCAGTTCCATCACTACGGCGCTGCTGCTGCCGGGTAGTAAGGTCGACCTTAGCAGTAAGCCGGTACCGATAGCCGCGAATACACCTATGATATAAAGCAAGAACACTAGGTTCTGGCCCGATTCAGGGAAGAAGGCCGCTGCAAATAGGGCGTAAACAGGCAGACGTGCACCACAAGACATAAAGGGCGCCATCATACCCGTCACGATACGCTCACGCTCACTGCCTAAGGTACGGGTCGCCATAATTGCAGGCACTGAACAACCAAAGCCGACAATCATAGGCACAAACGCCTTACCCGGCAAACCGATGCGGCGCATCAATCCGTCCACCACAAAAGCTGCGCGAGCCATATAACCCGAGCCTTCTAAGACAGACAGAGCCAAAAAGAGCGCGGCGATCACCGGAATAAAGGTAGCTACGGTTTGAATACCTTGTCCCACGCCACCAGCAACAATAGTGACTAACCACGCAGGTACGCCCACGTTACTCATAAAGGCGCCGAGATGGTCAACAAACAAGGCACCGGCCGTGATATCGAAGAAATCAATAAAAGCACTGCCCACATTAATACTGAACATGAACATCAGATACATCACGAACAGAAATACTGGGACCCCGGCTATCGGATGTAATACCAGCTTGTCTAAGCGATCACTGATGGTTTGTACATCGGCGGCTTTTACCGATTCGTTAAACACTTTCTGCACGAAATCAAAACGAGTAGTCGCTACCATGATCTCGATATCTTTGCCCTGAGCCGCAAGTTTCTCGGAGCACTGAGAAACCTCTGAAAGCATCTGGCCATTTTTACACTGACCACAGCCTAAGCCATTGCCCATCATTGCCAAGGCTCGGCCACGACTCAGTTGGCTGTCGCGCTCAAACAGCGCTTTAATTCCCGCCTCAATCTCAACATCGTAATCCAGCACCAATGGCGCCTCTGAGACCTTGCCGTCGAGCAGATCCACCACCTGGGCCTGAACCTGCTTAATATCATTGACATCACGAGAACAGACGGCGATCACCGGACAGCCTAACTCTTTGGTCATCTTGGTAACATCGACCTCGATCCCCTGAGCCTTAGCCGCATCTATCTTGTTGATCACCACCACCATAGGGATACCAAGTTCACGCAGCTGCACCGTCAGGTATAGGTGACGCTCAATGTTGGTCGCATCCACTAAGTTGATGATGCCATCCATCTGCGCCTCAGCCAGATACTGCTGGGCAATTTGCTCATCGAGAGAGCAATCGCAGCTGCTGCCTGCAGGCAAGAGATCGTAAATACCGGGAAGATCCGTCAACAACACCTCAGTGTCATTTAACGTAAATTGGCCAGTCTTTTTCTCAACCGTCACCCCTGACCAGTTACCCACCTGTTGGTTAGCTCCGGTTAGGGCATTAAATAGTGTTGATTTACCCGCATTTGGGTTGCCAACAGTCACACAATGAAATTGTTTAGCCATGAGCCAGCTCCACCTCTATTACCTCTGCCAAGTCCTTACGCATGCATAACTTACTGCCACGAATGGCCAACTCTAATCCCGAGCCAAGTGGGGCACGTCGTAATAATGTCAAAGAGGTGTTGGGGGTGATCCCCATAGATAAAAGCTTGCGTTTCACCACCGCAGGCAGGCTAATTTGGCCAACCTCGGAGATCACTGCACTGTCGCCAGGCTTTAATTCGCTTAATTTCATATTGCAACTCTACCTTTTCAGGTCTCGATAAATCTGAACTACACCAGATTCTAACGGAGCAAGGCTTCCAATAACTTTATCTAGATCAATATTTATGATTGGAAACGATAATAATTTTCAATTGTATTTTATATTATGTGACAGATATCTCAATGAGAAAACGAGATAATTAAATGAGAATCATTTCCACCAACAAGGGCATTCTACGTCCCTACCCCACTCCAGCAACGTGATCAAGATCACATATAATGCTAATTTGTTCTAAAACATCACTTTTACAGAACAATTATCGATACAAAAGTTACACATTCGTCACAAATCACACCTATTATTTAGAATTGGTAAATTAGCAATCTTTAAAGATAACAACTAAAAACTTTTCTGCGCTTGGATGGATGATGATGAAAAAGGAATCTAACTGGCTGCTTGCGCTCAAGCTAGCGGCTCTAATCGTACTATACCCACTCCTCAGTGTGTCGATTCAGGCAACCCCTTGGGACAAGATGCCCGCCGAAGAGGTTGAGCAAATCCTCGACACTAAGTTTGCCGAGGGACAATACTCTCCCAAAGGCGCCGATAGCTGCCTTATGTGCCACAGAAAAAGCCAAGAGGTAATGGCCCTTTTCGATGGCGTACATGGCGATCCTCAAGTAAAAGGCTCTCCCATGGCAGATCTCCAATGTGAAGCCTGTCACGGCCCTATGGGCAAACATAACCGTGGCGGCAAAGAACCCATGATTACCTTTGGTGCCCAATCTCCTGTGCCCGCTGCAAAACAAAATAGCGTCTGTATGAGTTGCCATAACGACGACAAGCGTATGGCTTGGAACGGTAACCATCATGATAACGCCGATGTGGCCTGTAGTGATTGTCATCAGGTACATACAGGTCATGACCCTATTAGCGATAAGGCCCAGGAAGTTGCCGTCTGCACCAGCTGTCATACCCAACAGAAGGCCGACTTACACAAGCGCAGCAGCCACCCACTCAAATGGCAGCAGATGGTCTGTAGCGACTGCCACAATCCCCATGGTGGATTGGGTGATGCAGGCTTAAAACAGATGAGCGTTAACGAGAACTGTTATGCCTGCCACACCGAAAAACGTGGTCCTAAGCTATGGGAGCACGCACCGGTGAGCGATAACTGCGCTAACTGTCATAACCCCCACGGCGCAGTCAACGAGGCGATGTTAATCGCCAAGCCGCCGCAACTTTGTCAACAGTGTCATGCCAGCGATGGCCATGCGGCTAATCCCGTATTTGCCAACAGTCCAAACGCCTTTAATGCGGGACAAAGCTGCATGAACTGTCATGGCCAGGTACATGGTTCTAACCACCCGTCTGGCAAACTTCTGCAACGTTAATGAGGGAGCATAGCGATGATTAAACAAGATGGATCTCAAAGACTCCCATGGCGTTTAAGCCTGTTGGCCTTAGCTGTGATCAGCAGCTATGCCGGCGCACAAGGATATGGGCTTGCCTCGGCCAACCGTGACAAAGTCAAACTTGATGCCTGGGAATGTAAACGTTGTGAAGTCCCTAAGGGTACAACGGGAATGATAGGGGCAGGAATTGCCTACAATGATGGCGGTGATAGCCGTTTCGGCAATACAACAGGGACAGACCAAGATGGCGCCGTAGCAAGCCTTGAAGCGGATCTTGCTCACAAGACAGATTCGAGCTATCAAACTCGCTTCGAAGCCAATCGTTTAGGCTATGATGCCGGCTCAGCCTCTTTAACCACGGGGCGCAAAGGCCAATATGAAATACAAGCAGCCTATCGAGGCTTTGCCCGTTACGACAATAATAGCGCCCTAACCCCTTACCGCCGCGATGGCCAGACATGGCAATTGCCTAGTGAGTGGCAAAGCGCTGCAACCACAGATCAGATGACAAGCCTGTCATCCAGCCTCAGCCCTGCAGAGCTTAAGATCACCCGGGACCGCTATCGTATCGATGCTAACTATACAGGTGACTTCTATGAAGTTGCTCTTGGCTATCAACATGAAGAGCGTCAGGGCAATCGCCGCGCCAGTGTTAATCTGCTTACCAATAGCACCTTATTGGCCGAGCGTATCGAAGATAAAAACGATCGCGTCAATGCCAAACTCTACTTTCGTGGCGATCACTGGCTCACGGGCATAGACGCCGAAGTCAGCCAATATCAAAACGACTTGAGTGCTCTGCACTGGCAATCGGCCTTCAGCCCCACCTTCGGTGCCGCCTATTATGGCCAAAATGCCGTGGCTCCTGACAACAAAGCTTATCGCGTCGCTGGTCATAGCCAATTTTCCGCTGAGGGCCAACAGGTCATTATGCATCTGGGCTTTACTCGTATGACACAAGATCAGGCGTTCTTACCTGCCACCATCAATGGCCCCTCGCCTACGTTACCAGCGACGGACCTAGCAGGCCAAGTAGATCTGATAGAGATGAAACTAAAGTATCACGGCAGGCTGACACCAGCCTTTAGCCTCAGAGCGGGGTATGATTATCGAGACCGTGACAACAAGACGCCAATCTTCAGCTATCCACAAATTGTCACCGACAGCTACTACAGTGGCGATCGGCTCAATCCAGACTACGACCGCACACGTCAGCAGGCCAATCTAGGCGCCAAGTACAGATTCACCCGCAGCCTCTATCTTGACCTGCAATATCAATATGAACACAACAATTACAACGGCCTTGATAGAGACACTCTGCAGGAGTCCGATATTGAAGCCAAGCTCCACTACAGGCTTTCTCCCCATTGGCAAGCTTGGTTAAAGGCCGAATATCGCGATCGCAACGGCAGTGAATATCATGGCATGACCGCCAGCAACAGGCCCAATAACCCTCTGCTGAGACGCAGCTACCTCGCCGATCGCGAGCACCAAGGTTATGGACTTTATGCCAGCTACAACGGCGGAGCCTATAATGTCACATTAAATTTGCATACCCGCCAAGATGATTATACTGACACCCAGATAGGCCTGACACAGGTAGACAGCCAAGGCTATGATCTGTCAGCGCAATACGCTATCAGTGAAAACCTAAACTTCAACGCCTTTGTCAACCAGGACTGGCGCGACAGCGATCAGGCTGGCAGCAATAACTACGCCGGAGCCAATTGGTTTGCAAACACTGAGGACGAGGCCACCCTCATAGGGGCAGGCATTGACTATAGCAACCTGCTTGAAAAACGCCTTAGGATAGGACTTGACTATAGCTTCAGTGATGGTCAGAGCGACACCGAAGTGAGCCAAGGGCTACACAATCCCTATGGCGACTATTACGCCACCAAACATAACATCAATGCCTTCGCAGACTTTAGCCTGAGCAATGGCTTAGGTCTGAGGTTCGATTGGATCTTCGAGCAGTACCAAGATGCTGACTGGGCCAATGACCAGCTCATGCCAGACAGCATCCCCAACGTGTTGAGTTTCGGTGACTTAAGCCACGATTACAGCGCCCACTACTTTGGAGTGACCCTGAGTTACCGTCTGTAACTCAGGTACCACCCCGTATGCCAAGGAAGCGATGATGAAGATGAACAACCCCATTTGTTATGTAGCCCTCTTCGGGCTAATTACCCTATTATCAGCCTGTGGTGGCGATGATGGTAAACCCGGCAACCCAGGTGAACCCGGCGGCCCACCAGCCATGGTGATAGATGATCTCCATATCACCTTCGATCAGGTTGATATGGAGGGAGGCGTCGCCACGGTCAACTATCGTGTCACCAACCAAAACGATGAGCCTGTGGTGGGGGTGCCCACTGCCACCTTTATTGCCGCCCAGCTGTTACCTCAAGGCTATACCAATGCGGGTAACAGCTCACAGTGGCAATATTTTACCTCTGAGAACTGCAATGCCAGCTGCCCAGGGAGCTATGTCGACCATAAAAATGGTAACTACAGCTACACCTTCAGTGCAGCCTTTGATGGCATGAACGACATAAGCTATCAGGCTGGCGCTACTCAACGTATTGTAGTGAAGATGGGCGGCGATACACTTGCCGATGGGACTTCCCTGCCCATTACCAATCAGCACTTTGACTGGCAGGCGGAAACAGACGGAACGAGTAGCGATCCCGCTTACAGCCGCAATCTGATTAAGATAGACACCTGTAACAGCTGTCACAACGATCTCGCCTTCCACAGAGGTAACTACAACCAGATTGAGACCTGTGTGACCTGTCATAATGCCGATCGTGTCAGCAATCCAGATAACATCTTCCCCCAGATGATCCACGGCAAACATTTAATCGGCTTCCCAGGTTCGCTGGCTAACTGCCAAACCTGTCACGCCCAAGATGAAAGCCTGAGCGAACAGATGAACTGGGCTCGAGTGCCAACGATGGAGACCTGTGGCTCTTGTCATACCTATATCGACTTTAAGGCTGGGGAAGGCCACCCCGCTCAACTTAACAATGCCAACTGTGTCGCCTGCCATAATGCCGACTGGACAGCCAGCGTACACAATGACGGTGGTAACGAGCAGGCACTGGCACAATTTAAGCCAGTGATCACTAAGGCGATGCGAAGCGGTGATACCGTCTCCTTTACCCTTGCACTTGAAAACCCGAGTAGTGGTGAGCGGTATACCTCCAGTGCCGACCAACTCGACTTTATATCAGACCTCCGAGTCTACGCGAACTGGGGCACAAGCTTCGACTATGCCACTCGTTCGGCACGCTCGATTCGTCTGCATGAAATAACGCCTCTCGCCGGCAGTAATGGTGCCTTCGACTATCAAGTCACTGGGCTTAGCGTGCCAGCGGGTAGCGAGATGGATAAGGGCACCTTAGCGATACAGGGACGCATCTGCGCGGCCGATGGCGTATTGGGTAGCTGCGATAACGAAGCCAACAGCCAAATCGTCATCAAATCCAGCCACAGCTTCTTTAGCAGCGAGGCGCTCAGTGATAGCGGACGTCGCGTGGTAGTGACTAATGACACCTGTGGCAGTTGTCATGGGGATCAACAACTGAACTTCCATGGTTCGCGAAATGATCTCGAAGGCCAATGTCAGCTGTGTCATAACCCTAATATGGTAGCCGAAGCCAGCGAGAATCCTTCGACGACCACTGCCGACTTTAAGCACCTGATCCACGCCATTCATAGCGGCCAGCGAGCCGGTTATGAAGCCATCAACTATCCTGGTGACATAGGCAATTGTGCCCAGTGTCATAGCAATAATGACGGTGTACTCTCGCCAGCGCTGCCACTCGACCCAGGAGTTAAACCTCTGGCCATTAGTGACGGTAGCTACACCAGCCCAACTGCGGCAATCTGTAGCGACTGTCATAGCAGCGAGACCAACAAGAATCACATGATCCAGCAAGGCGCCGTGTTTATGGGCACCCTGTCAGATGCTACCGCAGGTACTGAAAGCTGCGCGACCTGTCACAGGTTGGGCGCAGAAGCCGATGTCCTGAAAGTACACCCAATCAAATAACCCGTGGAGGCGCCAGTATCGCTGGCGCCTATCCTAACAAGCATTGATAGATAGATTAAAATGGAACGCACTATGATGGATATAAAGAGAAAGGTGAATAGATGGAGCCTCATTGCCCTAAGTTGCAGCGCGCTCCTGCTAGGTTGTGGCAGTGACGGTAAGGATGGTGAAGATGGCGCTGACGGCCCTATCGGTGTCAATATCGATGACACGCCTACCGTAATGGCCGAATTTACAGAGGCCTCGGTCGAAGATGGACAGGTAAGCGTGACCTTTAAGCTGGAAAATGCCAATGGCGTCGCCGTACTCGGCCTCACCAAAGATTATGATTTACGCTTTGGGGTCGCCCAACTCGCTAATGTCGTCGAAACTATAGATGGTCAGGAGTTTGATCGCGGCTACCAGTGGCAAGCCTACATCAATAGACTAAGACAGCCAGGCTCTTTACCTGAGGATACCTCAGGGCTTAACCCCTCCCCTCAGTACCAAGCAAACGTTGAGGCCGCAAGCAGCTGTGAAGACTGTTTCATGGATAATCTTGACGGTAGCTACACCTATAAATTTCAGCAAAATATCGCCAATGTGGCCGAACCACTGGCGATCACCTATAACGGCGACAACACTCACAGGGTGACACTGGAGCTGAAACTGCCTCAGGCAACCGCCAATGCTCACCATGACTGGCAACCATCAACAGGCGCTACCGACGGGATTCAAACCCGCAATGTGGTCAGCAAAGAAACCTGCATGAACTGCCACCAAGAGGAGAGTCTGGCGCTCCACGGCGGTCGTCGTATCGATCTGGAAAACTGCGCCAGTTGCCACACCACAACCTCTGGCGATCCAGAAAGTGGCAACAGCGTTGCATTTGCTCACATGATACATGCCATCCATAAGGGCCAGAACAGAGTCACCAGCACCCCTGAAGGCTATGTACCCGCGCCTTATAAGATAGTGGGTTTTGGTGGCAGCCTGCACGACTATGGCAAGGTGATGTTCCCGCAAAAGCCGGCAGCCAATTGCGCAGCCTGCCATGTCGAGGGCGACGATGCCCCTAGCGATGCCGCGCTGTTTAAGGCCGATAAGTCAAACCTTGCCTGTATTGGCTGTCACACCGAAAAACCGTCGCAAAATCACTCCAGCACCAACTGTGTTGCCTGTCATAACGCGACGGATACCTACTCAGGCACAGGTAACGCCGAGAAGCGTCATGGCGATGTCCTCAAGGCTTATACGCTAGCACAGGCCATGGGCGTTAACTTTAGCAACATAGGCTTAGACGCCGATGGTAAACTGAAGTTTGATGTGCAAGTTACCGATGCTTCAGGTAATGCAGTTGGCGCAGACTATATTGAACTGGGAACCCGAGTGGTCGTCGCTTGGGATGTCGATAAAGACTATCCAGCCTATAGCGACGCTTCCTATAGCAACCGCCGTTTCAGATTGTCTCAAGGCACCTATGACGATACCAGCAAGACCTTTACCATTGTGGCTAACACCTTCGATATGCCACTAGATGCCACAGGTAAGACATTTGAACTCTGGTCGGCCATTGAGGTCTGCTTCAACAATGGTGGCTATGGTGTAGCTGAGGTGGTGATGACCGCCTGTAGCGATAACACCCGTTCGGTAGCGGTAAAAGAGGCACCTTACCAATTCGTCTGGTCTGGTACTGGTGTTGACCAGAACGGGCAAACCGCCATGCGCCGTGCCATTGTCGATACGGCAAAATGTCAAACTTGCCACAACCAGGAAAACCACCACTACAATAATGGCTACAACTGTCAGACTTGTCACACCTCTGATAAAACCACACGAGGAGATGAAGGTTACCCAGGCGGTCGTAAACCAACCAGCTTCGCCTTTAAGGCGCACGAAGCCGAAGGCCATTACCTGAAATACGCAGGCGTGCAGTCGGGCACAGTACTGAAAACAGACTGTCTCACCTGTCATACCGATGGTGGTTTTGAACTTGGCCGAGCCAAAGACCGCGTCTGGCGCTATGGCGATACCACCACAGGCGTCGATATCTGGGTCTCATCCGATGCTGGTGCCTGCCTCAGCTGTCACCAGAAATACCTTAAGGACTCTGGAGCGGCCCATATCCAGACTAACGGCGGTATCTTAGATGGTATGAGTGCTGATGACGTTCGCAGCCGCTCTGCAGAGAGCTGCTCAACCTGCCACACACCAACTCAACTACTGGGTATTCATAACCCTTAACCCTCAGCTCAGAAAAGGAGGCTTTAGCCTCCTTTTCTTCACCCCACCAACCTTTAGACAACATTCAGACAACCCCACAAATACAGATTGTGACCAAACGAAGCGCAATCGGTCATCAGCCTCCACCAATGAGTTTGTCTTAGATCAATACATAAGCTAATAAAACGCCCACTTATTAAGCTTCACTTAAGATAGCGGCCGACTTTTCACAGCATTGCTTAATTTTGAAACCGAGCTAAAATATAACCCACTGTAATTATTGTACTTTAACACAACTATCATTTTGTAACACTGTTAATAGATCCGCTTCACGTTTGGGCAGACGCACGCTCTCCATCTACCCCCTTTTGAGTAATATGCGCCCAAGGTGTCGCCAAGTCATTGAGGCAATAGCAATAACTCTGGCTCACCTTGTTCATACCAAAAATAAAATTGAGATCACTCTCATTCTCATGCAGGGGAAAAATGATGAAACGGTATTCAATCAGTACCGCTGTCAAAACAGCTTTCAGTGTTGGGGCCTTGTCCCTAGCGCTTGCCGGTTGTGGCGGCAGCGATGGTAAAGATGGTGAAGACGGCAAACCAGGTGAAATCGCAATCGATATCAACAGTGCAACCGCCGTACAGACCCAAATAGAAAAGGCAAGCTTTGATGAGACGTCAAAAACCTTAACCTTCGAATTCAGTCTAACCAATCCTAACGGTGTTGCCGTTACTGGATTAGAGACACTTACCGATCCACTACGTATCGCCTTTGGTCGTATGGGCACACGCAGCGAAGCCTTCACTCCCTTCAGCTTAGAAGACGGTACAGAAGTCACCGCCAGAGGCGATGGCGATGAGGAGATCTGGCTTTCTTACCGTAATGCCAGCAAAAATGGCGTACCTATGACAGGTTCTAACAACTGGCGCCCGACCCGTGACTGTCAGGAAGGTGTGACCTGTCTGGCTTATCTTGGCCAGGGAAGATATCAGGTTACTGCGCCGGAGATCATCGACACTAATGGTCTGGATTATGACTATGACGCCAATCGCATCAATGGTATCTACCTGATCACATATGGCGTGGGTCAGAACAAGCTTAAGAATGTCGAAGCCTACTACTGGGATCCATTAACAGAGCAGTCTGTCGCCTCACCTAAGAAGGTGTTAGAGATGGAAACCTGTACTAACTGTCACGTAGGCCAGGATCATATTCGTCATGGCAACTATGGTAACACCGCCGATGGCTGTGGCTTCTGTCATACCGATTACACCCAATACAGCGGCTCTGGTGTTGACGGAGAAGGTAATACGGTTGAATTTAATTTTGATGGCTCAATCAAAGGCCTAGTGCATGCGGTTCACACAGGTATCACTGAAGGTGATCGCCGTGAACTGGCAAAATTCAATACTGTTATTGCTAACGCAAGCAAAAACCCAGCATTTGCATACAAGTTTGATGGTGCGGCGCTCGATAGCGAAGGTCAGCCTAAAGCCGAGCTTAACTTCCCAGCCTCAACAGCCAACTGCCAAAGCTGTCACATTAGCTACACCACAACTGAAGAGACACTGCCAGAAGGACTTACTCCTCATGCAATGGCATGGTTTGCTGATAAGGATGCCGTTGCCTGTCAAACTTGCCACGGTGATTACCATTACGGTAACCGCACTGAGCTTGTTGGAGAAGAAACCCAGCTGGTAGGCTGTGTCGCCTGTCACAGTAGCCACGACGGTAACACCCGTGGCGGCGCCTTCCGTCATTTCGCTGCCCATGAGCAAGACAGCCGCGAAGCAGCATCACAGGCGGGTACTCTAATTGATGCCAGCTACAGTCAAATCAACTGGGATGAGGCTTCAAATACCTTAAGCTTTACCATGCACTTAACTAAGGGTGAAGAGATAGTAACTGCTGACTATACCACTGGCATGCGTCTCTATGTAAACGCCGTTGACGCGACAAAGCCTGATGCTTTCCTAGCCGGACGCACCAGTGGTTCAGTCATCGCGAATATAGATGGTAGTTACGGTGTAACGGTTAATGCTGCTAACCCAGGTTATGGCCTTCCATCTCTGGCTGATGCTATCAAGGCTGGGGCGAACATTGCCATCACTCCAAGCTTTAACACCTGTTTTGCAAACAAGAGCTCGACATTGACAGCTCTTGATAGTGAAGGTAACTGTTCAGGTGCCCTCAGCACTAATGCTGCAAAAACCGCATTTTTGACGCTAAGTGGTGAACAAGCTCCTGAACGCGCCAGCGCCGTTGACTATGAAAACTGTGCAAGCTGTCACAACAACGACATGGTTGCCCGCAAAGGCGATACGCACTACCGCAATGCAGACGTGCACACTTGTGCGCAGTGTCACGAAGCTGGCGATTACAACAGCCTAATCGTTCGTGTACACGGCACTTTCGGTAAGGCACACGGCCGCGAAGATGTTCAGTCTCTAGTGAGCAGTGCCAACTGTTCTGCTTGTCATAGTGATATGAACTTCGGTCTAGAAAATGCGCGTTCAACCCCAATGCGTTGGAACAAGGGCGATGCCAGTTTCTCTAGTCCACAAGCGGGTGTTTGTGCCTCATGCCACGTCTCATCAAGCTATGAGATCGGCGGAGGAAAAGAAGCGGCTAAATCACACATCGAAAGCATGGGTGGTGTCGTTGCGGGTAGCTACGAAGAAGCTATGCTCAACAGCGAGTCGTGCCTAACCTGCCATAGTGCAGAAAAGGTTGCCGAGTTGCATAAGCAAGACTAAAAAGCAAAGTCTGTTCTAAATCATGACAAGAGTGGAAAGCCAAGCTTTCCACTCTTTTTTTGTTTACCACACATCCCTTTAACTTCAGCGAGTGACTTTCCCACAACTTCCCACACATACCTAAACAGGCTAACACGCCGTGACAAACCCGGCTCACCTTGCCACAAAAATTTAACAAAAAGTCCTTTTAACTGGCTGACTTTCTTAAGTGAAAATGAAAATTTCACTTAAAATGCATTTTTTTACCTACCTCTAAAGAAATAGTCAGATCTCAATCACATAAGCTGACTGAAACACCTGCTAAAAAGCTGCCATTTCGATAGCCTTAGAGGTGGAAATTAATTCCACACACTAAGCGAGTGTTTTCAACGTAGAAAACAATTACAGCACTCTGTTTCAGTACTTGTTTTTATTGAAGAACAATCAATTAGTGATGATTAAAACTATTGCAGGGAATAATCATGATGAAAAAGTTCAATGTTAATGCAGCGACAAAAGCTGTATTAGGTGCCGGACTTCTCTCTCTCGCTTTATCTGGTTGCGGCAGCGACGGTAAAGATGGCGAAGATGGCAAGCCAGGTCCTATCGCTAACCCCATTGGCGAGGTTTCACACCTAAAATCGACTATTCAATCGGCCAGCGTAGATGACGCAGGTATCCTCACCATCAACTTCAATCTATCTGACGCTAACGGCGTTGCGGTATTCGGTCTCACACCAGCAGATATTGGTGCAGTTTCTTTTGGTCGTGTCGGCAACGAAGATGAAGTGGGCAGCACAGATCTCGAAGGCAACCCACGTGATATCTGGTTAAGCTACTTTAATAAAGATAAAGGCGATGACCACTACACTGGCTCTTCCTACTTCAAAGGTTCAGAGTGTGAAACTTGCTTAACCGATAATGGTGACGGTAGCTATACGCTAGTGCTGGATAAACCTATCGACACCTTAGGCAAGTACGACTATAAGGCAGACGTCACTAACGGCATCTACCTCGGCGTTAAGGCGAGCAATTTTGCCGGTTCGTCAATGGTTGATAACAGCTTCTTCTATTGGCAACCAAGTTCTGACACAGTTCAAGATAAGCCTAAAGCTTTGATTGCAAATGATACTTGTCAGAGCTGTCACCGTCCTGGTCAAGATGGCGCTCTTGCCATGCATGGCGGCAAACATGTCACACTTGAGTCTTGTACCTTCTGTCATACCGACTACAACACGTACATGAAAGACGAGAAAGATGACGCTGGCAACGTGGTACGTAGCTATGAGTTTGATGGCTCAATCAAAGGTATGGCACACGCTATCCATAGCCACTCGACCTACAACGGTATCTACCCACAAAGCGCGGGTAACTGCCAAACCTGTCACCAGGCAGATGAAAGCCTGATGATGGCTGACGCCTGGAAGGCTGACTTGGATACTGCAACCTGTATGAACTGTCATAACAGCCCATATGCAGTACCAAGCTGGCACTGGGATAGTGACAACAACCAGATTGATGAAAGCAAGCAAAACTGTGTGAGCTGTCATAACGATCCAAACGGTGGTGTACGCGGTGCAGAATCGGGCCACTACCTGAAAAATGACAATGCACAATCAGCAGCTGCAAAAGTGACCTTTAACAGCATGAGCTATGATGCTGATACTAAGACAGTAACGGCTAACATGACTGTGAGCTTAGGTGATACTAAGGTGACGTTGGCACAAATCGATCCTACGCCATACAAATATGGTGGTGACACCAGTGCCATTGTATTCAACGGTGTAGTCGATGATGACTTCCTCGTGAACTACCAAAAGATAGGTTACCGCTACTTCACTGCTGGCGAAGATGGGTCTATCAATGTCACTATCGCTGATGGTGCATACAAGGTTGCCCAGGTGATGGAAACCCCTGAAGTGACTGTTGCGCTAAGCAGCCAACTGCACATCTGCTTTGACGGCAAAGGCGCATTAGCCGACTGTACAGTCACAGAAGGCGTTGCAACAAATGCTGGCCCTTATGTGCCTTCTGACACAGCCTACTTCGCTGCCGATGGTACCAAGGTTGACCAGTCTCCACGCGTACAACATGCAGACATGACAGCTTGTCAGCAGTGTCACACTACTGCGATCAAGCATCGTTTCAGTAACGATATGGATGGCTGTGCAAGCTGCCACAATGGCACACGTGACAAGAAAGGCGCAGGTTCTTCTAACCTAGCTTATATTGTTCACAGCAAGCACTATGTCTATACCCCTGAAGGCGACATGTTCTTCAAGAAGACTGAGTGTCAGGCATGTCACGGTGACAACGGATTCTCACTTTCTAAGATAGATCCGAAAGCCGCACCTGTTGCCTTTGGTACAACTGATGGTAACCGTTTAAGTGACGCTAACGAGCAGCTAGTGGTATCACCACAAGCCGCAGCATGTGTCAGCTGTCACCAAGCGCCTTATGGTCTAAGTGAAGCCACTGCAGCACACATTCAGACCAATGGTGGCTTGCTAAAGCAAGACGGTGCTCCACTCACCACCTTAGGTGTACCTGCTAGCGATTATGATAGCCTCAACCCGGCTGAAACTTGCTCTACTTGTCATAAAGACAGTCAGATCCTGGAAGCTCACGCTAACTGGGGCAGCAGTCACTAGTGACTTAGCCTTTCCCCTGATGGCTCATCTGGGGAAATTCTGATACCCAAAGGGAGGCATTGCCTCCCTTTGTTTTTAATAAAGAACAGCTAATGCTAAAATAAAAACAAAAATCGCAAAACCGTTTCATTTTGCAACATTTTTTTCATCAAACTTCGCCTTTACCAGCCCTCAAACCTACCCCTTTAGAAATAGAAAGATCTGGGTCACACATTAGACTCAGTCAGGCAGATTTTAGCCGTCTGTTACGTTAGCATTTCCTTGGGGATTTCTATTTCCAGCATTGACTTAGGTCGCACAACTTATAAACGAGAATCGGCGCTGTTAACAGGCCATGCACTTAAGACGATGCCAAACCTATGCAGGGAAAAAAATGATGAACGTACAACACAATAAATTTAAGCTGCTTATCGCAGCAGGTGCCGTCTCCATGGCTCTTACCGGTTGTGGTGGTAGCGATGGTAAAGATGGTAATCCGGGCAACCCAGGTGGCCCAGCAGCCGACGCCATTGAAGTGCTTCACCTTGATGTCACCAAGGTGGACTATGACAACGGCATTCCAACTATCACAGTCTTTGCGACCAACGAAGAAGATCTTCCAGTTATCGGTCTAAAAGATCTTGAAGTGAAAAAAGTGGTTCAACTGCTGCCACAAGGTGCAACCGGTGCCGGTAATGCCGCCGAATGGCAATTCATTGGCTCACAAAAAGCCTTTACCGATCATAAAGATGGTAACTACACTTTTACTATCGACGTGGAAGGTTACAACTCAGAACTAACTCAACGCTACAACGTTATCGCCAGTGCATCGACACTGCTTGACGGTGTAACTGCCGTACCACGTACTGAGATCGCAGAAGATTTCTCAGGTGAAGGCTATGAAGCCCTTTACACCAAAAATGTGGTTGATACCGCTAGCTGTAACAGCTGTCACGCAGAAGGTAAGAAGATCTATCACAGCTACACTGAGGTAGAGAGCTGTGTGTCTTGTCATACTCAAGAGATGGCAGATGACAAAGGTAAGCAACAAGTTGCCTTCGGCCATCTGATCCACAACGTGCACAACGACGCTAAGATGTACGGTCGTAACATGGATAAGAGCGCCGAAACCGCTCATCACATAGTGCAAGACAACTGCCAAACCTGTCACGTGCAGTCAGAAGAGCTAACCGAGTGGGGTAACTGGTCACGCGTTCCAACCATGGAAACCTGTACTAGCTGCCACGTCAACGTAGACTTCAAAGCGGGTAAAGGTCACTCTCAGCAAAATGACAACAGCAACTGTGTTGCCTGTCATAACGCGAGCTGGACTGCCGAGCTCCATACACAAGCGGGCAACGACAAGAAAGCCCTTATCGACCAATACGGCCTAAATGTTGAATCTGTTATCAACGCAGAAACCAAAGCTGCAACCATCAGTATTGAGGTTGTCGATTCAAGTGGCGCAGCCGTTGATATCAACACTATTCTGCCTATGGTACAGCGCTTCGAGATCGTCACTAACGTAGGGCCAAACAATGTCACTCTTGGCTACTATGGTAAAGACTTAATCAATGCTGTGAAAAATGGCGTACTGGATGCAGCTGCTAAGATCGAAGATGGCAAGCTGGTTTACACCACAAGCAAAGATCTTAAGCTAGGTGAAGAAGGTGCCGACAACGAAACCGCCTTTACCTTCGTCGGTTGGGCAATGTGTTCAGACAAGGGTGAGTTCGTTACCTGTGACGATCCAGCTTTCGACGGTAGTGATACTGATAAGTACACTGGTATGAAAGCCGATTTGGTCTTTGCCACGCTATCGGGTCAAGCACCAAGCATGCGTCATGTCGACTCAGTTAACTTCACTGCCTGTGCATCTTGTCACACCAAAGAGTTTGAAGTGCACAAGGGTAGCCACCATGCTGGTTTCGTGATGTCTGAGCAGCTGTCTCACACCAAAGACGCCAACGATATGCCTATCATAGGTGTCGATGCTTGTGTGGCTTGTCACACGCCAGATGGCACTTATGCCGGCGGTGCAAACATGGGCGCTCTTGAGCTGAAACTTCATAAAGTTCATAGCTCTGGTGATTACGCTGTTATCGCTGGCATGACCTGTGAGCAATGTCATAACGACTTCAACCTTGATGCATTTAAGAACAAGGGCGCGCTAGCGACAGCAGGCGGAACATACACAACGCCTATCGCAGCAACCTGTATGTCTTGCCACGTATATAGCCCTGAATCAGAAGCTAAATTTGCAGCACATGCTGAAGGTCAAGGCGCTATTGTTAATGGCACCGATAAGCAAGCGGTTACCGAGGCAGCGCAACTGGAAACTTGTTTCTACTGCCACGCACCTGTTATCGAAGATCACACTGCGGTGAAGATGTAATTTGCACATCTCAAATTGAAATCCGGGGGAGTCACCTCCCCCACTTTTCACGACTATTTTGTGCAAATTAGGATGCCTATTATGAAAATCATAAATCAATTCAAAAGCCTGATTCCGGCGGTGATGGCAGCAGCTGTGCTGTCGCTTGGCATAAGCCAAGGCGCCGTTGCCTCTAAGTGGGACGCTAAGATGACCCCTGACGAGGTGGAAGCCACGCTAGACAAGAAGTTTGCCGAAGGCCAATACTCGCCTAAAGGTGCCGACTCTTGCCTTATGTGTCACGGCAAATCAGAAAAGGTCATGGATCTGTTTAAAGGCGTACACGGCGCCGCCGACTCGAGCAAAAGCCCGATGGCCGGTCTGCAGTGTGAAGCCTGCCACGGCCCTATGGGTAAGCATAACCGCGGCGGTAACGAGCCGATGATCGCCTTCGGTCCCGACTCAAGCTTGTCTGCTGAGAAGCAAAACAGCGTCTGTATGAGCTGTCACAAAGATGACAAGCGTATGGCCTGGAACGGCGGTCACCACGATAATGCCGATGTTGCCTGTGCTTCTTGTCACTCAGTTCACACAGATAAAGATCCCGTGCTCTCTAAGAACACCGAGATGGAGATCTGTACCAGCTGCCACACTAAGCAAAAAGCTGACATGAACAAGCGCTCTGCTCACCCAATGAAGTGGGCGCAGATGGTTTGTAGCGATTGTCACAACCCACACGGTACCCTGTCAGACTCGGACCTGGTTAAGCCCAGCGTTAACGAGACCTGCTACTCGTGCCACGCAGAAAAACGCGGCCCAAAGCTATGGGAACATGCTCCCGTAACTGAAAACTGTGTTAGCTGCCACAACCCGCACGGTAGCGTTAACGAGGGCATGTTGAAGACTCGCGCGCCACAACTTTGTCAGCAGTGCCACGCTAGCGATGGCCATGCCAGCAATGCTTACCTGGGCAACACCGACCAAGGTACCGTGGGTGGTAACGCCTTTACCGG
This sequence comes from Shewanella sp. ECSMB14101, assembly GCF_000773485.1. Classification (NCBI taxonomy): domain Bacteria; kingdom Pseudomonadati; phylum Pseudomonadota; class Gammaproteobacteria; order Alteromonadales; family Shewanellaceae; genus Shewanella; species Shewanella sp. ECSMB14101. The sequence goes on along the minus strand of NZ_JSFF01000001.1, from coordinate 457,718 downwards.
TGGTCGTAGCTGTCTGAACTGTCACAACCAGATCCATGGTTCAAACCATCCATCTGGCAAGCTATTCCAGCGCTAAGGAGACGAGAAGATGAAATTCAAACTCAATGTAGTCACCCTCGCCCTTATCGCTAATGCCGGTATCGTCATGCCTGGCATGGCACTGGCCGATGGCTATGGCATTCAAAACGCCAATACCGAGAAGGTGAAGTTCGATAAGTGGGACTGTAAGCGTTGTAAAATTGAAACTGGCATCAGCGGCACTGTAGGTGTTGGCGTGGGTTACAACGACAGCGATGATATACGCTCTGCCAACGCATTTGCCGCCGAAAATGAATTTGCCGGTAAGGTCGATGCCGATGTCAGTTACGTCAGCGAATCTGGTTACCGTGCCAGCGTAGAGGCGCAAAACCTCGGCATGGAAAACGGTTCTCTTGATCTCGAAACTGGCAAGGTAGGACAGCACAAGCTGAACATCAACTACCGTCAAATTGCCACCTACAAGACTGACAAGGCGATGAGTCCTTATCAAGGCGTAGGCGGCGACCACCTCACTCTGCCAGACAACTGGCAAACTGCGGGCTCAAGCCAGGATATGAGTGAGCTATACAACAGCCTTAACCCACTTGAACTCTCCCTCAAGCGCAAGCGCGCTGGCCTGGGCTTCGAGTATCAGGGTGAGGAGCTGTGGAGCACTTACATCACCTATGAGCGTGAAGATAAAACGGGTCTTAAGCAGGCATCAGGTAGTTTCTTCAATCAGTCTATGATGCTGGCTGAGCCTGTGGATTACACCACAGATACCGTGGAGGCAGGCGTCAAGTTCAAAGGCGACAACTGGTTTACCGCCCTGGCCTACTCAGGTTCAAGCTTTAAGAACCAGTACAGCCAGCTGACCTTTGACAATGCCTTTAATCCGACCTTCGGCGCGCAGACTCAGGGCACCATGGCGTTAGACCCAGACAACGAGGCGCACACCGTCTCGCTAATGGGCCAATACACAGCCGGTAGCACCATCATGAGCGGCCGCGTGCATTACGGTCAGATGAGCCAAGATCAGGCGCTGGTAACCTCTGGTTATGGTTATCAAACGCCAGTAGATGCCGTGGATGCTAAGGTCGATATGACTGGCGCTAACCTAAAGGTCGTGTCTCGCATCAACCGCACGGTTCGTGTTAACGCCAGCTATGACTATAGCGACCGCGATAACAAAACCAATGTGGAAGAATGGACTCAGATCAGCATCGACTCCACCACAGGCAAAGCGGCCTACAACACCCCTTATGACTTCACGACACAAAGAGGTAAAGTGGGTGTTGATTTGCGTATCAGCCGTGGCATGAAGCTTGATGTGGGTTACGACTACCGTCGCGACGAGCGTAGCTACCAAGATCGCGAAACCACTGATGAGAACACGCTGTGGGCTAAGTACCACCTAAGCGCATTTGACAAGTGGGATATGTGGATCAAGGGTAGCTATGGCGAGCGTGATGGTTCGCAATACCAAGCCTCAGAGTGGACCTCGAATGAGTCAAACAGCCTGCTGCGCAAGTACAACCTTGCCGACCGCAAGCGCACCATGGTCGAGGCTCGTGTTAGCCACACGCCAATCGATGCGCTGACCATTGACTTTGGTGGTCGTTACGCACTGGATGACTACAACGAAACCCAAATCGGTCTCACTGAGTCAAAAGATGTCAGCTATGACATCAACCTCAGCTACCTGCTCAACGACGATATGATGGTTAACGCCTTCTACAATCGTCAAAACATTGATTCAGAGCAGGCTGGCAGCACCAACTTTGGCGCGCCAAACTGGTTTGGTTTAGTTGAAGATCAGGTCGATGTGGTTGGCGCTGGGTTTAGCTACAACAATCTGTTAGAGAAGAAACTACGTCTTGGCGTAGACTACACCTTCTCAGATTCAAGCAGCAACACTCAGGTACAACAGGGTATCACTGGTGACTATGGCGATTACTATGCCAGAGTCCACAACGTCAATTTCTATGGTCAATACCAGGCCACCGATAAGATGGCTGTTCGTCTTGACTACAAGATGGAAAAATACCAGGACAATGACCCAGGTAACAGCATAGCGCCAGATGGTATTTGGAACGTCGTCGGATTTGGTTACAACAACCACGACTACAATGCCCACCTGATCATGCTTAGCATGAGCTACAAGCTGTAATAAGCTAAAGCCTACAAAAAAACCCGCGCCTGTCGCGGGTTTTTTATTGCCATCTCGCAAAAGCGTCCAGCAAGTCTAGTGTCTGGTAAATTTTTGCCTTAAGCTCAAGGTTCAATCCCTAAGCCGTTAACATCGACTTGTTCTTTCTCGACACACAACTTGCCCAACAAATAGTCGATCGCACCATGGCGATCATCGGCCACAATATCAATGTGATGAACAGCCAAGGCGTGATCCTGGGCTCTGGCGACCCACACCGAATCGGCTCCACCCACGAAGGTGCCCTGCTGGCCATCAGTCAGAATCGCACCGTTGAGCTCAACAACGCCAGCACAGGTAGCCTGCATGGGGTCAAGGCGGGCATCAACCTGCCGCTGCACTATCAGGGCGAGATCATCGGCGTTATCGGTATCACGGGCGAGCCTGAACACCTCAGGGCCTTTGGCCAGCTGCTGAAGATGACCGCCGAGATGATTGTCGAGCAGGCTAACTCGCTGGATGTGGCGCAATGGCGTGCTCGTCAGCAGGAGGAGTTTATCCTGCAGCTGATAAAACCTGAGGGACGGGATCTCGATCATCTCAGGATCTGGGCTAAACGACTCGATATCGATCTTGAGATGCCCAGAGTCGCCGCCGTCATTCGAATCAATGACGATACCAGCGACGAGCGTGCTAACTCTCTGCTCAAGACTGTTTTGCACCTGCTGGAAACGCCTTCAAGGGGCAACCTAATCGCCATGACCTCGATGACAGAGTTGGTGATCCTCAAACCCGCTTTTCTCGATGGCAAGTCTTGGAGCGCCGAAGCTGAGAGCTTGCGCATCGACCGCCTGCTTAAACGTCTGCCAAACGAGTTAAACACACGCCTCAAAATCGCCCTTGGCCACTACTTCCCCGATACCATGGAGATCAACCGCTCCTATCAGACGGCGCTGGAAACCCTCAATTTTGGTCAACAGTTACAACCTGAGCAGAGCAAATACCTCTATGAAGACCATGCCCTCTTGGTGATGCTCTCAGGCCTTAAGGATGACTGGCGCGGCAAACAGTTATTGACGCCATTTCAGCGCCTGATAGACAAAGACAAGAACGCCCTGCTGCGCAAGACGCTAGCAAGTTATTTGGGACACTTTGGCGATCAGCAAGCCTGTGCCAAGTCGCTGTTTATTCACCGTAACACCTTAAGGTATCGCCTGGATAAGATAGCCCAAATCACTAAGATAGATATTCATAAGCTCGACGGCCTGTTGCAGCTCTATCTGGGGCAGGTGTTACTAAGCCGCACCCAGGATGAGCAATAAAAAGGTCTAGAAATCGGGCTCACAGCTAAAACTCACCCGCTCACCGCTTAGCGGATGGTTAAAGGCCAGATACTGGGCATGCAGATGCAATCGGTTGGCCTTAGCACCATAGAGATCGTCACCGATAATCGGCAGCCCTAGGCCATCTTGATGAGCGCAGTGCACCCTGAGCTGATGGGTTCGGCCCGTTTTCGGAAACAGTGACAACAAGGTCGAGCCCTCTTCCCTGGCCTTTACCTGCCAATAGGTATGAGCATGTTTACCATGTTCAAAACAGACCAGTTGGCGCGGTCTGTCATCTAGGTCAACCCTCAGAGGCAACTTGATCTCCCCCGCATCGCCCTTTACTTCTCCAGCCACCTTGGCAAGATAGCGCTTCTCCACGGTGCGGCCGATGAACTGTTGTACCAACGCCTTATTGGCCTCGCTGCTCAGTGCGATCACCATCAAACCCGAGGTGGACATATCTAGGCGGTGCACTATCAGCGGTCCACTTGCCCTCGGAAAAGCCTGCTTCATGCGACTATAAACGCTATCACTGATATTCTTGCCTGGCACAGAGAGAAACTCCGCCGGCTTATTGATCACGGCTATCGCCTCATCCTGATAGAGAATGGGGAGCGCTTTGCCCTCGGCAGGGTTGCTCAGCAGCGGATTATCATCCAGCTCGATACCGGCAAGCATATGACCTAAAATGGGTTCGCACTTGCCCTGACAGGCACCATAGAAATGCCTATGTTGCTTCACCTCGGACTTGGGCGATGCCCCCCACCAGAACTCCGCCATCGCAATAGGTTTAAAGTGATGTTCAAAGGCAAATTGCAGCAACTTAGGCGCGGCGCACTCCCCCGCCCCGGCCGGCGGTAATCCATTAGGCAGGTGACTAAACAGGCTGTTAAGATCCTTAACCTCGCCCGCCTGATTTAAAAAGCGGTACTGGGCAAACAACTTTAGCTGCAAGGCACTGGACTGCTTGGCACGTCGCTGTTTTAAGGCGTCGAGATCAGCATTAAGGCTGGCAAGTTGGGTGGCGCGCACCTCAATCTGACTGTCCCACTCCTCATTTAACAGCCTGAGCCTGTGCTTCTCGGCCACGCTCTCGCGACCAAGCTGTTGCTGTAATGCCTCAAAGGCCGCGGCATCAAGCTGCTCACCCGCCACACGTCTGGCCTTGCGCGACTTACGGTTGTCGATAATCTCCGCCCTAAGTTCGCCCACAGCCTGTTCTTTGGCTTCGCGCAGCGCCTTAAGTTCGCTCTTTAGCCCGCTGAGAACGGAGGATTGTTGTAACGCCTCAAGCTCTGCCGTCAATTGATTGATGGCCAGTTGCTCGCCATGAAAAAAGCTATCCTGGGTCAGCATGTCAAACACAGGCGGCACAAACCCCGGCAGCAGATTCTGCTCGGCGAGTTTGCCTGAAAACGCCTTGAGATAACCAAGCTCACCCTGTTCATTTTGCACCACCAAGACGCCAAACATCTTGCCGATGGCACCTTCACGCTCGCCGCTCAGACCGAAGTTGTGCTGCCACTGCTTTTGATGCTCAAGATATTCCTGCAACTCACTTGCCGCCAGCTCACACAGCTTGTGGGGCTCATAATAGAAGGGAAAGGTAAACCGCTCAGGCAGCGCGATCCCCTCGACGGAGGCGCGAAACGGAGTGAAACATTGCTGGGCACAGTACATGGTGTCTGACATCTTAAGTAAATACGACAAAAAGCGGGGGCAATGGCGCTAGGCCCCCTTTCTGAAAGCGGGGATTTTACGCACTCTCGCCGGCTAAGTCATGCCGTAAAGGTCATTATTTTTGCGCATACGGACCGTTAAGACTATAGGGTTTTGATTATTGCGCTGAGCGCATGGGGATTCGTTGAGTTGCTGGCTTTCACGCTATGGCTTTCACGCGGCGAGGCTTCCTTGCCAGTACGGTTAACCTGCCGCCCATCAAGCAGGGCGCGTCGATACTGAACAAAACGAGACTCTAAACAGGAGGTGACACTAAGCTGTCCGTGAAACAAGGCGTGGCTGTATCAAGAGGTTATTGATGTAGCGCAGCGTGACATAACACACCACAAGGGTCGCCACCATTAACTCAAATACCGCTAACTCTCTCACCTGCTGCACATAATCAGCCTTTATCCCCTCGAGTACCATCCAGTTTGCCACCTTAAACAATGCCGTACTGCCAATCACTAAAGGGAAAGTAAACGCCGCATAGCCGGGGCTAAAGGGCAATCTCAGGAGCTTATAAAACGCCAGGTAGATAACAGCTGTCATCAGCACGGCGATGCCAAATAACAGGGCGATAATCACCGGCGATGGCGTTGTTGTAACGGTTAAATAGCCTGCCAACGAGAGACTGGCTGGCGCCGCCAGAATCGCCATAGTGGGTTTCGCCGCATCAGGCACTTCATGGGTAAACATGAAACGATAGATCATCATGGGCAGCATCACGGCATAAGCCAACATGCCAAAGAGCAGCGCGCCCTGCGCTATCCCTGCCAGTGCCGGATTGCCTGAGAAAGAGACATCCGCAACCACAATGCCTACGGGGGGAATAAACCAACTGGGCACCAAATGGTGAAGTTCAAAGTCTTTTGCCCTGTGATATACAAAGCTCACCAGAAAGATGATGTGGAGCACCACAGCCACTAGCCACAAGGCTTCACCCGCTAGCGGATAAAATTGCGCCAGGGAGTTAGACACCACCATGAGCGCCATCGCAAAGGTGGGGACGACACTGCCGACGACCGGATGAGCGAGATCTTGCCTAAGCAGAGCGTGATGAAAGAAAAACTTAACGGCCAAGACGACTAACAGCACGCTGGCAATCGCGGCGCCAGTCCACTGCCCATAGCCATGGAGCTCGGCAAAGTTTTCCCAACACCAACCTAAGCTTGCAATGCCCAGCGCCAAGCCCGCCATTGGTGTGGGTATGCCCCTTACGGCCTTGCTCATTTTATGAATCATAACAATCTCAATCAGGTGGTTTTTTATCTTCTTAGCAATGTTCACCATCATTTCCGGCATGAGAAGCAGAGCCTGTTTCTCAACAATTCAGCCCTGAGCAATTGCGTTTCAGCAGGACTCAACAGGCTTACCTTTCAAGTCTTCCAGCCAACAATGGGAACGGGAACATGCTCTGTCAGGTGACAGTTCGCACCAATGTTAAGGTTTATTTGGTGAAGTTATTTTGATCTAGGTCGAGGTCGGAACAAATGGTTATTGTGGCGATCAGCCCAATGGGGGGAATCTGGCAGTAGCGCCTGCCCGGCAGGGCTCGTACAATCACTATTTTGGCACGGTGAGTGAAGCAAAGCTTAGCGCTTACGAGCGAGAGGCATGGATGCCGAACTGGCAATTAAACAGGGATGTTATTCGATCGCATATATGGACACCTCGGATAGATCAAACATATAGAATCCCCCTCAATAACCAAACCAGGTCAAATCGAAGAATCATGCTCCCAGTATAAAATCTGGGATTTCACGTCTCCTCCAACCAGCCCCAAAACGTAATTAATTAAAATCAAACCGTTTGACATAATGAACACCATTAGGGCAGACTGGTGGTCGATAAATGGGCTTTGCACATTTTGCTATCCTTAAAACAAAGCCAATAGCTAAGGCCCACAGCGGCCGTATAACGCTACTCTTACGTCACGCATCGGGTGACAAATAACGCGACCAAACGGGTGATCTATGCCAATAACACAGACTACAAGTGCTAAGAAATCCAAACCTATTATCTTGATGACCATGGGCCAGCAGGACAAAAACCAACATCCGTACCAAGTGATGACCCACAAATATATGCAGCCGATTGTGGAAATAGCCAATGCTGTCCCTCTGCTCATGCCTACCTGTTTCGGCGTCGAGGACGTAGACCGATATCTGGACATGGTCGATGGGGTTTACCTCTCGGGCGCAGGCTCAAATATCGAGCCTAGCCTGTATGGACAAGAAAACCTTACCCCTGAAAAGAGCCAAGATCTGAACCGTGACATCGTCGACCTAGCAGTGATTGAAGGCGCCCTTAAGCGTAAGTTACCTATTCTGGGGATCTGCCGCGGCATGCAGGAGCTTAATATTGCACTGGGTGGCACCTTGTATCAAAAGGTCTATAGCGAACCCGGCTTTGATGATCACCGTGAAGATCCTCAGACCCCAAATCATGTGCAGTATGGACCCAGACACGCCATCAAGACGGTACCCGGCAGCTGGCTGGCCAAGTTGATTGGCGACAAGACCATGGTCAACTCCCTCCATGGCCAGGGGATCTGCACCCTAGGCAAGGGGCTCGAAGCCTTGGCTTATGGTGAAGATGGATTGATTGAGGCAATCCACGGCCCAGATTATGGCCAGTTTATCCTCGGCGTGCAGTGGCACCCTGAGTGGCAGGCCAATGAAAATCCTGACTCGGTCAAACTATTTCAAGCCTTCGGCAGTGCCTGTCGCGGCGAGGCCAGCTGGCAATCAGCCAACGACGACAAATTAACCGCCTAATCGAACAACCCTGCCCGTCGATTTGTGATCCAGACCGACTTTTATCTTCTATTTTCACCAATATTTGTGCAAGCGCACAAATATTGGTTGCGCTCACGTTAAATGTTAGGCAACTGGCACGAAGCCAGATTGTCTCTATCTACGGATAATGGTGCCAGCCTGAAAACCCTCTGTCCCTGCGCTAGGGGCGGGTTAACGCTAAACCAATAAATATAACCCACGACAGGGACACCCTATGAGCCTAGTATTGATCTTGATCGCCGTGATAGCCTTCATCGTTATCGCGACATCCAAATTTAAGCTTCACCCCTTCCTAACCCTCATTCTCGCCTCATTTATCGCTGCGTTTGCCTATGGCTTACCCAGCGCCGATGTGGCAAAAACCATCACCTCCGGTTTCGGCGGTATCTTAGGCTATATCGGCCTGGTTATCGTGCTGGGTACCATTATCGGTACCATACTGGAAAAGAGCGGCGCGGCGATTACCATGGCCGATGTGGTCATTAAACTGTTAGGTAAACGCTTCCCGACCCTCACCATGTCGATCATCGGTTACCTAGTCTCTATCCCGGTATTTTGCGACTCGGGCTATGTGATCCTCAACTCGCTCAAGCAGTCGATGGCCAACCGTATGAAGGTCTCCAGCGTCTCCATGAGTGTAGCCCTCGCCACGGGTCTCTATGCTACTCACACCTTCGTACCGCCAACGCCCGGCCCTATCGCCGCAGCAGGTAACCTGGGACTGGAATCTAACCTTGGCTTGGTGATTGGTGTCGGTATCTTCGTTGCCGCCGTTGCCGCACTGGCAGGTATGTTGTGGGCTAACCGCTTCGCTAATGTTGAGCCCGATGGCGAAGGCGCCGAAGAGCTTAAAAACAATGTAGAAGATTTTGACAAACTGAAGGCAACCTATGGCGAGCTACCTAGCCCAGCCAAAGCCTTTGCCCCCATCTTCGTGCCGATCCTACTGATCTGTTTAGGCTCTATTGCCAAGTTCCCTTCAATGCCACTGGGCGATGGCGCGCTATTCGATACGCTGGCTTTCCTGGGTCAACCTGTGAACGCCTTGATGATTGGCCTGTTCCTCTCGCTACTTCTGCTTAAGAGTGACGATAAGATCAAAGAGTTCAGTGAGCGCATCAGCCATGGTCTGGTGGTTGCAGCCCCGATTTTGTTAATCACTGGTGCAGGTGGTGCCTTCGGTGCCGTGCTCAAAGCCACAGAGATTGGTAATTTCCTTGGCAGTTCTCTGTCGGCACTGGGTATCGGTATCTTCATGCCGTTTATCGTCGCCGCGGCACTAAAATCGGCTCAAGGCTCATCGACCGTAGCCCTGGTGGCCACCTCTGCATTGGTTGCGCCTATGCTGGGCGATATCGGCCTGGCCAGCGACATGGGCCGCGTGCTCACAGTGATGGCCATTGGCGCCGGTGCTATGACAGTCTCACACGCCAACGACAGCTTCTTCTGGGTGGTCACTCAGTTTAGCCGCATGAGCGTGAAGCAGGCCTACAAGGCACAAACCATGGCGACCCTAATCCAAGGTGTTACCGCCATGACGCTAGTCTATCTGCTGAGTCTTGTCCTACTCTAAGCTAAACTCCCCGGCGCTGAAGGGTTAATACCTTGGCGCCGGACACCCCAGATTTAATTAAACGTTACTCCCCCTTCACACAGGAAGCCTGCATGAAAATAGTCATCGCGCCCGATTCATATAAAGAAAGTTTGAGCGCCATGGAAGTCGCCACAGAGATAGCACGCGGATTTAAAGCGGTGCTACCCGATGCTGAGTATATTAAGTTACCCGTGGCCGATGGCGGCGAAGGTACTGTGCAATCTATGGTCGATGCCACAGGTGGTAAACTGGTTAACCTCAAGGTCACTGGCCCACTGGGCAACCAGGTCGATGCGCACTACGGCTTACTGGGTCAAGAGATCGCTGGCCAGCGCACCGCGGTGATTGAAATGGCCTCGGCCTCGGGGCTGCACCATGTGCCTCCGGCCCAGCGCGATCCCCTAATCACCACCAGCTATGGCACAGGTGAACTTATCTGCCACGCGCTCAATAACGGCGTTACTCACCTGATCCTCGGACTCGGCGGTAGCGCCACCAACGATGGCGGCGCAGGTATGTTGCAGGCGCTCGGCGTTCACCTGCTCGATGGTCAAGGTACGCCCCTTGCCCCAGGCGGCGCAGCCCTCATCGAACTGGCCAGTATCGATCTCAGCGGCCTGCATCCACGTTTAAATCAGGTACAGATTGAAGTTGCCTGCGATGTAAATAATCCCCTGTGCGGCGAAAAAGGCGCATCCGCCATCTTCGGGCCACAAAAAGGCGCCGATGAGATCATGGTCGCCAGACTGGATAAGGCACTGGCTCACTTTGCCGATATTACCCACCTCGCGGGCCTTACGGAATGCCGCGAGGTACCGGGTGCAGGCGCGGCAGGCGGTATGGGTTTTGCGATGCTGGCCTATCTCAAGGCCAAGCTCAGACCCGGTATCGATATCGTGATGCAAACGGTTAAGCTGAGCGAGCAGCTCAAAGGCGCAGACTTAGTGATCACTGGCGAAGGCCGCCTCGACAGCCAAACCCTGCACGGTAAGACGCCCATGGGGGTCACCCGCGAGGCCAACAAACAGGGGATCCCGGTGATCGCCATTGCCGGCTGTGTTAGCGACGATGCCAATATACTGCTCGAACACGGCATAGAGGCTATTTTTTCAGTCACCCCAAGAGCGATGGCATTAGAACAGGTTCTGGCCAGTGCCAGCGACAACCTTTACCACTGCGCAGTGAATATCGCCCGCCTCTATCGGCTAGGTCGATAGTCCCAAAGCCAATTAAACTAAAGTGCCCAGGAACGACCCCCTTTGGTTAGTTCCTGGGCCCTCTCAGGGCTTTACTCCCCTGCCGCTAGCCATTTCACTTTTCCCCCTTGATGCGGTATAAAGCTTACAGTAAAGTTAGCTCCCTTTTTCGTTCGCCTGTTTTCGATTAGAAAACAGACACAAGTTAAGCGACGCGCCTCGATGACATCAAAACAGACACGACAAGCGACCGCCTCTGAAGAGGCCTTGATGCGTATTTTCACCTTGCCCGAGGCACCTAATTCGACCCTTGGCAAGATAGAGAAAAACCTGTCAGAAAACCTGATGGGATTCCTCAAAGAGAATATCGTCGCGGTCGAGAAACCACTTAGCGAGATCGAAAAAGACTTTCAGGCCCATCAGATCCCGGCCGCTCCCAGCTTCGTCTCCGACTATGCCGAGCAGATGATGCAAACGCTGATCGCCCACAGCGTACATACTTCGGCGCCCAGCTTTATTGGCCATATGACCTCGGCACTGCCCTATTTCGTACTGCCACTGTCGAAGATGATGGTAGGGCTGAACCAAAACCTGGTAAAAATAGAGACCTCCAAGGCCTTTACGCCGCTGGAACGTCAGGTATTGGGGATGATGCATCATATGGTCTACGGCCAGACCAAGACTTTTTATCAGAGCTGGATGCACAGCGCCAGTCACTCACTCGGCGCCTTCTGCTCTGGTGGTACGGTCGCCAATATCACGGCCCTGTGGATCGCTCGTAACCGTCTGCTAAAACCCGATGGGGATTTCAAGGGTGTGGCACAATCAGGCCTAATGCGCGCGCTGCGCCATTATGGCTATGATGATCTGGCGATCTTAGTGTCAACGCGCGGCCACTACTCTCTCGGCAAGGCCGCTGATTTGCTCGGCATCGGCCGCGACAACATCATCAGTATCCCCTGCGCGGCGGACAACAAGGTGGATGTGGCCAAGATGCGCGAGACGGCCAAACAACTATCCGATAAGAATATCAAGGTCATGGCGATTGTCGGTGTGGCTGGCACCACGGAAACCGGCAATATCGACCCGCTCGATGAGCTTGCAGATCTCGCCGAGCACCTTGGCTGTCATTTCCATGTAGATGCCGCCTGGGGCGGTGCCAGCCTACTGTCGAACAAGTATCGTCAGCTGTTATCCGGCATCGAGCGCGCCGACTCAGTGACTATCGATGCTCATAAGCAGATGTACGTGCCCATGGGCGCCGGCATGGTGCTATTTAAAGACCCGGAATTTGCCAACGCCATCAAACACCACGCCGAATATATTCTGCGCAAGGGCTCAAAGGATTTGGGTAGCCAAACCTTAGAGGGATCCCGCCCAGGTATGGCCATGCTGGTGCACGCTTGTTTGCAGGTGATTGGCCGTGACGGCTACGAGATCTTAATCAACAACAGCCTGGAAAAGGCGCGTTATTTCGGCGAGCTGATTGCCGCTCAAGATGATTTTCAGCTGGCATCTAAGCCAGAGCTTTGCCTGCTGACCTATCGCTATGTGCCCGCCAAGGTACAAGTGACACTGGAAAAGGCTGTACAGACTGGTGACACAGCGCGGGTGAGCGAGATCAACACCCTGCTAGACGGCCTGACCAAGTTTATTCAGAAGCGGCAGCGCGAACAGGGAAAATCTTTTGTCTCCCGTACCCGCATCATCCCGGCCAATAATCATGGCATCACTTCGGTCGTGTTTCGTGTGGTACTGGCCAATCCACTCACCAGCAAGGAGATTTTGCAGCAGGTTCTGGATGAACAGCGCGAGATTGCCAAACTGGACGATCGTTTCTTGCCTAAGCTGATGGCGCTCTGATCTCAACTAATCTCGATTCAGTTAAGAAATCTAGCCCTGTCGACCTCTGTTGGCAGGGCGCAGGCTCTGCGACCAAAGAGACGATAACGCCTGCTGGCAATCTGGCGATAACCCCAGTCTCTCAAGGCGCGGGGCAGCCACCTAAATAGCTTCAATAAGGGCCAGGCGCCATCGAGGTGACTCACCACCGCCAGCGCCGCTTCGCTCTGAGCCAGCACACCATCCTCATCTACCAGATAGAAGCTACTGAGATCCTCAAGGTCCACGACTATGCCGTGCTCGGCCAAGATCTGCCGGGCAATATCGCTCTGAATCGAGGCAAATCGAAAACGTCGCAGCTTGTCGCGTTTAACGATAAAACGCACGGCGCCATGACACAGGTTACAGGTGCCATCGAAGATCACTAAGGGATAGATATTATCCAGCCCGGCGGCATCATGAGTGTTAATGTGCTAATTCCTCGCGTTGGCTTTTCTTTAACTCAAGCTCATCGCCCGAGTGTATCACTCCATTGTTAATAAGCGGGGCAATTGAGACAAACCGGGGTTAAGACACAAGGCTTTGTGTAGTCATTGCAGCCAGAATAACCTAACCGCTGATAATACACCTAGCAGTCACCATATTGCGCCTGCATCAGGGCGATATAATCTGCCATCTCTTGGCCCGGCGTATGAGCAAAATGGCTGGCCAGAGGCAGCACGTCTGAGATGCGGTCGACTCTAAAGTTACGAAAATCGCCACGCAATTCGCACCAGGCCAGCAAGGTCCAGACCCCTTGCCAGTAATAGAGCGCCAGCGGGCGCACCCTACGCTCACTGTTACTTTGCTTGACATCTTGATAACTCAGCTGAATGTATTGCCGTTCTCTAGCGGTTTGACGCAGCAAGTCGAGAAAGGTGAATAGCTGACCATCGCTGTAAAAATCAGGGGCAAACATCAAAGACAGATAAGCCTTGAGGCGCTCAGGCAACACGGCTTCGACTTTGATCATCGCCTGCTTGGCGGCGCTGGCCAGCTCATGGCCACCCTGTGCCTGCACCATACGCATCCCCACCTGAATGGCCTCCAGTTCCTGTTCGTTAAACATCAAGGGCGGCACATTGACCTCATGGCGCAGCAGATAACCAACGCCTGCTTCACCTTCGATGGGGATCCCCGACAGGCAGAGATCATGAATCTCCCGGTAGATGGTGCGGCTAGAGACCTCAAGACGCTCCGCCAGCTGCTTGGCAGTGGTGAGGCGTCTGTGTCTGAGAATTTGGACGATTTGAAATAAGCGATCGGCGCGGCGCATAACTTACCTAATAATCACCGCTAGGCGCGGCCAGTGATAACGATACCAAGACTGACGAAACCGACGATATCTCGACCGGATAAGACCAACCTATCTAGACCTCGACGTGAACGCCGATATAGATATCGACGCTGTCGGTCTGAGAGTAACACTCGAAATCGGTCAGATACTGACGACGATAGGGGCATTCTGGGCGCTGAAAATAAGCCCAAATTTGCTGCCAGAGGGAGAGCACCGCCTGGGGCATCTCTCCCGTGGCGCTAAAACAGAGGTAGTTGCCGCCCTCTATGGTCAGGGGGGTTAACGCCCCGCCCTCGCAGGCCTCAATGGTTGCAGCCTCTACCGCCACCATCAGGCTATAGTCGCCATCCATGTCATTGGCATAGTCGTAATAGACCCCATACACAGGCAACTTACCGAGGATCTGCTTACCATACTGCCCCATGAAAGCCTGCCAGAGAGGCGCAATACTTTGCGTTGCCACCTCAGACTCATTGCCATTGTTGGTGCGAACGCTCATGCCGACCACGGACTTAGACGCGAGGTTTATCGTCTTCATCTCAATTCCTTCTGTTATATCCTTTGCATAGCTTGGGTTGCATAGCTTGGATTGGATTGGATAGCTTGCAAGCGCCGCAGCGCCTGCGTTAATCCTTTAAAATCTCAATCTCTAAAGTTAAAGCATCTGAGGGTTAAGAGCCTAACTTAAGTGCGCAAATTTAGCCTTTCAGACTAGGCGCCCAGAGGCCGACGCGCTTGCCTTCGCTGTCAACTATGACACAGCTGTAGCCACACTCACCTTCGTTGATGGCCATGATAGGCAGGGCGATCTCGACACCATTACGCTCCAGCCTTTCAACCATAGGCGCTAGGTGATCGCTAAGGTGCAGATAGAGAATGCTACCCTCTGAACTTGGGCGCATCATATCATGCTTTACCAGAGCGATGCTGGCCGCTTGGGACGCCTCTGTCTCTAAGATAGCCATCTCCATACCAAACATCTGCTGCTCACGAAAACTCACCCCGAACTGGCTCTGATAGAAGACTTTGGCTCTCGCCATATCCGCGACGGCGATCTCGCCCCAGACCAAAGGGGCCTGCTGTAAGGGTGCCTGTTGTAACACTTTCTGTTCTTGCATCATGCTCTCCTTAAAGGGCCAAATGCGACGCTCAACCCTGAGCGTCTACCTCATTCGGCACTATAAAGAGCTTAAAGCCCCCCTACTGACAGCCTATTGTCAGTAGAGAACAAACATTTCATAAATAAATGACACATCATTTCAGGCGCGAGTTTCTGCTCCCTATGCATTAGGCAGCTCTGCTTGATGACGAAGGACAAACGCGTCCATGGCGGCTTCTGCGCGGCGCTGCACGGTATCAAGCCCCTCCTGCTCACCAAAAGATTCGACCAGCTCGTAATAGCACTTCACCTTAGGCTCTGTGCCCGAGGGGCGAACGATCACTCTAGCTCCTCCTTCTAAACGATAGATGAGTACGTCACTGCGAGGCAGGTCAATCGTTTCTTCTCGTCCGTCGGCAAAGCGGCGCACGCCCAGGCTAATATCATCCACCGACACCAGTTTACGTCCCGCGACCTCAACAGGGTTCAGCGCTCTTAACTGCTCGCCTATGCTAGGCGCGCCGGGCTCGCCGCTCAGCGCAATACTCACCTGGCGGTTGAGGTAGTAACCATATTGGCGATAGATGCTCTCCAGTCTGTCCCAGAGTGTTTCGCCTTTGGCGACAAGCTCGGCGGTTAACTGCACAAAAGCCACCAGCGCGGAAAGACCATCTTTATCCCACACCATGCTACCAACCGTGTACCCCAGCGCCTCTTCGTAGGCGAACAAAAAGCGGTTGTGCTGGGTTTGTTTGCTCATGCCCACATTGGTGAGCCATTTAAAACCTGTCAGCGTGGTCTGACAATCGGCCTTCATCGACTGGCAGATGGATGATAAGAGACTGGAGGAGACGATAGTGCAGCAGAGCAGACGCTGATCGTTACTGGCATGGGAGAGCAGATAGTGACCCAGTAATACCCCCACCTGGTCCCCAGTGAGCATCTGATAAGCCTCAGTCGATGGCATCTCTGGCGTGGCGCTTGGTTTACGTACCGCCACCGCAAAGCGATCGGCGTCCGGGTCATTGGCACAGGCCAACATGGCGCCATGTTGATGGGCCTCGGCCATCACCAGATCCATGGCGCCAGCCTCCTCAGGATTGGGGAAATTGACCGTGGGGAAATCTCCATCTGGCTCACGCTGGGCCGCCACAGAATAGACCTGTGTGACCCCGATATCCTTAAGCAGGCTCTCGGCCATCTCGGCGCCGACCCCATGCATGGCGGTATAGGCCAGACTCACCATCTCAGGATGGGTATGGTTTTGCAGCACCTCGGCGTTTAACACACCTTGACGATAAGCCTGATAGAAATCGGCTTCCAGCATCACCAGCTTGCCGCTCTCTAGGCCATCTGCCAGCGGCAACATATCTACAGGCGTATTGGCCGCCAGCTCGATACGCGCCGCGATGCCAGTATCATGGGGCGGAATGATCTGCGCGCCATTGCCCCAATACACCTTATAGCCATTATATTGCGGCGGGTTATGACTAGCAGTCACCACTATGCCGGCCGCAGCGCCCAAGTGCAGCGCGCCAAAGGCCACCAGCGGAGTCGGCGCCACCGCACTGGTGAGAAACACCTTAAAACCGGCGGCGGTGAGCACGCTTGCAGCATCTTCGGCAAACTGTTTGGAATCATGGCGACCATCATAGCCGACGATCACCCCGCGACTGACGGCATTGTCAACCTGCGCCTTAAGGTATTCGGCAACACCTTTAGACGTCTGTTGCACCACTAAACGGTTCATCCGCATGGGACCGGCTCCCACCACGCCGCGAATGCCCGCGGTACCGAAGGTAAGTCGTCCAGCGAACCTGGCGGCCAGCTCCTCGTGTGCCCCGCTATCCACCAAGGTCTGGATCTCGGCGCGACTGCTTGCATCGCTATCGAGACTCAACCAATGTTTTATCTTTGCCTGTAACTGTGTGTGCATAATGCCTCCGCTGCGCTTGCTTCCTCTTAACAGTATGTCTGTCAGCAAGGCTTAACAAGTGAATTTGCATTAAAGATTCATTATATAAACTATAGAAGAAAGGTGCGGATGCCCCAATCAAAACAACCTCTTTGAGCGGCGCGCTTAGGATAATCAACGCACCCAAGGGTCGTCTTTTAAGGTGTGAAAATTAGCTGATTTTTACCTTGGGTTTTCGCCTGATACAGAGCCATATCGGCACGCTTTAGCGTATCTTGGTAAGAGGCGTCTTTAGCATTGATCCCTGTCATCCCCATACTGATGGTGGCACTCGGGCAATCTTCGGCCAATGCAGCCAGCGCCTGATTGAAATGCTGATGCAAGCCCTCGACCATAGTCATCGCCTGATTCGGCATCAAGCCCGGCAGCATCACAATAAACTCGTCACCACCAAAACGGTAAGCATAATCAGTTTTGCGAAACTCACGGCGACAGATCTCGGCAACCGCCAGGATATTTTCATCCCCCTTGTGGTGGCCTTTAGCATCGTTTATCTGTTTCAGGTTATCGATATCCAACATCAAGACGGTGGTGGGCATCTGTTGACGGGTAAAATTATCGAAGTGAATAGAAATATCGCGTTCGAGCCTGCGCCGATTAAACAAACCGGTCAGCTGATCGGTATCGCTCATCTCTCTAAGCTTAAGCTCCAGATCATGACGTTTAGAGATATTGCTGGCCACCCATAAAACCACTTCCTCGCCATCAACAAGAAAATCAAGTGCCTGAATCCGCCCCTCAAACCAGATAGGTTCTGTAGGCCCTTCATCGGGCAGCCCTTTTACATCCTTATTGCTCAGCTCATACTCTTCAATAAGCAAACGACGGCTGGAGAGCGCCCTGTCTATGATTTGTAAAAACCAGGCAGCCTTGGCAGGTTTAATCACATCTTGCAGACGGACGCCTATCAAACCGCGACCATCGTGGTAATAGCGGGCGTCACTGCCGCCAAATACGGCCACATATTTACCACTGCTCGATAGTATAAAGGCGGGATCGGGAAGGGCCTCAAGTACAGCCACCATCTGCTCATTTGCGATCATAACCGCTCCAATATTGAAGTCTTTATACTGGTATTTGACGCCAAATTAATGACAATTGCCAGTAAAATCAGCATCGTTAATCGAGCCAGAGTTCAGGCTCAGTTAACAAGTTCTCGCTTTCCTGGGACAACAAAGGGTTGTCCAACCGAAACAAACGCCGCTCGGCTAACTTAGCCCGATTCAACATACCTTCAGTGACAGCATGATGATAAAAGAGCTCATCGAAACTGCCATCCGCCAGAGCCGCTCGCAGGCCATACTCGATCCGCTCAGCCAGTCCCGGATTTTGTGGATTGACAAAGAAATAAAGGGGCGCCGGATAGACGATAACAAAGTGGGGATCCACCATCAGTGTGTCTTTGTCGGCTATCTCACCCCAAGGCTCATGCAGGGCGCGCAGAAAATAGTCGAAGCGACGTTTCTCCAGCATAGCCAGAAGATGGGGAGCCGCCCCACGTACTAAGGTAAAACCCTGGCGCTGCAAAATATCACTGTCGGGCCAGTCGATCCCCTGACCGACGGGAATCGCCTGCAACTGCTCTAGGCGAGTAATATTTGCAAAACGCGCTTCATCCTCCTTACGAATAATGGCGATTCGATGACCCATCAGCCCTTTTAGCAGCGGAAAATAGACCGCCCGCAACTGCTGCTCGCGGCTCATACTGGTCATGGTCCACACCACATCCAACTTGCCTTGCTCTACCAGTTTGATAGTTCGCCCTTGGGGCATCTCTAGCGGCACCGCTTGCATCTGATAGTCGCCAAACTGATCTCGGCTCTTCTCCATTGCCAGGCGCAGCAGATCGATATAATAGCTCTGCTTATTATCGACAAAGTGTGTCGATAAGTTATAACGAACCAGGACTGGGGTTTCCTCTGCCTGCGCAGTGCCACCATAGTTTATCAGCAAGCCTGCCAGCACGCTTACGATCAATCGCATCATCCACTCCTCCCTGGTGATCACTGTCCACGCCATGTATTACCGCCTAGCATGAGTATAGCAGCGCAAAAGCCATGCCCGCCTTCGTAAAAAGCCCCTCAAACTCTCACTAAAATGGTGTAAACTGTCGGGCCTGAATATTAGGTCATTAAGCCCCATGCCCCAAGAGACTATACCAACCAAATGTGAATGCCACCTCACCATCAAAGAGACCCAGACTGACGCCTGTGGCCAACTGGCTATGGCAAGCCAACTCTCAAAACAGGCGATAAAGCAGGCGATGACCAAAGGTGCTGTGTGGCTCACCCGAGGGAAATACACCCAGCGACTGCGCCGAGCAAAGAAACCACTACAAATCGGCGATGAGTTGCACCTCTATTACAATAGTGACGTGCTTAACCAAAGCGTCGACGACGCACAGTTAATCTTAGATAAGGGCGATTACAGCATCTGGTACAAACCCTACGCCATGTTGTGCCAGGGATCAAAATGGAGCGATCACACCACCATCAATCGCTTTGTAGAGACCCACCTCACGCCTCAGCGTCCGGCCTTCATCATCCACCGACTGGACAGAGCTGCCACTGGGCTGGTGATCATAGGTCACAGTAAGAAAACCACGGCGGCGCTGGCGGCTCAATTTGAACAGCGTGAGCTAGATAAGCAGTACAGGGTGATAGTTAAAGGTGAATTTCCCGAGGCGACCCGCACCATAGACACTGAGGTCGATGGCAAGGCCGCGCGCTCCCATGCCTCACTTATTGAATATGATCCCGAGCTTGATATGTCGCTGGTACAGGTAAACATAGAGACAGGGCGTAAACACCAGATCCGTATCCATATGGCAAGCATTGGCTACCCAGTCGTGGGCGACAGGCAGCATGGTGATGCCACAGCAGGCGATCCCAACCTGCAGTTGACCGCCTGCTTCCTAAATTTCACCTGCCCTGTGAGTCATGAGCCAATGCAGCTGGCGCTGCCCGAGGCGCTACAACCCAGTCTCTCCGCCCTTAAGGCTTGATCTGATCCTCTGGGGGCGTTAATGGCAGCGGCTCATCGCCGTCAAGCAACTCATCATAGCCCTTGGGCGGCGGGGTCCAGCCTCGATCGCTCATGGCATGCTTATCGGTACGATCCCTTGTCATGGCGGCCTTAATCGTCTCCTCTAACTCAATGAACAGCTTACGGTAGTTGTTGTCGAAACGCTCACCGCTGCTGTCATCTTTCCAGGCACGATAGAGCATATCTGAACTGCGCTTCTCGATACGCTTGAAGGTATTTTTCTGCTGCTCCACATGAAAAGGATGAAACCCCAAACATTTCATGGCATCGGCCCCTAACTCTAGCGCCGACAGCAGGGTCTCCTTCTGAATAAAATCGGCGCCCGCATCACGCAGTAGATAGGCATGGCCTCGGTCAAATGCCCGCGCTAATATCTTCACTTTCGGGTAGCTGTGTTTAACATATTTCACCAGCTCCACCGCCCCTTCGCGATTGTCCATGGCGACCACCAAGAGCGCCGCCTCATCTATCCCAGCCGTATGCAGCAGATCCGGTCGGGTGGCATCCCCAAAATAGCTTTTTACGTTAATGCTGCGCAGCATGTCGACCTGACTTATCTGATGATCCAGCACCACTGTCTTGATGCCATTGGCGCTGAGTAGACGATTAACTACCTGGCCGAATCGACCGACGCCAGCGATGATCACACTGCCGCGCTCATCAATTTGATCGGCTTCCCGCTCGGCGCTGCTGGTGCGATATTTAGGCTCAATCACCCGCTCGAATAAGATAAACAGACCAGGGGTCAGCATCATACTCAGGGCCACCACCAATGAAAGCTGCTGCGCCAACTCAACAGGTAACACATGGTTTTGCACCGTGAAGCTAAGCAGCACAAAGCCAAATTCCCCAGCCTGAGCAAGGCTCAGGGCAAACAACCAGCGATCGCTCTGACGGATCTTAAACACTAAGCTGAGCAGTAAAAGTACCAGCACTTTGAGCAAGATGATCCCCAGCGTCAGGCCAATGATCAGGCCAAAATCTTGCCAGAGGATGCCAAAGTCTATCCCGGCGCCCACAGTGATAAAGAAAAGCCCTAGCAGCAAACCTTTAAAGGGCTCAATATTGGACTCCAACTCATGGCGAAATTCACTGTTAGCGAGCACCACACCAGCTAAAAAGGTACCCAAGGCAGGCGATAGCCCGACCAAACTCATCAGCGCCGCAATGCCTATGACCAGCATGAGCGCAGTCGCGGTAAAGATCTCCCGCAGTCCAGAGGCAGCGACAAAACGAAACAGCGGCCGACTCAAGTAGTGCCCGCCTACCACCAAACTGGCGATTGCGGCGACGATAACTATGGCATAGGCCCAGGGCGGCAGCCCAGCCACCAGGCTCATCTCATCATGATGCTCGGCAACCTGAGTAGCCGCCTGCTGCGCCTTATCCACCAATTCGGGGAGCGCCAACAAAGGAATAAAGGCCAGCATAGGGATCACTGCGATATCTTGAAACAGCAATACCGAGAAGGCATTGCGTCCGCCATCGGTGCGGCTTAGCCCCTTTTCATTAAAGGTCTGCAGCACGATGGCCGTCGAAGAAAGCGCGAAAATAAGGCCTATGGTGAGAGCTATGCTCCACTGCACATCAGAATAGAGCGCGATAGCCATCACGGCTGCGGCGCTTAAGAACACCTGCAAGCCACCAAGCCCCATCAGGCGATGACGCATAGCCCAGAGCATTTTGGGCTCAAGCTCCAGCCCGACGACAAACAACATCATCACCACGCCAAATTCGGCAAAGTGTTGAATAACCCAGGTTTCATCGCCCACCAGGCCGATCACAGGCCCTATCACCACCCCGGCGATCAAATACCCCAGCACTGAGCCCAGACCAAACCGCTTTGCCAGGGGCACAGCTATTACGGCGGCAACCAGATAAATAAAAGCCTGTAGAAAATAGCTCGTCATGGCGCTTACCCCGTTATGATCTGATCAAGATGGCCGTTTAGCTTGGCCAGCTTAGCGGCCACTCGGCGATTGACTTTTCCAGCCACCAAGGCGCTCAACAGGGAACGCCAGTCACTCAGGTGCTGAGCCATCAGGCCATCTTCGATGGCGGTGCGCGCCCCAAACAGCGCAAAGGGTGGCAGATAGCGCATCCCTGTCAGGCTGGCGGTCTGCTCAAGGGGCGCCAATAGTTGTCTCAGGGTAAAATGGTTATAACCCTCAGTCTGGTAGGCCTCTTCCTTGCCCCCTGCTGTGATCGCGCAAAAAAAGGTCTTTTCTTTGAGCGCATTACCATCGGTGCCATAGGCAAAGCCATATTCAAGCACTAAGTCCTGCCACTCCTTCAAGATAGCGGGCGTCGAATACCAGTAGAGGGGAAACTGAAAGATCACCACGTCATGACTCAGCAATCGTTGTTGCTCCCGCTCGATATCGATATCAAATTCGGGATACTCACCGTAGAGATCCACTGCAGTGACGCCAGGAATCGTCTTGGCAAGGTTATACAGGGGAAGATTGACTTCGGATCTGTGCTGCGAAGGATGGGCCAATAACAGGAGTACAGCTTGGTTTTTCTCTGACATGAGGATCCATTCTCGAAGGTAAGCGAGCGGGCGCTGCGTCTAGTTAAAATAGCGCCTTACACCTTGTTCTTCAACCGCCACGCAGCTATCAGGAGAACAAAACTAACTGCCAGCCACCTAGGGAGTGCGGAAAAGAAGGAGACTCACGCCATCGTCTTGATAGCTATCTATCTGCACCATGCCAGCCTTTTCCAGTACCCGGCTAGAAGCTGGGTTATCAAGCATCACCTCGGCATAGACGCAGTCGATACCTAGGGTCTCGCGAGCATAGCGCAAACAGGCAGTGACGGCTTCAGTGGCAAGCCCTTTTCCCCAGTATTCGGGCAGCATACGATAGCCGATATCTATGCCACCCTGCCCTCGGTTAAGTAAGGATTCATACTTTATGCCACAGAAACCGATCAGCTGTTTATCAGCCTTGTTGATCAATGCATAACGGGCAAAACCATGTTCTCGGTACCCCGCCAGCCAATAGTTTTCTATGATCCGCTTTGCATCTTCCAGGCTCTTGACCGCATCTGCATCACCTGTATAGCGCACCACATCGGGATTCGCGGCAAAACGATACACATCCTCGGCATCCTCCAGCACAAACTGGCGCATGCACAGCCTGGGGGTATCGATAAGGATCGACCCGCCGTAAGAGTTACTCCTGCTCATCTTTATACTCATGTTCCCAAGGAGTGATAGCGTTCATATCATCAAGATCATAAGGCGTCAGCTGGTAGACATAATAGTTGAGCCAATTGCTGACCAAGAGACTGCCATGACCATGCCAGCGAGCCACTGGCGGCTGGCTGGGATCGTCATTGCGAAAATAGTTTTTCGGCACCTTAGGGCTAAGCCCCTCGGCAAGATCCCTTTGATACTCATCGCTTAAGGTCGATTTTTGATATTCGGGGTGCCCCATCACGAACAAGTTGCGGTTGTTGCGGCTCAGCACCAAGTAAGCGCCCGCCTCATCGGACTCGGCCAACACCTGCAGATCCTTGTGAGCCTTGAGATCCTGCACATCCATTTCGGCAAAGCGAGAGTGAGGCGCAAAAAACTCATCATCGAAACCGCGCAGCAAAGGGAAATGTTTACAGGTTCTTTGATGGTTAAACACCCCTGAACGCTTAGCCGACAGCAGTTTGCGCTGCAAGCCGTAGAGATGATACAGGGCCGCATGAGCTGCCCAACACAGAAAGAGCACAGAGGTGACATGCTCTTGCGACCAGTCGATGATCTCACGAATATGGTCCCAGTAAGTCACCTCTTCAAATTCAATTTGCCCTAAAGGCGCACCGGTAATGATCAGGCCATCGTAATTTTTGTGACGAACCGCCTCAAAATCACGATAGAAGTTGTCCATATGATCGATAGAGGTGTGCTTAGAGGCTTTATCGTGAATACGCAGCAGATCCACATCCACCTGTAGCGGCGTGTTGCCGAGTAATCGCAACAGCTGAGTTTCAGTCTCTATCTTGTTTGGCATCAGATTCAAGATCAGCACCTTCATCGGTCTGATATCCTGATTTGCCGCCCGGGTTTCGGACATAACAAAGATATTTTCTGATTCGAGTATTTCCGCCGCTGGCAGATTATCGGGAATTTTTACCGGCATACCGCGCCTCTTTCGATCTCGTTAACAAACAACCACATAGGGCCAGTAATCGCTATCGGCGCGGTGTTTAATCTTACCTACCGACGCGCTGCACTAACACTGAGATAGGCGAGCTATCGCCTAAATCTATGGGGTACGATTGAGTATTAATAAACATCAGCTTGCCATCTAAAGTGATCTTGGCACCGACTGTGTACCTATGGCCTGCCTCAAACTGATCCCTAGGAATGACAAAATTAAAAGGTGCAGGCGTTGTCACATCGACTCTGTCAAAGGCCGCCAACACCACAGCAGGGGCATCCATCTTAGACACATCCTGAATTTGCACCGATAGCACAGCCTCAGGCGGTAACGCCATACGCTCCTTAAACCACACTTCCCCTTGGATCTCCACACTGGCATTGGGTGTCGCACAAGCTGCCAGTAAACCAGCGCTCATCGCCATTGCCACTACCGGGCTTAACCATCTGTTCATACTCTTGCTCCTAATCATACATCAAGACTTCTGGATGTCCACATGTCTATATTATAAATCTTGTTCTCAATCAGATATCTTCATATCATAGGCTAACCATTTGATGTCGAATAGTCTCATGTCTCAAGCTACAGCCATAATTGTGGGCGCCAGCTCACTTGTCAGTCGCGAAATCGCCAAACAACTCGCCGAGCAAGGTGTCGAACTGGCACTTCTGGCACAAGATACCGAATCACTTCAAGAGTTTGCCAATGGGCTGCCCACAAAAGTCAGCCTGCATCCATTGGCCATTACCGAGCCCAAGGCAATTATCAACACCCTAGAGTCTGTATGGCAGCAACTCGGTGGCGCCCACCTTGTGATAGTCAATACTGGCCTCAACGGCTATGATGCCTCGCTGCCATGGCAACTTGACCAAGATATTATTACCGTCAATGTGCAGGGCTACAGCGCCATATGCAATACGGCATTTCGATTATTTGTCGAACAGGGCTATGGCCAACTAGCGGCCATCAACTCTATCGCCGGTCTACGTGGCGGCCCTAACGTGGCCTACCACGCCTCTAAGGCCTACGCCAGCAGTTACCTAGAGGGGCTAAGTATGCATGCCCAACGCTTAAAGCTGCCAATCACTATCACAGATCTGCAGTTAGGCTTGCTGGACAAAGCCGCCATGCAGAAGAGTCGCCTCTGGCTATCACCGCCCCAAGAGGTCGCCCGTCAGGCCATCAAGGCGATGCAGAAGGCAAAGCGCAGAGCCTATATCACCAAGCGCTGGAGACTCGTCGCCTGGCTAACTAAGCTGCTACCAGAATTTATCTACAACACCCGTCACTGGCGCACCAAAGAAGAACGTAAAGCGGCAAAAGCAGCTAAAAAGACGCAGTAACCTGATACGTTAAAAATAGACAACAAAAAAGGAGCCCTTTGGCTCCTTTTTTATTATCGAAAACTCAGATTTAGAAAGTGTAACCAAAGCTCACCATGTAAACCCATGGGTCGATGTCGGTTTCAATTTTCACAGGAACATCGCCTAAATTGAATTTAACATCAGTGCTGATTTGTGCATACCAAACAGAAGCGTTAAACAGCCAATTCTTATTGAATTGATAGTCAAAACCTACCTGCGCAGCCCATCCCCAAGAGTTACTTAGGCTAAGGTCAGTCAATGCGCCATCCAGATCATTAGTGAATTCGTTATCGAAGAAGTTAGTGAAGTTCACACCCACACCGATATAAGGACGCACGCTAGACTCGGCAGAACCGAAGTAATACTGAGCCACTAAAGTTGGTGGCAGGTGCTTAGTCTCTGCAATCTTGCCTACGCCATCTAAAGAGACATCATGGCTAAATGGCGTTGCCGCTAATAGCTCAATACCCCAGTTATCACTCAGCATGTAACCAAAGTTAAGACCTAATTGGGTATTGTTACTAACATTGAACTCACCAAAACCAGCAACATCTTGGCTAGATTCGTTAGGGGCAACAACAGCGGCGCCAGCACGAATAATAACATCACCAGCTTGGTGTGCAGAGGCTGTAAATCCAGTAGACAGTAGGGTGGCAGCGATCAGACCTGAAACGATAGTTTTTTTCATCATACTACTCCATTAACACAACAGTTACTGTTGTTTTTATTATCAAATTCCTTACATTTGCGCGTATCCTGCCAGACAAATAACGAGGAGTTATTGATCTAAATCAACAAGCCTAACTTGTACCTCTTTTTAAATACCCCGACACGATACAGATCACACAAAACAAACAAATATCGACAATACACCTTTTATTACTGTGACAAGCATCCGGCTTGCCCACTTATTGAGCGCCGAATTGGCAAAGCTAAGCGAAATGGTAATTTACAATCCATTAACACAGGTTTTGGCACTATGAAAAGAGAGGGGGAAGAGAGAAAAGAGAGGGAAAGAGAGAAAAAGAGAAATAGCGGTCATTGAAATCCCTTTGTGTAATTGAGTTTTTAGGCAAAACAAAGGTGCAGGCTCAGGACAACCCTGGGGACGTCAAAAAGCCCAGTACATCCTAAGCTCTACATCTGATGAGGGAGATAAGAAATTGGTTAGGTAAATAGAAGACAGCTGCTGCGATTTAACCAGTCGCTCGGCTTGTAAAAAGCTAGCGTTTACACTATTTGCCCTAACGGGCTGGTGACTAGACACTGATGCCAAACAGCAGAAAGCATAAGGCGAGAGTCAACAGTCCAAGATTGGCCAGCAACACTTGGCTCTGCGCTTCTGTCAGCTCAGCAAAATCTATAGCCGCATCTTCCTTAGCTGCCAAATCTTGATGTGAGCCTGTTTTATCTGTTAAGTCTTGACGGCGAGAACCGCCAATAAAGGAAGTTGGGGTGGGCAGCTGGAATTCAGCGACCATTCCTGGTTGTGAACTCATCAACGCCTTGGGGTTGTTGTGTCTATCGAGAGGGTTTTCTTGAGTTAGCGCCGCTTCGGGCAAACTCCCAATAAGATGATGACTGCCGACAAATTGCATCTGCTCTTCCTTGATTATTATTATCTCTCCACCCTATTGGATAAAATATAACAAATCAACATTTCATAGTGCGCTACTGAATGAAATTTTCTCAAGATTCATCCTTTGTAAAACATGTCAGAGCAATAGAGCAATCCGCTAAGAATGAATAGATAAATCATAGAGGCATAAAAAAGGAGCCCTAGGGCTCCTTGTTATTATCTGGTGCTATTTAACCAGTTTCATCACCACCTCAGTGGTGTATTTACCGTTATTGATCACCGGAAACTTATCGTAAGTTTGGAAGATCACCTTCCCCTGATACTGAATCATTGCCACCACACCATAATTGACGTGGCTTTCAATGGTCTCTCGGGCAAAGGTAAATTTAAACGGCACGGGAGCCCTGGCAATATCAAAGGTTTTCTGGGCGACGATGACACCAGGGGTATCGAGATCGATCACAGCTATAGTCACGCTGCATCCCTGAGGCAGGTTAACCCTTTCCAAATAGCCAGCGGCTCCGTTGACGATAATGGGTGGCTCTGGCTCTACAGTCACACACCCCGCCAACATCAGCAGTAAAGTGGCTAAAATGACTTTCATTTTAATCTTCATTTCTTTCAACCTACCTAAATCCTTTATCCCTGTGTTAATCGAATCAAACCTTCCTGGGTAGCCGATGCGACTAACTCACCGGACTCAGTATAAAACTCGCCGCGAACAAACCCCCTACTGCCACTGGCATTAGGACTCTCAATGCTATAAAGCAACCATTGACTCAAATCGACGGGACGATGGAACCACATAGCATGATCTATGGTCGCCATACGCATACCCGGAGTTAAAAACGACACGCCATGTGGCTGAGCCGCCGTAACCAAGAAGTTAAAGTCAGAAGCATAGGCCAGCAGATACTCATGAACAGAGAGATCATTTGGCACCTTGCCATTGGCACGGATCCACACATAGCGCTTGGGATCACTCTGCTTGGGTGCCACAGGTGTCGATGGATTCACCAAACGCATCTCCAAAGGCGAGTCAGCCATATACCTCTCAAGCACCTTAGTTGGCACCTTATCTGTCAGGGTCATCGCCAACTCTTGCTGATTCAGTAAACCCTCAGGGCCTGGCACATCAGGCATTTGGTTTTGATGATTGAATCCGGTTTCTGGCTTTTGAAAAGAGCAGGTCATGTAAAAGATGGGTCTACCCTTCTGAATCGCCTTTACCCGGCGTGCACTAAAGCTACCACCGTCGCGCATATTCTCGACATCATAGACAATAGGTAGCTTTTCATCACCGGCGCGCAAAAAATAGGAATGGAAGGAGTGAACATGACGTTCGGCGTCAACCGTTTGCGCTGCAGCGCTCAAAGCCTGCCCCATTACCTGACCACCAAACACATGACCAAAACCCAGATCTTGGCTTTGCCCCCGATAGAGGCCAGCCTCTATCTGCTCTAGCGATAATAGGGATAACAAATCATCTAACACGTGACTCATACGATCTCACCGATATTTTATCTAACTTGACCGTTAAGCTTACCTTAAACGACGCTAACCTTACTAGCTTAACCTGAGCTTCTCTTAGCCCCTTGCAGCAAAGTTTTGCCCCAGTTAACAAGCTTGTCATCTCGCTAAGCCGAGCATCACATCCCAGCCAAAGCCTATGGGCAACAAAGCCTAAAACCGCTCCGCAACTCAAGAAGTTAATGCAAGAATAGTGGACAGGATCAGCAAGTCGAATATAGCACTACTCTATATCAACGTTATGCTCGGCGGCACTGCGCTTAGCCCAAGCCGTCACCTGCTCCTCACCACTCTCATGATATAAATATGGCTGGGCGCGGTAGAGTTCGTCCCAACGATGGGCGATCTCCTCAGGCTTACAGCCATCTTCTATAATGCGCAGCGGCTGACATTCGACAAACATTCCGTGACTGACACTGCCGGCGGCAACCAGCAGATGTTGGCCAGTGCAGGCCTTGGCAGAACAAAGATACAGGAGTGCGGCATTAACCGACGAGGTACTAAATAAGGGTTTCACCAGAGGGCTAAGGTGATGTTCTGTCATAGGAGTGAGCGCCTGAGGCACTAAGGTGTTGACGTAAATATTATATTCCCGTCCCTCCTTAGCCAGGCTATTGACCAGACCTACTAGCGCCATCTTACTGGCACTGAAATGGGTTTCGTGCATATCCCCATAGAGACCACTGGCGCTGCCCGTCATAACGATACGGCCATAATTTTGCTGTTTCATTAACGGCCAGACCAATTTAGTCAGGTGAAAGCTGCCATTGAGATCCACATCCAATTGCTGCTGCCACTGTTCAAAGCTCAAAGTATCGAAAGGCACGGTTGAGTGGACCCCGGCGTTATTGATCAAAATATCAATACGTCCCCAACGGGTCATGACAGTATCTACCGCCTCTTTTAAGGCCTGAGGATTACGAACATCGAGTTGAAATGTCAAACAATCGGCACCCAGCCCTGCTAGGGTTTTGGCTGTCTTGTTGAGACCAGCACCACTATATGTCTGGCAGCCGCTATCCGCGATACCTGAATCGATAAGGACCACGCGTGCGCCGCGCTCGGCTAAAGCAATCCCATAGGCCCGGCCTAGGCCGGATCCAGCCCCTGTGACAATGGCAACCTGTTCATCAAAACGCATTACCCTATTCCTTGTCTTACCCTTCGAGGAGACTGCCGACGAGGTTTACGCATAATTCTATATAAATTAATTAGATAAGCTTAAACCAAAGCTCACAGTTTCCTACTGTCAGACAGCTATCACAGCATATAAAAAGGGATATGTCTTTGAGGCTAGCTGCAAATTTATGCTTAAAATCACTTGGAGATGTGCGCCGCTTCAAAAATACACAAAGTTTTAACAGTGCCGTTAAACTTTGTTAAAACTGATAGCAAGCAGAAGTGGCAAACCACACAAATAAAACGAAGCTGTTCACATAATGCTAATTCAAGCGCTTCATCGAGTTCGCCTTTTTTGCTATGCTTGGTCAACGTTTGTCGAGCTTCGCTCCCATCCCCACCCTAACAACTACGAACTCACATAATGAATCCCTGGATTTTGGCGACACGCCCCCGTACTTTACCTGCAGCCATTGGCCCCCTTTTGGTCGGCAATGCGCTTGCACTTTCACTAACGCAATTTAGCTGGCTGATTGCTGCCACCTCAATGCTGTGCGCCCTGCTGCTGCAGATCGCCGTCAACCTCGCCAACGACTACTTCGACTTTAAGAGTGGTATCGATACCGAAGAGCGACTAGGCCCGGTACGAGTCACCCAAAGTGGCCTGCTTGCCCCCAACAAGGTACGCAATGCCATGGTGGCTTGCTTAGTGCTGGCGCTATTAGTTGGCTCACTATTGATTTACCACGGTGGCTGGCCTATCGCCATCTTAGCCGCGGCCTCAATACTCGGCGCCCTGGGGTATAGTGGCGGCCCCTATCCGCTGGCCTCACATGGCCTTGGTGAGGTCGCCGCCTTTGTCTTCTTCGGCTTGGTTGCCGTCGTAGGCAGCTACTATCTGCAGGCCAATGACACCAGCATTGCCGCCTGGATTTTAGGCAGTGCCATCGGCCTGTTTAACGCCGCCGTAATGCTGGTCAACAATACCCGCGACATTCCCACAGATACCAAAGCGGGCAAGCACACCCTGGCGGTTAAAATTGGCGAAGGGCAAGCCAGAGTCCTATATCAGGCACTGGTATACCTACCTTTTGCACTCATCATTGGTGGCTTCTTGCTGGGCTTACTACCTGGTCTGCCTGTCTTACTCGGTGGACTCTCTCTGGTATTGGCGCGTAAATTAAACAGCGAATTTAGCCAAACCTCGGGGGCGGCATTAAACCCCCTATTAGGGCGCACCGCCAAGCTCACGGTGATCTTTAGTGCCCTGTTCAGCTTAGGACTGGCTCTGGCGTAAACGTCAGGCTAAATACAAATAGCCATAAAAAATGCCAGCGAAATGCTGGCATTTTTTATAGCGAGTCGATGGAAAGATCACAGGCAGTATTCGTTGCCATCTTTTGAAGTGAACTCCTTGCAATGCTTATCGGCTTGGCCAGTCACCAGGCTGGTCCAGCTGCGCTGACAAGGGCTCTGCTCGCTATTAACTATCGTCATCAATGCCGCCTCGACCTGTACATCATTGATGCCTGCCAGATCATGACGTCCCTGCTCACCTCTACGATCGATGGCAATCTCAATATGAAAACCATTATTTTTCAGCACTAGAGAGCTAGGCTCACACTTGTGACCCGACAGCGCCACAAACTGTTTTGGCTGTGCCAGACCACTCTGGCTGCCATCGGCGAAGAAAGCTAGCAGTTGCTTGTAGTAAATCACATAGCTGCAGACATCCTGATGCGAACCCTGATCCAGGGGAAAATACTGATCTAAGATCTGCTTGGCATAGGTCAAGGTATCTTGCTCCTGACCTTGTGGGGCCAGAGCGTTATTTCCGTTTATCAGTGTCATTGGCATTACCTGCTTGATGAAGTTGTAAATACTCTGGTCTAGTTGCTCTGTATGCATATTCATCGCCTCATCCCTCATATTTCGTGATCGCTATGTGACTCGCTGAGGAGATATTTCCCTTACAGCTTAGTGTGACGCTCAAGGGCTAATAGATTTCCCCGATTGCTTAATTTGTAGTCTAGCCACTTTTTCATTACAATTTCACAATAGAAATTTCACAGTGTGAATTTTACAAAATGAAGACAAATAGCAGCTTGATGAGAAAGTCGCATTTTCTGGGCACTAAGATACGCAACCTCAGAAAACGCAATAACCTAACTATGGAAGATCTGTCAGCCCGCTGTATTAGGGTTGATGCCGACTCAGCCCCTTCAGTCTCTTACCTGTCGATGATAGAGCGCGGTAAACGCGTGCCCAGTGCAGGCATGCTGGCCGTGATTGCGGCGGTGTTTCAAAAAGAGGTCGACTGGTTTCTCGACGATGCCCCCGAGGAGCAGGCTATCACCCCGGTCAAAGGCTCCCGCGGTGGGATAAGCGGCATGGCGCTGGAACCCAGTTTTCTGTTTTCCAATGAAATTTTACAAATTGCCATTCCTGAAATGCTGTCGCAAACCGGGATCAGCGGTCGCCAGTTCGCTCACCTTTTAATTCGCGCCCATCAGGAGCATCACCAAAACCACTTTCCCGATTTAGAGCGCGCCGCCGAAGAGGTGGGCCTAAAACGCATGCCATTAAGCCTGGAGGATCTATTGGCTATCGTGCAGCGCCTCGGTCTGGTGGTGAAATGGTTTTCCCGCGCGCCCAAGGCAATCCGCGAAGAGGCTGGAGCGACCCAACAACATATCATCACCTCCTACTTCGAGTTGCCCAACAAAATCTGTCTTAACAAGTTGCTTAACCAGCATACCCGCCGACTCAAGTATGACTTGGCGGTGCACATAGGTCATAGCGTGCTACACAACAAAGATGGCCTGAAAAGCATCATGGTGGCCGGTCGCAGCCATGGCACAAGCTTAGTGGAAGAAGCCGATCTTAGGCCTCAATCATCGACCGTCGATGCCCAGGATATACTGCACGCCTGGCGCGATTTTGAATCCAGCTTTTTCGCTGGCGCCCTGCTCTGCCCTAAGGTGCCCTTCAGGCAGCTATTGGACAGACATGGTTACGAGATAGACGTTGCCAGGTTGGTGGATGTTTCCCCCTCGGTGGCCATGCGCCGCATGACGGCGGTTTCCCCCTATAGCCACTGGCACTATTTCGATGCCTACTCCCCCGGGAAGCTTAAGGCCGTCTATCGAGGTAACGGCATTCCGCTGCCCTGGGGCAATATGCGTCAAGTGGAAGATCCCTGCCAGCACTGGGCAGTATTTAGAATGATTAACGCCACCACCCAAGGCTCATCGGCACAAATCTCCATCTTAGATGTGGCCAACGAGCCAAAGATCTACTGCTGCGAGTCGATTCGGGTAAAGGATCTTGCCGGTAATCCCCACGTGCTGTGCGCCGGTATCGACCTCAACCCCGCCATCGAGGCCCAGGGCGGCGACGCTAATCAAGTGGCCCAACAACTCAAAGAGGCCTGTGTCGACAATGGCGGTTCATCGCCCCTCCCCAGCAATATCAAGACAGATATCAAGCGGGTGGCTAAGATCCTCAACATCAACTGGGTGGAGCGCGGCATCGACAGTGAAGCCAGGCTCATCTGCGCCCGCGGTGCCAGCTGTCCCCGTAAGCCCAGTTGTTACGAGAGTGGCGGCTGTCAGGGCTAACGTCAGCCAGCGCCAAATTTAGATATAAAAAAACCGCTAACTGGTATCAGTAGCGGTTTTTTATGTTCATCAGCAATTAGAGCTTCTCTAGCGTGCGCTCGCTATGACTCCAGTTGAGGTGATATTTTTCACCGGCTGGCTTATCGATACGTTCAAAGGTATGGGCGCCGAAGAAGTCACGCTGACCTTGAAGCAGATTAGCCGGCAGGGTCTCGCAGCGATAGCTATCGTAATAGGCCAGCGCCGAACCGATACAGGGTACGGGCACACCACTCATGATCGCCTTGGCCACGGCCTGACGCCAATCTTGCTGCTTGGCCGATAATGCCAGACTGAAGGTCTCAGCCATCAGCAGGTTAGCGAGAGGCTGACCTGCGGTTTGTGCCTGTTGATAGGCCTGGGTGATAGATTGCAGGAAGGTAGCACGAATAATACAACCGGCACGCCATATCTTAGCAATTTCGGCAAAATCCAACTGCCAACCACGCTCCTGCGCATTCATCGCCATCAGCTGGAAGCCTTGGGCGTAACAGGCGATTTTGGCGCAATAGAGGGCATTTTCCAGCTGGTCGATAAAGACTCCGCGCTCATCTTCGCTTAAGCTCAGCGGCGCAGGACCGGCCAGCAACAGGCTCAACTGCTGGCGCTGTTGTTTCTGGGTGCTTACCGCCCGGGCGTATACGGCTTCGGCGATAGTGGGCGCCGGACAACCAATTTGCAAACTGCTCACCGCCGTCCACAGACCTGTGCCCTTCTGCCCCGCCTTGTCTAAGATCATCTCGACCAATGGCTTGCCTGTTAAGGGATCCGCCTGCGACAAGACGTCAGCACTGATCTCCATCAGATAACTGTTCAGGCTGCCCTGATCCCAGCGGGCAAAGATCTCGCCGACCTCTGCTGCACTTAACCCTAAGCCTTCGCTGAGCAGCTGATAAGCCTCACAGATCAGCTGCATATCGGCATACTCGATGCCATTGTGAACCATCTTCACATAGTGGCCGGCGCCAGCCGGACCAATGTAAGTGGTACAGGGCTCGCCCTCTGTCACAGGGTTACCAAGCTCTTGACGCTCGATAGGCAAACCCGTTTGCGGGTCAACCTTGGCCGCAATCGCTTCCCAAATCGGCTTAATTCTGTCCCACGCCTTAATATCGCCGCTGGGCATCAAAGAGGGGCCAAAACGTGCCCCCATCTCACCACCTGAAACGGCGCAGCTAAAGAAGATAAATTGATCTTTATACTGGGCTTCACGGGCCACGGTATCAGTCCAAAGGCTGTTGCCGGTATCGACCACGATATCGTCGGCTTCGATACCTGCTTGAAGCAATGCATGGCAGACGCCATCGACAGGCGCCCCGGCCGGAACCGATAACACCAGAATGCGAGGTTTTGCGAGACTAGATAACATTTCTGAAAGATTGCTACATCCTTCAATACGTTGAGGTTTATCGGCAGGACGTTCTTTTTGCTCCTGCTCCAACAAGGCATCTATCTTGGCACTATCAAGATCGAAGGCGGCGACACGGTAATGGTTGTCGGCAATATTAAGCGCCAGATTTTTGCCCATGACGCCTAGGCCAATCACGCCAATATCGAGGAGGTCTGAGTGATTTTGCATTAGATTTTTCCCATGGGAAACAGAGACTGTCTACACCTATCTTTTATTATAGTCTGGACTATCTGAGTTAAATCATAAGCTTAAAAAAGGTTATGACGACAACTGCGAGTCACATAGTCGATAGGCACGAAATTGGTCGCGATTATACAAAAATTGGTAAGTTAATTACTAGGAAAACTCCCCGCTCACTGGCCGCATTTCAGAACAGTGTTTTCGCTTTTCACATCAAGCACCTGGACTAACCGACATTGAGATCTTGGGTCAGATTAAGACAGATCAACCTTAGCTGCTCGAGCTGCTCATCCGATGCTGTCACCTTAGCGAGCAATTGCTGCTTCAACGCCAGGGCATCCTGTTTAAGCGCCTCACCGACCTGAGTCACCTGAATCACCTTCTTTCGCTCATCACGGCTGTCCACATGGCGCACCACGAGTCCCTTGGCCTCAAGGCGCTTCACTATGGGGGTTAAGGTGCCCAAGTCTAAACGAGTCGCTAGGGAGAGATCCGTCAGGCTGGCGTTATCTTTCAGCCACAAGGCCTGCATCGCCAGATACTGGGGATAGGTAAGATCGCACTCTTGCAATAAGGGACGATAGGCGCGCACCAAGGCATTGGCGGCGGTATAGAGGGCAAAGCAGACGTTATCTGACAGGCATTCGCCGCCCTGTTCTAGGCTATCGCCCGCGGCGGCATCAGTTGTCACTTGTACTTCACTCATCTGCTTACTCATTATTTTTACCGTTTTTGACTCGAACTATTACTAAGGCTCTGCACTTTAGCGCCGCCAGCCACCTTAGCCTACAACTATCTTAACAAAATGAACGCAAGATATTGGGCAATAAAACGCATTACTTTGCGCACAAAGTATTTGCATTGCGCTCAATTTGTTTGTAGAGTTTACCACAATTAGTTAGCGCGCAAAGTAAAAAGAGGTTTAATCTATGCAAGCACAAGAGATACTGTTGGCCAGCCGTCCACAAGGCATGCCTACCCATGCGAATTTCAGCCTAAAACAGATCGAGTTACCACCACTCAAGGCCGGAGAATTTCTGGTAAAAAACCTATGGATGTCGGTCGACCCCTACATGCGTGGCCGCATGGTAGACAGAGAGAGCTATATCGCGCCGTTTGCCTTGGGCCAAGTATTAGAAGGCGGCGCCATTGGTGAGGTGATCGAATCTAACCATGTCGATTTCCCAGTCGGTAGCAAGGTGAGCAGCATGAAAGGCTGGCGTAGCCACTACATTACCGACGGAGCTGATCACACTCTGTTACCCGAGACCCCCTTATCTGAATCCCACTTCCTTGGGGTGTTGGGTATGCCAGGTATGACTGCCTGGACTGGCCTTAATCGCATTGCCCAGTTAAAAGAAGGCGAGACACTGTTTGTCTCAGCCGCCTCTGGCGCCGTGGGCAGTGTTGCCTGTCAGTTGGGTCTCTTGATGGGGGCCAAGGTCGTTGCGTCTGTGGGCTCAGACGAGAAAGCCGAAGCGCTCAAGGCGATGGGCATAGAGCAGGTGATCAACTATAAGCGCACCACTAACCTGAGTCAGGCACTCAAAGAGGCGGCCCCTCAAGGGGTAGATGTCTACTTTGAAAACGTCGGCGGCGAGCATTTAGCCGCAGCGCTGGATAACATGAACGACCATGGTCGTATTGCCGTGTGTGGCATGATCGCCCAGTACAATGAAACCGAGCCAACTCCAGGCCCAAGCAACCTTGCCTATATCATCATGAAAAAGTTGAGAATCGAAGGCTTTATCGTGTTCGAACACTGGCAGCACTATGGCGAGTTTACCCAGCAAATGAGTCAGTGGCTGGCAAATGGCCAGGTTAAGGCAGAGCAGACCATATATGAAGGACTGGACAATGCTCCGGCAGCCTTTATCGGCCTGTTTGAAGGCAAGAACCGAGGTAAGATGCTGGTTAAACTCGCCTAACTAGCATCCTTGAAGATACTTCAAATAAACCGGCTCTATGCCGGTTTTTTTTACGATAATTGACACTGTCTTATGCTGCCGGGATTGTACTATCAGAGCCCGAAATACAGAAAAGCTGCGCCAATTAGGCGCTATATCAATTAGCCCGTATATAAGTTATCCAAAGGCCTAGCTTTGCTATCTAGCAGCCCAGCTTATTACTCTATCCTTCATCTTAAAAACAAAAAGCCTGCAAAAATGCAGGCTTAACCAGTCAGTGCTAAAAGATTATTTTAATTTTAATAGGCCAATCAACACACAGATGGCGCCACCAACCATACCAGCCCAAGCCTCAATGGGCGTATCGCCGTTGACCGCTCGGGTGATCTGCGAACTGGTTGAGTCATAGATGTTATACCCCCACCAGGCTAACGCTACGCCGATGACCAACAACACTATTCCTAGATACTTACTCTTCATTTTCCCCAACCTTTTGGATTAAAGTGCCATCTCAGCATACGACAGCTTAAAACTATTTATCAATGGCGATATTTAAACCGCAGGCGAAAAGCTTCTCCTTGCTAAGATAAACTTACGCTACTGCTGCAGCGGCTTATACTTGAGCGCCCCTATCTCTTTACGACTCCTGTATACGAGCCTTATACAAGCGGCATTTGGCTGCAATTGATAACGCGCATCGATACCTTTAAGTTGCAAAGTGAAGCCGACATTAAAAAAGGGCCCTAGGGCCCTTTTAAATCGTGAAAGACAAACACCTTAAACGTGAGCGTCGGCATAACCCATGCGGGTCAGGGCGTTGCGTACCAACTCCAGCGTGTAGGGGTCTTCGATAGTCGCCGGCATCTTGAAATCCTGGTTGTCGGCAATTTTACGCATGGTACCGCGCAAGATCTTACCCGAGCGAGTCTTGGGCAGTTTAGGCACGGCGCTCACCAGCTTAAAGGCGGCCACTGGGCCAATCTGCTCACGTACCAGGGCGATCAGCTCCTTGTAAAGCTGTTCGTCGCTGAGATCGCAGCCTTTCTTGAGCACCACTAACCCCAGTGGCACCTGTCCCTTAAGCTTGTCATCCACCCCGATCACCGCCGCCTCGGCCACCGCCTCATGCTGACAAAGCACCTCTTCGAAGCGCCCGGTCGACAAACGGTGACCGGCCACATTAATGATGTCATCGATGCGGCTCATGATATAGAGATAACCCTCTTCATCCATGTAACCGGCATCCCCTGTGAGGTAGTAACCCGGATACATGGAGAGGTAACTCTCCTTGTAGCGCGCCTCGTTTTGCCACAGGGTCGCCAGCGTGCCCGGTGGCAATGGCAACTTGATCACTACGTTACCTGACTGATTCGGCGCGACACTATCGCCCATCTCATCGAGCACCTGCACGTCATAACCTGGCACAGCCTTAGCCGGAGATCCGGCCTTGACCGGCACAGGCGCGGTACCCATCAGGTTAGCCGCGACCGGCCAACCGGTTTCTGTCTGCCACCAATGATCGATCACCGGCTTATTGAGCTGCTGCTCGGCCCAGTGCAGGGTATCCGGGTCGCAGCGCTCGCCAGCGAGGAATAAAGTGCCGAGACAACTAAGATCCACACCCTCAAGGTAACTGCCCTCTGGGTCATCACGTTTAATGGCGCGGATCGCCGTCGGCGCGGTAAAGAAGCTCTTTACCCCATATTTGGCAATGGTGCGCCAGAAGATGCCAGGATCTGGCGTGCCCACGGGTTTGCCCTCAAACAATACTGTGGTGGCGCCCACTAATAAGGGGCCGTAGACAATATAGGAGTGGCCAACAACCCAGCCCACGTCCGAAGCCGCCCAGAAAACATCACCCGGGTCGATATCATAGATATGCTTCATCGACCAGGCGAGTGCTACCGCATGACCGCCATTATCGCGCACCACACCTTTGGGTTGGCCTGTGGTCCCCGAGGTATACAGAATATAGAGCGGATCGGTCGCATCCACCGTCTGGCACTCGATATTGGGCGCATCGGCCACTGCGCTCTGCCAATCTATGTCGCGGCCATCGACTAATTCGGCCTGCAACTGAGGACGGTTGAGGATCACACATTGCTCCACCTGATGGCTTGCCTGTTCGAGGGCATCATCCAGCAGCGGCTTATAGGCCACCACGCCCGATGGCTCCACGCCGCAGGAAGCGGAAAGGATCATCTTAGGCTTGGCATCGTCGATACGGGTCGCCAGCTCGTTGGCGGCAAAACCTCCGAACACCACTGAGTGAATCGCCCCTAACCGCGCACAGGCCAGCATGGCATAGGCGGTCTCTGGCACCATGGGCATATAGATGATCACCCTGTCGCCTTTGGTCACGCCCTGGCTGGCCATATAACCGGCCAGTCGGCTCACCTGGGCTTGCAGCTCGTTATAGGTGATCCCATATTCGGTGTCCGTAATCGGGCTTACATATTGAATCGCCACCTGCTCGCCGCGCCCAGCTTCAACGTGACGGTCGACCGCGTTATAACAGGTGTTGAGTTGTCCGCCGCTAAACCAGCGATACATAGGTGCCTGACTATCATCGAGTACCCGCTCGAACGCCTTGTCCCAGACTAAGGCGCCAGCGGCCTCGGCCCAAAAGGCGTTGGGATTGTCGATAGATTCCTGGTGTAACTGATTATGCAAATCCTTCATATGATCTTCTCCGAATGACATGCGAGCGCCGTTGACGCCGACATATCGGCTTCCCCTTCCATACGATTTGGCTTATGCGCCATAGATCACATTATGGAGCCAAGTGACACTTTTCCCATTAGACCTTTGCCTAAGGGAGGTGCGACCAAGTCCCCTGTGTGCTCTGCGTCGGCTTACAGGCCTGAATACAAGGGTTGGTTCGCGGCAAATGACCCAAATTCTTTGCAAGAAGTACAACACAGCAGGCTGGCCAGTAAACTACGCCCTTCGGCGCTTTCACAGCAACCGGCTCTCTGCGTTATCTGACTTTGCCTGGCTCCGGCATGCCTTCAGTCAGACGCCTTGAACGCCAATTGCTGTGTAAGCCACTCTCTATAAAAGAGAAGGCCACTAGGACTTATTCGCAGCCTCCCTAACCTAGCCCCAAAGTCAGGACTGGTGGTTATTCCACCAGTTATCACTAAGATTTTTACAGCCAAATGGGCCAATCCGACCACCAAAATCTTTACCTTTACGTAAACTTCATATATCGTGCTAGACAAGTTAATCAATATGGTATTTTTTCGATGAGCGACAAACACAGTCCACAGACCACCTACTCTATCAGCGACCTTTCAAAGGAGTTCGACATTACTACCCGTAGTATCCGCTTCTATGAAGATCAGGGGTTGTTGAAACCCAAACGCCGCGGGCAAACCCGCATCTATGGTCTGAAAGATCGTGTGCGTCTCAAGCTGATCTTAAGAGGTAAACGTCTGGGCTTCTCCCTCGCCGAAACTCGCCGCCTGTTTGAGCTATATGACGCCGACAAGAACAGCAGTACTCAGCTACATACCATGCTGGAATTGGTGGAAGAGAAAAAATCGGCCCTGCAACAGCAGATGGACGACATCAAGGTGGTCTTGATGGAGCTCAACTCTGCCGAGCAACAGTGCCGCGCTGCCCTGGAGCAGCAAGAACAAGCCTAAGGCACCAAAAATCCATATCGAGTTAACACAGCAACAAATTGAACACAAGCAAGGCTGGATAAACCGGCCTGATAAAAATTATAAAAATTAGACCTGTAGGATAAAACAATGACTCAACTCTACTCCTCTCTCAACTTTGGCCTAGGTGAAGATGTGGACATGCTGCGTGACGCAGTGCAAAGCTTCGCCGCCAACGAA
The DNA here is from genome assembly GCF_000773485.1 of Shewanella sp. ECSMB14101. NCBI lineage: Bacteria > Pseudomonadati > Pseudomonadota > Gammaproteobacteria > Alteromonadales > Shewanellaceae > Shewanella > Shewanella sp. ECSMB14101. Next base: position 416,859 of record NZ_JSFF01000001.1, on the reverse strand, counting down.
ATCGCCCCTATCGCCGCGAAAGTCGATCAGGAAAATGCCTTCCCTAACGAGCTATGGCCTGTACTGGGCGAAATGGGTCTGCTTGGGGTCACAGTGCCTGAAGAGTACGGCGGAGCAGACATGGGTTACCTAGCCCACGTGGTGGCCATGGAAGAGATCTCCCGCGCCTCGGCCTCAATTGGCCTGAGCTACGGCGCGCACTCAAACCTGTGTGTTAACCAGATCAATCGTAACGGTAATAGCGAGCAGAAGGCCAAGTACCTGCCCAAGCTGGTTAGCGGTGAGCATATCGGCGCATTGGCGATGAGCGAGCCTAACGCGGGTTCAGATGTGGTTTCTATGAAGCTGAGCGCCCGTAAAGAGGGTGACCGTTATATCCTTAACGGCAACAAGATGTGGATCACCAATGGCCCAGATGCCGACACCTATGTCATCTACGCTAAGACAGATATGGACAAGGGCCCACACGGCATCACCGCCTTCATCGTTGAGCGTGGTTTCAAGGGCTTCAGTCAGGCGCAAAAACTCGACAAGCTGGGCATGCGCGGCTCTAACACCTGTGAGCTGGTGTTCGAAGATTGCGAAGTGCCAGAAGAGAACATCCTTGGCGGCCTCAACAACGGCGTTAAGGTGCTGATGAGCGGTCTGGACTATGAGCGCGTAGTGCTTTCAGGCGGCCCGTTAGGGATCATGACCGCCTGTATGGATATCGTGGTGCCTTACATTCACGAGCGCGAGCAGTTCGGCAAGTCTATCGGTCAGTTCCAGCTGGTACAGGGCAAGCTTGCCGACATGTACACAGGCATGAACGCCGCCAAGTCTTACATCTATAACGTCGCCAAGTCATGCGATCGCGGTGAGACCACACGTAAAGACGCTGCTGGTGCCATCCTCTACAGCGCGGAGCTCGCTACCAAGATGGCACTGGATGCTATCCAGCTGCTGGGCGGCAACGGCTATGTTAACGAATACGCCACGGGTCGCCTGCTGCGCGATGCCAAGCTCTATGAGATTGGCGCCGGCACCTCAGAGATCCGTCGCATGCTGATCGGCCGCGAGCTGTTCAACGAGTCGAAATAATCGAATGCGTAAAGTAGGCCGGATCCTGTCCGGCCTCGGGCGGGCAATCGCCGCTTCCCGTTCACCACAGTCTTAAAAGGAACCAAGCCGTGACGCAACTGAGCAGTCAAATCAATCCCCGCAGCGACGAGTTTAAGGCCAAGCATCAACAGATGAGCCAGGTGGTCGCCGATCTCAAATTAAAACTGTCTGAAATCGAACAAGGCGGTGGCGCCGTGGCCATGGAGCGCCACCTCTCCCGTGGCAAGCTGTCACCACGTCAACGTGTCGAGAAGCTACTGGATCCCGGCTCACCGTTTCTGGAGATCTCCCAATTTGCCGCCTACCAGGTCTATGAAGACGTAGTACCGGCTGCGGGCATTATCGCAGGTATCGGTCGCGTCAGCGGCGTCGAGTGCATGATCATCGCCAACGACGCCACGGTAAAAGGCGGTACCTATTATCCACTGACGGTGAAGAAACACCTTAGGGCCCAGGAGATCGCCGAGCGCTGTCACCTGCCCTGCATCTATCTGGTGGACTCAGGCGGGGCAAACCTGCCGCGCCAGGACGAGGTATTTCCCGACAGAGATCATTTCGGCCGCATCTTCTATAACCAGGCCAAGATGTCCTCAAAAGGCATTCCACAGATCGCCGTGGTGATGGGCCTGTGTACCGCAGGGGGAGCCTATGTACCCGCCATGGCCGATGAATCGATCATCGTCAAAGAGCAAGGCACCATCTTCCTCGCGGGACCACCATTAGTGAAGGCCGCGACCGGTGAAGAAGTCTCGGCAGAAGAGCTGGGCGGCGCCGAGGTGCATACTAAGATCTCAGGCGTAGCCGACCATATGGCGCAAAACGATGACCACGCCCTCGAACTGGCGCGCAAGGCAGTGACCCGACTCAATCACAACAAGCAGATCGCCAGTCAACTAAGTCCAGCTAAACCGCCTAAGTTCGATATCAATGAACTTTACGGCATAGTCGGCACGGATCTGAAGAAGCCTTTCGATGTCAAAGAGGTGATTGCCCGCATAGTGGATGACTCAGATTTCGACGAATTCAAGGCGAACTATGGCGCCACTCTGGTGTGCGGTTTTGCCCGCATCCACGGCTACCCAGTTGGCATAGTCGCCAACAACGGCATCCTATTCTCCGAGTCGGCGCAAAAAGGCGCCCACTTCATCGAGCTCTGCTGCCAGCGCAAGATCCCACTACTGTTTTTGCAAAACATCACTGGCTTCATGGTGGGTAAGAAGTATGAGCACGAAGGGATCGCCAAACACGGCGCCAAGATGGTGACCGCCGTTTCCTGCGCCACTGTACCTAAATTTACCGTGATCATCGGTGGCTCATACGGCGCCGGTAACTACGGCATGTGCGGCCGCGCCTTCGAGCCGACCATGATGTGGATGTGGCCTAACGCCCGCATCTCTGTGATGGGCGGCGAGCAGGCAGCCGGCGTTTTGGCAACCGTACGCCGTGACGGTCTGACCCGTAAAGGGGTGGAATGGTCCGCCGAAGATGAGGCCGCCTTCCGCGCCCCTATCGTGGCTCAATATGACAAGGAGGGACATCCTTATCATGCCAGCGCCCGACTGTGGGACGATGGCATTATCGACCCTGCCCAAACCCGTGACGTGGTCGGCCTTGCCCTCTCTGCAGCGCTCAATGCGCCAATTGAGGAGACTAAGTTTGGCGTATTCCGCATGTAATGCGCCGCTTTAGTCAGCAATCGATAACGCAGAGGCAAGGAAGGATACTCATGACAAGCCAAACAATCGCACAAGAATTTAAATACTTAAGCTGCGCCCTAAGCGACGGGGTCGGCGAGATGGTGCTTGACCGCGCCGACAAACATAACGCCTTCGATGAGGTGATGATTGCCGAGATGATCGCCGCCCTCGACCTGTTCGCCAAAGATGACAACTGTCAGCTGTTGGTGCTTAAGGCCAATGGTCGTAACTTCAGCGCCGGCGCCGATCTCAACTGGATGCGCAAGCAAGCCAAGATGGATTTCGAGCAAAACTTGAGTGACGCCAACGAGCTGGCGACCCTGATGCACAAGCTGGACAAGTTCCCCAAGCCGACACTGGCCTTGGTACAAGGGGCAGCCTTTGGTGGCGCTCTGGGGCTAATCTGCGCCAGCGATATCGCCATCGCCGACAGCCGCGCCAGCTTCTGCCTGAGCGAGGTAAAGCTCGGACTTATCCCAGCGGTGATCAGCCCCTATGTGGTCCGTGCCATGGGCCAGCGCGCCTCGCGCCGCTACATGCTGACCGCCGAGCGTTTCGACGCCCAAACGGCACTTAAGCTCAATGTGATCCATGAAATTAACGATGACCTCGATGCGGCCAGTGCGCCCATCATCACGGCGCTCAAGGGCAATAGCCCTCAAGGCATGGCCTGGGTCAAGACCCTGCTGTCACGCCTAGAAGATGGTGTTATCGACCAGGAAACCCTGGCCTACACCAGCGAGCGTATCGCCCGCATTCGCGTCTCAGACGAGGGCCAGGAGGGGCTAAACGCCTTCTTCGAGAAGAGAAGCCCAAGGTGGAACGCCTAATGAAGCCAGAGATCATCTTAGACCCTATTGCCCTACCAGTTCGGGGAGCACGCTAACATGTTTACCAAATTATTGATCGCCAACCGTGGCGAAATCGCCTGCAGAATCATCAAGACAGCACAGGCCATGGGTATCAAAACCGTGGCCCTCTATTCGGACGCCGACAAGGACGCCCGTCATGTGGCGATGGCCGATGAGTCCTTCTACTTAGGCGGCAGCGCCCCGAGCGAGTCTTACCTCAAGGGCGAATTAATCCTTGAAATCGCCAAGCGCAGCGGTGCCCAGGCGATCCACCCTGGCTACGGTTTCCTGTCAGAAAACGCCGACTTTGCCCGCCAGTGTGAACAAGCCGGTATCGCCTTCGTCGGACCGTGCGCCGATGCCATCGATGCCATGGGCAGCAAGAGCGCCGCCAAGATCATCATGGAAAAGGCCAATGTACCTCTGGTGCCCGGTTATCACGGCGACGACCAGAGCGACGAGGTGCTGCTCAAGGCCTCTAAAGAGATAGGTTTCCCTCAGCTAATTAAAGCAGCCTATGGCGGTGGTGGTAAGGGAATGCGTATCGTCGAGTCGGAATCTGAAGCCCTGGAGGCGATCAACTCGGCCCGCCGCGAAGCGGCCTCTTCTTTTGGCAACGACAAGCTGCTGATCGAACGCTACCTGAGACAGCCTCGCCATGTCGAGGTGCAGGTGTTTGCCGATACTCAGGGCAACTGTATCTATCTGTCGGATCGAGACTGCTCGATTCAGCGTCGTCACCAAAAGGTGGTTGAAGAAGCTCCAGCCCCTGGCCTATCTGACAGCCTGCGCCGCGCCATGGGTGAGGCCGCTGTGGCCGCCGCCAAGGCGATCGACTATGTGGGCGCGGGCACGGTAGAATTTTTGCTGGACACCCATGCGACCGATGAGACCAACAGCTTCTACTTCATGGAGATGAACACCCGTCTGCAGGTAGAGCACCCTGTGACCGAGATGGTCACGGGTCAGGACTTGGTCAAATGGCAGCTGATGGTCGCCAGCGGTAGCGAGCTGCCACTGAGTCAGGAGGATGTGCGCATCCACGGCCACTCCTTCGAGGTACGTATCTACGCCGAAGATCCGCAAAACGAGTTTCTGCCCGCCAGCGGTAAGCTCAACTTCCTGCGTGAGCCCGAGCAGAACCGCTATGTGCGCATCGATTCCGGTATCCGCGAAAACGATGTGATCAGTAACTTTTACGATCCTATGATCGCCAAGCTGATCGTCTGGGACGAGTCGCGCCCCCGCGCCCTGCAGCGCCTGGTGCATGCCCTGGAGTCGTACCAGATCAGCGGCCTCAAGCACAACATAGAATTTTTGGCTAACATCGCCGAACACCAGGCCTTTGGCCAGGCCGATTTCAGCACAGACTTTATCGAGCGTTATGGCGACACCCTGATTGGCGCGAACTTGGATGGTGACAACAGCCATGAGCAAAATGGTGCCCTGGCCTTCGCCGCGCTCTATCACCTGTGCGCACAGAAAGAGCAGGCCAAGCTCACAGCGACCAACAGCCAGGATCCCTACTCTCCTTGGGGTCAGGTCAGCGGCTTTAGGCTCAACCGCAGCGGCATGCATCAGCTATCCCTGCTAGACGATGAGCATGAGATCCAGCATCTGACCCTGAGTCAGGTTGGCGATTGCTACTACCTGAACCTTAACGATCAGCAGCTGACCCTGAGCGGCGAACTCAAGCAAGATCTGCTGCACGCCGAGATCAACGGCCACAAGAGCAAGATCCCCGTCAGCCGTGAAGGCGACGACTTCACCCTCTTCCTGCCGAGCGGCAGCTACCACTTCCGCGCGCTGCAAACCGAGGTGATTGAAGATCAAGCCAGCAGCGAAGACAAGCTCAAGGCGCCGATGAACGGCACTATCGTCACTCACCTGGTCGAAGTAGGCGATGAGGTCGAGGCGGGTCAAGGCCTGATGGTGATGGAAGCAATGAAGATGGAATACACCATAGAGGCACCGTTTGACGGCAAAGTCGCTGCTTTCTTCTTCCAACCAGGCGAGTTGGTGAGCGACGGCGCCCTGCTGCTCGAAGTCACTGCGAAAGAGGACGCTTAATCATGTCCGCGACGTACAGCTATCCAAGCAAGGTCAGCATCTTCGAGGTCGGCGCCCGCGACGGCCTACAGAACGAGAAGGCGGTGACCACAGCCGACAAGCTAGCACTAATTGACCAACTGGGCGAAGCGGGCCTAACCCGTATCGAAGCTGGCAGTTTCGTCTCCCCCAAGTGGGTGCCGCAGATGGGCGACTCGGGCGAGATCTTCCGCCAGCTCAGTAAACGCCCAGGCGTGATCTACAGCGCCCTGACTCCTAACCTTAAGGGACTGGAACTTGCGCTTGACGCCGGGGCTGACGAGGTCGCTATCTTCGGCGCAGCGTCACAGAGCTTCAGCCAGCGCAACATCAACTGCTCTATCGAGGAGTCGATCGAGCGCTTCATCCCCGTGATGGAGGCGGCTCAGGCAAAACAGATCCCGGTGCGCGGCTATGTCTCCTGCGTGCTGGGCTGTCCCTACGAGGGCGAAATACAGGTAGAGGAAGTGGCTCGCGTGGCAGAAATCCTTTACAAAATGGGCTGCTACGAGATCTCTCTGGGTGACACCATAGGCGTTGGCACCCCCTTAAATGCCCGTAGAATGGTGGAAGCGGTCGCGCAAAAGGTGCCTGTTGAGAAACTGGCACTACACTTTCATGACACCTATGGCCAGGCGCTCGCCAATATTCTCGCCTGCCTGGAGACCGGCGTCAGTGTCATCGACAGCTCGGTGGCAGGGCTTGGCGGCTGCCCTTATGCCAAAGGCGCATCGGGCAACCTGGCCACCGAAGATCTGGTCTATATGCTCCACGGTATGGGAATAGACACAGGGATAGATCTTAATGCGCTGATCAAGGCAGGTAACAGTATCAGCCAGGCACTGGGCAGAGTCAGCGGTGCCAAGGTCGCACGCGCGTTAACAGAATAACAGGGCTGGGCTCAGGCCCGGCTTACTCTCAAAGGAGATAATAATAATGGCAGGACTCAATAAGCTGGTCGGCAGCTATGAAGAAGCACTAGAAGGTCTGACAGACAACATGACAGTGATGGTGGGAGGTTTCGGCCTCTGTGGCATTCCTGAAGGCTTAATTGCCCAGATGGTTAAGAGTGGTGCCAAGGGCCTCACCGCCATCTCAAACAACGCCGGGGTCGATGATTTCGGCCTGGGGCTGCTGCTCAAGAGCCGTCAGATCAGCACCATGATCGCCTCATACGTGGGCGAGAACGCCACCTTCGAGCAGCAGATGCTCTCGGGTGAACTTAACGTGATCCTCACCCCTCAGGGCACCCTGGCCGAGAAGATCCGCGCCGGTGGTGCCGGTATCCCCGCCTTCTTCACCGCGACTGGTTACGGCACGCCAGTGGCCGAAGGTAAGGAGACCCGTGAGATCGATGGTCGTCACTATGTGCTCGAACCTGCGCTGACCGCCGACTTCGCTCTAGTACGCGCCTGGAAGGCCGACACCATGGGTAACCTGGTATTTCGCAAGACAGCCGCTAACTTCAACCCTATGATGGCTACCGCCGGTAAAATCACTGTGGTCGAAGCCGAGCATATCGTCGAGCCGGGCGAGCTGGATCCCGACCATATCCATACCCCAGGCATCTATGTGGATCGCCTGATCCAAGGTACGTTCGAGAAGCGTATCGAGCAGCGTACAGTGAAGAGTAAATAGGGAGGCGACACCATGGCTTTATCGAGAGAACAACTGGCACAGCGTGTCAGCCAAGAGCTGCAAGACGGCTACTATGTCAACTTAGGCATAGGCATCCCGACTCTGGTCGCCAACTATATTCCCGAAGGCATGCAGGTGATGCTGCAGTCGGAAAACGGTTTGCTCGGCATGGGCGAGTTCCCTACCGAAGAGACCATAGATGCCGATCTCATCAACGCGGGCAAACAGACGGTTACTGCGGTACCTGGCGCCTCCTTCTTCTCCTCAGCTGAGAGTTTTGCCATGATCCGTGGTGGTCATGTGGACCTCACCGTGCTGGGCGCCTTCGAGGTGGATGTGGAAGGTTCTATCGCGTCCTGGATGATCCCAGGTAAGCTGATCAAAGGCATGGGCGGTGCCATGGATCTGGTAGCCGGTGCCGATAATATTATCGTCACCATGATGCACGCCGATAAGCACGGCAACTCTAAACTGCTGCCAAAATGTGAGCTGCCGCTGACCGGTTACGGCTGTATCAAGCGCGTACTGACCGATCTGGCCTTCCTGGAGATCAAAGATGGTGCCTTCCACCTGCTGGAACGAGCCCCAGGGGTGAGTGTTGAGGAGATCGTCGCCAAGACGGCCGGCAAACTGATTGTGCCCGAGCACGTCCCAGAGATGCAGCTCTAATCACAATAGCTAAACCTAAAAAAGCCCAGAATTATCTGGGCTTTTTGTTATCTAACCAATAATGCTAAGCATTCTTGCGACACGCCTAGGCATTGGCGCGATGCACCGCCTGACGCCAAAACTGACGCGCCAGTTGCCGCGACTCGACCGACTTAAGTGAAGTGCGCTCACCCAAGCGCCTATCGGCCTGGGATTGTTCGAAGCCTTCGCTGGCCAGCTCGCTGATCGCCTGCAGCGAATCACTGATATCTACCGCTGCCAATCCCTGCTCCTGCATGGCATCTGCGCTCAGCTCAGCCATCTGATTGATCTTATCGATACGATTGACCAGTTCGGCAAACACCTCCTCGGCTTGCTTAACCAGCTGCACCGCCTGAGTCGCCTGACGCTGACCGGCGCTCAGGGTATGAGCCGCATTGGCCGTGCTCTGCTGAAACTTGGCGATAATGGCATCGATCTGACTGGTAGAATCTGCGGTGCGCGCCGATAGCTGGCGCACCTCATCGGCCACTACGGCAAAACCGCGGCCAGATTCACCAGCCCTTGCCGCCTCGATGGCCGCATTCAGCGCCAGCAGATTAGTCTGCTCGGCAATCTTAGTGATCACCTCAAGCACCTGGTTTATCGCTACGCTGTCATGTTCTATCTCGCTGACCACATTGGCAAAGTTACCCACCTCGCGATGTAGCTCATCTATGCTGGCCACCACGGCATCGAGCTGCTGATAGCCCTGCTGCACCGCCTCCTGGCTCGCCTCGACATCCACCGACACCTGTTTTATCTGCTGCCCCAGTTCATTAAAGCTGGCGGTTAACTCCTCAACGGCCGCTGCGGCCTGGGCGGTTTGTTGATTCTGGCCATCGGCGCGATCGGCCGTGGCTGTGATAGAGCCGAGCAGGGCGTCGCTGTCTCTGGCGATGACGCTTGAGGCATCTGTCATCCGCCCTACCACCCCGGCGATCTCAGCCGTGGTAAACTCCATGGCAAATTGAATATTGCCCAGCTCGTCCCGCCTTCCAGCGTAGATGTGTCTGGCCACAGGATCTGACACGATAGTAAGTGCATGGTCATTCAAGGCCCTTAGCGGCGCCAAGAGGAGCCTCATGCCGAGCGCCAACAGCGGCGCGCAGACGAGCGCCAACCAGGGCGAGATATTACTCAGGCCGATGGCTAACATAAGGCAGAGAAAAGCAAATAGGGTCAACTTGCCGCCATAACTGAGCTTGGCATCCTTGATCTCGCTGCGCTGCTCCGACTTATTCAGGCTCTGATAGATATCGCTGGCGCGCTCTACCTGCTCGCGGCTTGCCCGGCGCCGTACCGATTGATACTCCTTCACCTGACCATTTTCTAATACAGGTGCTACATAGGCGTTGACCCAGTAGAAAGAGCCATCTTTACAGCGGTTTTTCACCACACCGAGCCAGGCTTGCTTCTTGGCCAGGCTTTGCCACAACATGGCGAAGGCGTCCTTGGGCATATCGGGATGACGTACTATATTATGGGGCTGAGTCAGCAGCTCCTCCTCAGAGAAGCCACAGATACGACAAAAATCCTCATTGGCATAACCTATATTGCCTTTGAGATCTGTCGTGGAGAGCAAGATGTCATCGTCGGTAAGCGGGACTTCATTGTCTATCACGGGTTGATTATTTCGCATTGCATTTTAATAAGTTATCCAAGAAGTGTCTGAATTTTGACGCCTGACGACGAATTGACAATTGATCTAACGCAATATTTCTGTATCAACACTGGTTACAAGTGTTGATTTTTTGAGCCAGGTCTCATAGGGGATATAATTTAAGACACACTAAATAAGGCTGCGATAATAAAGATTATTTTTACCTATCACTTTGAATTTAAGACAATAAAACACATTGTAACAGCTTTTGTTTGCTATTTAGGTCTAATCCACAATATTATTATGGCCATTAGCGAAGACGCGCCTGCCAGGGTGGCCCTTAGCGTGTTCGCCCCAAGATGACAAAACCAACTAAACTAAACCCCTATGAGTGAAAAGATGAAACTAGCAGGCCACCTCAACTAATGCCCCAAATTGCTACCTACAAACAGCTGCTTCTTGGCAGCCTACTCCTCTGTTTGAGTCTTACGGCTCTGGCGCAGCAAACGCCACCGACACGATGTGGCGTAGCCACCGGATTTCCTCCTTACCAGTTCTCCTTAAACGGCGAAACAACAGGGTTCGATGCCGATGTGGCCAGATTGATTTTTAAGCGTCTCAGCCTGCCATTTCAGTTTAGGCAGCAAGCCTGGGATCTGGTATTTAATGAGCTTAGGTTTGGTGATATCGAGGTGATTGCAGGCATGGAAGTCAACGCCCTTAGAGCCAAGTTCTTTGAGTTCACCCAGCCTTACTACCATAGATATGATGTGATATTCATTCTCGAAGACAACCAACAGATCACTAAGCTTGAGGATCTTCACAACGAATTTGTCAGCGGCGATCGCCACTCCTACATCGAGACACACTGGAAGGAGTTGGGCACCCTGTACGATTTTCGCATTATCGGCACTCAAAGTAAGGAGAAGTCGATGCAGATGTTAAAGGAAGGTCGAATCCAGGCCGCTATTATGCCTAAGGCGGTAGGCTTCTATCTGGCGCGGCAGATGGGAATCAAGGTGAAGATACTCGACAATCCCGATCCCGGTTCGCCTGTGGCCTTCGCGGTCAAGCGAGGTAATCAAGCCCTACTCACGCAAATCGACACTGCACTGGGGATCTTGATTGCTGAAGGCGAGATACAGCGTCTCTATGAAAAATGGTTCCCCGAACAAGAAGTCAACTTTGGTCATAAGCAACACTAGCGGCTCTTGCCATTGGTAAACAAGCCTGCACTAAAAAGCCACCCTGAGGTGGCTTTTTGTTTTAACACTTAATCCCAAAGGAATTCGCGAAAATGTTTACGGCACACGGACTCGTAACTCTCGTTTCCGCCGATAGCGACCTGCTCGCCCTCTCTCATCGGCTTGCCTTCGCCATCCAGTCTCACCACCATATTGGCCTTGCGACCACAGTGGCAGATGGTCTTAAGTTCCACCAGCTTATCGGCCCAAGCCAGCAGGTACTGACTGCCACTGAACAACTCCCCCTGAAAATCAGTCTTCAGGCCATAACAAAGCACAGGAATATCAAGCACATCAACCACATAGGTTAGTTGGCGTACTTGCTCCTTACTCAAAAACTGCGACTCATCGATTAAGATACAGTGCAAGGTCTGCTCTCTGACGGCCGCTTTCACCATCTCCACCAGATTATCGTCGCTGGCAAACACCTGAGCTTCGGTCTCGATACCGATACGCGAGGCGACCTTACCCACACCATAACGATCATCGATAGACGCCGTCATGACCAAGGTATTCATGCCACGCTCACGATAGTTATAGGAAGATTGCAACAGAGAAGTAGATTTACCCGCATTCATCGCCGAGTAGTAAAAGTAAAGCTGTGCCAAATCGAATATTCCCCTGATTATTGTTATCGAGCGATTCTATCACCATCTAATATCAATTAGCAGCGCCAAACACGCTGGCAATGGGCGATGTTGCACAATCTCACACATTTCTCCCCTGACTAGGCAAATGGGCGAAGCATAGGCATGGGTTCATTTCGGCCAAAAAATGGCGATAGACACCTGTAGGATGGTTATTTATTATCCAGTAGAAGTGCATTGGCAACTTGCGAATCATCAGAAAAGGTCGTCACGTCCCAAAAAATACAAGGAAAGTTATGGTTTTTTCACCCTTTAGGCTCCACTTCATTAGCTTACTGGCCCTACTCTCGCTCAGCGCCTGTGTCTCTCAGCCAAAGCAAGAGGCAAAAATAGACAAGTTTGATCTCATCAAGCAACTCGATACGAGTCTATTAGGCCAAAAACCAGAAATAGAAAGTATAGATAAGATACTGTTTATCAATGAAAAAGAAAAATCACGTTTTCTTCGCTATTACGACGCCCATCAGGATATAGCGGGTCATTACCGCATCTATGATTATCTCGAGGGACGTTTAGGCTCGTTTAACTACTATGGCCAAACCTACAATGCCAATGACACCTTAATCCAAAATGCGGGTAACTGTATGTCTTTGGCTGTACTGACCAAGGCCTACGCTAACTTGGTGGGCATTGAACTCAAGTATATTGAGGAAACCTCCTCGCCAGTGTTTTTCCAATCGGCCGAACTGCAGCTGATCTCCAATCATGTCAAAACCAAGCTCATGGATCCCAACTTCGAACCCAAAGCCGGTAGCCTCTATTTCTACGAGCCAGGCTTAGTGGTCGACTATTTCCCGAGTCGTAACAGCCGTGCTAAGGGGAATATTGGCGAAAATGAGTTTATGGCCATGTACTATCAAAACCTAGCGGCCGATGCGCTAGAGCAAAAAGCGTATACCAGAGCCGCCTGGATCGCCATCGAAGGGTTAACACTGGCACCTAAAAGGGTCGAACTCATCAATCTGCTTGCGGTGATCTATCGCCATTTAAACGCACCTCAACAAGCGGAATCTCTCTACTTATATGGCTTAGCTATCGATAATGACGATCTGAATTTATTGATTAACTATAAAGTGTTAATGGTAACTCAGGGACGTACCCTAGAAGCGCGCGAATTACAGCGGCGTATAGACAAGGCCGATGATCCCAGTCCGTTTCGCTGGATCATACTTGCTAACGAGCACTACCAAAACGCCGATTATCCAGGCGCACTACGCTACTACACCAAGGCCATTGAGCTTGCCCCTTATATGCCACAAGCCTATGCTGGCAAGGCTAAAGCCCTATACCTTATGGGTAAACCGCTAGCGGCTCGCCACGCTATTACCCAGGCTTTAGATAAAACCCATGAGGTCGAGTTACAGCTGCGCTACCAAGCAAAGCTGGCCCAGTTGTCACAAGATTAAATTGTGCTAGTCCCACCTGCAGAGTAATCGGCACCGTCCCTAACCAGTGCGGTTTGCCAGCATCAACAACTTCGTTTATCTCATCGATGGTTAAAACAGTCACAACCTTAAAATAAACTTAAAACAACCTTAACAAACATTAATTAGATGTTTGATTTTAAATAAATTTAACAAAAATGAGATCTACCCCCAAAGAGATACAAATTCCTGTGAGCCAGGTTAAGAAAACAACATGGGTTTAACAATATAGTCATATTCGAACCCATATGTTTCCATGTTGGTTCAAACAATAAAAATAACCTGGGTCCAATCACGCCGATACAAACTGTTGACTGCTAATGACCCCCTGCAAAATTTAGCAGGAAGGCAGCTAACTCGGCGCTTTGGATCAATGGAGAAAAATGATGAAACTTATAACATCTAAAAAACTCGCTTATCTGGTCGCCGCTGTGCTGGCCGGTTCGTTAGCGGGATGCAGTGGTGACGATGGAAAAGATGGTAAAGACGGAGTTGATGGTCAACCTGGTACCCCAGGAGAATCCTGGACTCCACCGGTAGCAACAACATCGTTAGAAACAAATGTTAAGGTAATTAACTATACACTTGGTGAAGGTACTATTAGTTACGAGTTTGAGGTCACTAATGAAAATGGTGAGCTTGTTAACGGCCTGACAAAAGCCGAAGGTAAAGTTGCGGCTCTGACCGACAAAGGCTTTATCAATAACCGCACCGAAAGCCCAATCAACGAAGTCGAAGACAATGTTCATATCGGTGGTTACGGTGGGGTAAACATGGAGTCTTCCAGAACACCCGACACCGAAGGAGCAACGCTTACTCAAATAAGCGATGGTCACTATGAATTCGTTCTACCTTTGAAAGGCGTTAATGCGGGAACCGAAGGAATTGTCTGGCTACGTGTCGGCGGCCATAGCGAATCAGGCATTGCTGGATCTGGTGAATATGTGGTTAACAAGCCAGAAGGTGCCTTCTCGACCACGACTGAGGCCTGTTTCTCTTGTCACGTCGACTACTCTACCAGCCCTAATCGCCACTCAAGTTATGTGGCCCAAGGCATGGACGGTGAAGTCACCTTCGTCGAAGGTTGTATGGTCTGTCACGGCTCGGTAAGCCGCACCGCGGTTAACGAACAAGGCTTCTCCGTTGGCGGTTACGCCAGCAATACACTCTCAAAGATAGGTCATATCAACCACCAAGCGTTTGAGACCGGCTTTAGTGCTATGAACTGTAGCTCTTGCCACGCCGAGCCAACAGTTAATGTCAACATCGCGGGCCCAGGCTGTACCGACTGTCACGACACTGGTGGCATTCCGGGAGATATCGTTCCTGGTAACGGCTCAGATCTGCGTAAGCTACATGAAGCTAAGGCTAAACTTGATAAGAAACAGGTCATTAAAGAATCATACAAGGTGAAAGGCACACCACTAGCACTTAACGATGCTGGCCTCTGGTGTACCACTATGTCGCTCTACCAAGTGGAAGGTGAAACTGAAACCTTAGTAGATCTGCATGCCCTGTATGAAGAGCAAAATGTGGCCTACAACCCAGAGAAGCCGATCATCTACGCTGGCTCTTACCCGCATGCCGTATACAATGACTCAATCGTAGCGCGCTTAACCCGCTCTTACGACTACAGTTATGAAGCCGATGGCAGTAAAACCATGTGCTTTACGGGTGTGGACTTAAGCGGTGTGCCTGATGCAGGCTTAATGGCGTCACTAAGAGTTAGCTTCACCACTGAAGACTATCAGGGTGATGAAACCGACGTGGTCACCATCCATGGCTACACAGATGTTGTTAATCCTGTCTCAGGAGAGGTGAGCAGCTACGACCGTCGTCATAACGTCGGCAGTGAGTCTTGTACGACTTGTCACAACAGCGAAGCCAACTTCCACAAGAACGGTAACTTTGCCGAAGGTGGCCTGGGCTGTGTAGCTTGTCATAACAATGGTCAAGATCGCCGTGCCGGCTACTCCTCTCCAGGCTTCGGCCCTATGGTGCACAGCATGCACTGGGGTGTAGGCAGCAAGAGCTTGGATGAAGACGGTAAGGAAGTGTCTAACTCTGCAAGCGTGATCGCACCGCAAACAGGCTGTGTGGCTTGTCATGACAGCGGTGTGGTTGATCTGAATGCTGTACCAAATCAGTTCATCAAGGCACGTGCCTATGGCGTAAATGACAAGATGGCCAGCCCAATCACGGCCAACTGTTACGCTTGCCATAACGATGAAAGCGCGCTGAACCATATGATGCAAAACGGCGGTACTACTACTGAAGATGTACCGGCTACCGAGTGGTACAAGCTCAGCACCACAGAGTCATGTGCGACTTGTCACGCCGAAGGTAGTAGCTTTGGTATCGAAAAGTACCATAACTTTACCCGCTAATATTTATGGTAATAGCTAGGTAATGACTTAGTATCCCGAGTAACACCCAAAGGAGCCCTTCGCCAGGCTCCTTTTTTATTGTCTTACCTCTCATTTTCAGCCTGAGTTAATTTACAATGGCTACATTAAAGCCAAACTCTCTCCACATAAAAATAACAAGCGCAATCTAAGGAAGTTCAAATAGATGAAACTCAATCTTATCGCATTTGCCGTTGCCGGCGCCTTATCGACCACCCTTTTACTTAGTGGTTGCCAATCCACTCAGACACAAGATGCCCAAGCAGCAGCCGTAATGGCAGAAAACCCACTCTTGGTGGCCAGCACGCTACAGTATCAGGCACCCAACTTTAGCCAGATCAAGGATGAACATTTCCAAAGCGCGCTAGAGCAAGGCATCAAAGAGCACTACCAACAGGTTCTCGCGATCGCCAATAACCAGGATGATCCGACGTTTGCTAACACCATAGTGGCAATGGAAACCAGCGGCGAGTTACTCACTCGCGCCTCTCAGGTGTTCTACAACCTAACGAGTTCTAACAGCAACCCAGCCCTGCGCAAGATCCAAGGCGAAATGGCGCCAAAAATGGCGGCCCACTCTGACAACATCCACCTCAATGGCAAGCTGTTCTCTCGTATCGACAGTCTATACCAGCAGAGGGACAGCCTGGGACTGACTAACGAAGAGGTTCGTCTCATCGAGGTCTACCACCAGCGTTTCGTCATGGCTGGCGCCAAGCTGACCGAAGATCAAAAAGCACAGATCCGCGTATTAAACGAAGAGCAATCTAAACTCACCAACGAGTTTAGCCAGCGCCTATTGAGACTCACCAAAGAGATCGCCGTTGTAGTCGACAATGTCGATGAGCTAAAAGGATTGTCAGACAGTGATATTCGCGCCGCCAAGGCCGATGCCAAGGCTGCAGGCCATGAAGGCAAGTACCTGCTCAACATCACCAACACCACACGCCAGCCTGTGCTGGCCAAACTGGAAAATCGCGAACTGCGTCAAAAGGTATGGCAAGCTTCTGCCACCCGTGGCATGAGTGGTGAAAACGAAACGGCTTCATTGGTTTCTCGTCTGGCACAGCTGCGCGCAGAACGAGCTAAGCTACTGGGCTACGACAGCTGGGCCGACTACCGCCTAACGCCGCAGATGGCAAAGACGCCAGAAGCCGTTTATCAGATGTTTGGTTCTATGGTGCCAGCGGTTGTGGCTAACACCCAAAAAGAAGCCGACGATATTCAGGCGATGATCAACAAAACCGGCGGTGACTTCACCCTAGCGCCATGGGACTGGGCTTTTTATGCCGAGAAAGTGCGTAAAGAGAAGTTCGACCTAGACGCCGCCGCCATCAAGCCTTACTTCGAATTTGAGCGCGTACTTAAAGATGGCGTCTTCTTTACCCTAGAGCGTCTTTATGGCGTCACGCTTAAGCCACGTCCAGATCTGCCTGTCTACCATGAAGATGTGAAGGCCTACGAGATGTTTGACGCCGACGGCAGCTCGATGGCGATCTTCTACGCCGACTACTTTGCCCGTGAAGGCAAGCGCGGCGGGGCCTGGATGAGCTCTTTCGTCACTCAATCTAAACTGCTGAACCAAAAGCCAGTGGTCGTCAACGTGATGAACATCAAGAAGGCCCCTGAGGGTGAGCCCACCTTCGTCAGCTACGATGAAGTCACCACCATGTTCCATGAGATGGGTCACGGTACCCATGGCATGTTCTCTAAGGTGACCTACCCTAGCCTGGCAGGTACCGCTGTATCTCGTGACTTTGTTGAGTTCCCGTCGACCTTCGAAGAGGACTGGGCTGCGCACCCTGAAGTACTGGCTAACTATGCTAAGCATTATCAAACCGGTGAAGTGATCCCTGAAGCACTGCTGCAGAAGCTGCTCAAATCACGTAGCTTCAACCAGGGCTTCGATACCTTGGAATATATGGCCGCGGCGCTGGTTGACCTTGAGTGGCACTCACTGAGCGCCGATACACAGCTACAGGATGTGGCTGAGTTCGAAGCTAAGGCGCTGGAAAAGCACGGCATCAATATCGCAGCCGTACCACCACGCTATAAGTCGACCTACTTTGCCCACGCCTTCCCAGGCGGCTATTCGGCCAGTTACTACGCTTATATGTGGAGTGAGATCCTGGCGGCAGACGCCTTTGCCTATGTGCAAACACAGGGTGGTCTAAACCGCGAGATCGGTATGAAGTATCGCAAGACAATACGTGAAGTGGGTAACAGCGTCCCGCCGATGGAAGCCTACAAGGCCTTCCGCGGTCAGGAGCCAACCACTGATGCCTTGCTTAAACGCCGTGGTCTGAACTAAGAACTCCCCCTTAAACTAGGGAACGCCCATAAAAAATGCCGCTCAATGAGCGGCATTTTTATCTCTCAGGTTTTAATCAATGCGAGTGCTTACAGTGCTTACGTCTGCTCAAGCTTACTTAAACCGGGCGATTAGCCTTGTGACGCAGCACCAATATGCTCACCACAAATAACGCGCTACAGGCCGCTAGTCCGGCGCCTACAGATTCGGTAAAGCCCAACACCGTATAACCCACCAAACTGATCCCCGCCACAATAAGCGCATAAGGCAGCTGAGTCAGCACATGGTCGATATGGTGACAGTTCGCCCCGGTAGAAGACAAAATGGTGGTATCAGAGATAGGCGAGCAGTGATCGCCAAACACGGCGCCAGCCAGCACTGAGGCAAGCATAGGCAACATCATGTTGCTGTGGGTGCCCATGGCCATATCGGCAGCAATAGGCAGCATGATACCAAAGGTGCCCCAGCTGGTACCGGTAGAGAAAGCGGTTAATCCAGCCAGTACAAACAACACGGCAGGTAGCAAGGCAAAAGGAATGTTCCCCGATGCCAGACTGGCCATATATTTACCCGTCTCCATTTGGCCTATCACGCCGGCAATGGTCCAGGCAAACAGTAGAATATAAATGGCAGGCAGCATAGAGCGCGCGCCGGCAATAATGCCTTTCAGAATAAGAGATTTCTCAAGACCTTGACTGATCACTAGCATTAAGGTGGCCACCAAACCTATCACGGCACCAAAGAAGAGTGATGACGCCACATCTGTCTTCTCGAAGGCACCAATTACGCTAAAGGGCAGGCTCTCTGCCGCTAAGGCATCGGCGCCGCTGCTGATCATGAAGTAGATGGTGGCAAATACCAGTACCGTAATAGGTAAAAATAAGCCTAAGATCTTGCCCGAATCAGCCTCAGGCAGGTCGCTGTTAGCCCCAGGAGGTAAACCCTTAGACTCATCATACAGATTGCCTTTTTGGGCGTTCAGTTCATGCTGGCGCATCGGGCCCACATCCAGCCCCATAAAGGCAACACATAGGAGTAACAGCAGCGCGAAGATGGCGTAGAAGTTCATTGGTATCATCTGCACAAACACACTCAGATGACCGCTGTCGGTAAAACCATGGGCAGTTAAGATGCCGCCGATCAGCGCAATAATATAAGCGCCCCAGCTCGACACTGGCGAAATCACGCAGATAGGCGCGGCGGTCGAATCCAGCAGGTAAGCCAGCTTACTGCGAGAGATATAATATCTGTCGGTGAGTGGACGGGCGACACTACCAACCACCAGGCTGTTGAAATAGTCATCGATAAACACCACGCAACCCAGGAACATGGTCAGTAGCTTGGCATCACGCTTGTTGCGAATATGCTGGCGCGCCCAATCGGCAAAGGCCTTTGCCGCCCCGCTCACAGTGATCAGCGCGGTGATCATCCCGAGGAGAATCAAAAAGCCAAGCAGGTAGACGTTCCAGTTATTCAGGGCACCATCATCCCACACCAGGCCCACCACCTGTTGGCCCAGATACTGACCCATATCCAGCAGCGAAAAATCGGCAATTAAGAGTGCCCCCAAGAGGATCCCTAAGCCTAAGGACAGCAATACACGGCGAGTGAAGATCGCCAGCAGAATCGCTACCAAGGGTGGCAGCAAAGAAAGTGCCGAATCGGCATAACTCAAAGTTGTCATTGTTAAATATTGTCTTCGTTAAAATACGAATGGAGGGCAACTGAACTGGTGGGATATAGCAATAGATATTACACCTGTCCTATCAGTAGCGCTCCATAGTGATACCCATTATCGGTATAATTTCCTCTTATCAGTCCGGATAAGAAGCACTATGGCAGTGCTGCCTCTATTCGATGACAGCCCCAGCGGCGAGCCTTGATCAACTCCACCACTTCGGCACCAAATCCTTTCATATTCGCTTAACGGCATCACCCTAACGAATACTACTGATATTTAATGCACCTCTACGTCTCAGGACGCCTGCCAATGTCACTATCGGCAAACGTGAGGCACATAAAAACACAAGCGGCTTTAAGGATGCTACCTCAAAGCCGCTCCACGTGATCTATATCACACTAAACTTTAGATGAACACCAAGGTATTCACCATGCATTTACATTTTATTAAATAAGTTCGAGTAGCTTAGGCACGGCCTCGAACAGATCCGCTTCCAGACCATAGTCGGCTACCTGGAAGATAGGCGCTTCAGGATCTTTGTTAATCGCCACGATCACCTTAGAGTCTTTCATCCCCGCCAGGTGCTGGATGGCACCAGAAATACCTACGGCGATATAGAGATCTGGCGCGACAATCTTACCTGTCTGTCCCACCTGCAGATCGTTTGGCACATAACCGGCGTCCACTGCCGCGCGAGACGCGCCCAGTGCACCACCAAGCTTATCAGCCAACTGTTCCAAAATGGCAAAGTTCTCAGCACTGCCCATGGCGCGACCGCCAGAGACCACGACTGAAGCAGCGCCCAGATCGGGACGCTCAGACTCAGACAGAGTTTGCGATACAAACTCCACATCGCCACTGTATTCATGTTCCAGTGTCTGTACCGAGGCACTTCCCTCTTGAGCAACTGCATCGAAGGCACTGGCACGAACCGTCATCACCTTGATGGCATCTAGGCTCTGTACCGTTGCCATGGCGCTACCGGCATAGATAGGACGCACGAAGGTATCTTCGCTCACCACCTCGACCACTTCTGAGAGCTGGGCAACATCTAAGAGTGCGGCCACACGAGGCAACACATCTTTACCAATACTCGATGCCGCAGCCAGAATATGTTGATACTCGCTGGCCACAGAGACAATCAGCTGAGACAAGTTTTCGGCGATGGCATTGGCATAAACGGCACCATCGGCCACCAAGACCTGACGCACACCGCTAAGCTGCTTGGCGCTCTCGACAGCGGCGCCGCAGTTGTGACCCGCTACCATCACATCGACTTCACTACCGATAGCCTGGGCACAGGCCACGACTTTAGCCGTGTCGAGTTTTAGAGTCGCATTATCATGTTCTGCTATTACTAGAATCGCCATTTAGATCACCTTCGCTTCATTCTTTAGCTTGTCCACTAGCTCCTCGACAGAAGCCACCATAATACCGGCTTGACGCTCAGCAGGCGGTGTTACCTTGAGCACCTTCTGATGCTGCTTGAGGGTCACACCCAGGCTTTCAACCGTCACGGTATCGAGCGGCTTACGTTTCGCCTTCATGATGTTAGGTAATTTGGCATAGCGAGGTTCGTTCAGACGCAGGTCAGTAGTAACTACCGCCGGCAGTGGCATCTTGAGCGTCTGCAGACCCCCATCAATTTCACGAGTCACGACCAAGTGTTCGCCCTCGACTTTCACCTCAGAGGCGAATGTAGCCTGTGGCAGACCTGCCAGTGCAGCCAGCATCTGACCCGTCTGGTTGTTGTCGCCATCGATTGACTGTTTGCCCAGCATGATCAGCTGAGCCTGCTCCTTGGCTTGAATTGCATTAAGTAATTTTGCAATAGACAGTGGCGCAAGCTCTTCGTCGGTTTCCACATGGATACCGCGGTCAGCCCCTAGTGCCATTGCCGTACGGAGTTGTTCCTGCGACGCCTTAGGCCCTATGGTTGCTACCACAATCTCGGTCGCAATACCTGCTTCTTTCAAACGTACCGCTTCTTCTACAGCAATCTCACAAAATGGGTTAATGGCCATCTTCAGATTTGCGGTATCGACATTTGTATTGTCAGCATTGACCCTGACCTTCACATTAGCATCGACGACGCGTTTAACTGGCACCAATACTTTCATAAGGCTTCCTTCTTACGTCTTTATTCTGGATAACAACAAATAGTGCATAGCAAAACTATCACAAACTGATGCCACTTTACGTGCTGTTGACGTTAACGTCAACAGGAAGTCGTCGACATCTTTGTCCTACATCAATAACCCCTTATCTTTACCTGAGTCGCTGCACCAAAATGGCTAATAAAGAGATATCTCGAAATGAAATTTACAATAAAGACTAAATATTCATTTAATTCGTTTGATAAAATCTTTTTTAGTTCCTATTATTAGCCCTGTAATCCTATTTACTATTTTATTTTTTAAGCAGGACATAATTAATATGAGCGAATTTCTAGATATATTGACGCACGGTCGTCGCTTTAAGGCTGCTGTTAAAGAATTGTCGGTAGAAGATTTAAAAGATGTAGCGACTAAGCTTGAAAAAATCATCACCGAGAAAGAGAAGCAAGCTGAAGAAGAAAGCGCGATGATGGCCGAGCGCAATGCAAAGATAGAAGAGATTCGCCAACAAATGGAAGCTGTTGGTTTATCAATTGACGATTTAGGTGCCGTAGCTGCTAAGCCTGCCCCTAAAAAACGTGCACCACGCCCACCTAAATATAAAATTGAAGTGGATGGCGAAACGATCACTTGGACGGGTCAAGGTCGCACACCAACCGTATTTAAAAATGAATTAGATAAAGGCCGTTCTTTGGAAGAGTTTCTTATCTAATGCATAATATCCCAGTCCATCTGGGAGACAGGTTTGAAAGCCAACCAGTAGGTTGGCTTTTTTATTAGCCATCATTTTTACTCATTTCACCTCTTACGCTCCCCCATAATCTCCGCCCCGAGATTGACATAAACCGATACAGTTACGCCCTTGGAAATTGTTCATAAAATAGGATAATCTTGAGCCACTTTTTGATCCCAGCCAACAATAATAAACCCTATGCAAATCTATTCTCTCTCTGTCAGTGCGAGCCTAGTCACCTGCTTGTTGGTGAGTCAGTCCGCAATAGCGAACGCTCAATTAACTGATAACACGCCAAAATTAACGGCGCTGTCCCATGCAACTTTAATGATAGCGCCGGGTGAAACCAAGCAAGATGCCACCTTGTTAATAGAAGATAATAAAATTAAAGCCATTATCACCAATGACAAGATCCCGCAAGATGCCTTTGTCATCGATATGAGTGGCAAAATTATTTATCCCGGATTTATCGATCCCTATACCAATTACGGTATCGACTTTAAATATGAGCAGCAGAAGGTCGCTAGCCCGGTTTACGAAATTAAACGCATAGGTGGCAATGCCGAAAATGGTGCTGTTCACGCAGAAAAAGAATGGTTTAACTATATATACCCCGACCAAGAGACGGCCAAACAATGGATAAACAATGGTTTTACCAGCGTACAAACCGGCATGTTAGATGGGATATTCAGGGGCCGTTCGGCAACGGTTTCTTTAGCGCCGCTAAAAGCTAATGACATTATTTACCGAGCGAAATCCAGTCATCTGCTCGCCTTCGATAAAGGCAGTTCGATTCAAGATTATC
This sequence comes from Shewanella sp. ECSMB14101, assembly GCF_000773485.1. Taxonomy (NCBI): domain Bacteria; kingdom Pseudomonadati; phylum Pseudomonadota; class Gammaproteobacteria; order Alteromonadales; family Shewanellaceae; genus Shewanella; species Shewanella sp. ECSMB14101. The sequence goes on along the minus strand of NZ_JSFF01000001.1, from coordinate 393,827 downwards.
CCAATTCATTAATGGGTAGCATCGCACTTATTCGACAAACCCTTGCCGATGCCAACTGGTATCGGGCCAATATCAACAAAGCTGACTCTGCCACACAAGAGAAGAATATAGAGTTTAATATTGCGCTAGAACACTTGGCTGATATAGACAAGAGCCTGACGATATTCGAAACCAAGAACTTAAATAATCAGCTTAGGGCGGCACACTTATTAAACGAATTTGAACTGTCGGCAAGCTTAGTCGGCAATGGCCGCGAATATGCGCGTATCGATGAGGTCAAGGCCACAGGCTATAGCATTATTGCACCGCTCAATTTTCCCGCGGCTCCCGATATTAAAGATGGCGATAAAGAAAGAGAGATAAGCCTGGCGCAGCTGCGTCACTGGGAGCGGGCGCCAAGCAATCCTCATGCGCTGGAAAGTGCCGGCATTCCCTTTGCCTTTACCCAGCATGGCATTAAAGCCGATGCCTTCTGGCCAAGGCTAAGACAGGCCGTGAAACAAGGACTAACCCATGACGCGGCACTGGCGGCGTTGACCACTGAGGCAGCCGAAATTGCAGGTATTTCGGCCTTTAGCGGCAAGCTAAAGCCCGGTTATATGGCCGATCTGGTGGTGACCGATGGCGATATCTTTACCCAGGGCAAGATAGTCAGCGTCTGGCTGCAAGGTAGCGAGACACAACAGATCCCCAGAGACAGACATTTGCTGGCGAAAGAATACCAGCTGACCTTAGGTGAACTCACTCTGGATTTGAGCCTAGAGGACGACGACAAGCTGAGCGGCATTCTGGCCAGTGGTGAGCAGGAGATCCCCCTGAGCGCACTCGACTATGCTAAAGCGCGGCTTACCTTTCACGCCGATCTCAGTGAGGCGGGTTATCCGGGCATCAGCCGCTTCACCCTGTGGTTCGACTCAGAGGGCATCCACGGCAGAATGATCGATAGCAGCAATCGTCAGCACCCAATCGCAGGTGTAGAGATTGCCGCCGAGCAGAGCTCAGCCTCAGACAAGGCAGCAACCTCAGATGAGAGCCCAGCCCAGCCTTTGGTTTCCAAGCTCACTAAGCCCAATGTCGCCTTTGGCATTAGCACACAGCCGACAGTTGAACGATTGCATATCAAAAACGCGACCCTGTGGACCTCAACAGAGCGCGGACAACTGGTAGGCTATGATCTGCTGATCCGCGATGGTCGCATCGAAAAGATAGGTCAATCACTCAGTACCCCTTCGGGTTACCAAACCTTGGACGCGACAGGTAAACACCTGACCGCCGGGATCATTGACGAACACTCTCACATCGCCCTCAACGGCGGCACCAATGAGGATACCGACGCGGTCACCGCCGAGGTGCGTATCGGCGATGTGGTCAACCCAGAGGATATCGCCATTTACCGCGCCCTGGCTGGCGGGGTGACCACGGCGCAACTCCTTCACGGCAGCGCCAACCCCATAGGTGGCCAGGCTCAGGTGATCCAGATGCGTTGGGGCGAAAGCGCCGAGGCGATGAAGCTTAAAGAGGCGCCTGCCAGCATCAAGTTTGCCTTAGGGGAAAACGTCAAACAGGCCAACTGGGGAGACCAGTTCAACCGTCGCTTCCCTCAAAGCCGAATGGGCGTCAAGTCGCTGTTCGAGGAGGCGTTTAACGAAGCCTTAGCCTATGAGAAGGCCAAGGCTGATTACCAGCGCCTGCGCAGCAGTCAGCAACGTAAACAGATAGCCCCTAAGCCTAACTATCGCCTGGCGGCGGTTGCCGAGGTGCTGCGCGGTGAGCGTCAGGTGCATATTCATTCCTACGTACAATCTGAGATCTTAATGTTCCTGCGCCTTGCTGAAGCCTATAACTTTAAGGTCGGCACCTTTACCCACATACTCGAAGGCTACAAGGTTGCTGATGAGATGGCTAAACATGGTGCGTACGCCTCTACCTTCTCTGACTGGTGGGCCTATAAGTTCGAGGTCTATGATGCCATTCCGCAAAACACCTGTCTGATGCACAACAAAGGGGTGCTCACCAGCATCAACTCCGACGACTATGAGATGCAGAGACGTCTCAATCAGGAAGCGGCCAAATCCATGATGTATTGCAACATGTCACCGCTTGACGCCTGGAACATGGTCACCATCAACCCGGCGAAACAACTAGGTATTGATCAGCTAACCGGCTCCCTCGAAGAGGGCAAACAGGCAGACCTAGTACTGTGGGATACCTCGCCGCTCTCCGTCTACGCCAAAGTGCAGAGCACCTGGGTGGCGGGGCGCCGTTATTTCGATCGCAAACTCGACAAACAGCTGCAACATGAGGTTGAACAGGAACGCGCCGCACTGATCCAGGCGGTACTTAACAGTGATAAGCCAGAAGTGCCGGGCGAAGCCCCTACAGATAACACTGAGCCTCAATGGCACTGTGACACCCATTACAAAGCTTGGGGGCAAGCAGCCCTGAGCCAAGCAGCCCTGGGCCAACAGGCTGCTCAGCACTCAAGCGCCCACAGCAAGTTACACAAGGAGGCCATCTAATGAAGCCAACACTCTTCGCCCTTAGCCTGGGCCTCGTTTCTTCCACGCTGATGGCTCACGATATGGTCCCCGCGAGCGTCCAAAGCCAGCCAATCCTGATCCATAACGCCAGAGTACACACTGCCATCGACGGTGTTCTGGATGGCACAGATGTGCTGTTTGACCAAGGCAAGATAGTCGCCATCGGCCAGCAACTGCCTCAAGAAGGGGCCAAGGTGATCGATGCCACAGGGCAAGAACTCTACCCAGGCCTTATCGCTCTCGACAGCAGCATAGGCCTGGTCGAAGTGGAGATGATGCGCGCCAGTAACGACAGCTTCGAGGTGGGCGACAGCAACCCGCAGCTGCTGGCCGTCAGTGCTTTTAATCCTGACTCAGAGCTCATTCCTACCATCAGAGTTAACGGTATTACCCACGCCCAGGTCGTCCCCCAAGGGAAGGCGCTGGCGGGGCAATCCTCACTGGTCTCCCTAGATAGCTGGACCATAGAAGATGCTCTGGTGGCCACCGCGCCACAATTTCATCTCTACTGGCCTACCATTGGTTATCTCTCCAAAGATGAAGAAGTCGCCGCTAAACAGCTTAAAGAAAGGGATGCACAAATCACTGAGCTGAGTCAGCAACTCGAAGCGGGTTATCGCTATTTCCTGGCGGAAAAAGCCGGCACTGTCGCGAAGATAGATAACCGCTGGCAGGCGGCGCTCCCCCTATATCAGGGTAAAGCCAGCCTGTTTATTCACGCCAATCGCAGCCAGGAGATAGAGCGCGCCATCGCCATGACGCGTCCTTACGGCTTTAAATTAGTCTTTGTCGGCGGTTATGATGCCTGGCGCCTGGCGGACCAACTCAACGAAATTGGCGCCTCGGTGATCTACAACCGCACCCTCAGCCTGCCACTGCGCAAGGATGAGCCGGTAGAGATGAGCTTTAAGATCCCTGCTCTGCTGGATCAGGCTGGCATTCCCTTTGCGCTTGGCTTTAGCGGCGACTGGAACACTCGTAACCTGCCCTTTGCGGCGGGTCAGGCGGCAGCCTACGGGCTGAATAAAGAGGAGGCGCTCAAGAGCATCACCCTCAATGCGACCAAGATCTTAGGCGTCGACGACATGGGTGCCATCGCCGTGGGTTACCGCGCTAACCTGGTGCTGTCGAAGGGGGATATTCTCGACCCCGCCAGCAGTAAAATCGAAGCTGTGTTTATCGACGGTCGCCAAATAGATCTCAATAATCGCCAACAACAACTTTATCAAAAGTACCTAAAGCGTTAGACTTTTGTTTCTAAGCGACTCAAATCTGGCTGGTTATTTCGGCCAGATTTGAGCTCACCTCATAACACAGGCCAATACCATGACAAAGACCGCCCTGATCCTATCTGCCCTGCTACTGAGTGGCTGTGCGGGCGAATACACCTTCAACAGCAATTTAGATGGCAAGGCCATCAATGACTACTTTAAGGTTGGCGAGGTCAAGTTGTATCAAGAGACGCTACCTAAGGGCTCATACGAACTCAAAGGCATGGTCGAAGGCGAGTCATGTCAGGTGCGTACTCAAGATGTGCCAGCCTCTATCAGTGACGCGCGAACTCAAGCACGCCGCGCCGCCGCAGATAAAGGGGCTAACGGGCTTATCATCAAGGGCTGCACCTTAGTCGAACAGCCGGGCAATACCTGTGTCACCCAGGCGCTGTGTGTCGGTCAGGCCATCTTGCTGCCCACCACAGAGAAGTAGTTTTTTATCGCCCTGCGCATTAGCGTAAACAGAAGTCTTTACCATGACACTCAAACGTGAAGTTGAGGCGGTGGCCATCTGCCGCACCCCTTACAAACAGAAATTTGGCATTCCCAGACAGCCAGGACTGGTTACTGCCGCCCGCGGCTTCGTTGAACTGCAGCCGCCATATAACCACATAGATACCGTGCGCGGCCTGTCGCAGTACTCTCACATCTGGCTGCTGTTTACCTTTCATGAAAACCTCAGCCAAGGCTGGAAAACCACGGTTAGGCCACCACGCTTAGGCGGCAACGAGAAGCTAGGGGTGTTTGCCACCCGCTCCACCTTCCGCCCCAACGGTATCGGCCAGTCTGTGGTCAAACTGCACGCTATCCATCAGCGCAAAGGCAAGGTAGAACTTGAGATCTCCGCCATGGATCTACTGGACGGCACACCGATTCTGGATATCAAACCCTATATCCCCTTCTCAGATGCCATCGAAGGCGCCATAGGTGGTATCGCCCATGAGGCGCCCGTGCTGATCCATGTGCGCTTTACTGAGGCCGTGCAACACCAGCTGGACAAGTTACCCAAAGATAAGTATCCCAACCTCAAGGCCATCATCGAAGGCGTGCTGGCACAGGATCCCCGCCCAGCCTATAAAAAGGCCAAGGAAGACCCAAAAGATTACCAGATAGCCCTCTATGATCTGGATATCCTCTGGCATGTGGATGAGGAAGGCATTCTGGTCGATGCCATTCGCCCGGTAAAACCTGAGGCATTGGAGCAGGCAGATTAATCATGGAAACGCCCATCGATTACCGCGAGCAACATAAACAGCGCCTGGCCTACATGCCTTGGCTCTACTTCTCCTTAAAGCCTAAACACCTCTCCTGGGCCAAGCCCTGGCAAGAGGAGATACAAACGCAATTGATGGCCGTTGAGACGGTGAGCATAGGAGCGGAGTGCTTTATCGCTCCCCAGGCCAAACTGTTTGCCGAACCGGGCCGGGATATTCAGATAGGCAATCGCTGCATGATCGCCGCCGACAGCTTTCTGCACGGGCCTATCGTTATGGGTAATGAGGTGGCCATCAATCATGGCTGCTCCTTAGATGGCGGTCGCGGCAAGATAGTAATTGGCGATCAGACCCGCATAGCCAACAATGTCACCATCTACGCCTTTAACCATGGCATGCGCCCCGACACGCCGATATATCAACAAAGCAGTCAATCTAAGGGAATCGTCATAGGCAAAGATGTATGGATAGGCGCCCAGGCGGGCATAGTCGATGGCGTGACCATAGGCGACGGCGCCGTGATCGGCATGGGGAGTATCGTCACCAAAGATGTTCCCGACTTCGCTATTGTCGCCGGTAATCCCGCTCGTATCATAGGTGATAGGCGCGATAAGAAATAAACGCCTGCCGAGTTAGCTAATGAGTAAACCCAGAGTGCCAAGCTAATTACCTAAACCCAGAGTGCCAAGCTAATTACCATGGATCAGCTTACCGGCACCATGGAAAATCACATTGACAATCCCACCAGCTAAATCCTTCTCTTCGACCTGATTATCTGGGTTATTGGGCCGAGATTCCGCGCGCTTTTTGACTCCATCGTAAAAGGCCTGATCGAGGGATTTATTGCTGGCGCAACCGCTCATCAGCCCTAGGCTGAGACTGGCGATCAACAAGGTCATAGTAACTTTCATGCTCTTTTCCTTAACCCGAGAGGCTTTCATCGTCATTCCCTTTATATCCACTAAACATGACTAGCCCAAAGATGGCAAATCGACACTAGCCATTAGTTAGAAGGTAAGGCAGATTTTTTGAACAAGCAAACAAACTTAACAGATCTTTGCCCCGCCATCGCCGCCGCCCTTGCATCTACCTTTCTGATACACATATGATGATCAATCGATTGCCCTAACCAGGCAACGACTACAACATAAAAAGCAATCATCACAAAAGGAAGTCGTCTGTGAATACCCCACGCCTCTTGGGCTTACTCGGCCTGTTGCTGCTACCGGCCGCCAGTGCCGCGCCCTTCATCTTCGACCAGCAAAGCTATCGTCAAGATGTCAAAACACTCGCCAGCGATAAATTTGAGGGCCGCGGCCCACTCTCCAAGGGCGAAACCCTCACGGTGGAATACCTAGAGAATGCCTTTAAACAGATGGGCTTAGCGCCAGGATTTGGCGATAGCTACCGTCAGAGTGTCCCCATGGCCAAGATCACTGCCGACCAGAATATGCAACTCAAAGTGGGCGATCTGCGCTTTACCAATGGCAGTGACTTTACCGCCCGCACCGAGCAGATCCAGCCAAGCCTCAGCCTGGATAACAGCGAGGTAGTCTTCGTCGGCTACGGTATCAAGGCACCCGAATATGGCTGGAACGACTACCAGGGCATAGATGTCAAAGGCAAAACCGTGATCCTCATGGTCAACGACCCCGGCTTTGCTACGCAGGACCCAGAGGTCTTCAAGGGTAACGCCATGACCTACTATGGCCGCTGGACCTACAAATATGAAGAGGCGGCCAGACAGGGCGCCAAGGCAGTATTTATCGTCCATGAAACCGCCCCTGCCGCCTACGGCTGGAATGTAGTGCAAAACAGCAACACCAACACCAAGTACACCTTGGTGGACAAGGAGAAGAATCGCTCTCACATTGGGGTGATGGGTTGGATCCAACATGAAGTTGCGCAGAAGATCTTCACCGCCGCGGGCTTAGATTACGACAAGCTTAAGCTCACCGCCGCCAAACCAGGCTTCAAACCGCGATCGCTCAAGCTTAAGGCTGACCTTACTCTGAAAAATGAGATTGAGCTGGCTACTTCCTACAATGTGGCCGCTCTGCTGCCGGGCAAAACCCGTCCTGACGAGTGGCTGGTAATGCACGCCCACTGGGATCACTTAGGCAAGACGATGCATGAAGATCAGACCCGTATCTACAATGGCGCGGTGGACAACGCCTCAGGCGTAGCGGGTGTATTGCAACTGGCACGTCACTTCAAGTCTCTAAGTGCGACACAGCCGCCTGCGCGCTCCATGTTGTTTAGCGCCTTTACCGCCGAGGAAACCGGCCTCATCGGCGCCCAGTATTTTGCCGAAAACGCACCTGTGCCCACCAAGCAGTTGGTTGCCTTCCTCAACATAGACGGTATGAATGTCGGCAACAAAGTCGATTATATCTTGCGCTATGGCGAAGGCGTTTCTGAGCTGGAAAACTATCTAGATGCCGCCGCCAAGGCCCAAGGCCGTTGGGTTAAGGCCGATCCAAGGCCGCAAAACGGTTTGATGTTCCGCTCGGATCATTTCGCCTTGGCCAAACAAGGTGTCCCCGGCCTGATGTTTATGAGCCTGGGGGATACAGATCCAGACTATATCGCCCACAAGTACCACCAGGGCGCCGACGATTATGATCCCAGTTGGACCCTAGGTGGCGTCGAGCAAGATCTGGCGCTGATCAGCGATATTCTACAGAAGCTCGCCAACAATGATGACTGGCCAAAATGGCTCGAAGCGTCGGACTTTAAGACCCGCCGCGGCCAAGATGGTCGCTAAATTGGCAGCCGTCCCCTCATTAAGATGACACAGTGAAACAGGAGGCTTAGACCTCCTGTTTTCATCTTGTTTTTATTAATAAAAACAGCCAATTTATAGGGCCTTTAGCGGACTTATCCGACCTTAGTTCTTTAGTCTATATAGGTCAATCTTCACTTGTGAGTCCCCCGAGGCTTTGGGTAGTGTGTGATCAAACCACAATCGACACCCCCTAAGCACGGAGGCTCTATGTCTGCTGTAACGACATCTGCAATTGAAAACCAACTTCCCTTACAACTGAGCCAATTTTACGGCGACACCAGCACGCCGCTAATCGAACAAACCATAGGTCATTACCTGGATGAGATGGCAGCAAAGCACCCCGACCAACTCGCCATCGTCATGCATCATCAAGGGATCCGCTGGAGCTACCAGGAATACCAGTCTCATATCGACGAACTGGCCGCGGGTCTACTGGCCATAGGCATAAAACCAGGGGATCGCGTCGGCATCTGGTCACCCAACAATATCGAGTGGTGTCTGACCCAATTTGCTACCGCCAAGATAGGCGCCATCATGGTATGTATTAACCCGGCTTATCGCCCAGAGGAGCTGCAATACGCCCTCAACAATGTGGGTTGCCGCGCCATCATCTGCGCCGAAAAATTTAAGTCCAGCCACTATCTCTCCATGCTCTACGAGCTAGCCCCTGAACTGAATATCTGCTTACCGGGTCAACTGGAATCGACCAACCTGCCGAGCCTTGAGTTTGTGATCCGTATGGGTGATGAGGCGTCTCCCGGCATGCTCAATTTTAGCCATATCAAGCGCCCGCTGACCGAGAGTGACCGCAAGGCGCTCAAAGATACCGCCGCCCAGCTATCTCCTTTCGATGCCATCAATATTCAATTCACCTCAGGCACTACGGGCAGCCCAAAGGGCGCCACTTTGAGCCATCACAATATCTTGAATAACGGGCTCTTGGTCGCCAAGGCGATGCGCTTAGGCCTCGAAGATAAGCTCTGCATCCCTGTGCCCCTGTACCACTGTTTCGGCATGGTGCTGGGTAACCTTTCTTGCATCTCTGTTGGCGCCTCGGCCATCTATCCGAGCGACTCCTTCGATCCCCTAACGACCCTTGAAGTGGTTGAAGCCGAGCGCTGCACCGCGCTGCATGGGGTACCGACCATGTTTATCGCCCAGCTTGAGCATCCCGAATTTAAACGCTTCGATCTCAGCACGCTACGCACAGGTGTTATGGCGGGTGCCACCTGCCCCGAGGAGGTGATGCGTAGGGTGCAAGATCTCATGTATATGAAAGAGGTGTTGATCGGTTATGGTCAGACAGAGTGCAGCCCTATCAACAATATGACAGAGATTGGCTCGTCACTGGAAAAACGCGTCACTACGGTTGGCCGCGCCCTGGCCCACACCCAGGTGAAGATAGTCGATGAGTTTGGCGAAGTGCTACCCGTTGGTCAGCCTGGTGAAGTCTGCAGCCGTGGCTACTGCGTGATGCAATACTACTGGAACGACGCCGAGAAAACAGCGGCCACCATTGATAGCGAAGGCTGGCTCCACTCGGGCGACTTAGGAGAGATGGACAGTGAAGGCTATGTCAAGATTGTCGGTCGCATCAAGGATATGATCATCCGGGGCGGTGAGAACATCTACCCAAGGGAGATCGAAGAGAAGCTCTACACCCACCCGCAAGTGCAAGATGCGGCCATCTTCGGCGTCAAGAGTGAGAAGTATGGTGAAGAGGTGTGCGCTTGGATCAAGGTGCAACCAGGGGCCAGCGTCACCGAGGAGGAGATACGTCACTTCCTCACCGAGAAATTTGCCTACTTCAAGGTACCGAGATACATCAAGTTCGTCGAACAGTATCCCATGACGGTGACAGGTAAAATACAGAAGTTCAAGATGCGCGAGATGATGTATCAGGAGCTGTATGAGGCGATCAACTGCAACTAGCGATCCCAGCTAGCCTTTCGCCAGCCTATTCTAGGGAATAGGCTGGCATTTTTTTTGTCTGGCGTCTGGTACTTAGGGGCAATTTGAAAAGGCCAATATTAAAAACTCAGTAGCTGGGCGCCGACCTTCTCAACCCGTTTCTCGTTACGACTGATCACATATCCCTGCTCAACATAATCATCAATACATTGCTGATAGTCGCTATCTGATTGCGTGTCACCGAAACCAAGGCCTGTCCAGTTGACCTCGCACTCCACCGTCTCGCCCTTATCATTGCTCAGAGTCGCCTTCTGATAGGTGGTCTCGAGTCTGGGCACTAGCACTAAGACCCCTAAGATCAATGCGATGACGATAAAATATTTTGCTTTCATGGCTATCCTTAAAAAACGATCCTTACAATAACCGCCATAAATTAACGGCCTAAATAACTGTCCTTAATGGCTGATGACTACAACCTGCTCTCTCCGGCGCCCATTAGGCGGAAACTTGGCGTAATCACTCAGCCTGTATCCTGACATCACGGGCGCCGGCGCTCAGGCCAAGCTCCATCAGGCAGCGCTCCTCGACCTCAGACAGCCCGCCCTCACACATGGCCATCGGCTGGATGACAAGTTTTGGCCGCTTAAACAGCCCAAGGCAACCCAGCTCAGTCAGCCCTTGTTTGAGACACTGCTCGGCTGGGGCAAAATTGCCCACCAGCAAACGCCTCGTCGTAAATGGCGCACTCGGCGACAGGGCCGTTTGCTGCGAGCCTTTACTTAGCACGATACGATCGGGATAGATTTGCGCGATCACTTCCATTTGTTGTCTACCTTTTACTGGCCATTTTACTAGCCACTTTACTAGCCATTTTACTGGCCAGAGACAGTTTGCGAAAAGCCCAGTACTTTACGCCATTTATCCGCGTTGATCACTAGGAGCTGTTAATGTTTCAGGTTAAATTCTGATTAATCTAAGCGGGTTTTGCTTGCCAGGTGACCTGTGAAGTGAGCACTGAGGTAGGCAATAGCGCACGGTGAGTGATCTAGATTTGCGCGCAATCGGGACAATAATAACCGAGCGCGTTTCTACGCCCCCTTGGGGCGGCTCTTAAAAGGCCATCTCTGCCGGCTTATCACACCTTTATATCGACTCATCACACCACACTAAACTCGGCCTTGTATAAATCACCTCCAGCTTGCGGCATAAACAGACAACATGGGGCTGCCATCCTGACAGGCCGACACAAATCTCCCGCGGCGTCGAGCCAACAAACTAGGTGACATCAAACGTCAGGGTGCTAAAATGTCGGCCTATTTCATAACACAAGTGGATATTGGGAATGCGAGTTAGCAAGTACCTGCTTTCAACACAAAAAGAGACCCCGGCAAACGCTGAGGTGATCAGTCATCAATTAATGCTACGCGCCGGTATGATACGTCGTAACGCTTCTGGCCTATACAGCTGGTTGCCGACAGGCTTACGTGTGCTGCGCAAAGTCGAAGCGATCGTTCGCGAAGAGATGAATAATGCAGGTGCTGTTGAGATCTTAATGCCCATGGTGCAACCGGCAGATCTTTGGGTTGAAACTGGCCGTTGGGAAAAATTTGGCCCTGAGCTGCTACGTTTCCAAGACAGACATAACCGCGACTTCGTACTGGGCCCGACTCACGAAGAGGTGATCACAGATATCATTCGTAAAGAGGTTAACTCATACAAGCAGTTGCCGCTGAACCTATATCAGATCCAGACCAAATTCCGCGACGAAGTCCGTCCCCGTTTCGGTGTGATGCGCTCACGCGAATTCCTGATGAAAGATGCCTACTCTTTCCATCTGGATCAGGAAACCATGGATGATACCTATGAGGCGATGTACCAAGCCTACAGCAACATCTTAGGCCGCATGGGTCTGGCTTTCCGTCCGGTACTGGCCGACACTGGCTCTATCGGTGGCAGCATGTCACATGAATTCCACGTGCTGGCTAACAGTGGTGAAGACCTGATTGCCTACTCAACCGAGAGCGATTACGCCGCCAATATCGAAAAGGCGGAGGCACCAATACCGACCGAGCCACGCGGCGCCGCCACCATGGAAATGAGCGTCATTGACACGCCAAACGCCAAGACCATCGAAGAGTTGGTTGAGCAGCACGGTATCGCCATCGAGAAGACGGTGAAAACCATTATCGTTAAGGGTGCCAGCGAAGACACACCACTGGTTGCAGTGATCGTTCGCGGCGACCATGAACTGAACGAAGTCAAAGTTGAAAAACTCGATGCGGTACTTTCTCCGTTCGAGATGGCCGACGAAGCTGAAATCCGCGCCGCCTTAGGTGCAGGCCCTGGCTCACTTGGCCCAGTAGGCATGACCATCCCTGTGTATGTGGATCACAGCGTCAACGTGATGAGCGACTTTGCTGCCGGTGCTAACCAAGACGGTAAGCACTATGTGGGCATCAACTGGGAACGTGACCTGCCACAAGCAGAGGTTGCCGATCTGCGTAACGTTATCGAAGGTGAGCCTAGCCCATGTGGTCAAGGTACTATCGGCTTGCTACGCGGTATCGAAGTGGGTCACATCTTCCAACTGGGCACTAACTACTCACAAGCCATGGGCGCCAGCGTACTGGATGAAAACGGTAAGGCACAAACCCTGCTGATGGGTTGTTACGGTGTAGGCGTGAGCCGTATCGTAGCCGCTGCCATTGAGCAGAACCACGACGATCGTGGCATCATCTGGCCAGACGCCATCGCACCTTTCAAGGTGGGTATCTTGCCGATGAACATGCACAAGTCACATCGTGTTAAAGATATGGCCGAGAAGCTCTACAGCGATCTTCACGATGCCGGTATCGAAGTCCTGTTCGACGACCGTAAAGAGCGTCCAGGCGTGATGTTTGCCGACATGGAGCTGATTGGTCTACCGCACGTCATCGTAATTGGCGATCGCAACATAGACAACGGCGTATTCGAATACAAGAATCGTCGCACCGGCGAGAAGCAGGAGATCCCATTCGAGGAGATCGTCGACTTCATCAAGTCTGCTAACTAAGACGCGCAAGTTCGCTCAAACAAGAGTTCGCTTACACAAACGCCCGGCAAATGCCGGGCGTTTTTATTTAGTTTGTAATGCTTTCCTTAATCCTATGAGCCATTTATTGATGCTCTTTCCGGGCTAAAAACGCCGCTCTCGCCTTTAGATACTGTTCACTAGGTTTAGCCCATTCGTGCTCAGGTAATGGCTTACACCACTGCTGCACGGCTTGCGGCCAGGGCCTGAACACCGCAAGTCGCAAATACCAAGCAGAGATCAGATAGGGCACCTGCCACCAAAAAAGCATATGAATCACATAGTAGCAGCCCATGACTAACCAGGACTCACTGTAATCCCGCAGATTGATATGCAGCCAACGCTTGTTAGGGTTAGCCACAAAGCGCTGCCATAAGCCACGGCGCCGATTGAGGAAGCTTTGCCTGTCGGGTAAGGGCTTCACGCTTAGCCAGCACTCTTTGGGCTCATCCATAAATCGCCGAATGGCCTCCCAATTTTCCACGGCAAAGTTAACTATTATGTTGCCCTCCCCCTGATAGAAACAGTGCAGCGATCTATCCTGCTCTCTATATTCTGCCAAACGCAGACTGTGGACATCCATCTTTATGGGTTTGCCTATGGCCGTCGCCCCCAGCGCCTCACCAGCATAGACATAAGCCACGAGGGATTCCCAGGGCACGAAGCGCGGCGTGTCACAACCAGGCTTCCAATAACAAAGCTCACGCCGCTGTCGATTAAAGCGGATCATGGGGCGTTGCCGACGACGCATCACCTGCCAGCTAAACAGCAACCCAGACACCAATAAACCGATTAAGAGAGCAATTAGGATAAGAATAGTTTCCAGTCGCTCGAGCTCACCGTCTTGCAGACCCGCCGCGATAAAAATCGCGCTAAACAGGTAGAGAAAACCGATGACGCATCGCACCTGAAAGGCAATATCCCTGTCGGCCTTTCCCTGACCTATATCCAGAGTCACCTCGTCATGGTGCAGAATCAACTCGGGGGGAAGCAAGGGAGCACCAGGCGGTGACATCACGGGCAGTGGCGCGAGGAAATAGGCAGGAAAACCCTGCAGCATCACGGTGTCACCCGAACACGGCGCAGATTTTAGAAAAATACTCATATATAGATTAATACTGCTACTTATTATTGATTGGAAAGATGACCCGTCTTTAACGAACAAGCTCTCCACTCATGGATTAAAAGTGTTGAATACTTTGGTTATTCAAGCTGCATGGCTAAGATAAACCCCTCAGGGTCATCCACGCCGAGATACACCCTTTCTACTTGTTTCATGGGCCTGATTAAACTGATTTCAACATTGGGAATACCAGCATAGTTATAGCGTTTAATCTGCTTTGATCGCCTAACAAAGGCTTGGTTGGGCGCGACGTGCAATATATTACTAAGGGGGATCACCATGGGCGAAGAGAGGCCGCTGCGAATAATGAGTTCATTGCGACAACGAGAAATGGGCCGTCTGGACAGGGCACGATATTCTGCAATAAAAAACACTAAGCTCAGCAGTGTTAGTAAACTGATAATGTTGGCAGCCAAGGGCGACCAGAGGTAGTGCAGCAACAGGTGCATCAGCGGCACCTCAAAGGCGATCACTAAGATAAAACCAAGTAGATTACTCTGCGCCCCCTCTTTTTGATGGTAGGTAAAATGCTGCGTGCCGCTAAAATGATGCCTATCGATACGAGAGGCAAATAGCGCGTAGGTCCACATACGAGTCTCGAAACGTAACAGATCGGCGATTGCACCTGTACCAAGGACTCGAGTTATAGGCTCGTCAATCGCCAGGTCGGGATCTCTGCCCTGACCAAGAGCCGAACTTATGGCCAAGATAACACTCGTTATCGCCACTAGCTCGAAAAGCACTATGACGGCAACGACCAAATAACGTCCCTGCTCCAGATGATGCCAGATAAACTTGTTTTGCTCCGGCACAATATAGCTACCAAGCAATACCCCAAGACAAAGCAACACTAGCGCCTTAATGAGCGCATCCTTCTTGTTTCTAATACAGAAGAAACATAATAGCGGCGCGACGATTAGGGCATCGAGCAGATAGAGCCATTCAAAGTTAGCCTCGCCATAATCATTTAAAGGGCCATCACTCTGATAGTAAAACGCCCACCAGACAGACACACTGACAAGAAATAGCAGAGGTATTTTGGGTTTAATTGAAGCGCCTAGCATGATTGCCTCCGTGCAATATTTATCCGAGCTCTAGCTTAGCCATCCACTATAAAGCAATTACATATTCAAATCGCAGCATAAATGCAGATGGCGTGGCGACAATCTTTAAGCTGGCGCAAAACACAGCCCTGCATGGCTATCTACCCGGCATTTCTATTAAGGCTAGGCTAAATACTCACAATATCTTCAGCAGAAAAAAGGCTGACTCAGTGCCAGCCTTTTACTCATTACTCTCTATTGAACGACCTTAATTTAATTACACTGATGCGGATAAGCAATGTTATCGACATATTCAATGGAACAAGAGGAGTCGCATGGATCACATAGGTTACGCTCGACACGTTCTATATCGTGACAGAAGTTACAACCTATGCCAGTGGTGCCCTTATTAATATGATTGTGCATGCGATCCCAAGTACGAGGTAAGTTTTTACTACCGTCGTGGCACTGGGCACATACCTGCTCTTTCGGCCCCTTGAGGCGATAACCCAAGGCATCTAGCTTAGAGTCTGTCGTTAAGTCCAGCGTCTCCTCGTGACACTGGCTACAAGCCGCAACATCACTGGCTGGGTTAACACCATGGTTAATCACCTGATAGGTATCGGTTTCTATCCACTTGTAGGGTTCATTAACAGGGTAGCCCATGTTGACCAAACCAGATTCGATTGCAGTAACCGCATCACCCGAGCCTTTGATGTACTCGAAAGTATCCAAGGCAATCATACGCTCATCGGCAACCGTCATAGGCTGAGTGGCGGTCTTGTACTTAAATGGCGTTAACTTACCATCGTTCACATCCCCCATAGGGCGAGAGGTTGGGTAACGGCCGGTAGCAGGATCGATAACCCCTAAGTCATGCAGTAAGTAGTTATCACTCTTACGATTCCAGAACTTAAATTCTGGGATCTGGTTTGCCAGCTTATCGACATGGGGGTGACCTGAGCCTGAAACACCATCCGCTGGTGTACCGTCATGATGGAAACGCCAGTCTCTGTGCATCTCTGTTGGCACGTGTGATGGATCGCCTAAATCTTTGGCATAGGTTGGAATATGGCAAGACTGACAAGCCACTCTGGCCACGTGACGATCGGGCTCACCACGACGACCTGAGGTCGCATGTCCTGAACCTGAATCCATACCTTGGTGACAAGTACCACTGCTACAGGTCACTTCAGAACCGCGAACAACATCATCGGTCGGACGTAGATCAGAGCCTTTACCTATCACCCTGTGGCTTTCAAACTTATGACAGTCCTGACACTGCAAATTTGCCCCAGCGACATTCATATGAACATCAAAGTGCATATCTGAGTTGCCAACCAATGCAGAGGAGATATCTCCACGCTTCACCCCATCACCACCACCGGCATAGGCGTGGCACTTCAAACAGTTACTTCTACTCGGTGCGGCAATATTTTGCACATAAGTATCAAGCGTGGCCTGCGCTGTACCATCCGATGGCCCCATACTGCCGTCTGGCTTTCTGACGCGGTTTAACGCGTAATCCTTGTTATGGCACATCAAACAGTCGACATTGGCTTTGGTGTCGCCTTCGCCAGGCTTGACCCCTCGGCCAGCATGACATGAACCACAAACAGGCCAATCTCCCTCGATATTGATGCAATAGCTGTTAACCGCATTGGTCAACTTACCTTGCAATGTACCGCCCTGATTAACCATGTCCGGTGTATCGCCCGTCCATTGGTAATGGGTAGAGCCAAACATCTCCTCATACTGCGAGCCAGCTACCCCACCATCGTGGCAGTCTATACAAGCCGTCGGGTAGTCGGTCCAACTCAAATCCGAGTGCGGGTTGGAAGCATTACAGCCATTTAAGGGCTCAACTTCGCAGACGCCACAGGAGTTGACCTCCCAGACGAGTGAGTTGTTGTCGTTACAATCTAAATTAGCGTTGTAGCCATCTCCATCATTGTCTATCGGTTTTCCGGCGCTTGCCGGAAGCGTTAGGATTAAGGCCAGCAAGCCTATGCATCCTGATACTTTGGTGTTACTCATCATCTTTCTCCATTTTATTTTTATTAACCTTTAATTATGGATTTAACTCATTCGCTAAATTACAGGCTTAAGTCTTTATTACCTCAGCATCAGTTACACTCAATAAAGTGGCTGCAAAAAAAAACACTGCCTACAACAGTCACTCACAGCGTCACTTATATTTAGGGTGCACTTATCTGAAAGACTCAATTCAACGATTGTCTTTTCCAAAATTAAAACCGCAGTTAACGGCTATGATTGCCGGTATTCACTTTATATACCGAGTCGTAAGCCGACCTATTACGCTCGACGTCATATATATTTCAGGCTGATTGTTTAACGCCCGTTAAAACAAAACAATCCAAGTAGACATAATTTATGAGACCTTTAAATAATGGCTAACAATTTTGTTACTTATTCGGGTTGAACTTACACTAATGGCATTGGTCATTTTATGAGCTGGATCTTGTTTTTATAAAAATCCATAAGATTTTTTTACTACATCAAAACCTTAATTAATTAACACTGATTTATTGATAAACCCTTTGGCGTTTTGACAAACCAACCCCCCCCTAACAGCTTGCATAGATAAATAGTGTTGCGTAGGTCATAAATTCCCCACCCAATAATATTAAACATCTGCCAAAAAACGCCAAACCACTGCTTTACAACGAATAAAAGTTATAGTGGTTATAGCTATAATTTAAAGGAGGAGTACAGAGTTTTAAATAACGAGATAGACATCACGTCTGCACTGAGAAAAAACGGATTCGAATTTTTATAAAGACTGGCACAAAAAAATCAGCCGCATTGAAGATAATTTAGCAGCTAAAGCATATTAACCAAGAATATTTAAAAGCATGAAAGAAACGCCACCTAATATGGCACCAATTTAATCACCACCTTCATAAGCACTGGCTAATTTAATTGATATTGATATATTTACACCCTCATTAACACAGCATTAACTCTATAGATGATTACATTCTAAAGATCTTTGAAGAAATCCGTACACATGTGAATGAATACAAAGTCCTCTTTAAAGGCAGCATAAAAGTTAAATCAGCCTGAATTTATAGTCAAAAATCGCCCTCATATAATTTTAATTATTTATTCCAGAAACAAATAAAATGTCAAAACAACATTATCTTTATACCTTTAATGAGCATAGAAAAATGTCAGGCCACTTTATATTAAATGGTAAATTGAACCAATATCTGCTAGGGGAACGAACACGAGGCATCGATGCCTCGGAAGGTCACAAATGTATTTACACTGAACCTATCATCTCTTCGATGTGGTAACTTCTGTATCCGCAACGATCAAATACTAAATAATTTTTGGATAGAAATGCGATAGAGCAAAAAGTCTAAAGCTGGGGGGATGAGGAAAAATATGATAATCAAATAAAGTTTACTCTGACCCCACATATCCCTCAGGAAGACCTGAATTATGAGGGGCTCCCCCAGCGCCGCCATATGGGGCGCACAAATGCCATGATGGCCTTGTTAGTTGCCAATTACTGTATTCTGTAAAATCATTACTTGTTTCTTGCGCCAAAAAGGGAAAAACAACAACCCTGTTTCACTGTCGTCATACCACTCATTTTCACGCAACGCCTGAACTATCCATTTATACTCGGATGAGCCACGCTTATACACTTTGAGACGACATTTATCACTGAGGCCAAAAGCAAAACAATTTAGCGCGTCTTCAATTTCCGAGAAATCTTCGTGCCAACCAGCGAAGCCAACCGTAAAACTATTTTCATTTTCAGTTAGCCAAACATTAAACCCGTTAGGAGGATTAACAGAAATGAAGTCTTCACTCTGTTCATAATCAAGTTCGGGAAATTTCTGTAACTTTTCTACTATCTGGGAAATTGCTGACATATCTTCCTTGGCAACTAACGCCCAATTAAGGGGTGAACAACGCCTCCACCCAACTTAACGCATTGTACCGTAAACACTAAATTTGAAGTAGAAGCAAAAGTGCCAAGCGTTGTGAATCCCTCTTAAATTGCTTGTTATGTGCGTACTAAAGACATTGGCACGAACCGAATTCCGTTGAACTCTGCTTCTTCACCTGTTGCTACGAAACCATTACGATTGTAAAAGCCAACAGCATTCACCGATGAACGTAGGCTAACTTCACGAGCATCTGTCTGATTAAGCAAATGATTCAATAAAGTACGACCTAAACCTGAACCCTGCTGTGAATTTGCTACAAACAAATGGGTTAGATAATTTCCACCACGCAAAGCGGCAAAACCTAGAACTTCCCCATCCGATACCGCCTTAATTGATGAAAACTTCTCATCATCTAGAGTCGACGCTAGGTCAGGTAATACTCTGTCCTTATATTCTTGCTTTCCTTGCTCATTAAGCAATGGAAGCACATCCTTGGCAGAGACCTCTGAAACAAGCCTTGTTACTGCGTCTAAATCCGTTTTTAGAGCCTTCTGAATTTCCATATTTCCTCCGAGCACATAACAGCTTATTAGTGCGCATGCGCGTTTACCTCGTTGGACCAGCAAAAACGCGCACAGTTAACTATCTGTATACAATGAACTTATCAGCATTTTGCTAAATACACCATCTGGAAAAACGCGCATGCGCGTTTTCCAAACCTATTATCTACTTGACGAATATTTTAAGTGATTAATTTTAATGCTATTTATTTAAGCCAAAATGAGAAAACGCGCACAAATACAGGATAAAAATCGTTCAAAATCCTGATGATTTAAATATGACTGTGTATTTATCCAGTTTTTGGATAGGGAGAAGTGAATTACATCTCACGGGTGTCACGATGAAAATTGCTAGGCCAGAAAGTCCGTTCGTTACTGATTCACCGATACCTTGTTAACTCATTTGGGGCAAAAATAACCCAGCATTTATATTCGCGACTCGCGCCAAATACCGCTAAATCGAAGAGACGTTAGATACCCAGTGCAAACACGATTTTGGCCTTCGAAATCAGGGATGATTTCGCAGAGCCCACAAGGAAGTGCTCGTGGCGAGCCAAAATAGTGTTTGCACGCTCCCCGCCGGACAGGCGCTAGATTGCCATGAAGGTGCGACCTTCAAGTATCCTTCCAACAAAAACTCCGGTAGATGTTAGACGTTAATAGTTAAACAACAAAAACAACAATGCCCAACCTCATCCAAGGCTGGGCATTATCCTCAATGTCAGGCTAGACGAAGCCTAGACCATTATCTTTGATCCTCTATCACCACCCCATCATCCGCCAAGGCACCAGGTGCCACCAAGGCCACCTCCCCCGACAGCTGAGTCTCGGCGCGGATCGAGTCCTGCACCGCGCTAATATCGACCTGAGGTCGCATCGCCTCATCCACCTCGCACAGCAGATGCATCACATCATTCTCATGCTGACGGCTCACCACCAAACGCACCTTAGCGATACCAGGATGGCGACTGCGAATCCGCTCCACCTGCTCGGGATGCACAAACAGCCCCTTCACCTTAGTGGTCTGATCGGCGCGGCCTAGCCAGCCCTTGATGCGCACATTAGTGCGACCGCAGGGGCTAGCGCCCGGCAAAATGGCTGACAAGTCTCCAGTGGCAAAGCGCACCAGTGGGTAATCACGATTAAAGCTGGTCACCACCACCTCACCCACCTCGCCCTCAGGCACAGGGCTTAAGGTACCGGGTCGCACTATCTCGACAATGATGCCTTCGGCGACCACCAGGCCTTCACCCGAGACGCTCTCGAAGGCGATGAGGCCGAGATCGGCGGTGGCATAGGCCTGCTTAACATTGATATCCGCCGCCTCGAAGCTGGCCTTGAGGGAGGGCGTTAACGCCTCGCCCGATACCAGGGCCTTGGTAATAGAGCTGGTGTCCTTACCTAAAGCTTTGCCCTTCTCCAGCAAGATATTAAGAAACGAAGGAGTGCCGCAGTAGCCAGTCGGCTTAAGCGAAGCGATAAGATCCAGCTGCATCTCACTCTGACCTGGGCCCGCCGGGATCACTGTGCAGCCACAGGCCTTCGCGCCCGAGTCCATGATAAATCCCCCAGGCGTCAGGTGATAAGACAGGCAGTTCTGCACCAGATCCCCAGCTCTAAACCCAGCGGCGAAGAAGGCTTGCCCCATACGCCACCAATCATGGCCATCACACTCGGGATCATAGATGGGCCCAGGCGACTGGAACATGCGTCCACTCGGCCTATCTGGCGTCATGCCGGCAAAGGGCGGCTGCTTGGCCTGCAGGGCGATAAGATCTGCCTTACGGGTAATGGGCAGGGTCGCTAGCGCCTCGCGGCTATCGACGCTGGTCACTTCAATATCTGCCAGCAACTCGGCGTAATAGCTGCTGTTTGCCTTGGCGTAGCTGAGCTGCTCTGCCAGCGCCGCCATCAGCTGCTGCTCGCGCAGCTCAGGGGCGAGCGTCTCTTCGGGTTTGTAATACTCGGCCATCATGCCTCCCTACAACCAACGCTTGCGGCGTTTGTACGACTTTAAGTTCTTAAAGCTCTTACGGGTCTCGTTACCGCCCCCCAGATAGAACTCCTTCACATCTTCGTTATTAAGCAGCTGCGCCTTGGTGCCGTCGAGCACAATTTTGCCTGACTCCATGATGTAACCATAGTTGGCGGCCTTAAGGGCGTAGTTGGCGTTCTGCTCCACCAGCAACATGGTAATTCCCTGCTCGCGGTTGATCTTCTCTATGATGCCAAACACCTCTTTCACCAGCAGAGGCGACAGCCCCATAGAGGGCTCATCGAGACAGATCATCTTAGGCCTGGCCATCAGGGCGCGGCCGATGGCCAGCATCTGCTGCTCACCGCCCGACAGGTAACCCGCCAGCCCGGTGCGCTCCTTGAGGCGCGGGAAGTAGTTGAACACCATCTCGATATCCTGGTTCACCTGACCATCACGGCGGGTATAGGCCCCCAGCTTGAGGTTTTCGATCACCGTCATATCTTCGATAATCCGGCGCCCCTCCATCACCTGAAACAGGCCAGAGCGCACCACCTCATCAGCGTTTTTCACATCGATACGCTCCCCCATAAAGTGAATGTCACCGCGAGACACCTCGCCGTTTTCGGTTTTAAGTAAACCAGAGATCGCCTTGAGGGTGGTGGACTTACCGGCACCGTTGGGCCCCAGCAAGGTCACGATTTCGCCCTGTGGCACATCGATACTCACGCCACGTAGCACCTGGATCACATCGTCATAGACCACTTCGATATTGTTGATCGAGAGAAGTGGTGTCTCGGGCTTTAACTGCACTGCTTGTGTCATAACAACTCCAAGGTCAAGAAGCGGGCCGGGCAAGACTCGCTTACCCGGCAGATGGAAAAGAGATTAATAGCCTAACCAGTCAACCCGACGCTCAAGGGTCACCTGATTAACCTTCTCAACCTTAATGTCGCCATCGTTAAAGTTACCCTTGTAGATGTTGACCTGGTTGATACCACGGTGATCTTCTGGTGTCCAAGTGGCAGCCAGGCAGACGCCCTCTAGCCCCTTAGGCACCCAGTTTTTGTGCACATACATGCCCTTCTTCACGTTCTCGCCTGTAATGCCACCGTTGGCCTTGGCCCACTCCATCGACTCTTTCATGAAATAGGTTGAGCAGACGCCGCGAATATAGTGGTGCAGACGCTCCTCTTGACCCGAGCTATCAGACATCTTAGAGATCTCGCGAACCAGCTTCATACCCGGTACATCATCGGTCCAGAAGGGCGTCATGGTTGGAAAAATATAGTTCTTCACCCCTTCACCGGCAGCCTTAAACACCAGCTTGTCGCCGCCCCAGATGTTAGACATGAACTGGATATCGGTACCGACCGTGTCACAGGATTTGATCAGCGACTGCACCGAGCCCCCCAGGTTGCCGATATAGCCATAGTTAGTCCCCGAGCTCTTAAGGCTCAAACACTGGGCCTTAAAGTCACCCGGCTTCATGGAGATCACCACTGAAGGTTGTACGTCGAAACCCAACTCGGTGGCGTATTCGGCGCAGGCCTCTTTAGGCGCGTTCGGGAAAGGATGGTTAGCGCCAATATGGGTAAACTTAGGCTTGCCCTGGCCGCCCTTGGTCTTCCAATCTTCGGCCGCCCACTGCACCAGTCCACGGCAGGCATCTGAGTATGAGGCGCCATAGAAGAAGTTATAAGGCGCAGGCTTAGTGGTCTTTGGGTTCTTGCCCTGAGGGTCGGTCAGATGGCCCGAGTAAGAGGCGGAGAAGATAGGCGTCCTATCCTTGGCGGCGAAAGAGATCAGTGCCTCGGTATCCGCCGTACCCCATCCCTGCATAGCCACCATGTTTTTACGCGACAACCACTTCTTATAAGAGGCGATCGCCTGAGGCACCTTGTAGGCGTAATCTATGGTTTCATATTCCAGCTTAGTGCCGTCGATGCCGCCATTGGCATTGATATAGGCCAGCGCATCACGCACACCGTCGGCGTAAGGCTTACCCACGAAGGCCGTAGGGCCAGACATATCGGCCAGATGGCCAACAAAAACCGTATCCTCGGCCTGGGCAGCCCCCGAGGCAAAGGCGAAACAAGCAAGCGTGGTGCTAAGTAATATTTTTTTAGTCATCGTTATCTTCCTTCAACATGATCCATTTAGATTGAATGCGGTTAAGGCAGCGCTACAGCCAGGATCAACGCTCATTGCTATTCAAACTGTGTCGGTTTTACATCAAATTTATTTGTCCTCGCCCTTATCAGTGCTCGACTTAATAGGCGAATGGGTAACACTTCCAGTAGTTCTTAATTTGTCCCCAACGGTGGGCCAGCCCCTCAGGTTCGAAGATGAGGAACAAGATGATCACTAGGCCGATAGCCATCTCTTTGATATAGGCCAGACCGTCGGTCACCATGGGTAGATTGCCAAAGTCGGTGTACTTCATCAGTCCCACCATGCCCTCTAACACCTCGGGCAGCAGCACCATAAAGACCACCCCCATCAGGGTGCCCTTGATAGAGCCCAAACCGCCGATGATCACCATGGCCAGGAACTGAATCGACATTAAGATGGTGAAGCCCTCGGCAGAGACATATCCCAGGTAGTGGCCGTACAGGGCGCCGCCAATCCCGGCATAGAAAGAGGAGATGCCGAAGGACAAGAGGCGATACTTGTTGAGCTTAACCCCCATGATCTCGGCCGACAGATAGTGGTCACGCACCGCCACGAAGGCGCGGCCGTCACGGCTACGCATCAGGTTACAACCCCAGATATACATAAACACCAGGGCAAACAGAGCGATAAAGTAGAAGCTCTTATCTGTGTCGAAATCGAAGCCAAACAGGCTGACCGGCGCCGCCATGGCCCCAGAGGAACCACCCGAGAACCACTCGGCGCGGCCGAAGAAGTCCTGAATGATAAACTGGGCCGCCAGGGTGGCGATGGCTAAGTAAAGCCCTTTAATACGCGCCGCTGGCATACCAAACATCATGCCCACCGCCATGGTGAGAAAGCCCGCTAAGGGGATACAAAACACCACAGGGATATTAAAGCTGGTATTAAGCCAGGCCGAGGCGAAGGCGCCAAAGCCAAAGAAGGCGCCGTGACCTAAGGATATCTGCCCGGTAAAGCCCACCAGGATATTCAGTCCAAGTGCAGCGATGCCTAAGTATGAGATCTGAATAAACAGGGTCAGAAAATAACCATCCAGTACCAGGGGCGCGGCGCAGGCCAGCGCGATCACCAAAAAGGTCACCAGGCGTATGGTCTTGGTTTCAAAAATCGTGTTGTCAGCTTTATAGCTGGTGCGAAAATCCCCGCACGGGCGCATCGCTAAACTAGACATAAAAAACTCCTTGAGCTGCAATAAGGTCGAACGCAATTAGGTGTGTCATCTGCCGTATTCCTTAAATTCGCTCGATATCACGGGTACCGAACAGGCCATAGGGCTTGAACCAGAGGATCACCAGCAAGACATAGAAAGGCGCGATATCGTACATGTTGCCGATATGCAGCCACTGGCTGTCAAAGAACTCGGCGATGTTTTCCAGCACGCCAATCACCACACCACCAACGATGGCACCGATGATGGAGTCCAGTCCGCCCAGAATCACCGCTGGGAACACCTTGATACCTATGGTCGAGAGGGAGTCGGACACGCCATTAACCATGCCGATCACCACACCGGCCGTCGCCGATACTGTGGCGGCGATGCCCCAGCTCATGGCAAACACCTGTTTAACCGAGATCCCCAGGCTTTGTGCCACCTGCTGGTCAAACGCGGTGGCGCGCATCGCCAGACCATGCTTGGAGTATTTAAAGAAGATGAAGAAGGCCGCCATGATGAGTATCGCGATCACAGTACTCATCAGATAGGCCAGCTCTATGTTCAGACCGAAGATGGCGATGGACTGAGTATCGAACACCTGAGGGTAGCTCTGGGGCGAGACGCCAAAGATCCACTTGGTCAGCGACTGGAAGAAGATAGACAAGCCAATCGTCACCATGATCACCGAGATAATGGGCTCACCTATCATGGGGCGCAGCACTATCATCTGCAGCAAGATACCGAACACTGCCATAAAGCAGAGGGTCAGAATAAAGCCGATGAAAAACGGCAGCTGGAAATAGGTCAGAAACGCCCAGCAGACCCAGGCCCCCACCAGCAGAAACTCCCCTTGGGCAAAGTTAACGATCTGGGTCGACTTGTACACCAGCACGAAACACATGCCCACCACACCATACAAGAGGCCGACGATCAGGCCGTTGATGATAAGTTGAATTAAGAGTTCAAAATTCATGATGCTCTCCTTTGACTCGCCTCGCCCTCGATGGGCTGGCTTGGCGCGATCACTGTCGCCACCTTAACTTGGGTTTTGATGCGCGACTTAGTGCCATCCTGGAAGGTGATCACTGTGTCGATATCCACATGGGACTGATCGTCATAGATGGCTTCGATGATCTCGCCATACTTGTCGGCAATCACCCCACGCCTTACCTTACGGGTACGGGTCAGCTCGCCGTCATCGGCGTCCAGCTCCTTGTAAAGCAAGATGAACTTGTTGATCTTCTGCGCATCAGGCAGGGTCTCATTGACTCGCTCCACCTCGGCCTGTAGCTGCTCATAGACCTCGGGCAGACTCGACAGATTGGTGTAGTTGGTAAAGGCCAGTCCCTGCTGCTCGGCCCACTTGGAGACGATGCTGAATCGGATACAGAGGATGGCCGACAAATACGGCTTACCCTTACCTAAGATCACTGCCTCACCGATAAAGGAGGAGAACTTCAGCTTGTTCTCGATATATTGCGGCGAGTACTGAATGCCCTGACTGGTCTTGGCTAAGTCTTTGATACGATCGATCACCACCAGATGGCCCGATGGCTTGAAGTAACCGGCATCTCCCGTGTGCATCCAGCCATCTTTGACGTCTTCGTCATAAGCGGCCTGATCGCCCAGATAGCCGTTGAACATGCCTACCGTCTTGGCAATCACCTCACCCACCCCTTCGCTGTCGGTGTTGATCACCTTAAGCTCGGCGGTATCGAAGGCCACCCCCACAGTGTCGTAATCCACATCATGCTCTTCATGTATGGTGTAGGCGCCGCACATCTCGGTTTGACCGTAAAGTTGACGCAGCGGCACGCCGATCGCCTGGAAGAACTTAAAGGTATCAGGCCCCATAGCCGCGCCGCCGGTGGCCGCCGATTTTAAGAAGGAAAAACCTAAGCGGTCGCGCAGCGCCTTCATCAGCAGGATGTCGGCAAGCTTGGAACGCCCGCCATTGGCAAGTCGCTGCTCGGCGCGCTTCATGGCAAAGTCGAACAATTTTTGCTTGAGCGGGGTCGAGTCCATCATGCGCGCCTTCACATCGGCGAGGATCCCTTCCCACACTCTAGGCGCTAACAAGACGAAGCTTGGGCCTATCTCGCGCAGATCCGCCATCATGGTTTCCTGCTCTTCAACGAAATTCACGATCTGACGGGCGATGAGCGCCTGGCCCACGGCGTAGACCTGCTCCATGATCCAGGGTAGCGGCAGCACGGAGACATAGTTGTCGCCCGGCGCACGCGGATCGGCCCTGAGGTAAGAGCAGCAGTGGTCGATAAACTTGCTGCCCTGCAGCAAGACAATCTTGGGCTTAGAAGTGGTGCCCGAGGTGGTGCAGTAGATGGCGATGTTCTCCGCCTTGCCCGCATCGACCAGGTTGTCGTAGTGGCGCGGCTGGGTGTTATCCACTTCCTGGCCGAGGCGATATATCTCCTCGACACTGATGAGACGTGGGTCGTCATACTTGCGCATACCACGTGGGTCGCAGTAGACGATATATTTCACCGAGGGGATGCTGTCGCCCAGCTCCAGCAGCTTATCGCACTGCTCCTCATCTTCGGCGACAATCACCTGAGCCTCACTGCGGTTAAGCAAATAAGCCACCTCTTCGTGAAGCGAATCTTGATAGATCCCCAGTGAGAAGCAGGCCAGCGCATGGGCGGCCACCTCGCCCCAGACCCACTCGGGACGGTTCTCGCCGAGCAGGGCTATGGTGCTCTCTGCTTTGATGCCCAGGTGATCGAAGGCCAGCGCCATCCACTTCACCCGGTTGTGATAATCTTGCCAGCTGAATTCGGTCCAGATGCCGAACTCCTTCTCGCGCATGGCCACCTCTTTACCCCAATTGGCCGCATTGTGGCGTAAGATCTTGGGAAAGGTATCGAGATCGCCCATGTCGAAGGCCCGCGCCGTCGACGCATTATTTACCTGTGTCATTAGCCAACCTCTTGTAATTGCTCGTCATCTTCAAGGCCTAGATAGGCCTGTCTCACGTGCTCGTTAGCCATCACCGCTTCGGGCAGGCCTGAGATCAATTTCTTACCAAAATCGAGCACCATCACCTCATGGGAGATATCCATCACCACCCCCATGTCGTGTTCAATCATCACCACGGTAATGCCAAACTCTTCGTTGAGATCCAGGATATAGCGGGCCATATCCTCTTTCTCCTCCAGGTTCATCCCCGCCATCGGCTCATCGAGCAGGATGAGTTTGGGGTTAAGCGCCATGGCACGCGCCAGCTCTACCCTTTTGCGCAGACCATAAGAGAGGGTGCCTGCAATGGATTTACGCACATGGGAGATGTCGAGAAAGTCGATGATCTCCTCCACCTGACGGCGGTGAGCCAACTCCTCTTTTTGTGCCGGCGAGGCCCAGTACAGGGGGCCGGTAAGCCAGTTGTTCTTCATCAAGTGATGACGACCCACCATAATGTTATCCAGCACCGACATGTGGCCAAACAGCGCCAGGTTTTGAAAGGTACGCCCTATGCCGAGATCGGCGCGGGCATTGGGTCTAAGATGGGTCACATCTTGGTTATCGAAATGGATGGTTCCCTTC
This sequence comes from Shewanella sp. ECSMB14101, assembly GCF_000773485.1. Classification (NCBI taxonomy): domain Bacteria; kingdom Pseudomonadati; phylum Pseudomonadota; class Gammaproteobacteria; order Alteromonadales; family Shewanellaceae; genus Shewanella; species Shewanella sp. ECSMB14101. The sequence goes on along the minus strand of NZ_JSFF01000001.1, from coordinate 365,514 downwards.
TGAGGACGGTAGCGACCCGAGATGCTGTTAAGCATTGAGGTCTTGCCCGCCCCGTTGGGACCGATAATCGAGAACACGGCGCCTCGTTCGACCTCGAAACTCACATCGGTCAGGGCCTTTACCCCACCAAATGCCAGCGAGATCTGATCCACACTTAAAATGGTATCTTTCACAACCCTACTCCTTTAAACGGCAATGCCTGGGTGTCTCGGCGGTGGCAGCCAAGGGCATGGCCCCTGGCGAAATGAAACGGAAAAAAAATGGGGAGAGAGCCTCCCCTAAGAGCACTTACAAGGCATATCGCATTGAGAACTGTGCGTAGTTGGAATCGACGTTCTGGTCATCCAGGGCGAAGTTACCCACTTCGATCCCCACCGCCAATGCTGGGGTCAGGTTCTGGAACAGGTTGACGCTCCACTGGCTGCGGTCGGCATCTGACTCGTCAGTTTCGATGCGGCCATAGAGGAAGGTACTGCGCAGGGTATCTGTCCAGTAGTGGCGGTAAGCTGCAAGGTAAGAGGTGCTGGTTTCCACCTCTTCACCGATAAGATCTTTGGTCACGCCCAAACCTACGTAGCGGCCCACTTCACCTTGGTGGAACTGGAAGCGCAGATCGTCTTTACCAAAGGTGTTGATGCGACCGGCTATCGAACCACCGATGGCGGTTTCACTGTTGCCACCCAAGGTATTGAGATTGCGGCCCAGGGCCGAGATAGAAACGTTACCCCAATCACCCTTGAAGTTATAACGGGCCACCACATCTGGCAGATCGTCATTGTCGGTATCGCCGCCGTGACTCTCAGGGTTCTCGATAGAGACCTGGAAGCCGCCAATGTCGTAACGTATCTGTCCCTGACGCACGAAAGCCAGACCTACGGTAGCGCCAGCAAAATCAGCGGTTTCAGGGATAGCGCTGGTGTTCATAAAGGTGGTCCAGGTTTGACCCACGGTAAGATCTTTGTACTTGATAAAGGCGTGACGCAGACGCGGATTAGCCGAATTCGACACCACCTGATTGCCACCGCCACCGAGAAAATCCATCTCGATGAAGCCCATCACATCGCCATGAACATACTTGGTATTGAAGCGAGATTCGTTGGCGAAGATACGGAACTGTGACGCGCTCTCTTCGCGCGGCACCCCCGTACCAATCCAGAAGTCACGATAGGCAACATCGCCGTTAACATAGCGAGCGTCCACCTTAAGGTAGCCGCCAAAGGACAGCTTGCCATCGTCACCAACATTAAAGTCGTAGCCGGCCATGGCAGAACTGGCCATCAGGCCGAGTGAAGTTGCGAGTGTGAGTTTTTTTATTGTTGATATCATCTTGATTATCCCCTTTTGTGGTTGCCTCCAAGATGGAGAAATGCCCGCTTGGCCTCAATTGGGAATAGGTAGTAATGCAGCGGTAGTAGACCAAAAGGCGCAAGACCTGAGGCTTAAGCCGTCAGCACTAATACTTAAGTCGATGGTGGGAAATGCCGACTTTGGCGCTAACTGTGGTATGTTGACTTGAATAACAAAATAAAAGGAGTCGGCCGGGATGGCTTACATAAACTCCTGAAAATATAGGAAAAGTAATAGATGTTCCCAAATTGGCTATTGGTTGCCATCAGCATCAGCTATATCGGCCTGCTGTTTATCATGGCATTTCTGGGTGATAAGTACCGTGGCAAGTGGTTCTCCGGACAGCACACCATCATCTACTCTCTCTCCCTAGGCGTCTACTGTACCTCCTGGGGCTTTCTCGGCACCGCCGGTCAGGCCGCCCATAACTCCTTTTCCTATTTGCCCGTATATATTGCGCCCATTCTGCTGTTTATCTTTGCCTGGCCCTTTATTCAACGGGTGATCCGTGTCTGCCTTAAGCTCAATATCACCTCCATCGCCGATCTGTTGGCGGCCCGTTTTGGTAAGTCGCCCCTCTTGGCCGTAGTGGTCACCTTCGTTGCCCTGTTTGGCACCCTGCCCTATATCGCGCTGCAGCAAAAGGCGATAGTGAACTCCTATGAGATCTTGCGCCAAGACCACCTGCTCTCCTCCTGGCAATTAGGCTTAGTGGTGAGCCTGATCCTCGCTGGTTTCACCATAGTGTTTGGGGTACGGGCTATCGATGTAACCGAGCGCCATCCGGGCATGATGCTGGCCATCGCCTTCGAGTCCTTAGTGAAACTTATCGCCTACCTCACCATAGGGATCTTTGTCTCCTTCTTTCTATTCGACTCCCCCATGGATATCTGGCGTCAGGCGACAGCGATCAATCCCATGGAAAATGAGTTTACTTACCCCAATTTAATCTCGCTGTTTGGCCTGTTGATCATTGTGATGTCAGCGTTTCTTTGTCTGCCAAGACAGTTTCAGGTGATGATCGTCGAGCTAAAATCGCAGAAACATATGCTCTGGAGTCGCTGGACCTTTCCCCTGTATGTGCTGGTGTTTGCCTTCTTCGCTACCCCACTCGGGCAAGCGGGCAACATTCTCTATGGTGACTCGCTGGAAGCCGATGCCTATGTGCTGTTTCTGCCAGTATTCAGCGGCGATATCTGGCTGGGGCTGTTTAGCTTTCTTGGCGCCATCTCGGCCGCCAGCTCCATGGTGATCATCTCAACCATCGCCCTAAGTACCATGCTCAGTAACGAGATTGTTTTCCCGACCCTTTTTAAGATCAACAATATCCAGAGCAACGACTTCCATAAGTTTCGCTCGCACTTGCTAAATATCCGTAAAGCATTGGTATTGTTAGTGATCTTTATGAGCTATGGCATGTTTCTCATCGCCCCGCCCGACACCCTGGCCTCCCTTGGCGAGGTGGCTTTTGGCGCCATAGCCCAAATCGGTCCCGCCCTGTTTGCCGCCTTTTTGTGGCGTCGGGTCACGCTGATCGGTGTCTTGGTGGGGATCACCAGTGGCTTCGCCCTATGGCTGGTGCTCAACCTGCTGCCACAACTTGGGCTCTACGGCCATCCCTTTGCCGGTAGTGAGTATTCGATGACCACCCTATCCACCCTGATGGGGCTGTTTGTCAACGTCACGGCCATCTGGTTGGTCTCCTCCTTTACCCGCCAGAGCGTACATGAGCAGATGCAGATAGGTCACTTTATCGAACGTCCTGAGCTGGACAAGGCACTGCCAGACGTACCTAAGCATGTGAACCCAACAGAACTCGAACTTCTGGTGGCTCGCTTTGTGGGCAAAGACAAGGCGGCTCAGGGGTTTTACTCCTTTTTATCCTGTCAGCCCCAGCCCATTTTAGATAAAAATGCCCATAACCAAGCGCTGATCTTCTTCACCGAAAATATGCTCGCCAGCGTCATGGGCTCGGCTTCGGCGCGTTTAGTGCTTTCTTGCGCCCTGCATGGGCGTGATATCGCTATCGAAGATGTGGCACAACTGGTAGAAGAAGCCTCCAGTCACCGTAAGGAATTTAGCCGCAGCGTGCTGCACAGCGCCATCGAAAACGCCAGTGAAGGGATCTCGGTTATCGATAAAGATCTTAATCTGGTGGCCTGGAACCAGCAGTATCTGAGCCTGTTTAATTATCCCGATGATCTTGTCTATATCGGCTGCCCGGTGAGGCAGCTCATTGAGTACAACCTCAAATTTGGCAAGGGCTATGTGCCTAACTTGGATGAGCAGATTGAGCGGCGCCTCAACTTCCTGCGCCAGGGCAGCCGCCACAGCACAGAGCGAATCCAGCCCGATGGCAAGACAATACGCATCCAGGGTAACCCTATTCCAGGTGGAGGGTTTGTGATGATCTTCTCCGACATCAGCATGTACCGCGAAGCGGAAAAGCTGCTAAAGGAGAAAAACTTAGACTTAGAAGCCAGGGTATTTGAGCGCACCAAGCGCTTAGAACAGGCGAATCTACAGCTGGCCAAATCTAACGCCGAACTGGCCGAAGCGCTACAAAAAGTAGAGCAGGCGCATCAGAAGAAGAGCCAATACCTCAAGGCCTGTAGCCATGATCTGCTGCAGCCCCTGTCGGCGGCGCGGTTGTTCTCCTCTGCGTTCGTACAGGGCGGGCAGCTGTCAAACAAACAGAAGCAGCAGATAGGCTATATCGACAACGCCCTACAGGTGGCCAACGAGTTGCTGCTGGATCTCAATGAAGTGTCGCGTATCGAAGGGGGCACTGTGGTGCCCGAGATCACCGAATTTGCCCTGCAAGAGGTACTGGATTCGCTGATGGAGGAGTTTAGCGCCATGGCCAGCACCACACAGGCCGAGTTTAAGTGCATCAAGACCAAGCTCTGGGTACGCAGCGACAAGGTGCTGCTCAGACGTATCTTACAGAACCTGATCAGCAACGCTTTTCGCTACGCCGGTGGCGGACGCATTCTGCTGGGGTGTCGCCGTCACGGTGACACTGTGGCCATTCAAGTGGTGGACGATGGCCCAGGTATTCCTGATGACAAGCAGGCGGTGATCTTCGAGCAATTTACCCGCCTACAGCACTCGGGACATGAAGGGGTTAATGGTCTGGGTCTGGGGCTTAATATCGCTCAGGGACTCGCCGAGTTGATGCAACACAGACTCACCCTGTCATCGAAAGTCAATCAGGGAAGTATCTTTAGCCTGAGCCTGGCTGCAGTGAAACCTCAACCGCAGGATGAACAAGCAACCCAGCCCGATATTCTCACCCTCAATGGCGTCAGGGTGCTGTGTGTCGATGACGACCCCAATGTGCTGGCTGGCATGGAGGAGTTATTAAAAGGCTGGAAGTGTCAGGTGCATACAGCTTCTTCGGCGCAGCAAGCCAAGGCCTGTGTTAACCAGTTCGCCAGTAAAATCGATATCGTATTGATGGACTATCAGCTGGATAATAACCTCAATGGCCTGGACCTTATGGGTGAGCTGCAAGCCCTATCCAGCCGCCCTATTCCGGCCATTCTGATCACAGCTACGATTGACGAAGAGGTGGTGCAGCGCACCAAGGCCCTGGGCTATGGTTATCTGCGTAAGATCATCAAGCCTATCGCCCTGCGCGCCGTGATGAGCGCCACCCTGGCCAATAGCCTGCATAACAACTACTCGGCCCAAGCTAATCCCCATTATAGCCTGGTGGATCCCCTGAGCGATTAAAAGCAAACGCCCCGCAGCGGACTTAAACCACTGCGGGGCGTTTTCATTCCTCTCGAAAGCTAGGCTTCTTCCACCTCTGTGGTTAGCGGTGTCTTTTCCAGATAGAGCTGACTCATGGCGATCACCGCCTGGGTACGGGTATGAACACCAAGTTTAAGGAAGATGGCACTGGCGTGGGCCTTGATGGTGGCCTCTGACAAACCCAACTCATAGGCGATCTGCTTATTGAGCAGGCCATCGGCAAACATCATCAAGATCTTGTGCTGACGGGGTGACAGGCTGGCAATCTTACTGCTCACGCTGTCTAAGGTGATGGCGCTGAGATCGTCACAGCCCGGCGGTGTCCATTGCCGACCAGCCATGACAGCATTAATCGCCTTGACCATCTGCTCGACCGAGGAGGATTTAGGAATAAAGCCGGCCGCGCCAAAGGACATCGCCTTGCCCACGGTGACTTTATCTTCCTGGCCGGAGATCACCACAATCCCGATATGGGGATAGGTGTTGCGAATATTAACTAAGGTATTAAATCCATGAGCATTGGGTATATTCAGATCCAATAAAAGCAGGTCTGCATCCTGATGCTGCTGTAAAATCTCATCCAGGGCCGTTACCGTTTCCGCTTCAAACAGCATCAGCTGATCGAATTGAGTGGTTAAGGTATTAACGAGTGCTTGCCTAAACAGTGGATGATCATCAGCTATTATTATTTTTAGTGGCTGTAACATTTTTGATCCCTCATATGTACTCAGCCTCAGTCTACGCGAACCTTAAAGATTATCAAACCGACCCAAAATCATTGTATCTGTGCAGTTTTGTCAGTTAACATTTACATTACAAGTAGATAGAGATATATCGCGGTGAAAAGCCGATATCTGAGCCCAGGTCAATATAGACTTATTATCTAGATTGCCACCGTATTATTTATGCTAGAGAAGAGGTTAACGCCGCCTATTTCACCTTATTTGACTAAAATGGCGCACAAAAGCAGAGCAAAAGTTCAGACATATAGGCCTCTTGAACAAGATTCTGGGCTCACATATTCTAATCAATAAGAAGCACTGTCTTGGACGCTACCCACGAAACAGGTACGAATAGATAAAGGTGCATAAACCCGATAGAGCTCGCCTCAGGTAGTTTTGGGACACAGGGGAAACGCATTTGCCAGATAAAACAGCATTGGTGTTAGGGGGCGGCGGCGCACGCGCCGCTTACCAGATAGGGGTTCTCAAGGCGATAGTTCAGTTCTATCCCCGCAATCATGGCGTCCCTTTCAAAATCATCTGCGGCACTTCTGCTGGCGCCATCAATGGCACCTCTATCGCGACTCACGCCTCCTGTTTCCATCTCGGCGTACGCAAACTCGAATGGGTCTGGCGCCACTTTAACACCCACAAGGTCTACCGCTCCTCTTTCGGCGGCGTCTTTTCTCATTTAGCGCAAATGGCATTGATGGGACTCCAAGATGCAAAGATTAATACCGATGCCGGCAGCCTGTTCAACAACGACCCGCTACGTGAGCTGCTCAATAACCTGATAAACTTTGAACGAATCGATCGCAATATTGCCAGCGGCGCCCTGCATGCCCTGAGCGTCGATACCTCCTGTTATAACTCTTCACGTTCGGTGAGCTTCTTTCAGGCAGCCAAGGAGATAGATGAGTGGAAGCGTGCCCGGCGAGGTGGCCAGCGCACGCATCTCAATACCGAACATCTGCTGGCCAGTGCCGCTATCCCTTTGGTGTTTCCCTCTATCAAGCTTAATCGCGGCTATTATGGCGATGGTTCGGTGCACCAGTTGGCTCCCTTAAGCAGCCCTATTCATTTGGGCGCAGAGAAGATCATGGTGATCAATTTAGAGAGCCCCCATAAGCAGGTCCACAAAGAGTTTGAGCATCATCCTAAGACGGCTACTATCGCAGGTCACCTGCTCGATACCATCTTCTCCGACACCTTAAATAGCGATCTGGAACGCCTGCAGCGGATCAATAGCACCCTCAACCTGATCCCCAAGGAGCGTAAACATGAGGCGTCGCTCAAGACCATAAACACCTTAGTGATAAAACCCAGCGAAGATCTCAGCCTCATCGCCGCTCAGCACTATCATGAGATGCCGATGGCGGTCAAACTGCTGCTGAGGTTAATCGGCATCAATCAACAATCGGACTCGAGTATCGTCTCCTATCTGTTGTTTGAGCAACCCTACTGTAGCGCGCTGATTAACTTGGGTTATCAAGATGCCATGTGCCAAATAGATGAGATAAAAGCTTTCTTCAATATCGATTAGCTGCGGGGATGTAGCGCTAAGATTTGGTCACAGGCGGCCTCAGCCCAAACTTGATAACTCATGGCGCTGGGGTGGAAACCGTCGCTGGCCAAGGCATCTGAGGTCAATGGCAGCTGCAAGGCGAGCAGTTCACAGGCCCTATGCTGACGGCAAAAGTCCCTTAATGCCTGATTAAAGAGCGCCTCACGGCGACGCAGCATGCCGGCTAACGGCTGACGAAACCTGGGAAAGTGCCCTAGTGGAGGCAAGGGCGTCAGTAAGATCTTGGCATTGGGAGAGGCTTGCAGCAGGGTTTCTACCAATGTTTCTGTATTAAATACCCAGCGTTTGACGCCTAAAGGCGACAGCAGATCGTTCACCCCAAGTGAAATTAACACCCAGTCGACCTCTAACTGACTACGCTCAAGCACCGCCAGGGTTTGCGCCGTAGTCATGCCTGATTTGGCTTCAAGCTGCCAATGGAGACGATAATGACAGCTCAAACGTGTAGCAACTTGTCCCGCCAGCGCCTGCTGCTGAGTCATGACTCCAACACCTGCGGCGGCCGAATCTCCCAAAATCAACAGGCGTAACTTTGGCCCTTCGCCAAGTTCACCGCGTCTTGGGCCAGAAGGCTCGGGCAATTTTGGGGTTCGCCATTTGACCCACAGCGCCTGTGCTAACAGCAAGGGCGAGATCAAAATCAGCAAGCTATAACGTCTTACCATCCGCATAACAACTGTTTAGCCCTGTAACAGATAGTGCTCGGCCTTCTCAATACGCCTTGGTTTACCCAGAATGATCAGAATATCACCGGGGCGAATTAGCCAATCCAGCTCAGGGCTTTCCACCTCGGCGCCATTGCGGCGCACCGCCCTCAGCTCTACCCTAAGTCGCTCCCAGGGAATCGCCGATAACGGCTGACCCACCACCTGTGCCCCTTTGGGTAGCGCGACAGCATGCAGTAGCTCTAGGGTAAAATCTGTGTCCTCGCCGGAGAAGAAACCGTGCAGATATTGATAGTGATTACGGCGCTCATGTTCCAGGCGCTTAAGAATTCGGGTCAGGGGGACGCCGCATTGATAGAGTACCTGAGAGACCAGCATCAGACTGCCCTCTAGGGTTTCAGGTATCACCTGGCTGGCGCCAGCTTCCTCCAGCGCCTCCATGCCTTCGTCATCACGGGTTCTGACCAAGATCTTGGCCTCTGGTGCCAGCTGACGACACAGGGGTAACACTTCATCGAGCACATGACTGCTGGTAAAAGTGAGCACAATCAGCTTGGCCTGCTTTATCTGCGCCTGCTTAAGAATCGCCCGTTTGGCCACATCGCCAAAATAGACAGGTTCACCAGCCCGGCGCGCTTCGGTCACCCTTGTCGGGTCTCTGTCGAGCACCAGATAGGGGATCGCCTCACTCTTCATAAAACGGGCAATGGTTTGCCCCACCCGGCCATAGCCTAAGATCAACACCAGCTCGCTGCTCTGTTCCATCGGCGGTATCGTGTCGCCATCGGCCAGCGGCGCCGATCTCGCCCCATGCAGACGTCTGGCGATCTCCACGCTATGACGCACCAACCAAGGTGCCACCGCCATAGAGAGTACCGCCACCATCACCAGCTTAGTGCTGACAGTGATCTCCAACAGCTGGTAGTTAACCGCCAGCGCCAACACGACAAAGCTAAATTCCCCCACCTGAGCCAGACTAATGGCGGTCGCCACCGAGGTACGAAACGACTCCTTGGCCGCCCTCAACAGACCGAAAACGATCAGTGCCTTGGTGATGATCACCGCCACGACCAAGAGCAGCACCTGCCACCAGAAGGCTAATACCAGGCTAAAGTCGAGCAACATGCCGATAGAGATAAAAAACAGTCCCATCAAGAGATCTCTGAAGGGACGAATGTCAGCCTCTAGCTGACGCTTGTATTGGCTCTCACCCAGCAGCATACCGGCAATAAAGGCGCCCAATGCCATAGAAAGTCCCAGCCACTGAGTTAATGCCCCGGTGACTAAAGCGACCACTAAGGTCGACAGCACAAACAGCTCATTGGAGCGCGAGCGTGCCACTTCATCAAACACCTTAGGAAGCGCCCACTTACCCACAGCCATCAAGGCGATAAAGGCCAGAACCCCTTCCCCCATGGCCAGAACGATCTCTTGCCAGCTTAACACCTCACCATCGGAGGCCAGCAATGGCATAAGGATCAGCAAAGGCACAACCGCGAGATCCTGAAACAAGAGCACACTGACTGACAACTCACCATGGCGACGCCTGAGCCAGCCACGCTCGTTAAGGAGTTTCAGTACAATGGCTGTGGATGACAGTGCGATGGCCGAGCCGACCACGATAGATTCGCTAAGATTAAGCCCGAATAACATGCTAATACACATGGTTAAAACGACGGTAACCGTCATCTGGGCAGAGCCTAATCCAAATACGGTGCGGCGCATGGCCCATAGCCTGGGCAGAGAAAATTCCAGACCGAGGGAGAACATCAAAAGTACGACCCCCAGCTCTGCTACCGAGTGGATCTGCTGCTGAGTAAACCAATTGAATAGGGAAGGACCACTGATCACGCCTGTGATCAAATAAGCCAAGATCGCCGGCAACCCAGCACGTCTAAAGAGGGCAATCGCGACGATAGCCATCATTAACATCAAGAGGATCTTAACCAGTATGCCGTGTTCCATTAACGCTCCATTATCTGCTACCGACCCAAGTACCAGGTCGGATTCCCCTATATCGCCGCAGAGCATGAGTTCAAAGCGTCAAGTTTTCACCGAAGTCAAAATACTGTCACCACGAAAGAACTCACCTCTTACAGACTAACTTAATGACTAATAAAGACAAAGTCATCATTTAGTATTAGGCACGTTTTTTGCTTTATAAACATTATCTCAGGTCCGTTACATTGTGGAGTAAAGATTATGGACTTTGCCTTAGCGACAGAATTTTCGTTTGACGAATATCGCTATCAGCCAGATCACCATCACAATTCAGCCAGTGTCCCTAATCTGGTGTCTGTTATGCAACAGTTGCATGAGAGCCTAGATCCACGGACGGTTTTTGCCTGCTACGGCAAACTCATGGGACAATACTTGCCAGTTCAAGGTGTCAGCCTTGTCTATAAAGAGTATCAGCTAAGCTGGGGCACTGAGCAAGGTCTACTAATAAAACAAAACCTTAGCCATGATGGTTTGAACGCGATGATCACTTATCGTCTGTCGGCGCCTCTGGTCAAGCCCCAGACAGAGCTGCTGTATCAGCTGCAATCTCTGCTGCTAAGCCCTCTGGTCAATGCCATCGCCTACCAACAGATGGCGAAACAGGCGATGCACGACTCGCTCACTCAGCTGGGTAACCGTCGCTACTATGAACAGAGCCTCAAGCAGGTTATGGCCCGAGCACTGCGCCATGATGATGCGATCACACTAGTGGTGCTGGATTTAGACAACTTCAAGAGTCTGAATGATAAGTATGGCCATCTGGTAGGCGATGAAGTGCTGTGTCAATTCGGCAAAACCCTGAATCAAGCGATCAGAGATAGCGATCAGGCATTTCGCATCGGCGGAGATGAATTTACGCTTATCGTCGAGGGGGATGCCGCCGCGGCAAGTATCTTGTGTGAACGTATCCTCGCCCTAATGGCTCAGGATAACCTGCTAAACAAATTTCAGGTTCAGTGCAGCCTTGGGGTCGCTCAGTGGCATGGAGACAAGGATGCAGAGGCGCTTTACTTGCGGGCCGACGGGGCGCTTTATCACGCTAAGGCAGCCGGGCGTCGTTGCTACCGTATCGATCAAGCCTCATAAAGATAGCCCGCTCAGCGCTGAAGACTATACACTGAAGACTATACACTGAAGGTTATACGCCAAAGACGCTGCACTGAAGATTGTGCTCTGAAGCTGCCAGCCTAGAGGGCTTCTACTTCGAGAGAAAGCCCCCTGCTTTAAGGCTAGAGCTTAAGGCCTGAGATTGAGGCCTGAGATTGAGTCTCAGAATCAAGGGTTAGCAATAGACCCGGTTGAACACGCAAGCGTGAACTGCCAGCCCCCTTCACCTTCACCGGCCAGATAACTCTTTTCGACCCAATAACCCACAGCGGCCACCAACTTATCGCCTGCGAAGATCAGCGGCACGCGACTACGCTCCCATGGCGGCACGGCAAACTCCTGCCACAGTTTCTTTAGCTCTCTTCCCTTGTCCCGCGAATGCGGATGACAGCGCAGCCCGCCAGGTGCGCCAAACGCCAGCCGTAAAGGCAAAGATTCATCAAGGGTTAACCTGGACCCGGTCTCAGCCCAGGTCGCCCGCAGCTGCAATCGGCTATCGATTGGCCAGCTTAACTCGGGCGTATCGGGATGAGGGCCAACACCAGTAAGCCTTCTCCCGACTCTAGGTTCAAGCACGACAGGATCCAGATAGAGATGATGCTGAAAGCGTCTCAGCTGCATCGACTTAATGCGGATCGCCACCTGGGCATCGTTCTTCGCCGCCAGCAATTGATTAAGGATCTCGCCAAGCTGCGCCGCCGAGGGCAAGGCAAAGCCCCGATACTCGATAAAACCTCGCAGCAGATGAGGTCGCCATAACGCTCGCTCATTGGCCAGGGCTTTAAGATCTAACACCTGATACTCAGCATGGGGCACGCTTACCAGCATGGCAGGTAAGCGAAGGCTCACCTCCTCGTCAATCAACGCCTGTTGCTCGGCGCAAAGCTGGGCACTGCGGCTGGCTGTCGCGGCAAAAGCGGGCCAGCGAGCAGTCAATGTCGGCAGCACCTCAAGGCGCAGGAAGTTGCGATCGAAACGACTGTCGAGATTACTCTCATCCTGAATATGGGTCACTCCTGCCGCCTTAGCGAAAGCTTCAATTTGTGCGCGAGCAACCCCAAGCAAGGGTCTGAGCATTAGGTTATCCGGGCTAAAGGCTTGCACCTCTCCCATGGCCGCTAAGCCTTTGGGCCCTAACCCACGTTTAAGCGCCAGCAGCAAGGTTTCGAGCTGATCGTCCTGATGATGAGCGGTCAGCAGGATGTCACCTGGGTTAAGCTCCTCCCTAAGCGCCGCATATCTGGCGTCCCGCGCCGCTGCCTCCAGGCTAATACGCGCGCCGCGCGCCACAGTGACACGTTTCACCGCAATTGGCAGCCCATATTCACGGGCGCGCCGCTCACAGTGTGACTGCCAGCCATCAGCATTATCACTCAGGCCATGGTGCACATGCACCAGCTGATAACTGAGCTCGCTATTTACCTTGCTCAATTGGCTCAGCCCATAGGCAAGCACCTCAGAGTCGACGCCGCCACTGTAAGCCAGCACTAACTTAGTGCCAGCCGGCGGCGCTATCTGGGTAACCAGTTTGCTTAGTGCATCAAACGGGCAGAAGCTGTCGATAGCCATTTAGAAGAGGATCCTGACCTTATCTGAGCCGGTCAACGTCTCAAGCGCCAACATCAGCTCATCCGTGGGGTTCACTCGCCACTCATCCCCAAGCCTGAACTGCGCCTTCGCCGTCGGCTGGGCATAATTAATCACCACGGGCACACTGCCCGCTTTCCAAGGTTCTACGGCCGCCTGGAACTGACTGAGCCACTCAGGAGTCACACTGGCGCCGTCCAGATCCACCTCAACCGCGTGGGCAAAATGGCTGCGAGCCTCACCCATGTCGATAATGTTACGCGCCGTCATGCGATTGCCGCCGGAGAAATCGTCGAAACTCACTTCGCCTTCGACGATTAATATTCTGTCCTTCTCCAGCAGCTCGCCAAATTTCTCAAAGGCCTCGGTAAACAGCATCACCTCGAGGCGCGCACTCTTATCATCCAGAGTCACTAACCCCATCTTAGAGCCACGCTTGGTCATCATCACACGCGTCGCCACCACCAGGCCTGCCGCCTTAGTGGTCTTGCCGCGCTCGGTAGGATGGACATCCTTAAGCCTGCCTGAGGTGTAATGTTTAAGCTCTTTCAGGTACTGATTGATCGGGTGACCTGTCAGGTATAGACCTAAGGTTTCCCGCTCCCCTTCGAGCCAGATCTTATCGGGCCAAGGGGTACACTGAACAAATTGCTGCTTGCTATCTTCTGGCTCGCTGTTGAGCAGGCCAAACATATCGTGCTGGCCGATCGCCTCAGCCTTGGCATGTTGGTCGGCCGCCCGGATCGCCTCAGGCAAGGTCGCCATCATGGACGCGCGATGCGGCCCCAGGTTATCCAGCGCGCCGGCGCAGATCAGCTTTTCAATCACCCGGCGGTTAAGCTTTTTCAGATCCACCCGGGCACAGAAATCAAACAGATCCACAAATGGACCATCTTCACGGGCCTTGAGAATCGACTCTACCGGGCCTTCACCCACGCCCTTGATGGCGCCAATGCCGTAGACGATATTAAGGTCGTCATCCACGGTAAAACGGAACAAGCCCTTATTCACATCAGGCGGCAGCAGCGGTAGCCCCATGCGCTCACACTCGTCGACCAGGGTAACAATCTTGTCAGTGTTATCCATATCGGCAGACATCACCGCCGCCATAAACTGCGCCGGGTAATGGGTCTTGAGCCAAAGGGTCTGATAGGAAACCAAGGCGTAGGCGGCCGAGTGCGACTTGTTGAAACCGTAACCGGCAAATTTTTCCACCAAGTCGAAGATCTTCATCGCCAGCTCGCCGTCGATGCCGTTCTTTTCCGCGCCCTCTTTGAAGATGCTACGCTGCTTGGCCATCTCCTCGGGTTTCTTCTTACCCATGGCTCGACGCAACATATCCGCGCCGCCCAGCGTATAGCCAGAGAGCACCTGGGCGATCTGCATCACCTGCTCCTGATAGAGAATGATGCCGTAGGTCGGCTCTAGGATAGGCTTAAGGCTATCGTGCTGCCACTGAATATCGGGGTAAGAGACCTCTTCACGGCCGTGCTTACGTTCGATGAAGTTATCTACCATGCCCGATTGCAAGGGCCCCGGACGGAACAGGGCCACCAGAGCGATCATATCTTCGAAGCAGTCAGGTTGCAGACGCTTAATCAGATCTTTCATACCGCGGGATTCCAGCTGGAACACTGCGGTGGTTTCATAGCGCTGCAACAGGCGGAAAGACGCCGGGTCATCCAAGGCGATCGCCTCAATGCGCACCGGCTCTTTACCTTGTTTCGCCAGATACGGATTGATCATCTGCAGCGCCCAGTCAATGATGGTCAGGGTACGCAGCCCCAGGAAGTCGAACTTCACCAGACCTGCGGTTTCCACATCGTTTTTATCGAACTGGGTGACCGGGTTGTGCCCCTCGGCATCACAATAGAGCGGCGCAAAGTCGGTGATCACGGTCGGCGCGATCACCACGCCTCCCGCGTGCTTACCGGCGTTACGGGTTACCCCTTCGAGCACCCGGCACATGTCGATGAGATCTTTCACCTCTTCGTCGGCATCGTAGGCCTCGGGCAGCGCTGGCTCGGCCTCGAAGGCCTTAGCCAGAGTCATGCCCGGCTCGGCGGGGATCATCTTAGAGATGCGGTCGACAAAACCATAAGGATGGCCAAGCACACGGCCCACGTCGCGCACCACGGCCTTAGCCGCCATGGTACCGAAGGTGATGATCTGTGATACGGCGTCGCGGCCATAGAGTTCGGCTACGTGGTCAATCACCTCGTCTCGCCTGTCCATGCAGAAATCGACATCGAAGTCGGGCATGGAAACACGCTCGGGGTTAAGGAAACGTTCGAACAGCAAATCGAATTCCAACGGATCCAGGTCGGTGATCTTCAGCGCATAGGCCACCAAGGACCCCGCCCCCGAACCACGCCCCGGCCCGATAGGAATACCGTTGTCCTTACCCCACTGGATGAACTCCATTACGATAAGGAAGTAGCCGGGGAAGCCCATGTTGTTAATCACGGTGAGCTCGACATCGAGACGCTCGTCATATTCGCCGCGTTTCTCGGCGCGCTCCGTCTCATCGGGAAACAGGAACTCCAGACGCTCCTCGAGGCCCTTCTTGGACACCTCGACCAGAAAGTCTTCGATGGAGAGATCGCCTGTGGGGAAATTAGGCAGGAAGTACTCCCCTAGCCTCACGGTGACGTTACAACGCTTGGCGATCTCCACACTGTTTTGCAGCGCCTCGGGAATATCGTCAAACAGCTCACACATCTCATCTTGGCTGCGGAAATATTGCTGTTCACTGTAACGTCGAGGTCGCCTAGGATCCGCAAGAGTAAAGCCGTCTGAGATGGCCACACGGATCTCATGGGCCTCAAACTGCTCGGGTTGCATAAACACCACCTGGTTAGTGGCGACTACAGGCAAGTCTTTCTGCCCCGCCAGCTCGACCGCCATATGCAGGTAACGCTCTTCATCAGGGCGACCTGTACGGATCAGCTCAAGGTAGTATCGGTTTGGGAAATGGGTTTGATAGAAATCCACCAGGGACTCGACCTGGCCACGGTTTCCCTTAAGCAGCGCCTTACCCACATCGCCATCTTTGGCGCCCGAGAGTAAGATCAGTCCCTCGCTGTATTTTTCAAGCCAGGCCTGGTCGATCGCCGCCCTATCTTTAACATGACCACGCAGATAGGCATCACTGATCAACAGGGTGAGATTCTTATAGCCCTGATTGTTCATCGCCAGCACGGTCAGCGAGCAAAATTCATCGTCAAACCCCGGCACCAGCATAGCGAAATCACAACCCACGATGGGCTTGATCCCCGCACCATGACAGCCGCTATAGAACTTAACCAAACCACACAGGTTGGTATTGTCGGTCAGCGCCAGCGCCGCCATCTCATATTCGGTCGCCTTGGCGAGAATAGGCTTGACCTTGGCAAGGCCATCAGACATGGAAAAATCACTGTGGACGCGCAGATGCACGAAACGAGGTTCTGACATAGTTAGCTAATTTCTTTTTTTATCGGCAGGTTATCGCCTTGAAAGAGTAACAGAGTCGCGCCCCAGGCACCAGTCGCGGGCCGAGGGCACTTCGCCATTTAACAAGCGTCTAAACGCTCCTTGACGGGGCGGAAACTCTTACGGTGTTCGGGCAATACCCCATGGGCCTCAAGCGCCTCGAAATGAGCCTTGGTGGGATAACCCTTATGCTGAGCAAAGCCATATTCTGGATAGCGTTTATCCAGGACTTCCATCTCTCGGTCACGCACGACTTTAGCGACGATTGAGGCGGCGCTGATGGCCGGGATTAAGCCGTCACCCTTGATCACTGCGTGTCCCTCAAGGCTCACATCTTCAAATGCTGGCACACGGTTACCGTCGATGAGCACCCTATCGGGCCTGGCACGTAAGCCGGCCACGGCGCGCTGCATCGCCAACATGGTGGCGTGTAATATGTTGAGTTCATCGATTTCCTGTGGTGAGCAGCGCCCGACACTGACATCAAGCGCATTGGCCAAGATCGCCTCATAGAGGGCATCGCGCTTCTTCTCAGACAGCTTTTTTGAGTCGTTAAGCCCGGCTATCGGTTTATTGGGGTCCAGCACCACGGCGGCCGTCACCACATCACCGACTAAGGGACCACGGCCCACCTCGTCGACGCCGGCATAAAATCCGCAGCACAGCTCGTCGATCTGCGCCTGGGTAATATCTTTATATATAGCCATCTATTTTGCCTCAACGAGTGTAACAACCGCCTGAGCGGCCCGTTGGCTGGCATCACATCTGAGTTGATGATGCAGCGCGGTAAAGGTATCTATCAGCGGCTTATGATCGCCATCTAGCTGCTTGGCAACGGCATCGGCTATCTTATCGGCAGTGCAATCAGCCTGAATCAGTTCAGGAATGATCTCTTTGCCAGCCAACAAGTTGGGCAGAGAATAATGCTCGATCTGCATCATTCCTTTGGCGATACGGTAGGTTATTGGCGATACGCGGTAGGCCACCACCATGGGGCGTTTGACTAACATGGCCTCCAATGTCGCCGTGCCCGAGGCCAGCAAAATTGCATCGGCAGCCGCCATCACTGTGCGTGATTGGCCTTCCACCAAATGAATGTCGAGATCCGGTGCGTGGGCCTTAAGGGCCTGCTCAAACTGAGCGCGGCGCTTGGCATTTACCAGCGGAGTCACAAACTTAAGGTCAGGATACTTTTGCCTTAATTTTACCGCCGCCTGCACAAAAGGTTCAGCCAACTGCTTAAGTTCACCGCCACGCGAGCCAGGTAAAATCGCGAGATACTCGGCATGAGCATCTAACCCCAGCACTTCTCGGGCAGCGAGCTTATCACTTTGTAGCGGAATATCGTCCGCCAGGGTGTGGCCAACAAAGGTACAGGGCACATTATGTTCATCGTAGAAGGCTTTCTCGAACGGCAGCAGAGACAACACCATGTTGGTCGCCTTGGCTATCTTGAAGATCCGCTTAGGACGCCAGGCCCAAACAGAAGGGCTGACATAATGAACCGTCTTGATCCCCTGAGCCTTGAGTTTCAGCTCCAAACCGATATTAAAGTCAGGCGCATCGATTCCAATAAAGCAGTCAGGCTTTAAGGTGGTGATCTCTTCAATGAGGGTTTTTCTTACCTTAAGCAGGCGCGGCAGGCGTGACAACACCTCAACCAGCCCCATTACTGCAAGCTCTTCGAAAGAAAACAGGGACTCAAACCCCAAAGCGTCCATTTGCGGGCCACCAATGCCAACAAAACGTGCATCCGGGTATTGCTGTTTCAGCGCCTTAATCAGGCCTGCACCGAGAATATCGCCTGATAGCTCACCCGCCACCATGGCAAAGACTTTTTGATTGCTCTGATTCATCTTCTGTTACTTGCTTATACCAATCGTAATAAATAACGGATCATTCTTGCTTGTTAAAATGCTCGATAACGGCATTAGTATTTTTAATTGTAGAATAACTACTTATCTAAAAAATCCTGCTTTGTTCTCAAGCGTTTTTCCTGCGCTATTTCTAATCACTTACTGTGATTGGTATTACTGAAAATAAAAAAGCCCGTGAACACGAGCTTTTCTTCGATAACTAATACCGATTAACGCGACCGATTAACGAATAATGCCTCGGTTCGAGTTGACCACAAAGTCCATCAGTAACTTAACCTGCTCATCCTGGGCATCTTCTCCCAGAGCGGCAACCGCTTCTTCAACCGTCAAGCCCTTACGATACAAGGTCTTGTATGCACGGCGCACGGCCAGTTGGCTCTCTTTAGAAAAACCACGGCGCTTGAGGCCTTCACTGTTCAGGCCACGAGGTATAGCAGGTTGACCCGATGCCATCACGAAAGGCGGCACATCTTGCAGGACGAGTGAGCAACCAGCAGTAAAGGCATGGGCACCGATATGTACAAACTGATGCACACCTGTCATGCCACCCAAAATCGCCCAATCACCCACGTGTACGTGGCCGGCGATAGAGGCATTATTGGCCATAATCACATTATTACCCACCACACAGTCGTGAGCGATATGCACATAGGCCATAAATAGGTTGTTGGAGCCGATACGGGTCTCGCTGTTATCCTGCACAGTACCACGGTGAATGGTAACAGACTCACGGATCACATTGTTGTCGCCGATAATGAGTCGGGTCGGCTCGCCAGCATATTTCTTATCCTGACAATCCTCTCCCACTGAGGCGAACTGAAAAATTCGGTTACCCTTACCGATAACCGTTGGGCCTTTTACCACCACATGGGAACTCAGATGACAATCGTCACCGATCTCTACATCTGGGCCAATGTAGGTCCAAGGGCCGATGGTAACATTGTTACCGATTTTGGCATCTGGGTGTACAAATGCTAACTTATCAATCACTTGGCTATCTCTCTGCGGGCACACATGATCTCTGCTGAACAAACTAGTTCACCATCGACCTTAGCTTCACCTGTAAATACGCCAATCCCGCGGCGTTCTTTGATCATTTTAACTTCGAAATGAAGTTGGTCACCTGGCTCGACCACACGCTTAAAACGAGCGTTGTCGATACCGGCGAAATAGTACAAGGTATCGTTAGAAGGCACGTCGCTCATGGTTTTAAACGCTAACAGACCGGTTGCTTGGGCCATAGCTTCAAGGATCAAGACACCTGGCATAACGGGCGCTACAGGGAAATGGCCTTGGAAAAACGGCTCATTGATGGTGACATTTTTGATCGCATGCAGTGTTTCACCTGGCGTAAAGTCCAGGACTCTATCGATCAATAAAAACGGATACCTGTGAGGTAAAAACTTCAGGATCTCTTTGATATCCATTGTATTTAATTGATTTGACACTCAATAACTTCCTTAGCTGCCCTCAGGCAGTTAATCATCTGATTTAACGTTTTTTTCAAGCTTGTTCACGCGCTGGAACAACTCATCAAGTTGCCTGAATCTGACGGTATTACGTCGCCACAACTTGTTTTCCATCGCAATAGTAGCAGAAGAGTATACACCAGGCTCTCGAATAACACTCGTCACATTGGTGCCACCTGAGATGTGGGTACCGTCAGCAATCGAAAGATGCCCGGCCACTGCACTGCAGCCGCCTATGATACAGTATTTACCTATGGTACAACTACCTGCAAAGGTAGAACTACCGGCCAATGCCGTGTTTTCACCAATAATCACGTTATGGGCTATCTGCACCTGATTATCGATAATCACACCATCGTGGATCTCTGTATGATCCAGCGCGCCGCGGTCAATACTGGTAGAAGACCCGATTTCCACGCGATTGCCGATACGTACCCCACCGGTCTGCGGGATCTTGACCCACTGACCACGCTCATTGGCATAACCAAAACCATCTGAGCCGATCACTGTGCCCGAATGAACAATACAATCCGTGCCCAAATGTACGTCATGGTATAGGGTCACATTGGCCCAGAGGATAGTATTAGAACCAATGATCACATCCTGGCCGATGACACAGCCTGGACCTATCTGAACATTCTCACCCAAGATAACATTGGCACCAATGACTGCATTGGCACCAATGGCCACGCCTTCACCCAGTTGAGCACTGGGATCGACCACGGCGGTAGCGTGAATCGCCTCGGCCGCCTTTGGGGTGGTATCGAGCAGCTGCGCGACACGAGCAAAACCCACATAGGGGTCATTTAAGATGATGGCGTTGCCATCAAATTGCTCGGCCATCTTTGGTGATAGCAATACCGCCGATGCACTTGTGCCAGCTAGCTGACTCTGGTATTTCGCATTTGCCAGGAAGGAGATCTCTCCTTCCTGAGCCTTTTCCAGCGTGGCGACACGATGAACCATTACAGTGTCGTCACCCTTTACCTCAGCATTAAGATGGGTCGCTATCTCTCTTAATGTATAACTTGTCATCGAGTATTAGCCTTTGCTCAGGACTTCAACAACCTTGCTGCTGATATCTGATTCAGGCTTAACATAGATCACAGCGCCACGCTGAAGTACTACGTCATATTTTTCTTTCTCGGCAATCTCGCTGATCGCCTTTTGTACTTTAACCAGCAACTTGTTCTGCTCTTCGCCGTTACGACGACGCATATCTTCATCAAGGGCCTTACCCTTTAGCTGTAGCTCAGCCTTGAGAGATTCCATTTGACGCAGCATGTCAGTTTTTTGTGTTTCACTCATCAGCGCTGCATCGCGTTGTTGCTTTTCAAGCATGCCACGAAGCTCTTCTTGCATCTTCTGAACACCAGCAACACGATCGCCAAACTCAGTCTTCAGTGTTTTGCTCACTTCTTCGCGCTGTGGTAGCTGCTCAAAAACCGCCTGCATATCGACTACGGCAATTTTTTCAGCTTGTGCCGCCAGAGGAGCACCTAAAAGAACCAAAACCATCATTGCGCGATTAAACATCTTATTCAAAATAAACTCCTTATTATCAGCAAAACTTGCCGATGATTTATAAATTAAATTAGTTCTACTTTAGAAAGTTTTACCAATGTTGAACGAGAAGATCTCTGTATCGTCATCTTCATATTTTTTGATTGGCCATGCAAGGCTAAATACCATAGGTCCCATAGGCGACAACCACTGGACGCTCATCCCTGCTGATGCACGAATACGTCCGGGATCGGAATAGTCCTCTAACTTGTCAAATTGCTCCACAGGTAGGAAGCGATAAGCGTCATAGTTGAACTCAGTATCCCAAACGTTACCGGCATCAATAAAGAAGCTGGTACGTACCGAGTTGGTGTACGCCTCATCCAAGAAAGGTGTTGGTACAATCATCTCGAGGCTTGCCGTCGCGATGGCGTTACCACCAATAGAGCGACCGTCACTTACCGTGACACGGTTTGGATCCCCAGGCAAGGTACAAGTATCACCCGCTGGATCTGGCGAACAAGGCTCGCTGCCACGATAGAGATAGAATGAACGCGGACCCACTGAGTTAGACTTGAAGCCACGCAGTGAGCTCGAACCACCCGAGTAGTAGTTTTCCCAGAAAGGTAGGATCTGATCGTTATCGTTATACTGACCATAGCCATTACCGTAACCCAGACGCGCCTTAGTTAAGAGCACGAAGCTGTGGCTGCGGTTGATTGGCCAGTAAAAACTGGTATCAAAATCGGCCTTAAAGTACTGCAGATCTGAACCTGGAATCGTCATCTTTCCGCTCAGACGCTGTGATGAACCATCGGTTGGGAAAGTACCACGGTTTAGCGTGCTGCGGTACCAACCTGCGGTTAGCTCGAAGTTATCGAACGACAGATCAGCATTTGGATCGTTAGCATCACGGTAGATGTTGTAGAAACGCAGCGCCTGCTCGTAGGCAGAGATCTCCGAAATACTGTTGTGACGATAACCGATACCACCGTTGAGACGGTTATATTCATTGATCGGGAAACCTGAGTTAAGCGCCACACCATAAGAGCTGTTCTTATAGCGCTCAAGGTTCGCTTCCTGAGCATCAAACTCGTTCCAGTAGATGCTACCACCTAAACTCACACCGTCTTTGGTAAAGTACGGGTCGGTATAGTTAATATTGACGTTCTTAGAATACTTGTTGGTATTGAGGTTAATCCCGGCCTGGTTACCTGTACCTAAGAAGTTACTCTGTTGTACGCCAAACTGTAGGCTTAAGCCTGATTCGGTACCATAACCCACACCCGCGTTAAACGAGCCTGATGGCTGCTCTTTCACGGTAAAATCAACATCCACAAGATCGTCCGTGCCAGGCACTTGTACGGTTTGTGTATCAACGGTCTCAAAATAACCTAGACGGTTAAGACGGGCTTTGGACTGCTCGACCTGCGCCGAGTTCAACCAGGCACCTTCCATCTGACGCAGCTCACGACGCATCACTTCATCTTTGGTCACTTGGTTACCAGTGAAGTTAATGCTACGCACGTAGACGCGCTTACCCGGCTTGATATTAACGTTGAGCGCCACTTCTTTGGTCTCATCGTCAATCTCTGGATAGGTTTTCACCTCAGGGTAGGCATAGCCGAAACGGCCCAGATATTTGCCATACATCTCTTCGGTGAACGTAACGTCTGCGCCGTTATAGGTATCACCTGCTTTAATTGGCAAAATCGCCTGCATCACCTCTTCACGGCCCATGAGATCACCAGTCAGGTTAACTTCCTTAACCTTATACTGCTCACCTTCATTGACGTTAATCGTGATATAGAGGCCTTTACGATCCGGCGTCATAGCAACCTGAGTCGAGGTCACATCGAAACGGATATAACCCCGGTTGTGATAGAAGGTCTTGATGGTTTCAAGGTCAGCCTGGAGCTTCTGCTTTTGATAACGGCGCTCACCAAAGAGATCCCACCACGCCACAAAGTCTTTCAGCTCCAGCATACCGATCAGCTCAGCATCGCTAAATATTGTGTTGCCGACCACGTTGATCTGGCGAATCTCAGCCGCCAAACCTTCGGTAAACTTAAACTTCAATTCGACACGGTTACGTGGCAAGTTGATCACCTGGGCTTCAACCTTGGCGCCATACTTACCCACACCATAGTAGAAATCCTGCAGGCTCTTCTCGATACCACTGAGCATGGTACGATCCAGCGACTCACCCGTCTTAACGCCACTGCCGTCGAGACTCTCTTGAAGCTGCTCGTCCTTAATATCTTTGTTGCCTTCAAAGGTAACAATGCTAATAGTGGGTCTTTCTTTGACCGTCACCACCAATACGCTACCGTCGCGACTGACTTCGATATGCTCAAAGTTAGTCGAAGAATACAGACTCTTGATCGCCTGCTGCAGGCGCATCTCATCCACTGTATCACCGACTTTGATCGGAATATTGAGCAAAGCTGCACCCAGCGCAACGCGTTGCAGTCCCTTAACCTGAATGTCGGTCACTTCAAAAGGCTGGAATGTGTCGGCCCAACCCTTCCCTGATAAAGACGCACCGACTAATAACATCGAGGCAAAAATTTTATTCAATCTCATAGAGCACTTCTAATTATGTGTGTGTCCTTGCTCAGAGTCGGGAAAAATCATTGAAAAGGGCGATACTCATCAACATTAGCAGCAAGGCTGCCCCAAATCTGAATCCAATTTCCTGCACCTTTTCCGGTACAGGCCTGCCTGTGATCACTTCGATGAAGTAATATAACAGATGCCCGCCATCAAGCACGGGTAAAGGCAATAAATTAATAATGCCTAAATTCACGCTGATTAATGCCAGGAATCCCAAAAAGTAAACTAAACCATAGTTAGCGCTATTCCCTGCTCCTTGCGCAATGGAGATAGGTCCGCTCAGATTCTTCACCGATACATCACCGGTAAATAATTTGCCAATCATCTTAATGCTGACCGATACAAGTTGCCACGTTTTATCTGCGGCCACCCATAGGGATTCACCTACGCCATATTCGAGTTGCAAACGCATCTCTTCAGGCCAAGGAGCTTGAGTGGGCGCAACCCCTATCACGCCTTCTACCTTGCCGCCTTCTATGGTTCTGGCTTTAGGGGTCACATTCAATCTTAACTGCTCGCCATCGCGTCTGACGGTGACCGTCAACGGCTTATCGGCAGAGGCTTTTATCTTGGCAACAAACTGACCCCAGTCTCCGTAGCGCTCGCCATCCACCGCCACTAAGGTGTCACCCACTCGAATGCCGGCATCGTAGGCGGCACCATCTTCAGCGACAAGGCCTAACTTGGGTGTGATAGCGGGCCTAAAAACATTGAGCCCTAAAGAGGTGATGGGAGACTCTGTCTCTGGATTAAATTTCCAGTTGCGGGTATCAAGCTGATAGGTGCGCTCCTCGCCCATTACGCCAGACAGCGGCGCCAGAGTCACATCGATAGCGTCATCGCCGATATGACCTACTAAGGCATAGGTCACCTCTTCCCAGTTACGCACGCTGCGATCGCCAACGGCAATCACCTGCAAAGGTTTGTTTACCTGAATAACTGCCGCAGGCGAGTCAACCTGAGTCGACTCAATCACGGGCTTAATCGAGGGAACACCGATGAGATACATGATATAGAGTGCAAAAATGGCAAACACAAAGTTGGCCATAGGACCTGCGCCCACTATGGCGATGCGTTGCCACACAGACTTACGGTTAAACGCCTGCTCTTTCAATTCATCTGGCACAGTATCGACCCGCTCATCGAGCATCTTGACGTAACCGCCAAGGGGGATCATGGCCACGACATATTCGGTACCATCGGCGCCCACTTTGCGCCAAATAGCCTTACCGAAGCCGATAGAAAAACGCTCGACCTTCACACCACATCGTCTGGCCACCCAGAAATGGCCATATTCATGGGCTGTGATAAGCATTCCTAAGGCAATAATAAATGAGCCTAAGTTCCACAAAAAGTCTAGCATTCCTCTCCTTATCTCTGCTTATAGCCAGGCCGTTATTACAGCCTGTTCAGGTATTCGTTCGCCACTCGGCGGGCCTGGGTATCCAGTGCCAATATATCTTCTATGCTGTCTAAACTCTGCTGCGCCAATTGAGTCAGGCAATACTCGTTTACCCGCGCAATATCGGTGAAGCGTATCTGGCCCGCTAAAAAAGCCGCTACCGACATCTCATTGGCCGCATTTAGTACAGTGGTGGCTTCCTGTCCCTGCTCACAGGCATCTATAGCTAACTTCAAGCAGGGGAAACGCGTAAAATCGGGTTCAAGAAAGCTTAACTGTCCGACTTTGAAAAAATCTAAAGGTTCAACACCGGCCAAAATTCTTTCTGGATAGGCCATGCAATGAGCAATAGGGGTGCGCATATCCGGGTTGCCCATCTGGGCCAGCACACTACCATCTTTATATTGCACCATAGAGTGAATCACGCTTTGCGGATGCACCACAACCTTTAATTGTGCTTTGGTGGCATTAAACAACCAGCGCGCCTCGATATACTCAAGCCCCTTGTTCATCATGCTGGCGGAATCGACCGAAATCTTACGCCCCATAGACCAGTTAGGGTGTTTGCACGCCTGATCGGGCGTCATCTGGCTAAGGGTATCGAGATCCGAGGTGAGAAAAGGTCCACCTGATCCCGTCAGCAAAATATGGGAAATACCCGCCGAGGTGAGATCGCACACACCAACAGATTGCTGCACAATTTCTGGCAGACACTGGAAAATGGCGTTGTGCTCGCTATCGACGGGCAACACGGTTGCCCCAGAAGCTTGCATGGCATCGATAAACAACCGCCCTGACATCACCAGTGATTCTTTGTTAGCCAGCAGTACCCTTTTCCCCGCCTTAACTGCCGCTAGCGTAGAAGGTAGACCTGCTGCGCCGACAATTGCTGCCATCACGGTATCAACCTCTGGCAAAGCCACTATGCTTGCCAGTTCATCTTCGCCCGATGAAACAGTTATCGCCATATGCGGCGGTAAACGACGCTGCAATTCGGCAGCGGCTTGAGGGTCGACCATATGGGCTATCGATGGATTGTGTTTGAGACACAACTCCAGCATCTTGTCGACACTGCGGTGCGCCACTAGGGTATGCACCGAATAGTCTTCAGGATTTTGCTCGATAACACTCAGGGTACTGGCACCGATAGAACCTGTGGCACCAAGAATCACCATATTCTGCATGGTTACATCCAAAATGCGATATAAATAAGGGTAAATATAGGCAGCGCCGCGGTCAGGCTGTCAATACGATCTAGCACACCACCATGACCCGGTAATATGGTCCCCGAGTCCTTGATGTCGGCCACACGCTTAAACATGCTTTCAGACAGGTCGCCAAGGGCCGAGACCAATGCCACAAACAGGGTTACCCCTATGACTAAGGCTAATTCTTGCTCGGGTGAGACCATCATGATGCCGGCAACCACAATCATAGTTGTGACCAATCCACCAATCAGCCCTTCAAGGGTTTTTGCTGGGCTAACATTCGGCATCAGCTTATGTTTACCGAGCGCCTTACCGGCAAAGTAAGCACCAGAGTCTGCGGCCCATACGGTGAGCATCACCAAAAAGACCAAGGCGCCGCCATAATAGGGCATACTCGCCGAACTCAGGGCTTTTAGCGCAATCAGCGCGGTAAAACAGGGAACTAAGGTCAATTGGCCAAACATGGATTTTAACATGTGGCTCTTGGCCCACAGGGCGGAACTCTTAGGATAGGTGAGTACCAATATCAGCGAGATAGCCCACCACATGGCGCCAATCAAAGTGATCGCCAGGTAGACGGGATGCATTTGACCTTTAAACCAGACTTCTTGTGCTGGCACCAGAAGGTTGAGTGCCACCAACAAAATACCTATGGTTAGCGTAAAACTCCATTGTGTCACATTACAGCGCTTGTCGATAATGCGCCCCCACTCCTTTGCAGCAATCAGAAACACCGCAACCAGGGCCCATGAAAAATACTCCACAGGGAAAAAGAAAATGGCCCCAATAACCAATGGGATTAACCATGCTGCTGTTATTATTCTAAGTTTTAGCAAAACTTTCCCTCTATTCTTATTTACTCAGCCTGTAAAGTCTCAACTTGAGAACCCGTTAACCCAAAACGGCGCTGTCGGGTAGCAAATACGGCTACCGCATCTTTAAAGGCTTGCTCGTCAAAATCTGGCCATAATACATCAGTGAAGACTAACTCCGCATAAGCCGCCTGCCATAACACGAAGTTGCTGATACGAAAATCTCCACCGGTTCGAATCATTAAATCAACTTCCGGCTGATTTTGCATGCTTAAATGCTGACTTAGCGCCTCTTCGGTGAACTGACTGCTGCTCATTTCACCAGATTCCACCTTTTGGGCTAAGGTTTGCGCCGCCTGCATGATATCCCAGCGGCCACCGTAGTTGGCAGCGACATTAAGGATCAGGCCATCGTTATTGGCTGTCTTCTCCATCGCCGAGGCGATCTGCTTCTGTAATCGGGCAGAAAAACGACTGGTATCCCCTATGATATTTAACCGTACACCGTTTTTATCCAGCAGTTTGATTTCCCGCTGCAACACGGTAAAAAACAGCTCCATCAAGAGGCTGACTTCTTTCTCGGGTCTGCGCCAGTTCTCACTGGAAAACGCAAACAGGGTTAACGAACCTATCCCCATCTCTCGCGCCATACTTACGGCACGACGAACAGTCTTCACACCAGCCTTATGGCCGACAACGCGAGGCTTACCCTGCGCCTGTGCCCAGCGTCCATTACCATCCATGATGATAGCCACGTGCTTGGGAATCGACTGTTTAACTAACTCTGTGAGTGCTTCATTAGATAACTCAGAGCCAGATTGAGATTCGATTGACATCTATTACAACCCTTAAAAATAGCAAACGCCGTGTAGTATACCCCTACACGGCGTGCGAACTCTAGTAACGAAACAGGGAGATTAGACTTCCATCAACTCTGCTTCTTTTGCCGCCAAGATCTCATCGATCTGCTTGATGTGCGCATCGGTAAACTTCTGAATTTCATCTTCAGTGCGACGTACATCATCTTCAGTACACTCTTTCTCTTTCTCTAGCGCTTTCACGTCAGAGTTAGCGTCACGGCGTACGTTACGTACCGCGATACGACCGTTTTCGGCCTCGGCGCGAACCACTTTGATCAGGTCTTTACGACGCTCTTCAGTCAATGCTGGCAGTGGAATACGGATAGTCGTACCGGCAGACATAGGGTTTAGGCCCAGATCTGAACTCATGATGGCCTTTTCTACCGCTGCGATCATTGTGGTATCAAAAACGGTAATCGCCAAAGTACGAGAATCTTCAATAGAAACGTTGCCTACCTGCTTAAGCGGTGTCAGCGAGCCATAGTAAGGCACCTTGATTGAATCAAGCAGACTTGGATGAGCACGACCAGTACGTACTTTAGCCATTTGATTCTTAGTCGCTTCAACACATTTCGCCATACGGCTCTTGGCATCTTGTTTGATTTCGTTAATCACGTTTAATATCCTTTAATTCGTTCGTATCAGGTTTATTTATTCGGCAGTCTTACGGCTACTTCTAATAAGCGTACCTTCATGGTCACCCATAATAACACGTCGAAGCGCACCAGGCTTGTTCATATTAAAGACTAAGATAGGCATATCGTGATCTCTTGCAAGGGTAAATGCAGCAAGATCCATCACTTTCAATTCTTTTTCGAGCACTTCGCCATAACCCATCTCATCATATTTTACTGCTTCTGGGTTTTTGACTGGATCGTCGGAGTAAACACCATCAACCTTAGTCCCCTTGAGCACAACCTCGGCTTCAATCTCGATTCCACGTAAACATGCCGCAGAATCTGTAGTGCAGAAAGGATTACCTGTACCGGCCGCAAAAATCACCACTCGACCAGACTTGAGCAAGCTGATCGCTTCAGCCCAATTGTAGTCGTCACAGACACCTTTTAGCGGGATTGCTGACATCAGACGCGCGTTTACATAGGCTCTGTGCAGCGCATCACGCATCGCCAGACCATTCATTACGGTAGCCAACATGCCCATGTGGTCACCTACTACACGGTTCATGCCCGCTTTTGCCAGGCCTTCACCACGGAAGAGGTTACCACCACCAATCACAACACCTACCTGAATACCAAGCTCAACCAGCTCTTTAATCTCTTGTGCCATACGATCTAGCACCTTGGGATCGATGCCAAAGCCCTCTTCGCCCATTAAGGCTTCGCCACTCAGTTTGAGAAGAATACGTCGAAAAGCAGGTTTTGGATTTGTGCTCATAGTTGTTTATCCTGATAAATGCCGATGGGTAACGAGCCAATTATATCGAAAAAAGTGCGCTGTGCAGTAATCTAATTGGCATAATAAAACCGCAGCGAATGCTGCGGTTTTTAGGGTATCTTACAACTGGCGATTACGCCTTAGAAGCGGCGATTTGCGCTGCAACTTCAGCAGCAAAATCTTCTTCTTTCTTCTCGATACCTTCACCAACTTCTAAACGAATGAAGTTAGTTACTGTTGCGCCTTTCTCTTTTAAGATTTCGCCAACAGTCTTCTTAGGCTCCATGATGAAAGCTTGACCAGTCAGAGAAACCTCACCGGTGAACTTCTTCATACGACCAGCAACCATCTTCTCAGCGATCTCTTGAGGCTTGCCTTCGTTCATCGCGATTTCGATCTGAACGGCTTTCTCTTTTTCAACAACTTCAGCTGGTACGTCTTCTGGGTTAACGTATTCAGGCTTAGAAGCCGCAACGTGCATAGCAACGTGCTTCAGAGTCTCTTCGTCAGCTTCACCAGTTACAACAACACCGATACGGTCGCCGTGACGGTAAGAAGCTTGGCTAGCACCATCGATGTACTCAACGCGACGAACGTTGATGTTCTCACCGATTTTAGCAACTAGCGCAACACGAGTTTCTTCGAACTGAGCTTGTAGGTCAGCGATAGACACTTTAGCGGCTGCAGCAACGTCCAGTACTTCGTTAGCAAATGCTAGGAAGTTAGAGTCTTTTGCAACGAAGTCAGTTTGACAGTTAACTTCTAGAAGCGCTGTGAAACCTTCGCCTTGCTTGATCAGGATAGTACCTTCAGCAGCGATGTTACCCGCTTTCTTAGCTGCCTTCGCAGCACCGCTCTTACGCATGTTTTCAATCGCTAGCTCAATGTCACCATTGGTTTCAGTTAGCGCTTTTTTACAATCCATCATGCCAGCGCCAGTACGCTCGCGTAGTTCTTTAACTTGGGCAGCAGTAATTGCCATTGTTAAATCCTCTATAGGTAACTCTACAAATCAAATGTGAAAAAACAGGGGCCTTAAGGGCCCCTGTTCACCAATAAACTATCTTTGGTTAATAAGGGCGATGAAATTCATCTCGCCTTTATTATTCAGCTTCTACGAAACCGTCTTGCTCAGCTTGTACAGCTAGGTCTTGACCACGACCTGCTTTAGCAGCCGCTGCAACTGACTCAACGTAAAGACGAATAGCGCGCATCGCATCATCGTTACCAGGAACGATGTAGTTGATGCCGTCTGGAGAAGAGTTAGTATCAACAACAGCAACAACTGGAATACCTAGGTTGTTAGCTTCTTTAATAGCGATATGCTCATGGTCAGCACCGATAACGAAGATAACGTCAGGTAGGCCGCCCATGTTCTTGATACCACCAAGAGACTTTTCTAGCTTCTCAAGCTCACGAGTGCGCATTAGCGCTTCTTTCTTGGTAAGCTTGTCGAAAGTACCGTCTACAGACTGGCTTTCAAGGTCTTTTAGACGCTTGATTGATTGACGAACTGTTTTCCAGTTAGTCAACATGCCGCCCAACCAACGGTTGTCAACGTAGAATTGATCACAAGAAATTGCTGCTTCTTTGATCGCTTCGCTTGCAGCGCGCTTAGTACCCACGAAAAGTACTTTACCTTTCTTAGATGCTACGTTGCTGATGAACGCTAGTGCTTCATTGAACATAGGCACAGTGTGCTCTAGGTTAATGATGTGTACACCGTTACGAGCACCGAAGATGAAAGGCTTCATCTTTGGGTTCCAGTAACGAGTTTGGTGACCGAAGTGAACACCGGCTTGAAGCATGTCGCGCATTGAAACTGTAGTCATTTTTTTACCTTAAAAATTAGGGGTTAGACCTCCACGCATCCCATATCTCCGACCTAAATAGGCACCCCGAAGAACGTGTCGATACGTGTGTGATTTAGTATTTAGTCATAGCCATGTATAATGGCCGCCACATTCACTCTTTAATGATGCATCAAGCGATGTCATCAACAAGAGTCAAACATAACGGCGCGCTTTATACCATAATATCGACGCCAACACAAATTTTTAGCGCCCCAAGGCGTCTCAAAATTGACGACAGACACAACAGAGAAAGCTTAATGAGTATAGTGATAAAAACAGCCGAAGAGATCGAAAAAATGCGCGCGGCGGGTAAACTTGCCGCCGAGGTATTAGAGATGATAGCCCCTTATGTCAAAGCCGGGGTGACCACCAATGAACTCAATGATATCTGCGCTAAATACACGGAAGAGCAAGGCGCAATTTCGGCACCGCTTGACTACCATGGCTTTCCAAAGTCTATCTGTACTTCTATCAACGAAGTGATCTGCCACGGTATTCCCAGCGACCGCGCCCTGAAAGATGGCGACATCATCAATATCGACATCACGGTCATCAAAGATGGTTACCATGGCGATACCTCTAAGATGTTCCTGATCGGTGATGTCAGCGCCAAAGACAAGCGTCTGTGCCGCGTGGCTCAAGAGAGTCTTTATGAGGCAATCAAAAAGGTGCGTCCTGGCATGAAGCTCGGCGAGATTGGCACCATCATCGAAAAATATGTGAAGAGCAAGAAGACGGGCCTAGAGAAGTACAGCATAGTCACTGACTACTGTGGCCATGGTATTGGCGCGGGCTTCCATGAAGAGCCTCAGGTAATGCACTACAAGAACAACGACAAGACGGTACTGCGTCCTGGCATGTGCTTTACTATCGAGCCGATGATCAACGCCGGTCGCCACACCAGCGTGCTCGACAAAGACGACAACTGGACGGTCACCACCTCTGACGGCAAAAACTCTGCCCAGTGGGAACACACGCTACTGATCACCCCAACGGGTGTCGAGGTGCTAACCCTGCGTGAAGAGGAAAACTTCCCCCGCATCATCAACCACTAATCGCACCCTAGGCTAAATTGTGGTTTACTCGAATAGCAGGCTGCTCGGCCTGCTATTCTTGCTCTCAGGTTAAGGACTGCAATGAACACAGCGCTAACAGCAAAAAACGCCTTAAAACAACAAAATCAAGAACTACTCGAACGTTTCAGTGCTGGCGAATCCGTCACTGCTTTGGTGAATCAACGCTGCCGCTTCGTCGATGAACTGCTAATTGAGCAGTGGCAAGCTCATCAACTCGATACCTCCCCCGTTGCCTTAATTGCCGTTGGCGGCTACGGCCGGGGCGAGCTGCACCCTCAGTCAGACGTCGATCTACTCTTTCTGATCCAAGCAAACCTTAGCACCTCTGATGAAGGGAAACTGAGCCAGTTTATCGCCTTCCTATGGGATGCTGGACTCGAGGTCGGCCATAGTGTCAGAACGCTGGATGAGACCATAGCCCAAGGCAAAGACGATATCACCATCGCCACTAACCTACTCGAAGCCAGGTTACTCTGTGGCCCTCAAGCCATGTTCAATACCCTGTATGACATGGTGCGCGCCCAGGATTTCTGGCCGGCCAGCGAATTTTTTGTCGCCAAACGCGACGAGCAGGTGACCCGTCATGCCAAGGCCAGCGCCTTCGACCTAGAGCCCAATCTCAAATCCTGTCCAGGCGGATTAAGAGATATTCAAACTATCACCTGGGTCGCCATGCGCTATTTTGACGCCAGCTGCGCCGAAGAGCTGGTCGCTCATGGTTTTCTGGAGCAAGACGAGCTTGAAGAGCTGCTAGAGTGTCAAGGCTATCTGTGGCAGCTACGCTTTGCCCTGCACCTGATTTCGGGTCGCGACGAAAACCGCTTGCTGTTCGATCTGCAGCGCCAGGTCGCAGAGTTACTCGGCTACAAAGATGAAACCCAGCTAGCCGTCGAACAGATGATGAAGCGCTATTACCGCACCGTGCGCCGGGTGATGGAGCTAAACCAGATGTTGCTGCAGCTGTTTAAGCGCGCCACCTTGGGGCACACCAAAGAGCTTAAGATCCAGCCCATCGATGATCAGTACCAACGTCGTGGCGGTTTTATCGAGTCGCTTCAGACAGACCTGTTCAGCGATCCTGTAGAGATCATGCGGGTGTTTTTACATGTGGCCCGTAACTCTAACATTAAGGGGATCTACGCCCCTACTCTGCGCAGCCTAAGACGCGCCAGACGTGCACTGACCGAGCCCTTGATGGACAACGAGGCCTGTCGCAAGGTGTTTCTGGAAATCCTGCGCCATCCACGAGGCATTGCCTCACTCTCACTGATGCACCGTCATGGTATCTTATCGGCGTACTTGCCTGCTTGGCGCAACATCGAAGGCCAGATGCAGTTTGACCTCTTCCACGCCTATACCGTCGATGAACATACCCACAGGCTGATGCTCAATATCGAGCGCTTCTCACAAACCGAGCAAAAAGATGAGTTCCCCCTCGGGTCGATATTGATCAACCAACTGCCTAAAAAGGGTCTGCTGGTGCTCGCCGCCATTTTCCACGACATAGGCAAAGGACGCGGTGGCGATCACAGTAAGCTCGGTGCCGTCGATGCCCAAGACTTTTGCGATCTACATGGACTGAACAAACACGACGGCCGTCTGGTGAGCTGGCTGGTCGAAAATCATCTGGTGATGTCGGTCACCGCCCAGCGACGGGATATTTCCGATCCCGATGTGGTCGCCGAATTTGCCGATCGCGTGCGCGACGCCGTGCACCTGAGTTATCTTTACTGCCTGACCGTGGCCGATATCTGCGCGACCAACGAAAAGACTTGGAACAACTGGAAAGGCTCACTGCTGAGGGATCTCTATTTCTCCACCCAGAGGGTACTGGCAAGAGGTAAAGAGAAACCGGTGGATATTCGCGCCCGCGTGCGGGAGCACCAAGCCAAGGCGAAAAAAGAACTGCTACGCCGCGGTATCAAGGAAAAAAGCCTGGATACACTTTGGCAGCGATTCAAGGCCGATTACTTCTTGCGCCACCAGCCCAATCAGGTCGCCTGGCACGCCGAAGCCATCTTAAAACATAAACATGACGAGGCCTTGGTCTTAATCTCGAAACACACCACACGGGGCGGTACCGAGCTCTTTATCTACAGCCCAGATAAACCCAAGCTGTTCGCCACAGTGATGGCGGTATTGGATAACAAGAATATCAACGTTCATGACGCCAGTATTATGAACTCAAAAGATGGCTATGCACTGGATTCTTTCGTCATTTTAGAGCAAGATGGCAGCCCGGTGTCGCAGATTTCGCGTATCCACGGACTGAAAAAGGCCTTGGTTAAAGCATTGAGCAGTGATACGGCAAAACTGCCTAAGTTTAAGAAGCTTCCCCGTAAGATGAAGCCTTTCAGGGTACCGACTCAGGTCAGCTTCTTACCCGCACGCAAGCAAGGCACCAGCATGATGGAGCTGATCGCCCTAGACAGCCCTGGCCTACTGGCTAAGGTGGGGGATATCTTCTATCGTTGTCAGATTACCTTGCTGGCGGCAAAGATCACCACCATAGGTGAGCGCGCCGAAGACTTCTTTATGTTGCAAACGGACGATGGGCAGCAACTGAACGAGACACAACAAGAGGCGCTCAGTGAGGCACTGGTCAAGGCGCTCGATACGCAAAACCATGTTTAATTAACAAACTATTTCATGATAATTGGGAGACGTTAATGGAGGCTTTACGCCAACGTATAGAAGCAGCTTTTGAAGCTCGCGCAGAGATTACCCCTAGCACGGTTGAACCAAGTGTTCGAGCCGACGTTGAAAAAGCCATCAGCCTGCTTGATACAGGTGAAGCGCGCGTCGCTGAAAAAATTGACGGTCAGTGGCATGTACACCAGTGGCTCAAAAAAGCGGTACTGCTCTCTTTCCGTATCTTCGACAACCAAGTGATCGATGGTGCTGAAACCAAATACTTCGATAAAGTACCGATGAAGTTTGCCGACTATGATGAAGCCCGCTTCAAACAGGAAGCGATTCGCGTGGTTCCGCCAGCCGCCGTGCGTAAGGGTTCTTTTATCGGTAAAAATACTGTCCTTATGCCCTCTTACGTGAACCTAGGCGCCTATGTTGACGAAGGCACTATGGTCGATACCTGGGCTACCGTCGGCTCATGTGCACAGATAGGTAAAAACGTGCATCTTTCTGGTGGCGTGGGTATCGGTGGCGTTTTAGAGCCGCTGCAAGCCGGCCCAACCATCATCGAAGATAACTGTTTTATCGGTGCGCGCTCTGAGATCGTCGAAGGCGTTATCGTCGAAGAGGGTTCAGTTATTTCAATGGGTGTTTATATTGGTCAAAGCACCCGTATCTTCGACCGTGAAACTGGTGAAGTGCATTATGGCCGTGTTCCTGCGGGCTCTGTAGTCGTGTCAGGCAACCTGCCTTCTAAGTGCGGAACTTACAGCTTATACGCTGCAATCATCGTTAAAAAGGTCGATGCTAAGACACGTGGCAAGGTCGGTATCAACGAACTACTGCGTATTGTCGACTAATCTCCGCAGCCAATAAACGTAAAAGCCAGGTATCCACCTGGCTTTTTTATACCTAAAGAGGTATGCAGACATATCCTGTTACGCCTAGACACATGCCGATCCACTCCTCACATACCGATACATTTCGCGACAAATGGATAACAGCTTTTCATTTAATAACGCGCTTTACTCATACTCGATCCCAACGAAAATATGCTAGGAGCACGAAATGAGAAAGTTACTAACGATTGCCACCATCGCCTTAGCCCCACTGGCCTTCTCTACACAAGCCGCCATGTCGCCTCAGATGGAAAAAACCTTAGTTGCAGTCTGCAAAGCTGGCGCAAGTAACAGCATGATTGAGTTTAACGGCACACTGAAAGAGTACCGTATCAATAAGCAACGCGTCTTCCCACGCCTGGTTTGTAACGATCAAAGCTTCCACCAGTTTGCCCTGAGCAACGGCGCTGATCGCACCGCAGCCAAGATTGAACGTTACACCTTAGGTACGGTAACCATTAAAGATATCACTATGAATTATGGTGACGATCAGATTCTAGCGGTTAACTACTAAGCCTATCATTTAGCGTAAAAAAGAGCCTTAAGGCTCTTTTTTATTGCTTCTTTTCTCGCTTAAGAAACTAAAACACCACGGTTTTGTTTCCATAAACTATCACATCTTCTTGAAGCACCAATTGTAAGGCCTTGCTAAGCACGCTTTTTTCGACATCTCGGCCACACTTGGCTAACTCTTCGGCGCTATAACTATGATCGACAGGAATAACATCTTGCTTGATGATGGGCCCTTCATCGAGGCAGTTATTCACAAAATGGGCCGTCGCGCCAATGATCTTCACTCCGCGCTCCCACGCTTGACGATAAGGTGACGCGCCGATAAAGGCAGGCAGGAAAGAGTGGTGAATATTGATGATGCGATTGGGATACTGCTCGACAAACTCAGGAGTTAACACCCTCATAAACTTGGCCAATACCAGATAATCTGGTTGATATTGATTGATAATGGTCAACATCGCCTGTTCATGCTCATGACGTGTCAACCCCTCATGGGACACCTCATAGAAAGGCACATCAAACTTATCAGCTAAAGGTTTCAAGGTGTCATAGTTACCTACGATGGCCGCGATCTCCACATCTAAGCCACCATAATAGGCCTTCATCAGGATATCCCCCAAACAGTGGGCTTCCTTGGTTACCATCACCACGACACGTTTAGTCCCCTTTGCCACCAAGGTTCGATGTCGCTGCTCTGGCAGAACCTCATCGATATCGGCAAGAAATTGCGCTTCATCGAAGGTCCCTTCCAACTCGGTGCGCATAAAAAAGCGCCCCTGGGCATTATCAACAAACTCACTATTCTTAACGATATTGAGCCCGTGAGCATAACAGACACCGGTGATCTTAGTGATAAGCCCTGGCGCATCGGCACAATCTGTGATTAACACTCTCTGCTGCATTTTCTCTACCTCTATCTTCAATTTTTCACGATTTGTGCCTGTCTAAATAGCGCTGTAATAAACGCCTGATACTCTCTGCTTTAGTGCCATAGACCAACTGCACGCCATGACCAACCAAGACAACGCCTTTGGCACCTAGCTTGTTTAACTGAGCCTTATCCACAAGCTCTGCGCGTTTAACACTGATGCGCAGTCGGGTAAGGCAAGCTGTCAACTCAAGGATATTATCTTGACCGCCAAGGGCCGATATCATAGAGATAAGCCCAGCTCGCTGACCGCTACCGACTTCCATTCGTCCTGGGGTCTTCAGGTTAAAGGCCAATATCGACGCGCGAAAGACAAGGTAATAGATCACTGAGGTGAGGGGCCCGAGTATCAAAAACCATTCTACATTTCTTGACTGAGCCAGCAATAGACTGAAATCAACTAAGCCATGGGAAAATACCACGCTGTGGTGGATGTCCAGTGAGATGGTAATAGCGTAGGCAATACCTGTCATCAAGGCATGTAGAATAAACAGCAGGGGCGCGACAAACATAAAGGCAAACTCGACTGGTTCAGTCACCCCGGTTAGCCAGCAGGCCGTTGCCGCAGAAAGCATAATGCCGGCCACCCGATTGCGTTCATGCTTGTCGGCGCAGCGCCAGATCGCCAGCGCCGCCGCAGGCAAGCCCCACATCTTAATCAAGTAGCCACCAGCAAGATTACCGGCCATAGGATCGCCTGCCAGATACCGTGCCACCTCACCACGAACCCATTCATCGCCATTAAAGTACTGCCCCATTTCCAGGTAAAAAGGCGCATTCCAGATATGATGTAATCCTAAGGGGATCAATAAACGCTCAACCGTGCCATAGACGGCAAATGCCGCAGCAGGCTCTTGATAAACTGTCCAATTAGAGATCTGCTCAATCCACTGAGATAGAAGCGGCCAAAGCAAGAGAAACAGGTAGGCGAGTGACATTGCCACAGGCAACATAAGGAGCGGCGCCGAGCGATGCCCCTCGAAAAAGGAGAACACAGCAGGCAGACGAAGTCGCTCACTGTATTTGACCGCAAGGCAGGTAAAGGCACCGACAATCATGCCCCCGGCAATGCCAGTATCTATGGTGGCTTGACCCAAAATCACCTCTGTAGGCAGTTGATGGATCTTAGCCAGCGCCGATAGGCTGGAAAAAAACACGCCATAGCCAAACACGGCACTAAAGGCGGCTATCCCCTGATCCCGGCAAAACCCGATGGCGATGGTTACCGCAAACAACATGGGCATCATGGAAAAGATTAGATTGCCCACGGTCCACATCAGGGTTGCTACATCGGCGGAGATAAAAGGGATAGGGTTAGTCGCCAGGCCAATCATTACCCCGGCAGCGGGCAAGATAGCAATGGGCAGCAGCAGAGATTGACTCAGCCGCTGGGCAAACTTAAACCATTGACGACTTATGCGGCTTACTCTGCCTTGCTGTCGCTGACTTGTTGGGTCCATTGTTTCAACCACGCTTTTGCTTCGACCTCTGGCTCCATTGTCTCGCAGGCATCAATTTTGAGTAGGTCACCTATGCGGGTTGCACCTAGCTCAGCTAACAGTTCATCGAATCGTATTCCGGCATTGCAGAAGGTTTCATAGCTCGAATCTCCTAAGGCCACCACACCATATTGCAACTTTGGCAGGTAGGGCGCCTCACCTCTTAACGTTTCAAACCAAGGGCTAATATCATCGGGCAGATCGCCTTGGCCTGTGGTCGAGGTCACCACCAGCAATAACTCCTCTTGAGGAGGAACAAAACCATTTAGAGTTTCTGGCGCCATCAAGGTCACTTCTACACCGGCAGCGTTCAGTTGCTCCTGCAGGGTTTCAGCAACAAACTGCGCATTACCATAAACAGTTCCAAAAACCAGATTCACTTTTCTCATGTTTTACTTAGCCCTCAGCCCAATATTTACTTATACTCTAAACATACTTTATTGAAAGCTTGATAGCTACACTAGGTTATTGAGTTTCAAGGATCAATTAGATGCGACACTCGAGCCGACAGAAACATCTAAAGCATGTTCAGCGTAGCGCGCACATCAGACGTATGTGTTATTTCCGAACCGTTCAATCCCTTTCTCTCAACCCGCATCCCCCTTCAGAAACTGATCCATCAGAGGATAGAGTCACGCCCCTTAAGGCGGTAACATCTGCCTGCGTGCTCTCCAAATAGTAAAAAAATGGCGCCTTCTGGCGCCATTTACGTTAAGAAGATCGAGCCTAACAGATCAACTGAGCTTGTTCGCCGCTTAACGCCGTCTCATCCCAACCTAAAAGCGCAAACAATTCAAGCCACTCGGTTTCCAACTCAGTTTCAACGCTGATACGTTCGCCGGTTCTGGGATGGTTAAAAGCTAGCTTCTTGGCGATCAGCCACAGTCGATTAATGCCACTATGCTCGCGCATAAAACGATTCTGCTTACCATCGCCATGGGTGGTGTCACCAATAATGGGATGGCGTAAATGCGCCATATGCCGCCTAAGCTGATGTTTACGGCCAGTATGCGGCGTCAGATGCACTAAAGCATAACGACTGCTAGCATAGCGCCCCGATGGGTAAGGGATCTCACTGTTCAGCAGGGGCCGATAACTGGTTTGTGCCTCTTGGGCAGCCTTGTTTGGGTCGACATCTTTATCGCCAAGCTCATCCAGTTCCTGTTTAAGCGGATAGTCTAGCAGGCCAGCGGTATGCATATTACCCCTCACAAGCGCTAGATAATGCTTTTCCACTGATTTAGTGGCGAATTGCTCGCACAGTTGATTCGCCATCTCACTACTCTTGGCAAACAGGAGTACCCCGGAGGTGGGTCTGTCTAGCCTATGGACGGGAAACACATGACACCCCACCATGTCTCGGGTCATCTGCATTGCAAAATACTTCTCCCGCCGCGCAAGATAGCTGCGATGCACCAACAATCCTGCTGGCTTATGAATAACCACCAAGTCCTCATCTTCGTAGAGGATCTCAATCTTCGGTGCAGCCTGCTCTGCTATCGTTTCATCTGTACTGGCCGGCCTATCGGTCGCCGCTAATGCTGAATCTGCTGGGTTAATTGGATCCACTCAAATGCTCATCTAATTGAATAATAATGTTAATTAACGTAGCCATCTCTGCCCTACCTTGCCATACATGCTCGGCCATTGGGCCCAGTGCAATCTTAGTGGGCAGTGCACTTCGCGCTGCAATGAGCGCCCTCATCTTTGACAAGAAGATAAATTGTAGCCACTGCTCAAAGGCCATCGTCTCACAGGCAAATGGCGTCGGATCCGCCATCGCCTCTGGAGAAGGTGGCGTCTCTTGCCAAAGCTCCAATCGCTTTAACTCAGACTCGATAAGCCATAACTGTTTTTCGCTGTAGAGAGACACACTCACCTCTATAATGATTAACGCCATTTTGCCCGCGTGACCACAGGCTAATTCTCGGGAAATTGTACCATCTCACCTAAGTTCTCCATATAATAAGCGCCATTTATTCTGTCCCCTGTAAGCAAACGGCATTCTAATGACTGAAATCACGACCCTTACTCAATTTCTCAGCACGGCAAATACTCAATTCCAAGTCTATGATCTGGGCCGTCGGGTGCAGCATATCGACATGATGGCCTTCTCTCAGATAGAAGCTTTGGCAGCACCTTATCCGTCACCGATTCAGGGGCACGCACAGTTTGCCATCATCTTCTGGGATAACTCCAATCAACACTACATCTGGTTTCTCAAATTACCTTTAGATGAGAGAGGCTTGCTGTCACCAGCACCAAGAACCCAATTTATTCGCATGGTACTCGAAGCCCTTGGCAGCGACCCGACTCAGACACTTTCTCAGGAGCAACAAGATAAGCTGGCTAACCACCCTTTTGCTTTCAAACCCAATGCAGAAAAGCTGGCGCTCTTCAATGCCTTGGTACGTAAGCAGTTAGGACTGCCAGCTTCGGCGCAATATGAATTTGCCTACCAATATCTGTCAAGACAGGTTTCCCCTGAGCGGTGGCAAGATGTCGGTTTACAGGGCCTGGCTGATATCTGCGTGCGTGCCAATCAACTTGACCACGACGCTCAGCTACTCAGCGCCTTTGATCACAGTGCCATTGAGGTGAAAATTGCCCTCTGTCAGCAGCTTGAACATTTGACGCTAAGCGAGCCCCTCGCTCAGCGCTTGCTTAGTGAGTTTTATCAGGCGAGCGGCGAACATCGACTCTATTATTTGCGCGCCTTAGCCTCTATGCCTGCATTGGCTCAAGAAGCGATTCAATACTTAGATGAGCAAGAGGCGTTAGATGACGTCGCCTTAGTGACCATCGCAGGTAGAAACTGGACAGCATTAAAAGACGATCAGACTCGCAAGATCTATCTCGAAGCTTTAGCAAAACAACCACAGGCCTTCTTTAATCAGATCTTTGCTGATATCGTGGCTATTCCAGCAATACGAACTCAGTTTTTGATGGCATTAAGAGATCCTGAGCGTAGTCCCAACCTAGCCAATGCCATCGGCGGACTCTTTAAGGTAACCAAAGCATGATGACAGATTTTTTAATGATCGCCGCCTTAGTGGTCATTGCCGCTTTCTTCTGGCAACTCAGACAAATGGCAGAGCTAAGCCGCCTTTTTGCCAACAGCGAATGTAAAAAACAGCGAGTACAACTCCTGGCCATCGCCATGGAGTCTGCCCGTCCTAGCATAGGCGGCAGCAGCGGCTTGACCTGGAAAGCAAAGTTTTTGCTGGAATTTAGTACTGACGGCCTTAATCAATATCGCGCGCACATATGGATGCATGGTAAGAAAGTAGAAAAAATTCAATGGCCTATATTCCCGGAACCAGAATGGCTTGAGGCCCCTGAGGCCAGAGGCTCGGTTGGTGGCGGCTGCGGCAGTCGCGGTGGTTGTAAGCCAGGCGGGTGTAAATAACCCAGACAAGCCTTCACGTCCAATGCCTTATTCTGGGCAAAAAAAAAGCGCGGCTCAATCATGAGTCGCGCCTTCTATCTTTTCGCTAAGCAATCCAGCTATGAAAGTGCTCCCTGCTCCATCCTTGCGAATTTATGCTCCTTGCATCTTCCTTGGTCCCTTTATTCCTTGTACCTGTTAACACTTAAATACTCGTTGAAGTATTTATTAT
The DNA here is from genome assembly GCF_000773485.1 of Shewanella sp. ECSMB14101. Lineage (NCBI taxonomy): Bacteria > Pseudomonadati > Pseudomonadota > Gammaproteobacteria > Alteromonadales > Shewanellaceae > Shewanella > Shewanella sp. ECSMB14101. The sequence goes on along the minus strand of NZ_JSFF01000001.1, from coordinate 323,103 downwards.
CAGTGCTAAGGTACCTTCCTTGTGCTTGGTGATCCATTTACCAAGTATGCTTAATCCTTAAGCATGTCCAGTTTCTTCCATGGGATTCCATTCCATACACTCCGTGTTATCTACCATCCTGAGCAGAATTCAATCATCCGTGAATGTTTGACCTTCCCTAGTTACCACTCATCCTTGAGCGTCCATCCTGGTACCATCCTTGCCATCATCTTCCTGATGATGTTTAGGTCTTCCTGACCTTTCCCTAACCATTCATCCCTGAACACTGTTAATTCTAGCGAAGGCCGCAACAAAACAAAGTACCTCGCAAAACACTATAATCACTGCCACATGATTGTCATATCAACAAAATCAAATAAGCCATTGATATAATTTTAAAATATATCTTTATGCAGATATAATCAGCTTGCCTTCAGCTTTATGTCGCACATTAATGTAAGAAATGTCTCACACGATGACGGGCATTTATAATGGCTAAAACTTAAAGGCAAAAGACAACAGAGCTGATCACATATGATCAAAGGCCACAAATAGAAAAGGCGCACTGATAAAAGTGCGCCTTTTCTATACTCTTGTGTAAGCTTTCCTGCTTTCGCCGTGCTCCCTGCATCATCCTGATCACATCGACATCCTGCCGTCTCCCAAACTCCTGAAACGTCCTGTCTTTATCATCCCTGGACGGTTAATTCATTTTACCGCACTCCCATATCCTATGGGATCCAGCGCATCCTGCACTATAGTCCTTTATTTCAGCTAGCTCTTAACATCCCTGACGCTTATTCATCCATAGCGGTGTCATTCCATGCCACCGTCCATATCCTTGTTCGTCCCTGACACGCTATGACCTTCATCTCCTAGAACATCAATATCTGCGTGATTAAAGCAAGCTGGTTAACTTGGAGTCAGTATAACCAGACCAATCTAAAAATGTACGCCATAAGAAACAATTGTGAATAGCTTGATTTTTAACCAATCAAAGTTCAATGCTTAAGCTGTTGAAAACAAAAGAATAAAAATTATCCTCAGTCATAAACAGCTAGGATATCTGGAAAATAGCTCACACATTTGTAAGCGATCTCTCACAAGAGGCCAGGCTAAATGTGAGCTTACTCAAACAACTATTGATCTCGACGGCGGGTTAACCACTGCACCAGCATGACCCAATCGGCTAAAAAGCTATACAAGGGATACTCGAAAGTCGCCGGTCTATTGCGCTCAAACACAAAGTGTCCAATCCAAGCTGCACCATAACCCACAACAGGCAATAACCAGAGCAACCAGTAGCTGGATGATAATAGAGCCGTCAGCAGTAAAGCTAACACCAAGAGGCTACCCAAATAGTGCATCCCGCGGCATCTGGCATCACTATGCTGCGACAGGTAAAAAGGATAAAACGCCTTAAAACTCTTATATTGCTTACTCAACTTCAGGACTCCGGTAAAACAGCAGCTCACCTTCTACGCTGCCTATGGTCAATCGCTCTATGGGTGCAAAACCCATGGTTGAAAATAGGTGTGTATGCTCATCATGGGTCACATAAACACCAACTCCCTCTAACTCAGGCTGCTCATCACACCAACTCATCACCGCCTGGATAAGGCGCTTTCCTAACCCCTTTTTCTGCTCAATGGGGGTCACGGCGATAAACTGCAAGATACCGCAGTGGGTGCTAGGAAGATGCTCAAGAATCGATGATTCTTTTTTCATTAAAGCCTGAGTCGACTGCCACCCCGTACTTAACAGCATCTTGAGTCGCCAATGCCAATATCTGGCCTCTCCCAGCGGTACCTGCTGAGTCACGATACAGGCCAAGCCGATTAAACGATCTTGGTCAAACAGACCTATCAGCGCCTGCTCTTCCTGCCAAAGGGTGTGTAACTCTTCACGGATAGCACCACGCAACTTCTGCTCATATTGCGCCTTGTCCCCCTTATGCAGAGCGGCGATAAAAAAGGGATCATCATGGTAGGCATTGTAGAGAATAGAGGCGGCAACCCTTAGGTCTTCAGCAGTTAAATAGACAGCTTTATAGGTTTCTTGAACAGGTGGGATGTCTGTTGGCGTCATTGCTGTTATTCCTTGATTCAGATCAACAACACTCAATGTAACAAGCTTGTAAAAAAGTGCAAACTTTAATCGATTCGACACTTTATCAATTTATTGCATACTTATGAGAGCGCCTCTTCAATTAATTAAGTGAGGGAAAAATGGATATTACACCACCGGATCTAGCCGCCCTATTTGACCAACTCGGGCTATCGAGTGACCCCGACGCCATAGAGGAATTCCTCAAACAACACTCGATCGCCCAAGGCGTACATATTGCGCAGGCTCCTTTTTGGAATACCGCTCAGCGTCACTTCTTAGCCGAAGCCTTGGCCGAAGATGCCCAATGGACAGAGGTGATCGATCACTTAGACGCTCAGCTGCGCGCCTAATCAGGTTTCCAATTAAGATAAAAACGCTGACACCAATATAGATGTAAGATATTGACCGATCAAAAAAGGCAAGCTCGAAAGGCTTGCCTTTTAATTAGCGGCTTACATTACATATTGTGGTAGGCCTTCTCGCCCCAGCCCACAACGCGATCATCACTAATCACGACTGGCGTACACTCATCCTTGGTTGTGGTGCCGTCTCCGCGCGTGCGTTGAGTACGGTAGTAAAGCACATTGATCGCCTTATCTTCCTTGGTATAAGCCTCATTGAAGTCTGCCGTCCCCATCAAGGTCATCACCTGATCTCGACTCATCCCCAGTGTCAATTTAGACAAATTGGCACGATTTTGCTCTTGAATACGCTCCCAAGAGTTTCCACTGCTCCAGCCTTTGTCGCCTTCACCCACGTTTAATACACACCCAGATAGCGCTAAACTAGTAGCACCGAAGACTAATGCGGTTATTAATTTTGTTTTCACTTTCACGTCCTGTTTATCTATTATAACTGGACACAGATAAAGCAAAGCGTATGCCAAAAAAGTAAAAACTTAAATATCAACAAGTTATGAACAACTCATCCTTAAGTGTGTGTCAGCTATGCTAAAAAGTAAGGAATTTAACTAACCATGAGTCCTATCGAACAGGTGCTCGCCGCCGCACAAAAATTAAGTCTGGCTGGTAAGTCTCCCAGCCTGGCACTGATTAAGGCGAGCTTGGGTAACTCTCTTCCCATGCCCATCCTGGTACAAGGCCTACAACGATTTAAGGCTATGTCGAGCGAAGATCGCGCCAACATAATACTGAATAATGCCACGCCAGCAGCGCCTACACAGTCCCCTCAAGAGGAGGCCACACTCGCTGCGCTGCAGCAAGAAGTCAGCCGCCTAAGTGCTAATCAAGAAACCCTAATGGACCGTATCGCCAAGCTTGAAGCGCGACTCAACAATGAGGACGCATCTTAATGCACGTGGTAGAACTCAGATTTGAGTGTTTTGACAACACCACGATCACCGCAGCCGAACGTGCAATCAACGGTTTGCTCGAAGCCTACCGAGCCAACGGTCAGGTATTAGGACGCGAATTTGCCGTGGCGTTTAACGAGGGGGAGTTTAGAGTCCGTCTGCTGTTACCAGAAAAGAGCAGTCTGGCGAAGCGCTTCAACAGTCCCTGGGTTAATGTTGCCTTAGGTGAACTCACTCAAGCTAAGCTGCTGCACCCCAGAGAGAAGTATATTGGCCAGGATATTAACTCAGAAGTTAGCAGCACAGAGCCCCCTAGCTGGCAACTGCTTTATACCAGCTATGTACATATGTGCTCGCCCCTTCGCAACGGCGATACGCTGCAGCCTATTCCTCTGTATCAGATCCCGGCCACCTTTAATGGCGACCATAAACGGGTGATCAAATGGCAAACCGAATGGCAAGCCTGTGATGAACTGCAGATGGCCGCCGCTACTAAGGCAGAGTTCGCCGCCCTCGATGAACTGAGCCGCTGCGACAGTGACCTGTTTCGCCGCGGCTGGGATCTGCGCGGGCGCATTGAATACCTCACCAAAATCCCGACCTATTACTATCTGTATCGAGTGGGTGGTGAGAGTCTGGCTTCTGAGCAGCAAAGACCCTGTCCGCGCTGCGGTAATACAGACTGGCTTCAACCATCGCCGCTGTTAGATCTGTTCCATTTCAAGTGCGATAACTGCCGTATCGTCTCCAACATCTCTTGGGATCATCTCTAGACGGTTAGCCAGCACTTAGCCTGCTTAACCCCTTACTTCTTGGGCCGCAGGTGACGCCACATCATCTTTAATCGCTGCCAGATCCCTGGATGATCAGTCTCAGGCAGCGACTCCTCGAGAGGCTTTTGCGCTGGACTCACCCTAGGCGTCAGGCCTTCAATGAAGGCCTCCAGGCTTTCCGCCAGTTGCCTATGGGGCAGTTCACCCGGCACCTCTACCCAGACTCCGCCAGTCTCATTATCGACCACCAGCATCTCATCGCCCTCCCCGAGGACACCGATAAACCAGGTCGGCGGCTGTTTTAACTTCGCCTTCATCATAAGGTGACCAATTAAATTCTGCTGCAGATACTCAAAATCTTGCTGATTCCAGGCCTGTAACAGCTCACCTTCGCCAAATGCCGAACCAAACATCACAGGAGCCGAAAAATAGCGTCCATAAAATGGCTGAATACTGGGGTGCAACTTCATGGATAATGCATGCTCAATATTGTCAAACTGACCTTCATCTTCGCGTTTTATCGCTTGCCACTGCACTGAGTTTTCAGGCGATTGAGTGACCCTATCAAGATCACACTCAAGCACACAGGGAGAAGCTTCGCCCAAGGGATAATATCGAGGAGACTCACCCAGTTTGTCGCTATAGACTTGATGATAAAGCGTAAAAAATTGATCCAACGCAGACAAAGAAGACACTTAGCAGTTACCCAAAATTTAAGTATAATGTGCCTCTATTTTGACATGGAAAAACGATTGATGACACAGGTTCATGACCCTTATCACGACGCTCCCGCGTTATCCCAACTAACCTTAGGCAAATCGACTGGCTATCAGGCTAATTACGATGCCTCACTGTTACAGGGTGTACCACGCAAGCTCAATCGTGACGCCATAGCCTTAGGCGATACCCTGCCTTTCCATGGCTCCGATATCTGGACCGGCTATGAACTCTCCTGGCTGAATGCCAAGGGCAAACCCATGGTCGCCATAGCAGAGTTTATCCTCGACTTTAACAGCGACAATCTGATCGAGTCTAAATCCTTCAAGCTCTATCTCAACAGCTTTAACCAGACTCGTTTTGAGTCTATCGAAGCGGTGCAACAGACCTTGGCTAAAGATTTATCCGCCTGCGCTGGTGGTGAAGTAGTGGTTAAGATCATCGAGCCGAAACAGTTTGCTCATCAAAGAGTGGTCGAGCTACCAGGAACCTGTATCGACGATCTGGATATCGAAGTCGATGACTACGATTTCAGCAGCGATTATCTTATCGATAGCACCGATGACAAGAGTATAGTGGCCGAGACACTAACCTCTAACCTTTTGAAATCAAACTGCCTAATTACTTCGCAACCTGACTGGGGCAGTGTGATGATTCGCTACCAAGGGCCCAAGATTGATAGAGAAAAACTGCTGCGCTATCTGATCTCTTTCAGACAACACAATGAGTTTCACGAACAATGTGTCGAGCGGATCTTCGTCGATCTCAAGCGTCTGTGTCACTGCGCTAAACTGACCGTTTATGCCCGCTATACGCGGCGTGGCGGCTTAGACATCAATCCTTATCGTAGCGACTTTGAAAATCCGCCGGAAAACCATCGTCTGGCAAGGCAATAGCAATCAGCAGCCCGCAACAGCGGGCTGTTTTTTATCCATACCATCCCTTTTTCCCCTCATACAGTCACTTTTCTTGCAGATGAAAAGCAAGCCCCCCTTCCAACGGCACTATTAGAGTGCAAGCAGAATTATTTAATGGCTGCCACGAATACCACTTTGGAGATACCTCTGATTAAGTACAAGCTAATGATCTTTATCACAATTATTAACAGAAAAAATCAATCACAATGTAACATTGTTTTAGATCAACAAATCAATCCTTTTGCAGACCTATAACAGTTCAAGAGCAATGACCATACAAAAGGATTACAATTAATGAAACTTCACGCCCTCAGCCTCGCCGTACTTGCCAGTCTTTCAACCTCAGCCCTTAGTGCAGAAAGTGTTGACCCACTAAAAAAGGCTTTTATCGATGACTCTCAGGTAAAAGTGAAATTTCGCCTGCGCTATGAAGATGTGGATCTGGCCGATGTCGACCAGCAAAACCAAACCACACTGCGCACGCGCCTGACCTATCAAACTGGTGACTTCTACAAGCTGTTTGCCTTGGCTGAAGTGGACGATGTGCGCTCTACCGACGACGAACCTTTGATTGCAGACTATGAATATACACAGATTAATCAGGCCATTATCGGTTATCGTGGCCCAGCTAACACCTTGGCTCAATATGGTCGTCAGCGCATCCTGCTCGACAACCAGCGTTTCGTCGGTGGTGTTGGCTTCCGCCAAAATGAACAGACCTACGATGCTTTCTCGGTGAAGAACACTGAGGTTGCAGGACTAACGGCTTACTACGCCTATGTGAATAACGTAAATCGCATCTTCGCCGAAGGCTCAGGCAAAGATGAGCACAAGAATAAGACTCACCTAGTTAATGTTAACTACAAAGGGTTAGAGTTTATCAAGCTCAGTGGCTACGCCTACTTGATCGACAACGTCAATGTAGCAGCCTTCTCGACCGACACCTATGGTCTGCGTGCCTCGGGCGATATCAAACTCGATAAACTAAAGTTCAACTATGAAGCTGAATACGCCCAGCAGTCTGAAGGCGGCGATAACCCTGTCAGCTACTCAGCGGCTTACTATAAACTTGGGGCGGGAGTGGACTTGGATCTCTTTGGCGCCAAAATTGGTTACGAGGTACTAGGTTCTGACGATGGCAAGGCGGGCTTCATTACCCCACTGGCGACCCTACATGCCTTCAACGGTTGGACAGATAAGTTCCTCTTCGGCGGCAAAGGGAACTGGGAAAACGGTATCATAGATACCCACCTTATCCTCACGGCTAAAGTTGCCGGACTCAAGCTGCTGGCCAAATACCACAAATTCGATTCCGACTACGGTGACGTGGACATGGGTAAGGAATGGGGCGTATCGGCGACCTATCCTTTCCTCAATCACTACAGTGTCGGTGTGAAATACGCAAGCTTCAGCGGCGCCGATGAAGGTTATGGCTTCTCTAACGACACAGACAAACTCTGGTTAACCTTCCAGGCGAACTACTAAGCCTTAACCTGTCGCCCTAAGGGGTGGCAGGCCGCCAATACTCCCTTTTGCAGGAAAACTGAGGTTTTCCTGCTTTTTTAACTTAACAAGATAACAGCAGTTGTTGGATACCCACGCTGTGGCAATGCCAGGTAATTTCACGCTCCGTCTTAATGCTAAGCGCAAAACGATATTCCCGCTCAAGTTGCCCGAGCCAGCTCTGCCATTGACCTGCTGGAATACCCTGCCCCTCATCCCCCTGCAAAAACAGGCTTACCGACTGCGCTATACTGGCCGTTTGCGGCTCTCTCCCAACAAAGCTTAAGGTCTGAGATTGCATGCTAGCGAGTTCAAAATAAAAAGATTTTAGGGATAAGGCCAACCCCATCCCTTTCGCCTTGATATACGACTCCTTAAGCGCCCAGAGATCGAAAAAACGATCCCGCTGCTGATGCTGTGGCAAAGCCAACAAAGCCTGGGTTTCTTGGGGGGTAAAATAATGATTGAGAATGGCATGGATGTTGGTGTTTTGCCGCTTTCGCTCGATATCCACTCCCAATGCCAAGGCATCAGTTCCTTGAGTGATAGCCAGCAGCAAATAGTCGCCACTATGGCTGAGGTTAAATATCAGCCCCGAACGCTCGGCGCAATCACTGGCTAACACAGGCTTACCTTTCTCCAGATAATCGAAACGCCATGCATCAGGTTTAATTGCCAGACTGGCATCGGCTTGCTGGCGCGCATCAACCTCAGAGAGCAGCGCGCGCAGGTAACACCTCACCAGCAGCGCTTTCTCTCGAGCCTTAGGCTGCAGATAGCGATCTACTTTATTGCGCTCATCTTGGGGTAACCACTGGCGCAGCGCCTGCTTCGTGTCCTCGCCAATAGGCTGTGACAACTCACATAGGTATAGGTTAACGGGCAGCGAAGAAGCGAGAGAGGTGTTCAAAAACTGGGATATCCATCAAAAATAGCGTCGACTCAAGGGTATCATTCGGACAAGTGGAACACCACTTTCACTAAAAACAGGACTTCCCCTAAAAACTCCATTTGAGCTGCAGATAACCCAAAGTAGACGCCGATTGACCAAAGAGGCTAACGGGCGAACCATCGAAACGCTGACCTATCACACTTAACTGCCAATCATCGGCCAGGGAATACTGGTAGGTGACGCCGTAGAAATAGGAGCCGTCATCATAATAGCTTACTGCGCCATTAAGGCGGCTCAGCGGCGACAGATCCAAGCCAGTCTCCAGGTAAAAGGTCCACGGCGTAAAGCTCAACGTGCGCGCAGTTAACGGCAGATTCAGATACAGCAGGGCATTGTCTATGGATAGAGGCGATGAGATATAGAGCGCGGCGCCAAGCACGCGCCAGTTGGCCTCAGACGCAAAGCTGTAATCCAGCTCTAACGTCGCCACCGAACTCGAGAAGTGCGTGACGCTCCCCAAAGGCGCAACATCAGGGCCTGACTGAACCGATAACTCCTCTTGAGGCTCGAAATGACTATATTCGCCGCGAAACCCTGCCCCGGCAATATCGCCAGCAAACCCAAAGCCCAAGACGATATCCTCGGCGGCCTTGCCAGCAATAATCTGCCAATCCCACCCCGAGTAATGACCGAGATAGCGACCGGCGTAGTAATGGTTCTGCTCCCCTGACTGGCTATAAACCAGCTCGAGGTGACTGGCAACGCCCAAACGGCGATTGACCCTAAGGGCATCGACTCCGCGGCGCTCGGCATAATCGACATCGTAAATCGAATAGGCGTTAAAGATATCGTTTGGGTTCCACAGGGTGCTCATGGCCCAATTGACTCTGAACCTGCCCGCACTTAGCTGCCAATCGGCATTGACTTGCCAGCTAAGATAGGCGCGATCTAACTGGCTATTACCAACCCAACCATCCCTGTCGAGCCAGTTGAGTGACAGATCCCAGTAGCCGGGATCCCAGCCCAAGAGCTCGCCATAACCAGGCAATCGGGCCGAGTCACCCGCCGTCAGGCGATTACGCAGCCCCAGATTCATCCTAACACCTGCATCCCAACGATATTCCAGATTGAGCCGCTGATGTATCAGGTTATCCGACAGCGCGTCACCATTATCTGGGTCAATGACAGAGCCTAAGTAACTTACATAACCATCAAGTTGCCAGGGCTCCTCAGGGGCGACACCCGGGATAGGCGATGCCAGCAATGGCAAGGCCAGCCCTAAGGTCAAGAGCCCAAACAGCGCCGGGGCGCTGCGCGTCACTGACATCTGTCCTCCACCAACTGACCATCTTCAAAGACAATGACCCGTTTCGCCCTGGCAATGACCCTGGGATCATGGGTTGAGAAGATAAAGGTCGTGTCCTCCTGCTCGTTTAATCGCTGCATGATATCCAGTAATTCGGCGGTGCTCTTGGCATCTAAATTGGCGGTGGGCTCATCGGCCATTACAAATCTGGGACGAGACGCTAAGGCCCGCGCGACCGCCACCCGCTGCTGCTGTCCACCTGAGAGTTTGGCCGGGATTTTATGCATCTGACTCTCAAGCCCTACCTGAGTGAGCAGCTCTGTGGCCCGTTCACGACATTCGGCTTCGCTGCGCCCTTGCAGCTGCATGACAAATTCCACATTTTCCAGCGCCGTTAACACAGGCAACAGGCTATAGTCCTGAAAGATGAAGCCCACGTGATCGCGGCGAAAGGCGATTAATGCCTGCTCACCCAACTTAGCGATGTTCTCACCGTCAATCAACACAGCGCCGCTGCTGGGACTGTCGATGCCACCTATCATGTTCAGCAGTGTCGTTTTTCCCGAACCAGACGGCCCCATGATGGCAACAAACTCCCCCTGAGCTATGGTCAGATCCAGCGGCTTAACCGCGGTGACGGGAAAATCGCTCTCAGGGTTATAGACCTTGGTTAATCCTTTGGTTGCTATGGTCATTATCTCATTCGACTCCAAGAACTATTCATCATCAATATTCAACGTCAGTAGTCATAGTGTTAGTGCTTTTGCGACATGGCATCCACAGGTCGCTGCTTTATGATCTGCCGGGCCGGATAGAGGGCCGCTAGCAGACTGACGATCACCACCATCAGCAGGGTCGCCAGGTACTGGCCGGGCGATACCTGAGGATAAAGGGTCGTCGACACCCCAAAGGCGCCCAGGCCTTCGGCCATGTTGCCAAGGGCGATGCCGGTATGGGCCAGTATCCTTATCACCACTATGCTCAGCGCCAGCCCCAATAGCGCGCCACTAAGTCCCAGCAGTAAAGACTCCAATAAAATCAGCCGAAACAGCTTGCCCTTAACCATACCTATCGCCATCAAGACGCCAAACTCCCGGGTTCGTTCAAACACCGCCATCAACATGATATTGGTTATCCCTAACCCCAAGGCAGAGATGAAGATCAACAAAATGATACCGTTGCTGGTGCCCATCTGAGCGATGATGGTCGCCAACATGGGCTGGATTTGCTGCCAGTCGCGCACTACATCCTCATGGGCCACCGCAGTTGCCAGCCGTTTCGCCACCGCCTTAGCGGCGCTGTTAGATAAGGTATTGGCATCATTAAGGCGAATAGCGATTTCATGTACGCCATCCAAACCCGCTATCTGCGACAACTCCTCCCGGCGCACATAGGCGTTACCGTCATCAAAGCTGCTCGAGGGCGAGCGATACAGCCCAACCACCCGAAAGGCCGCTCCGCTCACTGCCTTATCGGCATTGCTAAAGGTAAGCACCACCTTGGCGCCGAGTCTTAACTTGAGCCGCTTAGCGGTTTTCTCTGAGATCACTATGGGGTGGCGTCCCGTGGCGTTGAGCCAGTCGCCCTCAATAATGTTGCCAGCGATGGGCGTCACTTGAGCCTCGGCGACAGGGTCCACACCATTGACGCGAATGCCGCGGCTCGCTCTAGGCGAGGCCAGCATCCCCTGCACCAAGAATCGCGGCGAAACGCCTGTCACCTCAGGAAGCTGAGCCAGTTTAGCCAACACAGGGGCTGGAGCCGTCACTCGGGAAGTGATGTCAGGATCGATGAGATACTCTTTGTGGTGCAACTGCAGGTGGCTGGTCTGCCAGGCGATGGCATTATTGATCATGTTGGCGTTCATGCCCGTCAGAAAGCCTATCATGACCACCACGCCCACCAAGCCTACCACCATGGCGCACAACATGATGCTGGTACGCAGGCGATTGCGCCATAAATTGCGCCAGGCCAGCAGGAGCAACATGGGCGGCTGCAGACGAATTTGTGATCTATTGGGCATCGTCACCTCCCTTAAGCGCCGCGACCACCACGAGACGCTGGGTCCGCCACAGTGGATAGAGCAGACAGAGCGTCATCAGCGCCAAAACAATCAAGACTTGTGTACCAACCAGGTTAAGGGACACCTTCATGGGGATCACCGGCTCCCAGCCCATCTCCAGCATCATCTTGGCGGTTTCACCAGTCAGAGAAATAGGATGAAAATAGAAGTAACCGATCACTACCAGGCTGACCAGCAGGCCCATAGCCATACCCAGCGCGGCTATCATGCCCGACTCAATCACCAACAAACGCAGTAAGGTTAACCGCCCCATGCCGGTGGCTAACATGACACCAAATTCACGTCGGCGCTCCAAGGTCATCATCAGCAAGGTCGCAAACAGGGCAAAGCCGACGATAAGGTATAGCAGACAGATCATAAACAGGCCGCCGGCCCTGTCTAAGGCGATCTGCTGCGCCATCTCAGGCGCCAACGACTGCCAGTCGCGCACCTTCACCGCGCTACCATAGTGGTGCGACAGCTGCTGCGTCAGCTGGTCGACCTGATCCAACCTATCGCTATGCAATACCCATTGCGTCACCTGTTCGCCGGTCGAAAACAGTTCTTGCGCCGCACTGAGCGGCATATACACCAGCTGATTGTCCAGCTGGGCCAAGGGAAAACGCAGTATGCCGACGATAAGGTAGACACCCGCCGCCGTCTGGCCATGGTAGCCCTGACCATAGAGCACCAGCTCATCACCCACACCAAGCTTCAGGTATTCGGCTAACCCCTGCCCCAACAACACCTGTGGCGCTTTCGGAGTTAAGTACTCACCAGCCACCAACTTATCCGCTATGCCTGAATAAGCATTTTCGGCTTCGGGGCGCACGCCATACACCATTACCCCTTTAGAGCGCTCGTCACTCGATGCTAACAAAAAAGATTCGATTCTGGGCAGGGCAAAAGTGATGTGAGGTAAGGCTTTTGCCGGCGCGATAAACGCATCATCACCGGGCAGCAAGTCTTCGATGCTCTCTGTGATGGCAAATTCGGGAGATTGCAGCTGGATCAAGCCAGTGGAGAAGCGGGCGCTGTTATCGATATTATGCTCATAACTTCCCTCTTGCATACTGCGCGTAAAGAGCGATAAAAACAGCGCCAGCGACAGGGCAAAGGCGGTCAGCAAGGTACGCCGCTTCTGCCGCCAGAGATTACGCCATGCCAGCTTGATTAACATGCTTAGCCGTCTCCTGTTGCTGGGGTAACGCTAGTCTCGCAGCGCCTTCATCTGCTGCTTCGAGAAAAAGTCATCCCCAATCTCAAAATCAAAGGCCGCCTCATGGGTGATAAGCTCGGTGCGCTGCCCCGGCTTGTCGGCGGGGATCATCACCATCTTGGCCGCCAACATACGTCCGCCCATAGATTGAATATCAGAGGCAGTCAGGGTATTGACCAAGTCGTCAAACTCATCGAAAAACTCAACCCGGCGCTGTAGATAATGAGACGTCGATATCCATAAACGGATGCGGCTCCACACCACTGGCGCATCGGGCTTGGCAAAGGCGTCGATAACGAAACAGTCGTCGCCCTCAATCGCCTCGCGCTTCACTAGCTGATGACGATAGTCGACCACAATGGATGACTGATTGATCAGATCGTCATTGGTAAAATCAGAGCCCATCCACGACTGGCTCAACATAGAGGGGGCTATCTTGATGATGCGCTCGATGGCGGGAACCCAGTTCCACATCTCACGGTAGCGTTTGAGCGACACACTACCCTTATCTTTAGCTGGCGCCGTCACCAGTACCAAGGAGAGATCTTGCCCCTTGGTCCAGCTCTTCATACTCATCGAGCGCGTCCAGTTCGGCCGCACGATATTCATGGTCGCCACCACGTAACTGGAATTACCACGCATCTGTTCATCGGCGCGGCGCACTATCTCACGGGCCTGCTCGGCAGTGACACTTTCATCGCTGGCTAGAGCATCTATTGTTGGTGCCAGGCACAGCATGAGCCCTAGCAAAAGGCCCAATAAACCAAAGCGCCAAGGTCTTACTCCTTCCATGATAAAACCTCCCGATGACTGTCAACCATCATAGCCTAAGTGCCAGGCTGGCTTATTAAAAATAGACTATAACTACTTGTCCTAAAAGGAAACCGTCGAAAGTGTGAGCCGCTTTATTTCTAGGCCTTTATTTAGACATTTACCCTGTCACCATGACTTGGCGGCGTCGATGTCACCAGAAATTCCAGTACCTGCTCACCACCATTACGCAGGCAATGAGCTTGACCCGGCGCGACATGTAGCCCTTGATGGGCCGAGAGTCGATATTCAACGCCCTCCACCTCCAGTAGCGCGTAGCCAGACAGAATAAAGAAAAACTGCTCGGCCACGCTGTGATAGTGGCGCTGTTCACCTCGCCCCACCGGCACCTGCTCCTGAATCACACTAAGCGCCGGGCACTTCACCAGATGCCAACCATCACACTCTTCACCCCACTGATAATGCTCGGCGCTCGCTTTGCTTATCACCATCGTCCATTTCCTCGTCATCGACTACCGTGAGTAAGCCCCCTAATCGGCCGCTCAGGCAAGCGCAATAAAAAAGGAGGAGCCAAGCTCCTCCTCTTCGACCTTACGGCTATGCCTTATTGGCTAATGGCTCTTTGTTTTAAAGAGCCGCTAATGGCTTCTGGCCTCAGAAACCAGTGACTTCTGCACATGATCCGGTACCACATCGTAACGACTGAAGGTCATGGCAAACTGGCCATCACCACCGGTGAGGGATTTAAGTCGGGTCGAGTAGTCGTCGACGGTCGCCAGCGGCGCCTCAACCTCAACCTCAACCTTGCCATTGCCCTGAGCCTGAGTGCCACAGATGATGCCGCGGTTAGCGCTGATATCGCCGGTAATATCGCCCACGTGCTCTTGGGCGACCTGTACCTGCATCTCAACAATGGGCTCTAATATCACAGGATTGGCCGCCTGCACTGCTTCCAGGAAGGCTTTCTTGCCTGCCATCACAAAGGCGATCTCCTTCGAATCGACACTATGGTGTTTACCATCGAGCAGAGACACCCGTACATCCTGCATCGGGAAACCCGCCAAGGCGCCACCACTCATCGCCTCCTTGACCCCTTTCTCGACCGCTGGGATATATTGGCTGGGCACCGCCCCCCCCACCACCTTGCTGACAAATTCAAACCCTGTTCCTCTTGGTAAAGGTTCAACGGTTAATTCCACCTCGCCAAACTGGCCCGCGCCGCCAGACTGCTTCTTATGACGGTAACGCGCCGTCGCGCTGCGGGTGATGGTTTCACGATAGGCCACGGCTGGCACATCGGTTTCCATGTCGACATTAAACAGGTCATGGGCTTTCTCAAGGGCGATTTGCAGATGCAGATCCCCCTGGCCTTGTAATATGGTTTGCCCTTCGGCCTCATTCTTGGCGATATGCAAACTCGGGTCTTCCACCACCAGCTTATTAAGCACTTCGGCAATCTTCTGCTCATCGCCGCGGCGCTTGGCCGATACCGCTAAACCAAAGATCGGCTGGGGCAATACCAGCTCAGGCAGATGAAACTCATCTTCATCATGACTGTCGTGAAGCACGGCGCCCACCGTCAGCTCATCCACCTTAGAGATGGCGCAGATATCGCCCGGCACGGCTGAGGTCACGCTGATCTGCTTATCTCCCTGCAATTTAAACAGGTTACTTACCTTGATCGGTTTACGACCATCACCAATAAACAACTTCATCCCCAGAGAGATGGTACCCTGGTAAACCCGAAAGACCCCCATACGACCGAAGAAGGGATCGATCGCCACCCGAAATACATGCGCCAGGGCATGATCATCACTCGATTGCGTCACATCCACAGGCAATGCCGACTCACCCTGTCCCTTAATAAACTGCGGAGGGTTGGCCTCTAGCGGGTTAGGGCTGAGTTTAATAATCAGCTCCAGCAGCGCGCCAATACCCACTTGCTCTTCGGCACTGGTAAAGCAAACTGGCACAATGTGTCCCATACGCAGAGCGGTTTCCAGCGGCTCATGTAACTGCTCGGGAGTCAGGTTTTCCCCCTGCTCCAGATACAGTGCCATCAGCTCATCATCTTCCTCCAGCACAGTATCCACCAGCTCATCACGGGCACTGGCCACATCGTGAAACAGCGCCTGGCCCTGCAACTCGGGCTGCGGGTGCAGATAACAGTCGATCACATCATCCAACGCCACATTGGGCAGATTGACCGGCAAGCAACGGTGGCCAAACTTGGTTTGGATCTCATCGAGCAGCCCAGGCAGATTGGCGCCATTGCCGTCGATATGGTTGATGGCGATCATTACCACCTTGCCCTGGGCTCTGGCGGCCTCGAACGCACGTTGAGTGATGGTTTCTATGCCGGTTGCGGCATTAACCACCAAGAGCACAGACTCCACACCGCTGAGGGGTAAGAGCGCTCGGCCGAAGAAATCGGGCAGGCCCGGGGTGTCGATAAAATTGATGTGATGATTGTCGAAATCGAGATTGAGGAAGGAAGGTTCTAGGCTATGTCGGTGGTCTTTTTCCTGGGCAGTGAAATCAGCATGATTTGTGCCCTTGTCCACCCTGCCTTTTTGAGTGATCGCATTTCCCTGAAACAGCAGTGCCTCTAACAAAGTGGACTTGCCCGCCCCTGTGTGTCCGAGCACCGCCAGATTCCGAATCTGCTCGGTGGTAAACTCAGCCATATTGGCCTCCTTGATCTGTTATTCCAATAGGTAACAGCACCACGACCTCCTTACCTGCCACTAAAAATCGTGTTAGCTGCAAACAAAAACAGAGAGTTGTAATCGGTCTATTAACAACCAGTATAGGCCTGTAAACAGCAAGGACTTTTGATCGAGATCACGCTTTAACTCACAGGAAGAATTTTGCCAACTTTCGCCACAAATAGTGAACATGTGTAAGCCAAAATAGTAGCTTTGATGACTTTTAAGTCCCAGGTGATTGTATTGGTCAGCAAGCTACTGTAGTCTGCTGCTCTATTAGCGATAGAACAAACGGCCAGAGGCGAAAATACCTAGGGGAATTCGTCCTCGGTAACATAGGCCGATTTATGATTTGTCCCAATAGATTATTGATGGAAACCGATAATATCTATGCGCGAAAAGCCCAATCACAAGACGCCGCCCGCCGAGACCCATTCTAGCGGGGGTAAACTGAGCGCCAGTGAGTACCGGCACAAGAATGCCACCACCACGCCCGAGATGAGGCGCTTTATTCAGGACTCAGATCTACCTGTGAGTCAGCTGGCAAAAGTGCTCAATATCAGCGAGGCAACGGTGCGTAAATGGCGCAGGCGTGACTCGATCAACGACACGCCCAATACGCCCCATCACCTCAATACCACGCTGACCCCTATGCAGGAATATGTGGTGGTCGGCCTGCGCTATCAGCTTAAGATGCCCCTGGACAGACTACTGAAGGTGACCCAGGAGTTTATCAATCCCAATGTGTCACGCTCTGGACTCGCCCGTTGCCTCAAACGTTATGGCGTATCGCGCATCGGCAGTATCGAACCCCCTCAGGTGCCCGAGCACTATTTTAACCAGCTACCTATCGCTCAGGGCAGCGACATAGTCACCTATACCTTAAATCCAGAGACACTGGCTCGCACCTTAGCCCTGCCCCAAGCAGATGGCGACAGCGTGTTGCAGGTGGCCTCGCTCACGCTACCGCCTCAGCTCACAGACGCACAACCAAATTCTGTATTGCTGGGCATAGATCCCGATAGTGACTGGATCTACTTAGATATCTATCAAGACGGTAATACCCAGGCGACCAAGCGTTACATTAAACATGTACTGCGCTTTGGCCCCTTTCATCTGCGTAAGTTATTGGTGCGCAACTACCACACATTTTTACAGCGCTTCCCCGGTGCCACCATGGCACAGCTAACACCCGGCGCTGACATTCAAACACCTGAGCTTCAGGTGGTTAACGGAGACTCATAATGAGCCAAACCGATACAACAAGCTCGACGCACAGCGAAGACAAGCGACTCAATAAGCGTCTAAAAGATATGCCCGTTGCCATTGTTGGCATGGCCAGCATCTTTGCCAACTCGCGCTATCTCAACAAGTTTTGGGATATTATCTGCGACAAGATAGATGCCATTACCGAGGTGCCAGACACCCACTGGCAGGCAGAAGATTACTATGATGCCGACAAATCCACGCCCGATAAGAGCTACTGTAAGCGTGGCGGTTTCATGCCTGAGGTTAACTTCAACCCTATGGAGTTTGGTCTGCCGCCCAACATTTTGGAGCTCACCGACACCTCGCAGCTGTTGTCTCTCATTGTGGCCAAAGAGGTACTCGCCGATGCTAATCTGCCTGGCGACTATGACAGAAACAAGATAGGTATCACCTTAGGGGTGGGCGGTGGTCAGAAGATCAGCCACAGCCTCAATGCCAGATTGCAATATCCTGTGCTCAAAAAGGTTTTTAAACACAGCGGCATCAGCGACGCCGACAGCGAGATGCTGATCAAGAAGTTCCGGGATCAATATATCCACTGGGAAGAAAACTCTTTCCCCGGTTCGCTGGGTAATGTGATCGCCGGACGTATCGCTAACCGCTTCGACTTAGGCGGCATGAACTGCGTAGTCGACGCTGCCTGCGCCGGCTCTCTGGCCGCCATGCGTATGGCGCTCAGCGAACTCGTAGAAGGCCGCTCTGAGATGATGATCACCGGCGGCGTCTGCACAGATAACTCACCCTCTATGTACATGAGTTTCTCCAAGACCCCAGCCTTTACCACCAACGAAACGATACAACCATTTGATGTCGATTCAAAAGGGATGATGATAGGCGAAGGGATTGGCATGGTAGCGCTTAAGCGTCTGGAAGATGCCGAGCGCGATGGCGATCGCATCTATGCGGTGATCAAAGGCGTTGGCGCCTCATCGGACGGTAAGTTTAAATCTATCTATGCACCGCGCCCAGAAGGCCAGGCCAAGGCACTGAAACGCGCCTATGATGATGCGGGATTTGCGCCGCACACTCTCGGCCTTGTCGAGGCTCACGGCACTGGTACCGCCGCTGGCGATGTGGCCGAATTTAACGGCCTGACCTCTGTGTTTAGCGAAGGCTGCGACAGCAAACAACATATTGCCCTGGGGTCGGTGAAATCTCAGATAGGCCACACTAAGTCCACTGCGGGTACCGCTGGCCTTATCAAGGCGGCGCTGGCGCTACACCACAAGGTGTTACCGCCCACTATCAATGTGAATCTGCCTAACCCTAAGCTAAATATTGAGCAGTCACCCTTCTATCTCAATACCGAGACCCGCCCTTGGCTGCCGCGTCCCGATGGCACGCCGCGCCGCGCCGGGATCAGCTCTTTCGGTTTTGGTGGCACCAACTTCCACTTTGTGCTCGAAGAGTACCAGAGCGAACATAGCCGAGATCAGGGCAAGCTGACCCAATTCCGCCAGCGCGCCGTGCCTCAAAGCTTGCTGATCAGCGGCGCCGATAAGGCTGACCTGCTCAAAAACCTGCGTCAGTTGTTAACGGCAAACGCAAGTGAGTCTCTGGAAATCCTGGCCAAGCAACACCCGCTGCGCGCCCTGACGGCCGATGCGCCGCGACTGGGTCTGGTTGCACGAGACAGAGATGAACTCAATAAACTACTGAGTCAGGCCGAGGCCAAATTACAAGGCGATGACCAGGCACAATGGTCACTACCGGGAGGCGTATATTACCGCCGCGCCGCGCCAACAGAGGCTAAGGTTGCCGCCCTGTTTGCCGGTCAAGGCGCCCAATACCTCAATATGGGGCTTGAGCTTGCCTGCCACTTCCCTGAGATGCGCGAGCAATTTGTACTGGCCGACAAGGTGTTTGCCAGCCAGGATAAGACGCCGTTGTCGCAACTTGTGTACCCGGTGCCAGTCTTCACGACTGAGGAGCGCAAGGCACAAGAGGCATTACTGACCAATACCGCTAATGCCCAGAGCGCCATCGGCGCCATCTCCATGGGGCAATATGCTCTGCTGAGCGCCGCGGGCTTTGAAGCCGATATGGTCGCCGGCCATAGCTTTGGTGAACTTAGCGCCCTGTGCGCTGGCGGCGTGATCAGCCTGGAAGACTACTACCAGCTGACATTTGCCCGTGGCGATGCCATGGCCAGCCAAAGTGCCGAGGGTGCCGATCGCGGTGCCATGTATGCCATCATCACCAAAACCGCCGAAGATCTGACTCGACTGGAATCAACCCTTACCGCCTTTGAGGGGGTTAAGGTCGCCAACTACAACGCACCGACTCAGCTGGTCATCGCAGGTCCAACCCAGGCCACGGCGCAAGCTGCCAGCGCCCTGAGCGAACTCGGCTTTAAGGCGATTGCCCTGCCAGTTTCCGGCGCTTTCCACACCCCACTCGTGGGCCATGCACAGGCACCTTTTGCCAAGGCGATCGATAAGGTGAAGTTTACTAAGCCGCATCGCCCTGTGTATGCCAATGCCAGCGGTGGTCGCTATGCCAATGTCGCCAAGACCATCAAGAGTGAGTTTAAGCAGCACATGCTGCAATCGGTGCGCTTTAGCGAGCAGTTAAAGGCGATGTATGACGATGGCGCGCGGATATTTGTCGAGTTTGGCCCTAAGAATATTCTGCAAAAATTGGTCGAGGGTACCTTGAGCGAGCAGCTTGATTCCATCAGTACCATCAGCCTAAACCCTAACCCTAAGGGCGACAGCGACCTGCAACTTCGCCAGGCGGCGATTCAGCTGGCCGTCAACGGCATAGCGCTCGAGCAACTGGATCCCTATTGCGCCGAGCCGGCGCCGATTGAGCCAGCATCGCCAATGAACATCACCCTCAACGCGACCAACTATATTAGTCCGGCGACCAAAGCCAAGATGGAAAAGTCACTCCATGCAGGCACCATCTCTTCCAATACCCTGATCGAAGAAAAGATCGTGGAAGTGGAAAAACTGGTCGAAGTTGAAAAAATTGTAGAAGTAGAGAAGATAGTGGAAAAATCAGTCCCAGCACAGCAGGTCTCTCCGGCTCAAACAGCCATCGAGAGCCACACCCAAGCAAGCAGTCAGCTACAAGCTGGCAATGGCGATGCCCTGAGCCAATTCTTCGCGGCGCAGCAACAAA
Source organism: Shewanella sp. ECSMB14101 (assembly GCF_000773485.1). Taxonomy (NCBI): domain Bacteria; kingdom Pseudomonadati; phylum Pseudomonadota; class Gammaproteobacteria; order Alteromonadales; family Shewanellaceae; genus Shewanella; species Shewanella sp. ECSMB14101. Next base: position 302,440 of record NZ_JSFF01000001.1, on the reverse strand, counting down.
CGGCCCAGCTGCATCAGCAGTTCCTCGCCATTCCTCAGCAATATGGTGACACCTTCACTCAGCTGATGACGGCGCAAGCTCAAATGGCAGCCGCTGGTGTGGCGATCCCTGAGAGTCTGCAACGTTCAATGGAGCAGTTCCACCAACACCAGGCCCAGACACTACAGAGCCATACCCAGTTCCTTGAGCTGCAAGCCCAAAGCCATCAAAGCGCCTTAAGCCTGCTCAGCCAAGGAGCTGTGGCTGAGCAGGCGAGCACGCCTAGCCAGGTTGCATTCACGCCAGCATCGACTCCGGCGCCAAACCCAGTAAAAGCCACTGTGCCGCCGGCCGCGCCAGCAGTTACGCCAGCACCTCAGGTACAAGCGACGGTTAATCCGCCAGTGGCTACACCTGCTAAGGTGCAGCAAACTGTGCAGCCTATCGCCCCTCAACCAATGGCACCAGTGCAATCACCTGCCATTGAGCCAGTGAGCACTGCACCAAGTGTTAACCTGGGCAGTGAACAGGTGCAGCAGACCATGCTAAACGTTGTAGCCGATAAAACCGGTTACCCAACCGAGATGCTGGCCCTTGAGATGGACATGGAAGCCGACCTTGGCATCGATTCTATCAAGCGGGTGGAGATCTTAGGCACAGTACAAGATGAGCTGCCAAACCTACCCGAACTCAGCCCAGAAGATTTGGCCGAGTGCCGCACCCTGGGTGAAATCGTCGACTATATGAACAGTAAACTGTCCGCCGCAGGCGCTCCTGTTCAACAAGCCGCAGGTTCTCATAGTCAACAAGCCGCAGGCGCTAAGAATAGCGCGCAGCCAGCAGTACAAGCTCAAACAAGCACCGCAGCAGTCAACGGTCTTTCATCTTCACAGGTGCAGCAGACCATGCTGAACGTGGTGGCCGATAAGACAGGTTACCCAACCGAGATGCTCGCCCTTGAGATGGATATGGAAGCCGACCTTGGCATCGATTCTATCAAGCGGGTGGAGATCTTAGGCACGGTTCAAGATGAGCTGCCAGGACTGCCTGAACTCAGCCCAGAAGATCTGGCCGAGTGCCGTACCCTAGGTGAAATTGTTAGATACATGAACAGCAAACTACCGGCCGCAGATGCCCATATTCAACAAGCGAGCGCTACGCCTGCTAATGACTTGTCATCTTCACAGGTGCAGCAGACCATGCTGAACGTGGTGGCCGATAAGACAGGTTACCCAACCGAGATGCTCGCCCTTGAGATGGATATGGAAGCCGACCTTGGCATCGATTCTATCAAGCGGGTAGAGATCTTAGGCACGGTTCAAGATGAGCTGCCAGGACTGCCTGAACTCAGCCCAGAAGATCTGGCCGAGTGCCGTACCCTAGGTGAAATTGTTAGATACATGAACAGCAAACTACCGGCCGCAGATGCCCATATTCAACAAGCGAGCGCTACGCCTGCTAATGACTTGTCATCATCACAGGTGCAGCAGACCATGCTGAACGTGGTGGCCGATAAGACAGGTTACCCAACTGAGATGCTCGCCCTTGAGATGGATATGGAAGCCGATCTTGGCATCGATTCTATCAAGCGGGTGGAGATCTTAGGCACGGTTCAAGATGAGCTGCCAGGACTGCCTGAACTCAGCCCAGAAGATCTGGCCGAGTGCCGTACCCTAGGTGAAATTGTTAGATACATGAACAGCAAACTACCGGCCGCAGATGCCCATATTCAACAAGCGAGCGCTACGCCTGCTAATGACTTGTCATCATCACAGGTGCAGCAGACCATGCTGAACGTGGTGGCCGATAAGACAGGTTACCCAACTGAGATGCTCGCCCTTGAGATGGATATGGAAGCCGATCTTGGCATCGATTCTATCAAGCGGGTGGAGATCTTAGGCACGGTTCAAGATGAGCTGCCAGGACTGCCTGAACTCAGCCCAGAAGATCTGGCCGAGTGCCGTACCCTAGGTGAAATTGTTAGCTATATGAACAGCAAACTGCCAGCTGCAGGAGCTCATGTTCAACAAGCCGCCGCAGGCGCTATGACCAACCAACAGCCGACATTACAAACACAAACGAGCACTACGCCTGCTAATAGCCTGTCATCAACACAGGTGCAACAGACCATGCTGAGCGTGGTGGCCGATAAAACAGGTTACCCAACTGAGATGCTGGCCCTTGAGATGGATATGGAAGCCGACCTTGGTATCGACTCTATCAAGCGGGTCGAGATCTTAGGCACAGTGCAGGATGAGTTACCAGGATTGCCTGACCTCAACCCAGAAGATCTGGCCGAGTGCCGTACCCTGGGTGAAATCGTCGCATATATGGCAGGCAAGCTGCCCGCAGCAGGCGCTATGAACAGCCAACAGCCAGCCGCAGGTGCTCATAGTCAACAAGCCGCCGCGGGCGCTATGACCAGCCAACAGCCGACAGCACAAACTCAAGCTGGCTTGTCATCATCACAGGTGCAGCAGACCATGCTGAGCGTGGTGGCCGACAAGACAGGTTACCCAACTGAAATGCTGGCCCTTGAGATGGATATGGAAGCCGACCTTGGTATCGACTCTATCAAGCGGGTCGAGATCTTAGGCACAGTTCAGGATGAGCTACCGGGACTACCGGATCTCAACCCAGAAGATCTGGCCGAGTGCCGCACCCTGGGTGAAATCGTCGCTTACATGAATAGCAAGCTGCCCGCCGCGGGCGCTCATGGCCAGCAAGCCGCCGCGGGCTATCATGTTCAACAAGCCGCCGCAGGCGCTATGGCAGAAACGACAGGCAAGCAAGAGGAGAGCGCCGCGGTTACCCAGGTGCAAGCCATCTCCGCCGAACCTGTAGTCGAGTTACCGCCTCACAGCGAGGTGGCGCTAAAAAAGCTTGAAGCGGCGAAGCCTGATGCCGAGGGTTTCGCCGCCAATGCTACCCTGGTGATCCAAGATGATGGTCACAATGCCGGGGTACTGGCCGAAAAACTCAGCAACAAAGGACTCAATGTCGTGGTGGTGCGACTTCCTCAGGGGATGCCACAGTCACCGCTAAGCAGCGCCGTGTCTAGCGTGCAGCCAAAAGGGTTAAGCGAAGCCGACATTCAGGAGACCATGGCAGAGATCCTGGCCGAGCATGGCGCTATCACAGGCTTTGTTCACCTGCAGCCCATGGCTGACAGTGAGGCCACGCCAGCGCTTTCGCTAACCGAGACAGGGTTTAACCATCTCAGCTCAGCCTTTTTATGGGCTAAGCACCTGCATGGTCAACTGAGTCAACAAACTGGACGCCGCTGTTTCTTCAGCGTCAGCCGTATCGATGGCGGTTTCGGCTACCTATCACCTGAACTGCTGGCCAAGAGTGAGCTCAATCAGGCAGCACTGTCGGGCCTGACTAAGACACTAAGCCACGAGTGGCCTGAGGTGTTCTGCCGCGCGCTGGATCTCGCCCCAACGATGAGCGCCGCTCAGCTGGGCGATGCCATAGTAGCTGAGTTATTCGATGCCCAGACCCAGCTTAGCGAGGTGGGGCTCAGTGTCGATACCGACGGACAATTGTCCCGCCACGCTTTACGGCCAGGGCAGGCAGCGATACACACCCAAGCCGCCAACCTAGACAGTACAGATAAAATACTGGTGACCGGGGGTGCAAAAGGGGTGACCTTCGAATGCGCCTTAGCGCTGGCCAAGCGTTGTCAGTCACACTTTATCCTCGCAGGTCGCAGCCAACATCTCTCGGCGACAGAAAGACCAAGCTGGGCACAAGGTAAGTCTGTCGATCAACTCAAGCAGGCTGCTATCGCCCATATTATGGCTAGCGGTGACAAGCCAACGCCTAAGCAGATAGATGCCTTAATCTGGCCGATCAAGAGCAGCCTTGAGATTGACGCCGCCCTCAAAGCCTTCGAGGCGGTAGGTGCATCGGCCGAATATCTCGCCATGGATGTGACCAACAGCGAGTCTATCACCCATGCGCTGGGGATCATCACCCAGATAAGCCCTATCACAGGCCTTATCCACGGCGCAGGTGTATTGGCCGATAAGCATATTCAAGACAAGCAGCTCGACGAGCTAGCGCGTGTTTATGGCACTAAGGTCAGAGGCTTACAAGCTCTGCTCTCTGTACTTGATATGACCCAGCTTAAGCTGGTTGCCCTCTTCTCTTCGGCGGCGGGTTTCTATGGCAACACAGGCCAGAGTGACTACGCCATGGCGAACGAGATCCTCAACAAGGCGGCACTGCAACTGACTCAGTTAAACGAGCAGACCAAGGTGATGAGCTTTAACTGGGGCCCTTGGGATGGCGGCATGGTCAATCCTGCGCTGAAGAAGATGTTTGTCGATCGCGGCGTCTATGTGATCCCACTGCTGGCGGGTGCCGAGCTGTTTGCCACCAAGCTGCTAAGCCCAAGTGGCGCGCAGTTGCTGGTAGGCAGTGATATGCAAGGCAACACAGCTAAAGCCGATGAGGCAAGTTCAGTAAAAAAGCCTGATGCGGATGAGGTGCACGTCGCACAGCATCCGCTGCCGCCTGTCACCTTAACGCGCCAGTTAACGCCCGCGACCATGGCCTTTGTCTCAGACCATGTGATCGGCGGTAACCCGGTATTACCGACGGTTTGTGCTATCCAATGGATGCGTGAAGCCGCTCGGGCGCACATTGGCGCCCCGGTAAAGGTGCGCAGCTATAAGCTGCTCAAAGGCATTATTTTCGATACTGAAGCACCGCAAAACTTAGTGCTAACGCTAACCCCTGAATATAAGGGCGATAGCCTGACGGCCATTCAGGCCTCAATAAGCAGCGAGGGACGGCCGCAGTACCAGGCGAGCCTTTGTTTGATGGATAGCGAGGACAGCTCGGCGCCAATCGAGGCCTTCGAGGGGCAGTACAATGGCGAGGCGGTGACCGATGCCAGCACGCTCTACAGTGACGGCACCCTGTTTCATGGGCCAAGACTGCAAGGATTGGATAAGGTACTGAGGTTCGATGAGCAGGGCCTTATCGCCTCTGTTAGCCTGCCCCAGGTGCGCGAAGCCGACTGCGGCGAGTTTGTACCTAGCCTAAGTAGCGCAGGCTGTCAGCCTTTTGCCGAGGATCTCTTGCTCCAAGCCATGTTAGTCTGGGCAAGGCTCAGCTATGGGGCGGCCAGTTTGCCATCGGCCATCGACGAGTTCATCAGTGTGCAGCCGATTCACGGCGGCGAAACCGGCTATATCGAGCTGAACGTGGTCAAGAGCAATCGCAGAAGCCTGACGGCCGATGTGTCGCTTTACCATCAAGATGGCCGCCTGAGCGCCCTGATGAAAGGAGCCAGGATCACCATCAGCTCAACCCTCAATGCCGCCTTCGTGCCACACGGCGCGCGCGGTGAAACGGCCAACGAGGAGGCGACGCAGTGACCCAGGAGTTTGGCCAAAAGGTAAGCAATGCTAACGCTAACAGCGAAGGTGCTACCCCACTGCGGGTAGCCCTCTTGCTGTTGCCAAAAGATGCAGCCTTGCCCGATACCTTAGCCAATCAGCCAGTTCGAGAGCTGCAAGTTGACCAAACTGAGACTGACCTTACTGAGAATAAGCTGGCTCAGACGCTAGAGCAAGCAGTGAGCTGGGTCGCCACAGGCGATCTGGTTTGCCTGCAAGGCGCCCAGCAAACATTGCTGCTGATGCCAGCGCTCAAGGCAGCGCGGCACAAGCTACACCCTCATGCCCATCTGGCGGCGCTGCAATATGGTCAAAGCCAGAGCAGTGCACAGCAAGGCGCGCTGGCACAGGCCAAACGCCAACCGGATAGTGTTCAGTGCAGAGTGCATATCAATGACATGAACAAGGGCTTCGACGCCTTGTGTCGCCTGATCGCTGATATTGCACAGCGAACCATTAGGCGTTCAGATACTCGGCGTCACTATTGGTTTACCGAGCCCTATCAAGGGCGAGTGGCGACGCTTACCCTGGAGAATACCCAGCCTCAGCAAAGGAAAGCGCAAACTCATCTGGCCATGGTGCTGACACAGGGCACAGGCCGGCTCAAGGCGCGTTCGCTACTATCGGCCAGCCAGCTGTTCTTTCTGCTACCCGGTAGCAGTGAAGCCGCGCTCAACCAAGGTCTCTGGGCCCTGGCGGCGGCCTTGGATAAGCTCGCCTTATCACAGACCGAGCCCTTAGCGCGGGAGATGGCGATCATTGAGCTGATGCAGCAAAATCTCGATGCCTTTGTCACCAGCGGTCCGACACGTTTTGTGATCGGTTTACAGGCCATAAGTATCGAGGCGCTTGGGCAGGAGATCACCGCCATGAGCCAGGCGCTGGCCAAGATCTGTAAGGAGAAAGGGGAATACCGTACGCCATCGGGTAGCTATTTCAGCGCCGCGCCGCTGGGTCAGGCCAAGCTGGCCTTCGTTTATCCCGGCGTTGGCACCATCTACCCAGATATGCTGCATGAGCTGCACAGCTACTTTCCGGCCCTGTTTAGCCGCTTGCAGCAGCAAGGAGATCTCAAGGCGATGCTGCAGGCCGATATGATCTATCAAGAAGATAAGGCCGACACTCAGCAGATGCCTCTAAGCAAGATGGCCATTGCCGGTGTGGGCGCCAGTTACCTGCTGACTAAGCTCTTGGTGGATGAATTTGCAGTACAGCCTCACTTTGCCCTGGGTTACTCCATGGGTGAAGCCGCCATGTGGGCAAGCTTGGATGTGTGGCAAGATCCCCATAGCTTGATCGATAAGACCCTGAGCGATCCCCTGTTTACCGAGGAGATCTCAGGTCCGCTCAAGGCGGTTCGTCGTCACTGGCAACTGTCAGAGAACGACCCTCTCGAATGGAACAGTTTTCTGGTGCGATGCCAAGGCGATGATATTCAGCCTTTGCTAGAGCGTTACCCCAGAGCCTATCTTGCTATCACCCAGGGGGATACCTGCGTGATCGCTGGCTGTCAGGCCAGTTGCCAGGCCCTGTTACAGGAACTGGGTAAGCGTGGCATAGCCGCCAATCGAGTGACCGCCATGCATACGCCACCGGCCTTAAGCCTGCAGTCGCAGGTGCAGACCTTCTATCATCAGACTCTCATGGCCGAAGCCGCCGAGCATCCGGTCAAATTTATCAGCGCCGCCAGCCTCATCGATGGCCAAGATGGCGCCGTCAACGAGACTCAGGCCCTGAGTGCCGAAGCTATCGCAACCTCGATAGCCAAGACCTTCTGCCATCGCCTCGATTTTGAGTCGCTCATCCAGAGCGCAACCCATCAGGGCGCAGCGCTATTTGTCGAGGTCGGTGCCGACAGACAAAACTGCACCCTGATAGATAAAATTCTAAAAGCCAGCGAGACACCCCACGTCAGCGTGCCGGTCAATGCCCGCGGCGCAAACGAGGTGATCACCCTGCTCAAAGCCTTGGGCACACTGATCAGCCACAGAGTCCCCGTCAGCCTCACTGTGCTGCAACTGGGACTCAAGCGTGAACTGGCTAAGCTGCAACAGCGCAGCGCTCAAGGTGAGCCCCCGCTCGCCAATACCCTATTTCAAGAGGAAGTCTAATGCCTTCAAATGAAGCGCCTTCTGCCAAACAAGCGCCAAGCAAGACCCGAGGTCATGGCAAGATTGCCATCGTGGGTCTGGCAAACCTCTACCCGGACGCCAAGACCCCTAAGCAGTTTTGGCAAAACCTGCTCGACAAACGCGACTCTCGCACCCAACTCAGCGATGACAAGCTCGGCGCCCATTTAGCCGACTATCGTGGCGAACAGGGCGAGGCCGATCGCTTCTACTGCGATAAGGGCGGGTATATTGAAGATTTTCACTTTAATCCCTATGGCTATAAGCTGCCGCCCGAACAACTTCAGGGGATGGACGATAGCCTGCTGTGGGCGCTAGACACCAGTCGCAATGCCCTGCTCGATGCGGGCATTGCCCTGGACTCTCCTCAGCTATCACGCTGCGGCATCATCATGGGCACCCTCTCTTTCCCTACGGCAAAATCGAATGAGCTGTTTCTGCCCCTCTACCATAAGGCGGTAGAAAAAGCCCTTAAGCAGAAGCTGGCCTGTCCAGACTTCAGCCTGAGCGACTACAACGCCCATAGTCCGGCTGCCACCACCTTAGACGTTGCCAATGGTGCTATTGCCCACAACACCTCTAAGCTAGTGGCCGACGCCCTTGGCCTTGGACGCGTTCAGCTTAGCCTAGATGCCGCCTGCGCCAGCTCAGTCTATTCGCTGAAACTGGCCTGCGACTATCTCAATACAGGCAAGGCCGATCTTATGTTGGCGGGTGCCGTCTCCGGCGCCGACCCTTTCTTTATTAACATGGGCTTCTCCATCTTCCACGCCTACCCAGAGCATGGCTTCTCGGCCCCCTTCGATCGTAATACCAAGGGGCTGTTTGCCGGAGAAGGCGCTGGGGTACTGGCACTCAAACGCCTCGAAGACGCCGAGCGTGATAATGATAAGATCTACGCCATTGTCAGCGGCATCGGCCTGTCTAATGACGGCAAGGGACAGTTTGTGCTCAGCCCCAACAGTAAGGGGCAGGTCAAGGCCTTCGAGCGTGCCTATCGCGACGGCGGCGTCGATCCTAAACATATCGAAGTGATCGAATGCCATGCCACGGGCACCCCGCTGGGAGACAAGGTAGAGCTGGCCTCTATGGAGCAATTTTTTGCCCCTAGGCTCGAAGGTGCAAGCGCGCCCATGATAGGCTCGGCCAAGTCCAACTTAGGGCATTTACTTACCGCCGCAGGCATGCCAGGGATCATGAAGATGATCTTCGCCATGCGCCAGGGCGTGTTACCACCGGGGATCAACCTCAGTGAGGCCATCGAATCGCCAAATGGCCTATTTGGCGCTCATACCCTGCCCAGTCAGGTGACGCCTTGGCCAGTTAAGGCCGATAACGCGGCGCGATTAGCCGGGGTGTCGGTATTTGGCTTCGGCGGCTGTAATGCTCATCTGTTGTTAGAATCCTATACGCCCACAGAGTGCGAGCCTTCAACCACAGTGACATCGCCGCAGTTAACTGCGCCTTGTCACAACGGCTCGACACCGCAATTTGTGATCAGTGGTATTGCGGCGCATCTTGGCCCTCTTGGCAGCATTAACGCACTCGACACCTGTATTCGCCAAGAGCAAGAGGCCTTTGTGCCCCTGCCACCAGCGCGCTGGAAAGGGTTAGATCAGCACCCAGAACTGCTAGCAAAATTTGGCCTCGACTCGGCCCCCCAAGGCGCCTATGTAGATAGCTTCGAGCTGGATTTTCTGCGCTTTAAACTGCCTCCCAATGAAGACGATCGCCTTATCGGCCAACAGCTGATGCTGATGAAAGTCGCCGACGAAGCGATACGCGACGCAGCGTTACAGCCAGGGCAAAAAGTGGCCGTCTTGGTCGCCATGGAGACAGAGCTGGAACTGCACCAGTTCCGCGGACGGGTAAACCTGCACACTCAGCTCAAACAGAGTCTGGATGCCATGGGCGCCAGCCTGAGTGACAGTCAGTATCGCGAGCTTGAGGCCTTAGCCATGGACAGCGTGCTCGACGCCGCCAAGCTAAACCAATACACCAGCTTTATCGGCAACATCATGGCTTCGCGTATCGCCTCCCTGTGGGACTTCAGCGGTCCGGCCTTCACCATCTCCGCTGGCGAGCAATCTGTGGGCCGCGCCCTGGATGTGGCGGAAAATATCATGGTGCAGGAGCAGCTTGATGCCGTGGTGATCGCCGCGGTCGATCTCTGTGGCAGCCTGGAGCAGGTGATGCTGAAAAATGCTATCGCCCCCGTGGCCAGTCAGAGCCATCCAAACGGCTGGCGACTGGCGGAAGGCGCCGGCGCCCTGGTGCTGGAAACCTCATCTCACCAAAGCCAGCGTGGCGCTAGCGCCTATGGCAAGATAGAGAGCCTCAACTTTGGTCCTCAACACCAATTGCCGCGCCTGTGCGATGAGCTATTGACTCTCAATGGCACAGATGCCGATCAGATCTCACTGGTCGAGATGAGTGTGGCGCCTTGCAGCCAGCATCAGCCCCAACAACTGATGGCAGAGCTGCCTACGGCGCAGGCTCGTCTGGTGCAGAGCGACCAACAACTGGGCCACAGCTTTGCCGCCGCCGGCATGACCAGCCTTATCGCCACACTGCTGCGCATGACACAAGAAAACGCGGACAATGCCCTGGTCGCCAACTTCAGCGAAGATCAGAGCGCCTTGGTGCACCTTACTCAAACCCATACCCAACGCAGCGCGCTGACCCAAAGGCTAGACCAGGATCTCACCACCCATGAGGGGCGTAGCCTGATCAAGCGGGTCACCCTGGGTGGACGCGGCATCATAGACCACATACTGACCCAGCCGCTGACGCAACTGTCAGCGCTGCAAGATAAGTTGGCCGCGGCCAATGGACAAGTTCAGACTAAACCGAAAAAAGTGGCCAAGCTTATAAGCTATTTAGGCCAGGTTAATTCGAACACGACTCAAGAATCACAGTTTGCCACGCCGTCGATGACAGGCGATGCAACAGGTAACTTACCCACTATGACCCAGCATTCAGCTCAGCCACCAGGCTCACCGATCAGCAACCCTGATCTCAGCGCCTTTCATGACAATCAACAAAAGGCCCGTCAGGCCCATCTCGCTTTCCTCAAGAGCCGTGAATCAGGCCTGAAAGTGGCCGACCTGCTGCTTAATCAGCAACTGGCCCAAGCCATAGGTAGCCCATCGGCGTCAGCTGCGGCCTCAAGCGTCACCCAGATGCCACTCAGGCCAAGGCATGATCTGGTCTCGCCCTACCGCGCGCCAGTTCCGGCCCATAAGCCCTGCATCTGGGACTACCATGATCTGGTGGAATACGCCGAGGGCGATATTGCCAAAGTATTCGGCCCAGAGTATGACGTCATCGACAGTTATTCACGCCGTGTGCGCCTGCCCACCACAGATTATCTGCTGGTATCACGGGTCACAGAGCTTGATGCCAAACTGGGCGAATATAAGCCCAGCACCATGACCACGGAATACGACATTCCAGTGGATGCCCCCTACCTGGTCGATGGTCAGATCCCTTGGGCAGTCGCGGTGGAATCGGGTCAGTGTGACCTCATGCTAATTAGCTACCTGGGCATAGACTTCGAGAACAAGGGCGAGCGAGTCTATCGCTTGCTTGACTGTACCCTCACCTTCTTAGGGGACCTACCCCGCGGCGGCGATACCCTAAGGTATGAGATTAAGATCAACAACTTCGCCCGAAATGGCGATACCCTGCTGTTCTTCTTCTCCTACGAATGTTTCGTTGGCGATACCATGATCCTCAAGATGGATGGCGGCTGCGCTGGCTTCTTCACCGACGCCGAGCTGGCTGACGGCAAAGGGGTGATCCGCACCGAAGAGGAGCTGCTGGCTCGCAGCCGCGCCGCTAAGCAGACCTTTAATCCACTCCTGGACTGTCCGCGCAGCCAATTTGATTATGCTGCGATCCATAAACTCTTGTCGGCCGATATTCAAGGCTGTTTCGGTCCATCCCACGCAGGCCCGGCGCAACCCTCACTCTGCTTTGCCTCCGAGAAATTCTTGATGATCGAAGAGGTCAGCAAGATAGAACGAAACGGCGGCGCCTGGGGCCTTGGACTGGTCGAAGGCCATAAGCAGCTCGAGCCTAACCACTGGTACTTCCCTTGTCACTTCAAGGGGGACCAGGTGATGGCCGGCTCACTGATGGCCGAAGGTTGTGGCCAGTTACTGCAGTTCTACATGCTGCACCTTGGTATGCACACCCAAACCCAAAATGGTCGTTTCCAGCCTCTGGAGAATGCCTCGCAGAAGGTACGTTGCCGTGGTCAGGTGCTGCCGCAATCGGCCCGTCTCACCTACCGTATGGAAGTGACCGAGATAGGCTTTAGCCCACGCCCTTACGCCAAAGCGAATATCGATATCTTGCTTGATGGCAAGGTGGTGGTGGACTTCCAGAATCTGGGGGTAATGATCAAAGAAGAATCTGAGTGCACCCGCTACCCAGCTCTCGAGACGAAGCAAGGCGCTACACAGGCCAAAAACGGTCAAGGTGTATCAGCCAATGCTCCGCTGATGACTAATGCTCCGCTGATGACTAATGCTCCGCTGATGGCTCAGATCCCCGATCTCAACGCCGAGCCCAACAAGGGGGTGATCCCGCTAACGCATGTGGAAGCGCCTGTCATCCCGGATTATCCAAATCGAGTGCCAGACACTGTGCCTTTTACGCCGTATCATCTGTTCGAGTTTGCCACCGGCGATATCGAAAAATGCTTCGGCCCAGAGTTTGCCATCTACCGCGGCATGATCCCGCCGCGCACTCCTTGTGGTGATCTGCAGCTCACCACGCGTGTGATAGAGGTTAACGGCCAGCGCGGCGACTTCAAGCGCCCTGCCAGCTGTATTGCCGAATATGAGGTCCCCAAGGATGCCTGGTATTTCGATAACAACAGCCATCAGGCGCTGATGCCCTACTCTGTGATGATGGAGATCGCCCTGCAGCCAAACGGCTTTATCTCAGGCTACATGGGCACCACACTCGGTTTCCCTGGTCTCGAGCTCTTCTTCCGCAACTTAGACGGTAGTGGCGAACTGCTGCGTCAGGTGGATCTTCGCGGCAAGACCATAGTTAATGATTCACGCCTACTCTCAACCGTGATGGCTGGCACCAACATCATTCAGAGCTTTAGCTTCGAGCTGAGCACAGATGGTGAACCCTTCTATCGTGGCACAGCTGTGTTTGGTTATTTCAAGGCCGAGGCGCTTAAAGATCAGCTGGGATTAGACAATGGTAAGGTCACTCAGCCTTGGCATCAGGCCAAAGGGATAGCACCAGATATCAAGGTCAACCTGCTGGATAAACAGAGTCGTCACTTCAATGCGCCGACAGGTCAGCCCCACTATCGTCTGGCAGGCGGCCAGCTGAACTTTATCGACAGCGTCGAGATTGTCGATAACGGCGGCACCCACGGCCTGGGCTATCTCTACGCCGAGCGCACCATAGATCCTAGCGATTGGTTCTTCCAGTTCCACTTCCATCAGGATCCTGTAATGCCTGGTTCATTAGGCGTTGAAGCTATCATAGAAACCATGCAGACTTATGCCATCAGCAAAGACTTGGGCGCCGGGTTTACCAACCCGAAATTTGGTCAGATCCTCTCCAATATCAAGTGGAAGTATCGTGGTCAGATAAACCCACTGAACAAGCAGATGTCGATGGATGTCAGCATCACCTCCATTAAAGAGGAAGCCGGTAAGAGAGTGATCACAGGTAATGCCAGCCTGAGCAAGGATGGCCTGCGGATCTACGAGATCACCGACATCGCGATCTGCATCGAAGAAGCGCAGTAATTAAGGGGATACTGAGCGGACCGATATCCGGCTCAGCCAATAATCATAATAAAAGCGGCTGGCTTAGGAGAGGTGCAAGGCACTGCCTAAGTCGGCCATCATTAAATAAGGTTCTTGTTTAAATGAATCCAACTACCGCAAACGAGCAGCTTTCACCTTGGCCATGGCAGGTAAGCGACAGCAAGATAAGCTTTGACAGCGCCACCATGGCGAGCCAGCTTAAAGATTTCAGCCGCGCCTGCTATGTGGTCAACGATGGCGACCAAGGCGTAGGTATCGCCACAGAGGCCAGCCTGGCGACAGGCGAGCAGGCAACCGGTCATCCTGTCAGCGCCTTCACCCCGGCACTGGGCACAGAGAGCCTGGGCGACAGCAACTTCCGCCGGGTTCACGGCGTCAAATACGCCTACTACGCCGGCGCCATGGCCAACGGCATCTCATCAGAAGAGTTAGTGATCGCCCTGGGCAAGGCGGGGATCTTATGCTCCTTTGGCGCGGCAGGTTTGATCCCAAGCCGAGTCGAGCAGGCAATCGAGCGTATCCAAACCGCGCTACCTAATGGCCCCTACATGTTTAACCTGATCCACAGCCCCAGCGAGCCTGCGCTCGAGCGCGGCAGTGTCGAGCTCTTCCTTAAACACAAGGTACGCACAGTAGAAGCCTCGGCCTTTCTGGGACTAACACCGCAAATCGTTTACTACCGCGCCGCAGGCCTAAGCCGCGACGCCAACGGTCACGTCATTATCGGCAACAAGGTGATTGCCAAGGTGAGCCGCACCGAAGTAGCAGAAAAGTTTATGCAACCTGCGCCCGTCAAGATGCTGCAAAAGCTGGTCGATGAAGGCCTGATCACCCATGATCAGATGGCAATGGCTCAACTGGTGCCCATGGCGGATGATATCACCGCCGAGGCAGACTCAGGTGGTCACACAGACAACCGTCCTCTGGTGACTCTGCTGCCCACCATCCTAGCGCTTAAGGAGGAGATCCAGGCCAAGTATCAATATGAGACGCCCCTGCGCGTGGGTTGTGGCGGTGGCATTGGTACCCCAGATGCGGCCCTGGCCACCTTTAACATGGGCGCCGCCTACATAGTCACAGGCTCCATCAACCAAGCCTGTGTCGAGGCTGGCGCCAGCGACCACACCCGTAAGCTGCTGGCCACAACCGAAATGGCGGATGTAACCATGGCTCCGGCCGCAGACATGTTTGAGATGGGCGTTAAGCTACAGGTCGTCAAGCGTGGCACCCTGTTCCCTATGCGCGCCAATAAGCTGTATGAGATTTACAGCCGCTACGACTCGATAGAGGCGATACCCGTTGATGAGCGCGACAAGCTGGAGAAGCAGGTGTTTCGCGCGAGCCTGGATGAGATCTGGGCCGGTACGGTTGCTCACTTTAATGAACGCGATCCTAAGCAGATAGAGCGCGCCGAGGGTAACCCCAAGCGTAAGATGGCGCTCATCTTCCGCTGGTATCTGGGGCTGTCTAGCCGCTGGTCAAACACAGGTGAGCAAGGCCGTGAGATGGACTATCAGATCTGGGCAGGCCCCGCACTTGGCGCCTTCAACCAATGGGCCAAGGGCAGCTACCTGGACGACTACAGCAAGCGTCACGCGGTGGATCTTGCCAAACACCTGATGTATGGCGCCGCCTATCTAGCGCGTATCAACGCCATCAGCGCCCAAGGGGTCAAGCTACCGGCCGAGCTATTGCGCTACAAACCGCTTGAGCCACTGGCTTAACGCTTCTCTTCAGCCATAAAAAAGCCACCCTAGCGGTGGCTTTTTACGATAACCATTCAAGTCTTATACATTCAATATGAAAGGTTAATAAAAACAACCTGAAACAATAGAATCTATTTATAACAAAAAAATCAAAAAGACGAGTTAGGATTGAAATGAAGAAAAAGTTTTTAGGTAGTCTAGTTTTTTCTTCACATTTTTATGAGAACGTCTAACTATATTGATGAGCAGGCCAAACCCATTTTGGAAAAATATCAGATAGTTACGCTTACCTCCTTCTCCCTGAATGAGTATGCACTCTCCTTTTAAAATGAGTTCGGCATTAGGGTTTTTCTTAAGATCTTCAATAGGATCTGATTCATGAATCATACTATAAGAGCTCGAAATAGAATCTATCATTCTTTTATTAATCAAATTGAAATCAACCATAAAAAGAGTTGTATTCAATGTTTTTTTATATGTTCTAAAATAAAGCCCCTTAGCTAAATATAAAACATACGAATCTAATTCATTCACCGTAAACGGCATAGTCATTTCATAGTTTGTACCATTGAAAACAGTAGAATCTATCATCTTTTCAAATCTTTGATTTTCCAACTTTTTCTTTTTAGCATTAGCAATGGCCTGTAGAGCAATATCGGGATCACTAGCCTGTATTTTTGCAATAAAACCAATTATGTAGTCCATTCTACTCTTGTTTAAATTGCACCTTCTGCAAACATAAAAATCCGCTTCAGCATAATTTCTTTTCTGGGTCAAAGCTGCATTCGGAATCAAATGCTCTCGCGAACGACAAGTTTGACTATTCTCTTCTTTGGTTAACTTAACATTACAATAACCACATAATTGATTTTGAATCATCAGTTGAATTTCCTTACTCTTTGTTAACTGTTTGACCAATCCACACTCTCAAAGTAAGTGGCCAATATACAATCAGTAATGCAACTTAAATTAACATTCTAGCTGCGCGCCTTAGCCTTGCTTTTGGCTTGGCACTAAGGTCAAACTCGCCTCTATCTCAGCAGGAAGCAGCGGCGTGACTGCGCCGCGAGCATATTCACCAAATCCAGCCCGGTAATATTTCGACAAGGGATGACCAGATTGACCGCCTGGTATCGTCATGATGGCGCGCTCTTCATATCCTGGCTGCACGATAAAGCGCTGGGAGGCGCCAAAACTTTTGCGCTGCACTGCTGGCATAAAGGTGTCACCAAAGCCCGCCACCTGAGGCATATCCAGGAAACGACTCAAGAACGGCATCTGACGACTAAAAGGATGCTGTATTGCTAGGGTATTAACCCGCCCCCAGTTAAGCGCGCTCAGCTCGCCATCGTCACTGTACTGGCTAAGCAGCTTATCACGGGCGGCGACATAGCTGGCGATCACTAACTCATCCCAGCTGGCGACCTCTTTGGGTAGCCAGTCGCTGGGCGCTTGTTTGAGCAGTTGCCAGATACCAGGCTCAAGATAACGTTTTAGCACCGCCAGGCTCAGTTGCTCCTTGGCCAGCTCGGCTTCGATGGGGGCAAAGGCGCTGTTAAGGATCTGACTGCGAAACGCTTTTACCAGGGTAAAGCCGACAGACTCGGCGCAGGCGCAGCCCTGCCAGTCTCTGATCTGTACTATATCCTTGGCGAAGCGCTTGGGCTCACGCATCAAAGCATCTAACAGGTAGCTCTGCCAGGGACGATAGAAGCGCGCCTCGTTATCGAGCTGAATCCGATAAAAATCGCCCTCATCGAACTTCTCCTGCTCCAGCAATCTGTCACGGATCTGCGCGCTTCTGGCCCCCAGGGCATAACCACCATCGCCGAAACGCTGCGCGTCATGGGTCGACATCACTCTGGCGTTGGCACTCCATAACCGGCCGCCGGGCGGATCCAGACGCGAAGGCAACTCGCTATCCCTTTGCTGCCACTTCGCCCACTCAATCTGCTCGCTTGTTAGTGCGATATCACTGGTCAAGGTTCTGGCGGGCACGGCGCCCGCGAGCTGCCATCCGGCGTGACCTTGACTGTCGGCCAACATCAAATTCTGCACCGGAATCCCAAAGCCGCTGGCCATTGCCAGTCCCTCAGGCACGTTATCGACCTGCTCCAGCGCCATCAGCTCCATGTTGACCGCATAATCCTGATGGGCCACCCAGGCGAGCGCATAGGCTTGATCGCCTTTTTGCAGCACAGGGCCAAAGCGCGACAGCTTGATGGCAAAGTCCACTTCCCTCTTTGGTAGCTTGATCGTCTCGTTGACCACCTCAAGCGGCTCGTCACTGTCCAGCGCCACCCAATCGGCGGTGTCGATATAGGCATTGGTAAAGCCCCAGGCCAGTCTACCGTTGCTGCCCACCACTATAGCTGGCGCGCCAGGCAGCGACACCCCGGTGACCTGCACGGCATTGCCCTTAGCATCAGGATAGTTAAGCTGCGCCCGATACCAGATGATGGGCACGGCAAAGGAGAGGTGCATATCATCGGATAACATGGCACTGGCGGTGTGGGTCATCTCACCGGTAACCGCCCAGTTGTTACTGCCCACCTCAATCGGCTCATCTATCATCAGCGCCAGACGCTGGGCCAAAGAGGTGTCAGCCAAAGAGGTCATACTCGGGACAGGCGGCGGATCAGAGGGAAACAGACTGTTATCCAGCGCCGCCTGATAATTTGAGGTCTGGGTAATAAAGGCGCGCATTTCGCTGCCGAAGCGGCGCTCGATATGATCTAGAGTCAGGTCACGCTTGAGGCTGTTGCCTTGCAAGTCCAGATACATGCTGTAGATCACCAGCAGGCTGTCGGCAGGTTGCCAGGGCGCAGGCTTGGCGTGGGTCAGCAGATACTCGAACGACTTAAGGGTCTGCGCCGCCAACGCCTGATTGACGCCATCGGCATAGCGCTGCAACAACTGCTGCTGAGCCGTAGGCAGTTGCCCATAGATACGCTTGGCGCGTTGACGAAGTTGATGAAAACGGCGCGACTTATCCAGCGCCAAGGCGGGCTCACCAAATAACTCGGCCAACTCACCGGCTGAATTTCGCCTTAGCAGATCCATCTGAAAGAACCTGTCCTGACCATGAGCAAAGCCCAGTGCAAAGGCGACATCCTGGCGATTCTCACCATGGATCACCGCAGTGCCAAGACGATCTCTGTCTATGGTCACCTTAGCCGCTATCTTGCTACTGCTCACCTCGCCAGACAACTTAGGCAGACTTAAATGAAGCGCCACATAAACCGAGATAGCAAGCAAAAAAAGTAAAAAGAGAAATGTAACTAATAGAGGTTTTATTATTTTTATCATGAAGTAACGTCAATCCTTGAACCCAGGCCACTACTATAGCCAAGTTAGGTTAAGGTTAACAAGCAAACAAACCTCGACATCCCAAGGTGCCATTCGAGTTAGTCCGCGATACCTGTTAACCTTGCTTCATAGTTCATCATCTTTTAAACCTATGGCAAGACCCAACAAGAAAGCACCGGAGCGCACGGTCGAGATCTTTTGCGCCAAATGCAAGTCCAGGCTGTTTAAGTATCGTAAAGGGGGTAAAGGCGCCTTGGTCAAATGCTTTAAGGAGCGGATTATCGAGGACGATACCCATACTCCCTGTCACTGCCCCCAATGTGATCAGTGTTTTGCCAGAGAAACGCTGATACGCGGTGTTCCAGCGTTTAAGATCATTGGCGGTAAGGCATTGATGAAATAGTTAAACCAAGAAAAGATTTAACATGAATGCCACTTTATTATGGCAAGATCTAAAGCTAATATATAACGCAGGATGAACGGACAGTCTCTCGGGTATTACATTCCCGGGAAGGTGACTAAAGGATGAGTATGAATTCACTAATTAAGGTATGGAGCGCCACCCCAGAGCTGTTAAAACCTCTTTTAGCACTGGCGGTACTCGGATTATTAGGCATGACGGCATTTTTTTTTGGCCAACTGATCGGCCTGTTGCTTTACCAAAGCTAACCTGATTGAGACAAATTAACTGGCGCCAAGACTGCCTGCCTTGGCGCTCATGACCTTAGATCAGACTATCCTTTGTTCTGCATAAAATCTTCACTGAAATCGGTAGGCCAGTATTTATAACCTTGCACCGTTGCCTGAGCTGCTGCCCCCAACAGGTTAACCTGATAGGTTTTTACGCCATCGACATCCACAGATTGATTGGCAGACACTTGCTCATCATTTTCCTTATATTTCGCACTGGCTTCAGCCTGTGCCTGTCCCTCATAGCCTGATTCTTTAAATCTTTGCAGAGCATCTCGCTTCATAAAGGCTTGTACAAAGGCAACCTGCTTCCAACCTATACCCGCGCCAACGCCCCCAGTTGCGAAACGGTAGTAACTGCTTTTACCACCCTCATTAAGTACACAAACCCCGCCGCCAGTCGACAAGGCAAACAGGTAGCTATTACTGCCAGTGCAAACCACATGGGCAATTGAGTTAGCTACCGCTTTTTTTGCACCAGGATGCTGAGCATAGATGCTGCCTAGAGCCTCTTGTGTCTCCTTGCGAGCATTAGCTTTCTTCGCCTCAGGCGTATTACCCGTTGCGCACCCGGCAACAAGTGTTACTCCAATAAAGGCCATAAGTATTTTTTTTGTCGAAAATGTAAACATAACAACTCTCTTTTAACGCGAAAACCCAACACGCAAAACAAACTTAACCAGTTGATAAAAAAGGGAAAAAATGAATTTTATAAAGGGCGTAGTATATTCAGCCACAGCGTCATTGCAAACCAAACATTCAAATGTGAGAGCTCGGGGCCAAACCTTTCGACTTAGCTCGTAGATAAAACCAAAGCACGGGAACAAAGAAATTGCAGGCATAAGACAAACGTGAATGAGTAACCCAAATTCAGGAAGCTCAAGACAGACTCCCTCTAGTGCGCGACATTTTGTCTCGCCACCAGTTTAATTTAGCGATCCGTGCGACAAAGTCTAACTTATCTCTGATCGGGCAATTGCTGCTGCCCTTATCTGATGATTTGATATGGCATTCAATGAGTAATAGGGAATTTTCTTCATGAAGTATCAGTGGATTCTGGGCACACTTTTCATTGCCGGCTCCGGTTTTAGCAGTCACCTCGCCGCACACGATGTCGCAATCGAATTTCGCGCCGCAGGCAGCCTAAAGGCCGCGATGACGGAAATAATTAGCGCCTATCAAGGCAAGACTCACGCAGTGGTGACAGCAGATTTTGCTCCCTCTGGATTACTGCGAAAGCGGATCGAATCTGGCGAAAAGGTCGATCTGTTCGCCTCAGCCAACATGAAACATCCAACAACCCTGAGTCAGGCATCACTAAGCGGCGATGTGGTGATGTTTGCCCGCAACAAACTCTGCGCATTAGCCCAGCCTGAGGTTGAGCTCAGTAGCGATAACCTGCTTAACCAGATGCTAGATAACAAGATACGCCTGGGCACCTCAACCCCGAAGGCAGATCCCGCTGGCGACTACGCCTTTAAAGTGTTTGAACGGGCGGAGCAGGTATCTGTCGGCGCCCAGAAACGGCTTGAGGCAAAGGCGCTGCAGCTAACGGGCGGCCCTGACAGCGCCAAGCCTCCCAAGGGGCGTAATCCTTATGCCTGGGTGATGGAAAACAAACGGGCGGACATTTTTCTGACTTACTGCACCAATGCCGTACTGGCCCAGAAAGAAGTAAAACCTCTTAACATAGTGCAACTGCCCGACCATTTGAGTGTGGGGGCTAACTATGGCTTGACGGTGATCCGAGAAGCACAGCCTCACGCTGCCGAACTGGCGCTATTTATTCTGTCGCCTCAAGGGCAAGAAATTCTGGCCAGTTACGGCTTCGATACACCAACCCTCCCCTAACTCTTTAAATCTGGCCGGGAATTTCACCTCCCGGCCTCTAGCCCTTGGCTGCTAGTGGTTAAACAGATCGATCGCCGCCCGGCTCATCGCCTGTACTCCCGCCTCCAGGCTCACCGGATAGTCGGGCGCAAACTTACTTGAGTGCAGCGAGGGCAAAATCGCACCCGATACCTGACTGGCAGCGTAGTCATCCGCAGGCACAGCCCCTAGCCAAAACAGGGTAATGGGGCGCTTCTCTGGGGTTAGACCATACAAGCCAAAATCTTCTCCAGCCATCACAGGCGATGCCTCCCAGACATTGTCATCCCCAAGCTGCTTAGCAATACTCGCCTTCACCAAGGCGGTTTGATTCGGGTCATTATAGGTCGAGGGAATGCTCTCCTCTTGATGCACGTAAACGTCTGGCCACTCGGTCTCGTCCAGTCCTGCACTGCTGGCGATCCCCTGAGTAAGGCGTTTGATGGCGGCGATCTGCTGCTCACGCACCTTAGGATCGTAAGAACGTAGCGTAAGTTGTAACTTCACCTCGTTGCCTATGATGTTATGTTTCGAGCCACCGTGAATTGAACCAACAGTGATCACATTGGGTGCCAAGGGAGACACCTCGCGGCTGACGATAGTTTGCAGCGCCAGCACAATGCGCGCCGCCAATACCACAGGATCGACCGTTGTATGCGGATAGGCACCGTGACCACCACGCCCCTTGACACTGATATCCACAGAATCGACATTCGCCAGGGCATAACCCGGGGCGATGGCCACCTTACCAGCAGGAACAGAGGCACTGACATGTAGCCCCAGAATATGATCAGGGAGTGGGAACTGACTAAACAGTCCCTGTTTCAACATGGCTTTAGCCCCGCCGCCCACCTCTTCGGCAGGCTGGGCCACCAGCATCAAGGTCCCCTGCCATTTATCCTTTGCCTTGATCAGCTGCTGAGCCGTCCCCACCAGATTGGTCATATGCACATCATGGCCACAGGCATGCATCACACCAACTTGATTGCCCTGTGCGTCTAGAGTGGTGACCTTAGAGGCATAGGCTTTACCCGTCTCCTCGACAATGGGTAAGGCATCGGTATCGGCGCGGATCATCACGGTCGGCCCCTTGCCGTTGCGATAGATGCCTACTACGCCATGGCCACCAAAATCACGGGTAACCGACATCCCTAAGGCGTCAAATTCGGCGGCTATTCGCGCCGAACTTTGCTGTTCGTGATAGGAAAGTTCAGGGTGTTGATGCAGCTCGAGATAGAGGCTGGAGAGCGCCGGCATGGCTTGCTTGACCGACTGCGCCAACTCGTTGCCTTGCGCCCAAAGGCTTGGGCTCACGGTCAGAGCAAACAGGGCGCCCAATAAACTGGGCTTATGGATGATTTGGCCTAACATTGTTAACTCCCTTGCCGAAAAATGGTCCGAAAGAGATCCAGCATAACCACTCTTTGCCATGAAACCAATCTGTTAGCCATGAATTAGCAGGCAAAGCGCCACAGCAAAGAAAGGCTTACCTTACTCTCCCTTGCCATTTGCCTGGCAAATCGGTAGTTTCTTATCCCTGTACTCGGACACACCTACGTCCAGCTGGTCATAAGAATAATGAAAGGACTTATTGATGGGGAATATACTTTGGGTCGCCTCCTATCCCAAATCAGGCAACACTTGGGTTCGTGCGTTTCTTGAGAATTACATTCAAAATGCCGAGCAAGGGATAGATATCAACACAATGCACACTATCTCGACCGCAGAGTCAGCAGCGCACCGTTTTCAAGCCCATCTTCAGGACGGTCGCCAGACAACCGATCTTAGCCTGGAAGAGATCTGCGCCTTGAGACCAACAGTGCAGGCCGATATCGCCAGACAGGCCCACGGCACCACCTTTGTAAAGACCCATAACTACCTGGGAACCTTTAATGATCACCCGCTGCATAACTCCACGGTCACTTCAGGTTCCATCTATATCGTGCGAAACCCCTTGGATGTGACGGTATCTATGGCTAACTACTTTGGTTACAGCATAGATGAAACCATCGCCTATATGGCGGAAGAGATGACAGGCACCCCCAACGAACCCGAAAACGTGCCCCAGGTGATCACCTCCTGGTCGATGCATGTCTCTAGTTGGACTCAAGATCCCGAAGACGCCAAGCTGATCCTGCGTTATGAAGATATCTTAGATAACCCCAAGAAGGTATTTCGCAAAATAGAGTCTTTCCTCGGGCTAAAGAAAGACCCCAACCGACTCAAGAACGCCATTAAGCACTCCTCATTTGCCCAGCTCAAGGCTCAAGAAACCAAGCGAGGATTCGTCGAAAAACATGAAAACGCTAAATCCTTCTTCCGCCAGGGCAGTAAGAATCAGTGGCGTCAGGTATTGAGTGATGAGCAGGTCGCGAAAATCGTCGAGCATCACGGCGAACAGATGGCCAGATTTAAATACTTACCGGGTAAATAACGCACTCAATTAAGCCGAACAAACACAAAAAAACGCAGCCCTTAGCTGCGTTTTTTACATCATCCTCTCGGACTAGAACTGGTAGTGTACGCCCAGATAGACATTGCCCCAATCGCTTTCAACCTGCTGTTCAAGCCCGCTGGCATCAAGATCTGTATAGAGCATCTCGTAGGCGATACGAACATTGACGCCATTTTTAAACGCCATATTAAATCCTGCTCCCCAGAGCCAGCCATCACCATCATAGTCGAGATCGGCATCGACCTTAGTGGCCGCCATCCCCGCCTTGATAAACATCGAATAGGTATTATCAAAATAGTGATGAAACTTAGCGGCGAGCGATAGTTGATTGGCCTTCACATCACCCACATCGACAAAATTATCGGTCAGCACATAGGTGCTCTCCAGGGCGAAGTTTTTACTGAAGTAGTAACCGCCATAGAGACCGTAACTCACGGCTGACTCGTCAAAATCTCCCGCCTCAAGCTGGGAATACCCCGCCATGGCCCCTAAGTAATATCCCTTGATATCGGCAACCGCCATCGCAGATCCTGATGCGGTAAGGCTTGCCAAAGACAGTGCCAGCAAAGATGCGCGCTTCATGCTTCCCCCGGAAACGAAACATTTACAAGTAGCTAACATACTAGACCAAAAATCGCATAAAATTAAGTCTTTAATTCCACCTAGTGCAAAATACCGCCATGGGGTTAACTCACCCAAATCTGATCAAGTCACAGGCCATAAAAAATGCAGCCTGAGCTGCAAATTTTAAATAGGACTCAGCCATAGGATAGTGGCTGGACCGGCAATAGGTTTACTGCTCCTCATCCTCGGCAGGCTTAGTAAGACCCTTATTGCCAGAGATCATTGCAGAAACCAATCCTGGCTGATGCTTTAGCTCGGCAACGATCACCCCTGCCACATGAAGGGCTATCATCAAGATCAAAAGATAAACGCTATACACATGTATCTCACCAGCCAGTGACTTAAAAGGTTTTAAGATCGCGACTTTTTGCGCATCGACGCCAGTATCGTCATAGGGTTTAATGCTGGCACCATCCACACCTGGCTGGGCGATATACTCGCTGATCGCGCCGCCCAATGGTGGATAATAGATATCGGTTCCGGCGCGCACCAATCCAGTTAGCATTATGGTCACCAACAATAACATCATGGCAAATATCGCCAAACGCCCCATAGGGTTATGGCCTAAATACTGAGGTGACTGCCCTTTAGCCAGCTTGGCCTTATACTTGGCTAACCCATTGAGATCCGGCAAGCATTGACTCAGCCGAGCACTCTTGCTGCCAATAACCCCCCAGATCAGCCTGATGGTGAGGTTAACCGCAAACAAGTAACCAACCCAGACATGCAGCGTCTTCAAGCCTATCTTAGCCTCGAGTCCGCTGATGCCTATTTCACCCTTAAATAGCATCACAAAGCCGATAAGAATCATCGTCATAACCAATGCAAGATTAACCCAGTGAAAAATACGCGTGGGTTTGTCCCACACCTTGTATACCTTCACCTGTTCGGCCCTAATCTCTTGTGTCATCGTCTCCCCCATTTCACAGACGTGTACCTAGTGATTGGTAATATACGCCTGTCATGGGCAAAATTTTGTGAAATTTGCTTCATTCGCAGGCTAAATAACCACAATATTTTCATGATTATCTAGCCTTGTCCGATTGGTTTAGCCGAGTATTGGATTCAGTGATTAAATTAGCTAATGAACAAAAGGCGACCACTAGCCCTGCTGGCGACGTCTGAGATAACTCATGCCCACGACTCCCAGCAAGCTCGCCAGCCATCCCATCGAGAGACTACCACCACTCACCACCACTTCCTCATCGACAAAATATTGGTCACGGTCGGCGCTTTCTAGCGGCAAACCATAGAGATCATCCACATCGTCGCTGCTGATGGTCGCCACGATATCGCTGTAACCCACCTCATAGAGATCGATCAACACGTCATAATGATCCGTTGGATAGCCAGCATGTAATGTGGTTAACACTTCAAAGTCATCGTCACTGGCATCATCCACAATAGTGAATACATCAGTGGTGTGGTAGAGCTCCCAAGGCCCGCCATTGCGGCTCAGATAGAGATCGGCATAAACATTGGCATGCTCGCCCAGATAATAACTATGCACATCGGCATCGAAGGTCACACTAAAGGTGCGATAGAAGCCGTCATAGTCAACATCTTCAAACAGACGACTACTGGCCTCGTAGATAGCAAATTCATGGTAAATCCCGGCCTCGAGCCGCTGGGCCGACGACTTTAACGTCTTACCGGCGACTTGTGTATATGCCTGGCGCTCGGCAATCACCTGATCACGGGTCTTGCGCTGCGCCGGTGTCACCGCTTGTAACTTAAGCTGTTCGGCGCTTGCCTTTTGGGTGTCAGTCATCACCTGTGCGGCGCGGCTAAAACCTTGTGACAACGTCTGCTGATCTTGTGCCACACTGACCGATGCAGAGCTTACCCAATCATCCGCCGCCATCACAGCGCCACTGCCCAGCATCACGAGTAGGGCCGCTGCCTGCACAGCATTTGCCAGCTTTCCCAGGCCATCGCGAGAGTTATCCGCCGTGGCCGCACTATTTTCAATCGTGAATCTGTTCATAATCAATCTCCATCAAATGGCTTTTGCCTTGCTTAAGGCCATTAGAAAGGATTGAAAATGAACATAAGCTGAACATTAAAAATTAACCAATTCAATAAGATGGCGGCAATTACAGCATTCAGGTAGCGTTCATCTGGCACTAGCCATAATGCTTGTTAACCTTTGCCCGCAACCTCTTAACTCACATCGCGTTTGAAGGCATATGTTTCTTATTTTTATAGGATCTTTTACACTGTTCGGAGAATTCAACACAGGTGATTTTGATGAAAACAGCCTTAATTTTGCTCGCTACCCTTACGCTGATATTGCCACTGCAAGGGCATGCCTCTGGCTTGGGCATATCGGCGTCGACGAGCAGCATGTTAATCGCTGCTCAAAAAAATACTCATCAAAATCTAAGAGTTAAGAATCGTCAGCAGGCAACACAGATGGTAAAGGGACGCTATAACGCCAAAGTGCTCAGCGTACAATCGACGCGAGTCAACGGCAATCCCGGCTACCGCGCTAAATTGCTCAGCCAAGATGGTGTCGTTTTTTATGTCGCCATCGACGCGGTTACCGGGCAGATGCGCAGGCAATAGACCAGATTAACAACAAAGGACACGCCAATGCGATTACTACTGGTTGAAGACGATTTAGCCCTGCAGGAAAACTTGAAGCAGCACCTGCTCGATGCCCACTACACCATAGATATCGCCAGCGATGGTGAAGAGGGTCTGTTTCAGGGGCAGGAATATCCCTATGACGCAGCCATTATCGATGTCGGTTTGCCGAAACTAGACGGTATCGCCCTCATCGCACAACTTAGGCAACAGGGCATAGACTATCCCATACTGATACTCACCGCCCGCGACAACTGGCAGGACAAGGTTGAAGGGTTAGACGCCGGCGCCGATGACTATCTAACCAAGCCATTTCACCCCGAAGAACTGATCGCTCGCCTCAAGGCGCTGATCCGCCGGGCGGCAGGCAAGTCCAGTCCCCTAATCCAAAATGGCCCCTATTCCCTTAATACCAGCAGCCATGAGATTAAATTTGGCGAACAAAACGTGAGTCTAAGCGGCTCAGAGTACAAGCTATTTGAGTATTTCATGCTGCATATCGGTGAAGTGAAGTCCAAGAGCATACTTATCGAACATATCTATGATCAGGACTTCGATCTCGACTCCAATGTTATCGAGGTCTTTATCCGCCGCCTGCGCAAAAAGCTCGACCCAGACGGTCATTATGGTCTGATTGAGACCCTGCGTGGCCAGGGCTATCGCCTCAAACCACTGGACAACGACAACTAAGCCGAGGCCATTGCATGAGCAGTCTGCGAGCCCCACAGGGCAAACTTAACTCCCTCAGGGTTCGCCTGATCATCAGCGCGCTGCTATTAATCCTGCTGCTGTTACCCACCATCGGCTTTACTCTTAATAACGCCTTTAAACAACAGGTGCTTAATAACGTCAATGAGCAGCTGAGCGCCTACCTCTATTCGGTATTAGCCGTGACTGAGATGGAAGACGACAAACTCTATATGCCAGAGGCGCTGCTGGAAAATCAATTTAATGTTATCGGCTCTGGCCTTTATGCCATTATTGTTCGTCAGAGCAATAACCTAACTGCTAGCAACCGCCAAGGCGACGGCGCAACTGACAATGCCCTCCTTTGGTCATCTAATTCTTTTCTTGGCCTTAGCCTGACAGCACCACTGCCACACCCTAAGGTGGGACGCAGCGAATTTGGCAATATAACGGTGGACGGCAAACCCCATCTCATCTACAGCTTTAGCGTGCGCTTTGCCCCGACTGAGCCGCAATCATTAAGTGCCCCCATTACCGTCCACATCATCAAAGACTTGGCTGGTGTCGAGCAGCAACAACAGGTCTTTAGTCAACACCTCTGGACCTGGCTGTTTATCTTGACGACCGTCTTGCTGGCGACGCAATTTGCCTGGCTGGCCTGGACACTAAAACCCCTGGCCCGCTTTAAAGAGGAGCTTGGACAAGTACAGCGCGGCGAGGCGCAGCAGCTCAGCGGTCACTACCCCAACGAATTGCAGGATGTGGCCAAACAGCTCAACACCCTACTCAGTACCGAGCAGCGCCAGCGCAGCCGCTATCGTAATGCGCTTTCTGATTTGGCCCACAGCCTGAAGACCCCCTTAGCCGTGATTCAAAGTCAAAAAGATCTCAGTGCGACCTCACAGGAACAGGTGAGTCAGATTAACCGCACCATAGGCCATCAGCTCAAACGGGCGCAAAGCGCGGCCGGTAACGCCTGGCATCTGGGGATTAAGGTCAATCAAGTCTCAGATAAACTGCTGCGTACCTTGGTCAAGATCCACCCTGATGTGCAACTGAACTATGGCAAGGTGCCTGACAACCAAGATATCTTTTATGGCGATCAGAGCGATCTGACCGAGATGTTGGGTAACCTGCTGGATAACGCTTGTAAAGCCGCGCAATCACGAGTCGAACTCAGTGTTGAAAGCCGCTCAGGCAAGCTCATTATCAGCGTCGAAGATGATGGGCAAGGCATTAGCCCGGCTCAGCGGCAAACCATCTTAGAACGGGGAAAGCGCGCCGACACCTATGCGAAGGGACATGGTATCGGGTTGGCCATAGTGCGTGACTTGGTGGACAGCTATCAGGGCTCACTATCCATAGATGAGAGTAAGAGCTTAGGTGGCGCCAAGTTTGAACTCATGTTTGAACAACAATTTGCGAGTTAATGCTGGCCTAAGGTTAGCCTCAAGGTTTGCTGGCACTGCTCAAGGTTAAGACTCCGTATGCTGTTGGCTATTGTCTTCAAGCATCTTGGACTCGAAATAGACCAGTTTTTGCAGTCCCTCTCGCTTAGACACGTACATGGCAATATCGGCATATCGAATCAAGGTTTCACTGTTTTGGCAGTCCTGAGGCACCAGTGCGGCACCGAGACTGAAGTGCAGCGGCAGCTCTTCCCCTTGGTAACTAAAGCTACCTTGCATTTTTGCGACGACCCCAGCTAGGGTTTTATGAACTTCTTCTACGCTGCTCATATCACTGAGCAAGATAATAAACTCGTCACCACCGTAGCGATAAATACCGTCGCTGCGCCGCAAACTCTGGGTTAGTCTTGTTGCCAGCACTTTCAAAAGCTGATCTCCGCAATGATGACCATGCTTGTCGTTTATCTGTTTGAAATTGTCGATATCCAAAAACAGTAATGCCAAAATAGTCTCTTTGTGCAGCGCCTGCTCTATCGCATGGCTTATGTCTTTAAACAGACAAACCCTATTACTGACTCCCGTGAGTTCATCGAGATGCGCCTGTTTATGCAGTTGCTGATGCTTTTGAAACACGGCTTCGCTCATTTTGTAAAATGAGGACATCAAGTAACTGATCTCGTTGTTGGGCAAGAAATCGGTCAGGTGTTGACGTTCCCCCGCCTCCATTCGCTTTGTGGCATCGACTAATTTAGTTAAGGGGGCAAACAAATCTTTTCTGATCAGCACAAAGATTGCCAATGCCAAAAACAGAGTCACTATGATTTCAATGATAAAAACAGTCCTAATATCACTTATCACCTCGCTGAGCTCGGCCACACGAATGTCGAGTAAGCGCTGCTCTTCGCGATTAAAATCATCGATATAATGACGAATATTATCCATATATTCTTGGCCCAAATTACTGCGCACCAGTGCCATAGCAGCAACTTGGTCTTGCTCGTAAAGCGCTAATGACTCTTTTAACTCGGCTATTTTAAACTCCACCTCTGCGCTCAAGCGCCCTAACAGTTGTTGCTGTTTCAGGTTGTCCTGGGTGAGTATTGTGAGCTTATTCAGCAAGTCGTCGATGGTGTTAAGCGAAAGGTTATAAGGCTGAAGATAATGCCTTTGGCCCGTGAGCAGATACCCCCTCTGCCCCGTCTCGGCATTGGCCAGCGCCAATAAAAGCTGATCTGAGTAGGACAGCAAGGTATGGGTATGATTAACCCAACTCAATTTCTGCTCACTCTTTTGCTCTAAAAAGTAAGCCATGAATATATTGGCAAATACAAATAGGAATAACAGCGTCAGCAAACCTAATAGTTTTTTCTGAATACTCACCTAGCACCCGCTCTCCGTCTGCCCCATAATTCTCTCCCGCAGGGGGATGATGTTAGTTATTTTTCCCCTGTTTACCTTGAGCTTTTATATCTATTAACACACCGAATCATTACGGCTAATAAGCTGATATGATTACAACTATAGTTGCTTTTCATGTGCTTCGCTCTTCGCTTTTCTCCATCACATGGCTTACGTCAACCAATAGGTATCTCAGGAATAAAATAGCCTTCAGCTAATGTTCATCTTGGGCGGTTTATCATCTGATCAAATCCAATGACAGATAAGCCTAGGAGACGTTATGAAAAGCATCAGACAATGGACTTTGCTCCTGCTCTTTGCCGTTTCACAGTCACTGCTTAGTCCTTCAGTATCGGCACTGGAAGGGGCGCAAGATGCTGCTCAGGAGATACAGTTTAGCAACGCCGAGTTAGCACAGATGCTGGCTCCAATCGCACTATATCCAGACAGTTTGCTCACCCATATTTTGATTGCTTCCACCTACCCGCTTGAGGTCGTTCAGGCCAAGCGTTGGCGTGACAAGCATCAAAACTTAGACAGCGCTGAAGCAGTCAAACGCGCAGAGAAGCAAGATTGGGATCCCAGCGTCACCGCTTTGGTTGCCTTTCCCGATGTGCTGCAACGCCTGAGCGACGATCTTGAATGGACCCAGAAACTCGGCGATGCCTTCCTGCAAGATGAGGGTCGGGTTTTAGATAGCATTCAAGGCCTGAGACAGCAGGCAGAAGAGGCCGACGCCTTCGATGAGATGAAAAATATGCGCGTCACTAAGGTCAATCGTCAGATCATCATAGAGCCGGTGCAGCCGGAGGTGATCTATGTGCCTTACTATGACACCCGTGTGGTCTATGGACACTGGCACTGGTATAACTACCCACCCGTTTATTGGGCCTATCCACCGAGCTATGGTTACTATCGCCCAGGGCATTTTTCAAGCCACTTTTACTGGAACAGCGGGATTCGCATCAGTTTTAACTTCTTTTTCAGTGCCTTTAGCTGGAGACACCGTCACATTGTGGTGACTCACCATCACCATACGGCGCACTATCGTCCCCACAAACGCATAGTGACTAGTCACGGCGCACAGCGCTGGAACCATAAACCGGCACATCGACACGGTGTTGCCTACCGCTCGCCTAAGGTCAAGGCTCGCTATGGTCAATATCGCCCAAACCGTTATGATGTCAAGCAGCACAAAAATGTCGGACGCCATGACAAAATGAATCCGGCTAAACATCAAGGCTCAGCGCAGATCCAAGCACGTCGAGAGCAAAACTTTAGCCACAAACTAAGTGATACTCGTCAGCACAAGGTCACTCGCGCCGATAAACATCAGCAGCCGACCAAATACTATGAAAAAAGGGACAAGCTCAACCTAAAAGGCGAGCCAAAGGCCGACCGAGCTTCGGGCAATAAAACCAAGGATTGGTCACATCAGAGCCAAGGGCAAAGGGATAAGAGCCTTCAGCGTGATAAGAGCCTTCAGCGCAACAACGGCTATCAGCGAGATAAGAGCCCTCAGCGCGACAGCGGCTATCAGCGTGATAAAGGGCTTCAACGTGACAAGAGCCTTCAGCCCAATAACTTTCAAAGAGAGCGGAGCCCTCAGCCCAATAACTTTCAAAGAGAGCGGAGCCCTCAGCCCAACGCCTTTCAAAGAGAGCGAAGCCCTCAGCCAAAGAGCTATCAGCGAAATAACAGCCATCAGTCCACACAGGCCCGCGGCGCAGCGTCTCACAGCCAGCAAGGTCGTATTAAACAGCGAGATCACTAAAACCAACTCAGGCGGCGAGCTAGACTCGCCGTCACCTGTCTGCTCACCCACCTGCCAAAGTCAGCCTTCCTGCCTCGCCAGTCGCTCACATACTTCGCCAAATACTGCTCGCAGCCCCAAAATAATGAGGGTGAGATAATGTGACTCCCAATAAATTGTCGACCTAACAGGGCTAGTGATTCCTTCACCAATGGCTTTGACAGGTAGCAAAAAGGCCTCGGCTTCAACCCATAGAAAAACTAGGCTAAACTCGGTCTTTATTCTGAGGAGAACTTACCCATGTCCACTCGTGTTTTTGTGATAGCCCAGTTTCGCCCCAAGGCGGGCAAGGAAGCCGAACTCTTTGAAGTACTCAAGGCACTGGAGCCCGACTCATTGCGGGAACAGGGGTGTATTCAGTACATTCTCACCCGTCAGATAGACCATCCGAGTGCCAGCCGCACCGACTATCCTATCGTCTTCAACGAGATCTGGGCCGATGGCGAAAGCTGGGCGGCTCACGGTCGTCGCCAGCAGATCACGCACTTCTTTGAGACTCAGGTAAGCTCCCCCGCCGGCTTAGTGGATGATGCCATAGTGACTGCCTATACCGACGAGGGCTATGAATATGACGCCCCGGTATTTGTCTAGCAATTTAACTAATCCAAAGCAAACCAGCCTAACCCAAACAAAAAAACGCAGCCAAGGCTGCGTTTTTTAATGGCTTTCTGTATTAGTTAGCCACACCAGTCGCGGCCAGGTTTGGCGCCGACCAGAGGGTCACACGAGCCTGACTATCCAGACCATTGGTCATACGGGCTACCTGATCTTGGGTGAAATTGGCATATTGATCTGAGTAAGCCATAAAGTTCTGCCAGTTGATGGTTTGGCCCATGCAGTTCACTACGCCGCCATCACCTGGGTTCATCTGCCAGCTGTTTTGCTGCGGCGTGTCACAGTTCTGATCGCCTGTGGTATCACAGCGACGCTCCATGCCACGCTTACAACCACCTTCGAAGGTATGGATCAGATCCAGGAAGTGACCGAACTCATGGGTCAATACTGAGCGGAAGTTCTCATCGGTATTGCTCCCCAAATAGGCGCCGTTGTAGGTCACACGTGCCAGGCCTTCATTGGACATGGTGGAGTCCGGATACCAGGCCACACCAGAGTTATTGGTGACACCATCGGCATAGAGATCGTTCTGAATGTAGACATTCATATACTTGTAGTTATCCCAATGATCCCGTTTCACGTCGGAGCTTGAGTAGTTGCCCGCCCCAGAAGACGCCGGATGATAGATGATACCGGAAGTGGGATTACCATTAGGATCGATACTGGCTAGGCGAAACTCGATATTGAGCGCCTGCTTTACCCCCTGGAACTCGGGATCGATATCGGCAAAATCCGCTGTGCGTCCCTGAAAGTCTTCATTAGTCTTGTTAAGCGCATCGATGATCACCGCATCGTTGACTGTCTTGCCATTGAACTCTGTTCCATAGACATGAAACACCACCGGAATCACATAGTTTGGTGTCGTCGACAGCGCCAGCGCTTGGGGGGTATCCCCCAGCTCTTCGAGAGCGTCGCTACCAGGCTTAGCCATGGCACGCTTACGCTCAAACAACTTGGCATGGCGCGCCTTAGCCTCATCTAAAGCGGCGGGGAAATTACGATAATGCTGAGCATTGATCTCGCCAGCCTTACAATGGTCGGCAGCAAATTCAGGTTGTTTGGCGCTCACACTGGCAGAGCTCGTTAACAGGGCAGCCAAAATGGCTAATGTAAGTTTATGGGTCATGTTATTAGTCACTCTTATTGTTAGGTTTTAGGTTAATTAGCCATATCCTTGGTGTATTAGCTTCCCTCCAGACGAATAACAACATTACCTAAGAGATAAAATACTCTGTATACAATATACCCAAATAAAAACAGGTGTAAATCAAAATGTGAACAAATTGTAAGGTTCACAGGAGTGCAACGCCTGCTCACCACCTTCATCTCATGCCCTTAAAAAACGGCTGCTTAGGCAAATATCATCCTGCAGACAAGCTTTTAATAGCCAGAAGCCCTAAAGAATCATCCGCTTACAAATTAACTCGCCTTCACGGTAACTGACGCGGCTAACGCAGCATCGCCTCTCCTGATGACAACTACAATTGATCATCTAAGTAAGGAGATACCGACCTCCAGGTGTCGGCAACCAGTGAGGCAAGACTATGAGTGATGCCACGCTTTATGAACGTCTTGGCGGTGAGACTCAGATAGCCAAGATAGCGACAGATATTTTTGATACCCATGCAGACAATCCCGATATCGCCAGCCGTTACCTCAATTCAGATCGTCACGCCGTAATAGAAAAGGTGACGGAATTTCTCTGCGCCGCAACCGGCGGGCCACAGGAATATACGGGTAAGAGCATGATTGAGACGCACAAGACCATGAACATCAATGAAAAGGAGTATTTAGCCGTATTGGACGACATTATGCTGGTGTTAGATAAACATCAGGTGGGACAACAAGAGAAGCAGGAATTACTGCTCGCCGCCTACTCGCTTAAAGGCGAAATCATCGGCCGATAAACCACAATGACCGATAACCTAAATCGATAGGTTATCGGACGCGCGCTGCTAATAGCCCGTCTGCTCTCCCGCCCTGGCCCTAAGCAGCTTAAACTTATGAAATCCCAGACGTCTGAGTCGGGTGAGGTCAAAATCTACCATGCCCTGCATCTCGCGGGCCTTGAGGTCTTGCGAACATTTAAACTCGCCACCATTGCCCTTATTAAACTTAGAGATAGACTTGTAGCAGGTGCGAGCCGGACAGGTATAGGCACATCCTGCGTTGGCGAATAGACGGATGCGATCTTTATGTTGCAGCGCGCTCAAGAACGCCTCGTCATCATTGAGTACCATGGGCAAGACCACAGTGTCATAGAGTGTAAACGCCTCCTCAACCTGCTCGGCCTTGGTTAAATTTTTAATCACACTGGCTTCGATGTCATAGTCGGGAAACTCCTGCTTAATCCAATAAGCCAGGTCGTCATTGGTGCAGATAATGGAATTGCGTTTGTGATGATATTTGGCCAGCAAGGATCGATTGGCGTCAAATTCCTCCTTAGTGGCAAAGTGGTTGGTAAAAGGGATCCTGATACCAATATTGTTATCAGCCAACAAGCCTACATCCCGCTCAGACAACTGTCGCATCAGATAAAAACGGCCACCATATAGGCTAGAGCGCTCCACAAAACCAAATACGCTCTCTACCTGGGCCAGTGGCACTGCACCAAAGTGTTGCCTTAAAAACTTCATCACAGATTGGTGATCGGCCTTGCCCCTGGCCGACACGGTATAGGTACTCTTTGGCGTTATGCTCTCACTGCCCGCTAGCTCGTCGCTCATATCATTCGCTTTATTAACCTTTAGATAACAAAACAATATAGAGATCCCCAACTACAGGCTCCTTGATGTAGATCAAACCATAATGACAGTCCCTAAATTGCCTGAGCCGCAATATAGACATTTACTTTTTCCTAGCCCTAACGATATGATGCAAAAGCATTAAACAAATGTTAAAGGAATGACATGTACCGTACCATTTCGACTTTATTTTGCCTAGGAATCCTAAGTGCTTGCGTTGCAACTAACACTAACCCCCCTTCCTCCGAGATGGCTAGTAATCCGTCTATCGATCTACAGGTAGAAAGCTCAAAATTAACAAGCGAGGAAAAGCTAACGCTAGCGCAGCAATACTATGAAAGTGGTCAGCCCGAAAAAGCATTCATGCTATATAAAGAGACTGCAAACGAGGGACTACCCAGAGCTCAGAGTGAATTAGGGTTAATCTATGATGTTGGCGCACTAGGTATTAAAGAAGACAACGAACTTGCATTTCACTGGTATCTAAAAGCCGCAAAACAGCATGATACCCAAGCCTTAATAAACCTTGCAGCGTTTTACCGAAATGGTGAGTTTGTCGATCAAAACCTCGATCAAGCGATAGATTATTATCAGCGAGCAATTTCGTTGAACGCTCCAATGGCTTCATGCGAGTTAGGATTTCTCTATTTAGACGAGCCAGCCAGGAAGGACTTGCTAAAGGCCGAGGCAAACTTTTTACTTGGTGCTAAGCAACAGCTAGCTTCCTGTTATCTAGGTTTAGCGTATCTCTACCATTTTGAAAAAGACAACGTTAAGCAATCATTTGAATGGTACAAACTCGCTGCCGACGCAGGTAATGCTTCTGCTCAGTACAATTTGGCGACTATATATTTCGATGGCGTAGCCACCAAAGTAGACCCCGAGAAGGGTGTACATTACCTTCTATTGGCCGTTGAGCAAAACCATAAATCTGCTGTTGGTTATATGGCCAATATGTACGATTTCGGTTGGTTTGTAGAGCAAGACCAGAAGTTAGCTATACAGATTTACCAGAGAGCCGCGGAATTAGGTGATGCGGGATCTATGGTTAACTTAGCGACCTATTTTGAATCTGGACAATACGTTCCTCAAGATATTGATACGGCTCTAAAGTTATACCAGCTTGCGGCTCAACAAAATAATGCACTAGCGCTAAACAACATGGCTTCTATCTACTTCAATGGCAATCATGTTGAACGAAATACGGCATTAGGGCTAGAGCTTTTCAATAAAGCGGCGACCATGAATAATCCCCAAGCTTTATATAATTTGGGCACCATCTATCGAGATGGAAACTCTGTTAAGCGGGACAGAACTAAAGCCTTGTCTCTTTTTCAACAATCAGCAGATCTCGGCTTAGAGCAAGCCTACTTTGAAGTAGGTAAAGCCTATCATTTAGGCTTAGGAACAGAAAAAAATGATCAACTCGCACTCCCCTACTTATTAGAGATAGCTGAAGGTAACTCCCTAGCAACCCACTACCTAGGGGTCATCTACTACAAAAGCGATTTAGTCGAGCACGATATTGATAAAGCCATTGCATATTTTGAGAAAGCTCACTCACAAGGAGAAATTGACTCGACCGTTAACTTAGGTCAACTATACGAATATGGTAGCCCCAACCATCATGATTTAGACCTAGCTATCGCTTGGTATAAGAAAGGCATTGAAGGAGAACATCCTTATGCTTATATGCGGTTAGGTCTACTCTATATGAACGGAGAAGGCGTGCCTCAAAACATGCAATATGGCCTTGAGCTCTACACCACTTTTTGCAAGTTACGAAACTATAACGAAAACATGAAACTTGGAAATCTCTTTTTCTTTGGAAATGAGATTAAGCAGGACTACCTACAAGCCCGTCATTTTTACGAATTGGCACTCAAGCAACAAGATTCAACTGCCGCGAATAATCTTGGAGAGATGTATCGCCTAGGCCTTGGTGTTAAGCAAGACATTGAGCAAGCCGTTAGCCTCTATCGTTCTGCCGCAGAGTGGCATGGGCAAACAACAGCCATGTTAAATCTCAGTGAACTTTATCTTGAGGGTGAAGGCATCCCCGTTAATGAAGAATTGGGATTAACCTGGCTGAGAAAAGCCGCTGAACATAACGATAGTGAGGCCCAATATAGATTAGGGAAATATTTGCTGGACAGAGAATCCACGACTGCAGGAGAAACCTGGATGAATAAAAGTGCGGATGGTGGTAATCAAAAAGCAATAAAGTATTTGCAAGAAAAGTTATAAATTCCCCACAAAAAACGCAGCCAATGGCTGCGTTTTTTATTTCTTAACAGACTCAGGGTTAATCGCCGAAGTCATCCAGCAGGATATTCTCTTGCTCAACACCTAGGCTTTCCAGCATGTTGATCACCGAGGAGTTCATGATTGGAGGGCCACACATATAGAACTCACAATCTTCCGGCGCCTTATGATTCTTCAGATAGTTCTCATAGAGCACATTATGGATAAAGCCGGTGTAACCGTCCCAGTTGTCCTCAGGGAGCGGATCCGACAGAGCCACATGCCACTCAAAGTTATCGTTCTCAGCCGCCAGTGCGTCAAAATCCTCCTGATAGAAGATCTCACGGCATGAGCGAGCACCATACCAGAAAGTCATCTTACGCTTGGTCTTTTCACCCTTAAGCTGGTTGAAGATATGTGAGCGCATCGGCGCCATACCAGCACCACCACCGATAAACACCATCTCGGCATCTGTCTCTTTGACAAAGAACTCACCAAATGGCCCAGAGATAGTGACCTTGTCACCCGCCTTAAGATTAAAGATATAAGAAGACATCTTGCCCGGCGGCAAACCATCGGCTGGCGGCGTAGCGATACGCACGTTCAGCATGATAATGCCCTTCTCATCAGGGTAGTTAGCCATAGAGTAGGCACGCAGCACATCTTCATCTACGGTCGAAACCAGATCGAACAGGCCATACTTTTCCCAATCGTCACGGTACTCGGTCGGGATATCGAAATCGCTGTATTTCACCTGATGAGCCGGCGCTTCAATTTGAATGTAACCACCGGCCTTAAACTTAACATCTTCACCTTCGGGCAGCTTAAGCAGCAGCTCCTTGATAAAGGTGGCCTGGTTGTCGTTCGAGATCACCTCACACTGCCACTTCTTGACGCCGAAGATCTCCTCTTCCAGCTCAAGTTCCATGTCAGTCTTCACCGCCACCTGACAGGCCAGACGACAACCCTCTTTGGCCTCTTTCTTGTTGATATGGTCGCGTTCGGTAGGCAGAATATCGCCGCCTCCAGACTTCACCTTTACTCGGCACTGACCGCAGGTACCGCCACCGCCGCAAGCAGAAGGAATAAAGATATCCTTGCTTGCCAACGCGCCCAGCAGCTTGTCGCCCGCCGCCGTGGTAATGCTCTTCTCATCGTCATCATTGATGCGAATGCTGACATCACCGTTGATCACTAACTTGCTCTTGGCGACTAAAATCACTATTACCAGCATGCACACGACTATGGTGAACATGCCTATGCCTATTGCCATTTCCATCTAATAACCCTTTTCTTAATGCACTGACTTAAGCACGCCACTTAGAGCGAAATGCCGGAGAAAGACATAAAGCCTAATGCCATCAGGCCCGTGGTAATAAAGGTGATGCCTACACCTTGCAGCCCCGCGGGGATGGCGTGGAACTTCATCCGCTCACGCAGGCCGGCCAGCAGCACAATCGCCATCGCCCAGCCCAAACCCGACCCAGTAGCAAACACCACTGACTCAGCCAGGCTGTAGTCGCGGTTTGCCATGAAGATCACCCCGGCAAAGATAGCGCAGTTAACCGTTAGCAGCGGCAGGAAGATCCCCAGGCTCTGATAGAGGCTAGGAATGTACTTATCCAGAAACATCTCCAGGATCTGCACCAGTGCGGCGATCACACCGATAAAGGTGATCAGCTGCAGGTAGCTCAAGTCAAGCTCGGGATAGCCGGCCCAAGCCAGCGCGCCAGGTGCCAACACGTTGGCATAGATCAGCTGGTTTAGCGGCACCGCGAGTGTCATCACCACAATCACGGCGATACCCAGACCAAAAGAGGTCGACACCTTTTTCGACACGGCCAGGAAAGTACACATGCCCATGAAGAAAGAGAGCGCCATGTTGTCGATAAAGACCGCCTGAACAAAGAGATTAATATAGTGTTCCATAGCCTTAACCTCGCTTACGCTGGATAACATTGATGGCCCAGATCAGTAAGCCAATCAGGAAGAATGCACTCGGCGGTAGCTTGAACATCTCGTTCGCCAGATACCAGCCGTCGTTCTCTACAGTCTTAAGTATCTCATGGCCAAACAGGGTACCCGAGCCCAGAAGTTCACGCACAAAGGCGACACTGAGCAAGATAACGCCATAACCCATGGCGTTACCCATGGCGTCTACTACGGCCAGATGTGGTGGCATCTTCATGGCGTAAGCTTCAGCGCGGCCCATGATGATACAGTTAGTAATGATCAAGCCCACAAACACTGACAACTGGCGCGATAGTTCATAGGCCACATCTTGCAGCACCATGTCGACGATAATCACCAGGGATGCGATCACTGTCATCTGAGCGATGATGCGCACACTGTTAGGAATAAAGTTACGGATTGTGGAGATGATCAGGTTGGAAAACACCAACACAAAGGTCACCGCCAGCGTCATCACCAAAGCGGTTTGCATCGAGTTGCTCACCGCCAGCGCCGAACAGACCCCCAGTACCTGCATGGCAATCGGGTTGTTAGCGAAGATGGGCGTGGTTAAAATATCCCGCGTCGCCGTCATACTCTTACTCATCTTAAACCTCCGACGCTTTTAGCTTGTGAAGGAAGGTCTGATAACCTTCGACACCGAACCAGAACTGCACGGCACGTTGTACGCCGCGTCCCGTCATGGTTGCGCCACTGACCGCATCAACACCATGCAGATCACCCGGCTCAGCGCCACCCTTAACCACACTGAAAGAGACTTTTCCTTTATCATCAAACAGCTGCTTGCCTTTAAACTTATCGGTCCAGGCTGAGTCATCGAGAAAATCACCTATGCCAGGCGTTTCACCATGCTCATAGAAGACCACGTTTTCGATAGTGTTCAGGTCTGGCTTAAGTGCCACATAACCATAGATGATCGACCAGAGCCCCTTGCCATAGATGGGTAGCACCACGGCATGGAGTTCACCTTTTTCGTCAAACACCTTGAATACGCGAGCCTGGTTGGCGCGGGTCTTAATCTTGGCGATATCCTTCTTAGGCTTGATCGAGGTCTGCGGGTTGATGGCCGCCATGCGGTCGTCAAAATCCAGTACATTGGCCTGAGTGTCTATCTCGCCAGAATCGAGATCCACCAGCATAGGCGTCACCGACTTCTCGAAGATGGCGCGAAAGTCCTTATCTCCCCCGATATCAATATCGGCGGCAATGAGTACATAACGCTTAAGCTCATCGCGCTTCTTGGCCAACTTACGTTCTTTGAGTACCTCGGCCGTACCTGTGATCATAAAAGAACAAGAGAGGCAGAGGACGAGTGTGAAGATCATGGTCCCCACAACAGTATCTTTCTTAAATGCCATTAGCGTTGCTTCTCCATAGTGTCGCGCTCGGCGCGGCTGGAACGACGAAACAAAAAGGATGCGAGAATTGACGACCAAAAGTTGGCGGTCTGGATCCTTAACATATGTTCAGATTTATAAGGCATTACGTTTCAGCCTCCGCTTGATATTGCTGCGCGCCACCAGGTAATCGAAAATAGGCGCCCACAAGTTGGCAAACAGTATCGCTAGCATAATCCCCTCTGGCATCTTGAGATTCAGCACGCGGATCAGCACAGTCATGAAACCGATAAGAGCACCATAGGCAAACTTACCCTGACGGGTGTACGCAGTGGTGACCGGGTCGGTCGCCATGAACATCATCCCTAAGGCAAAACCACCAGTGACCAGATGCCAGGTCCACGGCATGGCGAACATGGCGTTCTTATCTGAGCCGATGAGATTAAACAGCAGAGCAGTGGCTAGCATGCCAGCCATTACACCTGTCACCACACGCCAGTCGGCCAGACGGGTCAACAGCAGTAGCAGGCCACCGAAAAGAATGGCCAGCGTGCTGGTTTCGGCAATCGATCCCACGGTGAAGCCAAAGAAGGCATCCCACCAAAGCGGGTCGCTAAAGGCCTGATACCAGGTGTAGCCTTCAAAGCTCATCTTACCCGCCGCAGTTTCGTGCAGCACAGTCGCGCCAGAGAAACCATCGACCGCCACAAACTGAGCAATCTGCGCCACCTCTGTCGGATAAGCGAAATAGATAAAGGCGTAACCGGCCAGCGCAGGGTTTAAAAAGTTATACCCCATGCCACCAAACACCTCCTTGGCCATGATCACACCAAAGGTGATGCCCAGGGCAACTATCCAAAGCGGTGTTGATACCGGCAGAATCAAGGTAAATAGCAAGGCAGTAACGAAGAAGCCTTCATGCAGCTCCTGACGACGCACCTTGGCAAACACTACTTCCCAAAACAGGCTTACCACCAGCGCGGTAAGATAGATGGGCAGGAAAAAGCTCAGGCCATAGGCAAATAGCCCTAAAAGCCCAGTTTTCTCACTGAGGCCTCCAGAAATGCCATTGAACACCCATAACTGCCAACTCTCAGGTGTCGTCAGCCCAGCGGCCAATGCCTGCTGCGCTTGTAAACCTATGTTATAAATACCAAACAATATGGCGGGTAGCAGGCAAAGGCCCACTAAGGTCATGGTACGTTTGACATCAATCGCGTCACGCACATGCACCTTGCCTTTAGTGCTGCGGCCATGGGCATAAAGCAGCGAGCGCAAGAAGCTGCGCATCGACGAGCCATGGGCATAGTAGTTCTCTTGCACATCTGGCTTATTGTCTTGCTTACTCATTAACCTTCCCTCTCAATAATATCTAGGCAGATGCGCAGTTCCTGCCCGAAGTCATACTTACCGGGACAGACAAAAGTACACAGGGCTAAATCTTCCTCATCCAGCTCTAAGGCCCCTAAGGCCTGAGCCTCATCGGTGTCACGCACCACGAGATCGCGCACCAAAAGCGTGGGTAAGATATCCAGCGGCATGACGCGATCCAGCTGGCCAAAGGCCATCATGGCGCGATGAGAACCGCCTGCGTTGGTGGTCAGGTCAAACAAACGTTTAGTGGCCTTAAAACGAGAGGTCACGGCGCGGGTAATAGAAAACTTATCGCGGCCGCCACGTACCCATGGCATCAGCTGATGCTTAATATCTTCGGCGAGCACTGAGATCTGCTGATGGAAACGGCCCAGATAGTCATGAACGCCTTCGGCGGTATGGCCAGCCAATACAGAGCCTGACACTATACGATTGCTGCCAGGCTTAACCTCGCCTTTTACCAGCTCGCTTAACTGAGCGCCGAGCTGAGTGCGCAGCAGCCTTGGATTAAGCGCCGTCGGCCCACCTAGAGCGACCACGCGATCCGTATAGAGTTCACCGGTCAAGAACAACTTGCCGTAGGCGATGAGATCCTGATAACCCAGATGCCAGACTGGACGCTCCAGGCTAGCAGGTGAAATAAAGTGAATATGGGTACCAACCAGTCCGGCGGGATGCACGCCGGCAAATTGATGGCTTTCAACCTGAGGCAAGTCTGCACCAGGCAGGGCTTCACCGACATCGTGGCACAGATGAATCTTGCCCGGCGTCAGATAGCTAAGCACCTTGAGTCCGGCAGCGAAGGCCTCTTGCTGATCTTTAATGATCACCCGAGGATCGGCAGCTAAAGGATTGGTGTCCATGGCGTTGACAAATATTGCCACAGGCTCGCTGTCCAGCAGGGGCACTCGCGAGAAAGGACGGGTACGTAGCGCGGTCCATAGACCACTCTCTACTAGGTTTTGTTTTACGGCATCACGGCTGAGCAGATTAAGGTCTGAATAGGCTTGGAAAGTGATCTGCTCCTCGCCCTCCACTTGGATCACGACCGATTGCAATACACGGCGCTCGCCGCGATTGATCTCGACAATCAGGCCACTGGCCGGCGCGGTAAAGCGCACACCTGGTGCCTTCTTGTCTTCGAACAGCGCTTGGCCCTTCTTAACCCGATCGCCAACCTCCACCAAGAGTGTGGGTTTTAGGCCAACATATTCCTCACCTAGCAGTGCTACCTTTGCAGGTCGAGCGCAGCAATCAATCTCTTGCCGAGGCTCACCTGCGATAGGCACATCTAAGCCCTTCTTTATCGTCTTAATCTTGTCTGGAAAAGCTGCCATCGCAAACATCAACCGTTACTAAACTGGGATGCCTTATGGTAAAAGTTTGTTAACTTTGATTCCGATATTGAGGTCACATTCCGACACCAAGCTGTAACTTAACAACAGTTTTTAGATTGAAAATGTGATCTTGATCGCCAGCCAATCCTGAGAACTGTTAACAATGTAGTTTTATAACGATAAAACCAATAAAGCAGATACACCTTATTTAGTTGCAACTAAAGTATTAAAAGTGGGACAAAAATTCCCCTATAAGGCATAACAAAATTGCTATTTTTTTGTCCCTTAATTGAGGCAGGTGCAACCAAAGATTTGAGACTAATAAAGACAAAACTGATTGCGATATCTGGGACTTTAAGCACTAATCTCAGCGAACAAAAAAGATTTAGACATCTAGAAGTCTAAATGCTATGGTCATTTTTGGTCACAGGTTTTCTACTCAGGATAGGATGAACAAGATGAAACTCGAATCTTTAGCACTGCATCACGGCTATACATCGGAAGCGACGACCAAAGCGGCCGCGGTTCCCATTTACCAAACCACCTCCTATACCTTTGACGATACCCAACATGGGGCCGACCTGTTTGACCTTAAGGTGCCAGGCAATATCTACACTCGCATCATGAACCCCACCACAGATGTGCTCGAACAGCGTCTCGCCGCTATCGAGGGCGGCATAGGCGCACTGGCGCTCGCCTCGGGGATGGCAGCCATCACCTATGCCATTCAAGCCCTAACCCAAGTGGGCGATAACATTGTTAGCACAAGTCAGCTCTATGGCGGCACCTATAATCTGTTTGCCCACACTCTGCCGAGGCAAGGAGTAGAGGTGCGCATGGCAGCCTTCGACGATTTCGAGGCGCTGGAAGCCCATATCGATGACAATACCAAGGCGCTGTTTTGCGAGTCTATCGGCAATCCGGCGGGTAATATTGTCGATATCGCCCGTTTGGCCGAGTTGGCCCATAAGCATGGCGTACCGCTGATCGTAGATAATACCGTTGCCACTCCGGTGCTCTGTCGCCCCTTCGAGCATGGCGCCGATATCGTTATCCATTCGCTCACTAAATATATTGGCGGCCACGGCACCACCATAGGCGGGGTGATCATCGACTCAGGTAAGTTTGACTGGGCATCGCAACCTAAACGTTTTGCCTTACTCAACGAACCAGATCCCTCCTATCATGGTGTGGTCTACACCCAGGCCTTCGGCCCGGCGGCCTTTATTGGTCGCTGCCGCGTGGTGCCGCTGCGCAACACTGGTGCCGCCCTCGCCCCTCAGAGTGCCTTCCTGCTGCTGCAAGGATTAGAAACCCTGGCCCTTCGTATGGAACGCCACTGCGATAATGCACTGGCGCT
Source organism: Shewanella sp. ECSMB14101 (assembly GCF_000773485.1). Classification (NCBI taxonomy): domain Bacteria; kingdom Pseudomonadati; phylum Pseudomonadota; class Gammaproteobacteria; order Alteromonadales; family Shewanellaceae; genus Shewanella; species Shewanella sp. ECSMB14101. The sequence continues at coordinate 257,583 of NZ_JSFF01000001.1, read as the reverse complement.
GGCGAAGTTTCTCGAACAAGACCCAAGAGTAAGCTGGGTCAACTATGGTGCACTACAAAACAGTCCCTATCGTAGTAACTGTGAGAAGATCACTTCTGGCAAGGCCTCTGGCATCATAAGCTTTGGTATCAAGGCCGAAACCAGCGAAGAAGCAAAAGCCGCCGGTGGACGCTTTATCGATGCGCTACAGATGATCCTACGCTTGGTGAACATAGGCGATGCCAAATCCTTAGCCTGCCATCCGGCGACCACCACCCACAGGCAGCTCAACGGTGAGGAACTCGCAAAGGCGGGGGTATCAGAAGACCTAATTCGTATCTCAGTTGGCATTGAGCATATCGATGACATTATTCAGGATGTGTCTCAAGCCCTGGATAAGGCGCTATAACCCCATCTCCCTGCGTCTTTTATAAACTTCCTTTACAGACCTCAGATACCGGGCCATTGGCTCGGTATCTTGATTAAGGTCATGCTTTTACGCCTTTTTTAGCTAATACCTTGGTATAGTGCTAACTATGCATATCTGTTGACTATAATGAGTATTGGCGACATTTGGCTTTAACAAGCGACCCGCATGGCAAGGGAGCGGCACATGTACTACACCTCTACGGATCTTAATCAACACTCATCACTCATCACTCATCACTCATCACTCATGAGCAAGCTGGCTCACTTGCATACCTCCACACAAGAAAAATTGCCACAAATCACTCGCATTGCCATCGCTCTGTTTGACGAAGAAAGCGATCTCGTACGCACCTTTATTTACAGCGGTAAACCTTCGCCGCTCAATCATTATCAAGCCAATCTCAGTCAATGCCACTCGCTATTACAGATAGCCAAATCCCGCGCCGCCAGAGTAGTACAAGACCTCAGCATCTATGAGGACAGCCAACACGAACACGCCATCAAGATTTATGAGGCAGGCTATCGCAGTAGCTATACCCTACCGCTGCTGTCTGGCACCAACCTGCTAGGCTTTATCTTCTTTAATAGCGAAGATAAAGATGTTTTCGATAAACGCTGTCTTGAACACTTAGATCTTATCGGCAACTTGCTGGCACTAATGGTGATCAACGAATTAAGCGAGGTCATGACCCTCGCCTCGACCATGAAAACAGCCATCGATGTGACCCATTTTCGCGATCCGGAAACCGCTGGCCATCTCAGCCGCATGGCCCACTATTCTCGGCTGATCGCTCAACGCGTTGCCGATGACAGAAATTTAAACGACCACTTTATCGAACATATCTTCCTGTTTGCGCCTCTACATGATATCTGCAAGATCACCGTGCCCGACGAGATATTGTTTAAACGTGGCCCACTCACCTCACAAGAGCGCAAAGAGATGCAAAAACACTGTGAGGCGGGGCGAAACTTGATCGACAAGCTGCTCTGTAACTACCACTTGAGCAACCTGGATCACACTCAGGTGTTACGCAATATCGTGCTCTATCATCATGAAGCCATAGACGGTTAGGGTTACCCTGCCGGGTTGGCCGGTGAGTCGATCCCCATTGAGGCAAGAATTGTGGCGGTGGCCGATGTATTTGACGCGCTCACTAGCGAACGTCCCTATAAATCAGCCTGGACGAACGCCGACGCCTTTGCCGAATTGAATAGACTGTCTGGAGACAAATTAGACGCCAGCTGTGTCGCCGCGCTAAATGAGGCGCTCCCCGAGGTGATAAAGATTCAGAAGACCTTTGACTCCACAGAGTTTTAGGCAGTTAAAGCCTCAATCCATGTGAAGTAAGCCTGAATCCATGTGAAGTAAGCCTGAATACCATAAGTCAAAGTGGGTTAAGACTTGGCTTTAAGATGCCGAGGTTAAAGCAATCGGTTAGCAGAGTAAGGTTTACAGGCGATGGTAAAACAACCCCAGCGATACATTCGGCATCGCCAAAGTAAAAGTAAAGGCCTGCCAAGCCAGGGCGCCAGCAGGCCTTACAGTCAAATCATGGCTTAGTCTTAGAAACGACCTACTAGGCCAAGACCAATGTTTACGCCGTCGAAGTCAGAATCCAACACGCGCGCGACCTGGAAGTTCGCCGAGACGTTATCAGAAATGCGCAGCCAGTAAGCGGTTCTTACATCAAATGCATCATCATACTCTGTATCGGTATAACCCAGACCCACAGACCAAGCATTGTTCACATACCAATCGGCGCCCAGGTTGATCATGTCGTCATTGTCACTGTGAGTCCAGTTAGCCTGTAGATCCACACCGGCAGTAGATTGTAGCGCGATATAGCTGCGAACCTTCACACCGTAGCGCTCTTCGACACCTTCATCGCCATCGGCATAGAAGACAGAAACTGCTGAAGAGTCGTTGAAGTAGTAACCCACTTCGGCGCCATAGGTGTCGAAATCGAAGTGAGCATAGTCGTGCTTCTGATAGTTCACACCAACAAACCACTTAGAGGCGAAAACATAGGTGCCGTCGATGCCGTAAGAGTCCAGGTCGGCATCGTCAAAGTTGCTGTAGTAAGCACCCAGATTAGAGCTTTGCGCCAGGAAGCCATTTAGGACGTATGGGCTGCTGCTCTGATCCACTGGCGTCACATAGTAACGGTAATTTGCTTTCCACAGACCATCGCCGAACTCTTCAGAGTTCGACTGGTAGTTCAAACCAGCTTCGTGTTGAAAGGCGTTGTCTTGCACCGCGAGTGCGCTCATGCTGCTTAGACCAAGAAGAATGGCAACGGCTGTTACTGATTTTTTCATCAATGTATTCCCTTATATTTATGAAGCTAGGAGAATAAAAGATAAAAATAGAAAGGTGATGGACTCAATCCATTGTAATTTTCTGATATTTATAAGAATAAATATCCTGTGCTCTCCTAGCGGCGCTAACGATAAGCCATAGTTTAGGAATAGCGCAATAAAAACTTCATAAAAGCTAAGCAAAAAAACATTATCAAAAACAACAATTAACAGCCAGATAACAAGTGAAACCCAAAGGTTACAACTTGCCATCCAGATGCAGAAATCAATACCCCTTTAATAATTAAAGGCCTTTAGTGCTGGCTGCTTTCGTCTGCTCGCGCTCATCGAGGATCAACATCCCGTGAGTGATCGCCTGCACCGCTCTGGACTTAAATTCGCGGCGATACAGGGTATAGACCACCACTAGGCTAGAGACGATAAACAGCAGTGGATGGAAAAACCACCCCAGCACCGCCATCGAAAAATAGTAGGAACGCAGGCCATAGTTGTAAGCATGGGCGGCCCTATCTTGTACTATCGCCATCTGATAGGCGTAATCCTTGAGACGTTCGTCGTTGCCACTCTTATCAACCGGAGTCGCCCCCACCATCACGTTGAGAAACCCATATTGACGCATAGACCAAGTAAATTGAAAGAAGGCCATCACAAAGATAAAGGTCAAAATACCCAATTTTAACTGGATCAGCAGATGCACAGGGGGCGCCGTCAGTGGGATTGAGGTAATGACAGCCTCCAGGCGTTCGACCTGAGCAAACAGGGTTAACACACCGGCGAGCACCAACATAGTGGTACTGGCAAAGAAGGTAATATTACGCTCTAAGTTAGCCAGTAATGCGGCCTCGGCCACCCTCACCTCGCGCCCAAGTAACTGATACATCCAATGCACCCTGTGCTGGTGCAAACAACGGGCAATACAGTTGGTTGTCTTAGCCTTCTGACGGGCAAAGCGGGCGTACCCGATCCAACAACTAAAGAAACAGATCACAGCAATGAGATCGAGCAGATAATTATTCATCATGGATTCAACTTGTTAACTATGGCAACCGGCTACCAGAAGACCTCATTTCATTTAATCATAGCCTATTGATATTGCAACTCTATTTCCTAGGTTCTATTTACCTTTAAGCCACTATGACTCTGTTATCTAGGGTATTGTCTACCACCAGAGCGATACATCGCGGTCGTATCAGCACAGGAGATAGAAAGTGAATTATAAAGCGCTGCAATTGATACTGCTTTGTAGAGGGTGACCGATAAAACATTAAAATCGTGCTCTCTGCGCTTTTATCAGCCATTTCTACTGTGTTATCGACGGTTTATATTGAATCACTAGGCGTCACCCCCTTTGGTTTCTATGGATCGTCTACAAACTAGCTCAAAAACAAACCACAAAGGTCTACGCACTCTCGCGCTCAGGCTATACCTACTCACAAATCTTAGCTAAGATAGTGAAAATTATGTTGCAGCCGCGTATCCACTTGCAAGAGCCGATAACAATCGCAACGTGCCAAGTTACAAGAGTCTAAGAATAAAGGATTATTTATGAAGTCAATCTCTAATGCTCTGTTTACAAGCCTGCTCGCTTCAGGCCTTTTGCTCACTGGCTGTAGTGGAGGAGGCAGCGGTAGTGATACCTCTGGCAACGGCGGTTCCATCGGCACGGGGTCGGGCGGCACGGTGACATGGGTCGAGGGTGAATTTACCCCTTATACACAGTTAGCGGCTCAGTGCGATACGGGTCTCAAGGAGAAACTCTGGTTACGTTCGTGGAGTAACGACACCTACCTCTGGTACAGCGAGATAATCGACAGAGATCCGGCGCCTTATCAGGTATTGGAATATTTCAGCCTACTGAAAACCGAAAACCTATCGCCATCAGGCAACCCCAAAGACCAGTTCCATTTCTCTATGCCTACCAGCGAATGGGAACAACTTAATCAGTCGGGTGCATCGGTCGGCTATGGCATGAGTGTTCATCTTCAGCAGCTCACTGCCACCACAGACAGAAAAGTGACCGTTGCTTACACTGAACCAAACACTCCTGCAAGCAATGCCAATATCGCCCGCGGGGCAGTCATCGTTAGCATAGATGGCGTCAGCGTAAAAGATGCCAATGACATGGCGTCAATCAATACCTTAAATAATGGCTTGTTCCCTAGCGATGCCGGACAAGAGACTCGATTCACGATACAAGATCTGGGCGCAAGTCAGACCCGAGATGTGATACTGACGGCGCAAACTGTGGTTTCAACCCCAGTGCAAAATACTAAAGTTGTGAGCACCCCAACAGGTAATGTGGGCTATCTACAGTTCAATTCCCACATCGCCACCGCTGAGCGCGGTCTGTTCGATGCCATCAACACTCTGGCAACCGCTAAGGTTGACGACCTAGTGCTGGATCTGCGATACAACGGTGGTGGCTTACTGGCCATGGCCAGCCAGCTGGGCTATATGATTGCCGGTAAAGAAGCGACACAAAATCGTATCTTTGAGCGCAGCACCTTTAACGACAAATACCCAACCAAAGATCCTGTCACAGGCCAAACCTTGACCCCAATGCCTTTCATCGATGAGTCTCTTGGCTTTAATCCAGGCCTTCTATCAAGCGGTCAGAGTTTACCGACACTTAATCTGTCACGAGTATTTGTCCTCACGACCGACAACACCTGCTCAGCCAGTGAGGCACTGATCAACAGCCTGCGCGGTATCGATGTTGAGGTGATCCAAATTGGCGGCACCACCTGTGGTAAGCCCTATGGCTTCTACCCAACACCAAACTGTGGCACCACCTATTTCACCATTCAATTTAAGGGTGAGAACGATAAAGGCTTTGGTGATTACTCTGACGGCTTTGTCCCCAGCAGCAATCCAACGCTAGCAAGCGAAGTACCTGGTTGTGATGTGGCTGATGACTTCAACCACGCTTTAGGTGACCAAAATGAAGGTCTGTTATCGGCGGCGCTTTACTATCGCGATAGCAACTTCTGTCCAGCCCAGGTTGCAAGCGCAGCACGTAGCCAAGTCAAACCAGGATTTATCGACACAGGTTACATTCTCGAAGATACGCGCAAGCAAAATCTGCTGTTAAATAGCCGGATTCTGACTCAGCCTGAATAGGATTTATGATGAAACGCATAGTTCGTATCATGATCGGCTTAATGCCGTTAACCCTCCTTGGCTGCTCACTGCAGGCACAAGACGCTGCTTTGCCAGACCCTGTGCCTGCCCCAGTACCTGCCATAGTCAGCGAACCGAGTGCTGAGAGTCTGACTGAGCTGGAAAACGCCATCGCCAAACTGTTACAGATGGAGAAGGTGACCCTAGCCGCCGATGCATTCACTCAAAACAGTCGATTAGCCCTGGAGCGCAGTCCCCATACGGATCCTAACGGGCAGCTGTTAATGGGCCGCAACTTTGAGCTGCCACAAATCGTGCAGCTTTGGATAAGCGGTGATAAGTGTTTTGTCACAGATTCCGAGAAGCATCGCAGTGCACCGCTGACAGTGACTCGCTGCTATCCTGAATAAACCATGCTGAATAATCTATCCAGATGAGTCTTTTACACGACGGCTGCTTACCCAAAGCAGCCGTCGTTTTTCATGCTTAGTGCACTCTTATCTGGAGGCCGCGAGGTTAATCTTCCAGCCTGGATTAAGGCGATACCTAAATCCATGCAGCGAGGTCCATACAGAAAGACCGATACAGAAAGACCGATACAGAAAGGCTCATACAGAAAGAGCTACTCATAGGTCCATACAAAAACGCTCGCAAAGATCCGTTAAAAACGTCATCAAGCTCTGTAGCGGCGTTAGGCGACATAAGATTGCCCTCCGATACGCTATTGCGAGCTCCCAATAGAACCGTCTGCAATGAGTTAGTACATATCCTTCTAAATGTAACAATTGTTACAGTGATAATATCCCGCGCTTCTCATTATTGTTTTACATACAAATTATTAAGAGGCCTTATGCGCTTAGCTGTTTCCGCATTAGCAGTGTCATCTGCACTCATCCTTCCTGGCGTCCACGCTGAAGATCAACAAGCCAGCTTAGATCAACAAGCCAGCTTCGAAAAAATCGAGATCATAGGTTCACGTATCGCACTACGTACCGCCACAGATAGTGTGGCACCAGTGGACATTATTACCGCCGAGCAGCTCGAATCGACGGGGATGACAGAAACGGCTAAGGCACTGCAATTTGCCGCACCAAGTTACAGCTTTCCATTCTCATCGGTAACCGATGGCTCAGATGCGGTGCGCCCGGCAAGCCTGCGCGGCCTGTCACCGGATCACACCTTAGTCTTGGTCAATGGTAAACGTCGTCACGGTTCGGCATTGGTCCATTTAAGTGGCACTGTAGGTAAAGGCTCATCTAACGTCGACTTAAACGCCATTCCGATGACCGCTATCAAGCGTATCGAGATCCTACGCGACGGCGCATCGGCGCAATATGGTTCCGATGCCATTGCCGGCGTCATCAACGTGGTGCTAAAAGACAGTGAACAAGGTGGTAGCGTATCGGCACAAGCCGGCCAGACCTACGCGGGTGACGGTGAACAGTGGCGAGTGGGCGCCAACCACGGCATAGCCCTGGGTGACGATGGCTTCATTAATGTCTCTCTCGAGGCCCACCATAAAAATAGCACTAACCGCGCAGGGCTAGATCCTCGCCAGCAGTATCCGCAGCTAGCCGATGGTTCGCCGGATCCTCGCGAAGCCACTTTTAATCGCAAGAGTCACCAAGTTGGCGATGCCGAATACGACAACCTAGGGCTGTTCATCAACGCAGCCAAGGCTATTTCGGACAACGGCGAGCTATACGCCTTCGGTGGCGTGAGCCAACGCGAAACCAAATCTGGCGCCTTCTACCGCAGAGCCCTGGATAAACGTAACTTAACCGAGGTTTATCCCGATGGTTTCTTACCCCAGATCAACCCTGAAATTATCGATACCTCGTTAGTACTTGGCTATGAGTTCAGCCTGGGTGAATGGAACATAGATACTTCCGCAGGCCATGGCGAGAATTCATTTAACTACAATATTGTTAACTCATTAAACGCATCTTTAGGCCCCGACAGCCCAACCGAGTTTGATGCAGGCACTTTGTCGACCCGTGAAACCAATGTAAATGTCGATGCGTCGCGCTATTTCTCCTTTGCAAATGACTCAGAGATCCTCTTTGCCGCGGGTGTGTCATGGCGTAAAAATGGTTACCAAATTGAAGCAGGCGAGACTGCTTCCTACGTCAATGGGGGTTTTGATAATCGCGCCGCTGGCAGCCAGGGCTTTTCGGGCTTTACCCCAGAAACTCAAGTCGACGAGACTCGAGATAACACGGGCGTTTATGTCGAGCTAGAAAACCAATTAACCGATGGCTTTTACTGGGCGGCGGCGCTGCGTTACGAAAACTATTCAGACTTCGGCGACAACACCAGCTGGAAGCTAGCGGGTCGTTATGACTTTACCGACAACCTGGCCCTGCGCGGCACCATCAACACAGGATTTAGAGCGCCTAGTGTACAGCAGCTGTATTTCAGCAATATCTCTACCCTGTTTAACCCTGATCCTGTCACGGGTCAGTTAGTACCGACAGAGTCGGGTACCTTCAACACGCTATCCCCCGTGACAAAAGGGCTAGGGATCAATGAGCTAGAGCCAGAGTTATCACAATCTTTCAGTCTCGGTCTGGTCTATCGTAATGACGCGGGCCTGGCACTGACCTTGGACGCTTATCAGATATCGGTCGATGATCGTATCATCTTGTCGAGCTCAGTCACGCCAGATGATTCACCGGCCGTTGCACAAGCCTTGGCTGGCACGAATGCCGAATCGGCACGCTTCTTCATTAACGCCGTCGATACCCGTACCCGAGGGGTTGACCTGGTGATAAGCCAGGACTTTGATATCGGTGCTTGGGGCGATCTGCAGGCCAACCTGGCCTATGCCTATAACAAAACGGAAATTCAAGACATTCATTTCCCGCAAGTCTTAGACGGCGTAGGTAAAGAACTCTTCGATCGTATCGAACAAACCCGTATGACCTCGGCCACGCCAAACAACACAGGCAACCTGGGACTCACCCATAGGCTTGGCGACTTCAAAACCAACGTTCGTCTAAGCTATTTTGGCGATTACACCGTGGGTTATTCCTCTGGCGATGTAACTTATAGCGACCAATGGGTAATGGATTTGTCAGTGCAATATGCGGCAACTGAGGCGCTGAGCTTTACCGCCGGGGCGCAAAATCTGTTTGATGTCTATCCAGAGAAGCGTCCGGACAGCAACAACTTCAATGGTATCTTCGTCTATCCATTAACCAATACGCCATTTGGCTTTAATGGTGGTTACGTCTTCTTAGAAGCAAAATATACCTACTAATCTCGTATCGCTTCCTCACCCTAAAAACAGGCCATTTATGGCCTGTTTTTTTATTTAGCCACACATAGATGCGTACAAGGGACAGCCTAAGTAACTTGTTCCCATCGACGGCCTATGTGAGAATCGACAGCAGACATTTGAGGGAAGGATATGACACAAGCAGCAGATAACTCGACCACAGCTAAGACAGGTCTTGATGACGCGAGTGACGACATAAAACTCGCCGTAAACCTTATTTATCTTCTGGAGAGTCATGAGATTGAACCAGATGTAGCACTGGCGGCATTAGAGATAGTCAAGCAAGATCTGCAAAGAAAACTGGGCAAAGCGAACACTTAGCCGCTTACACTCAGGGCATCACGCATTCATTTGCGGCCCATTCATTGCTCCCATTTATTGGGTAATGAGTTAACCATAAAAAAACGCAGCCTAAGCTGCGTTTTTAGTGTGACTCAAAAGCTTTACTTAGAAGACAACTGTCTGTTCAGCAGTACAGGTCGTAGTCCCTTCATCACAAGCTTTATAAGTGTAAGTTCCGCCACCTTTAGTGTTGATAGTGTCGGTATAGGTGCTGCTTGCCGAAGTGGTCGCGATCATGCTGCCATCACGGTAAACATCTACGTTTGCACCAGCGGCGCCAGAGAAAGTCAGATCCACTGTCTTAACGCCCTTGTTCTTGTAGCCGTTTGCCGACAGGGTGAAATCACCACCTGTTCCGCCGCCATTGTCACCACCAGCACAGCCGTTAGCTGTCAGGTAAGCATCGGCGGCTGCAGCCTGAACGATACCATAACCGAAGTACACATCTTTACCCGCTGCACCACTGTCCATAGCTGTCGCTTTCAGCGCCGCACGGATCTCGCTACCAGTACATTGGTTATGGTTAGACCAAACCAGGGCGGCGATGCCTGATACGGCAGGCGTTGCCATAGAAGTACCGCTCATGAAACCATAATCCGAGGTACCGATATCCACAGTTGCCGTGCTTGCCGCCAATAGCGCCGCACGATCTTCCTGCGCTGTACCGACAGCAGGGATTGAAGTGCTGTTGGTGTCACCTAAGGTGCCATACAACATGCCTGGCTCATTGTTGATAATGATCGCGCCGATACCACCAGAGCTCTCACAGTTAGCAACCTTGTCATGGAATGAGATCACACCACGGTCGATCACACAGATATTACCGTTAGCGCCCGAATCGGTCGCTTCGGCGGTGCCCATGTAATAGGTACTACCTGAAACCGAACCTGAGTTTTCCATCGCGCTGCTGGCAAATGAAGCGCCATCAGCGGTTAGGTTAGCTGCGGTTGCCATACCTGCCGGATATGTAGACAGTGTATCGACACCACCAGCGGTCACTTCCACACAGATAGTTTCGTCTGTAGTGGCCTTAGGACCACGGCCCGAAGTACAAGATGGGAACTGAGAAAAATCGGCGATGTTGTTGTTCGCATCGTTTGCGCCCACCATCATCACAGATGGATAACCCGCAGGGTATGAACGAACGCTGTTACCGTCGTTACCTGCTGCCGCAACCACTAGGCCGCCCGCATCAACAAACGCCTGGAAGGCATTAGATTCGGTCGAGTTAGCGCCGCCGCCACCTAAGCTCATGCTGATGATGTTGGCACCGGCCGCACTACACAAATTAGTGGCGTGAGCCAAATCAGATGAGTAACCCCAACCTTCAGCGTTAAATACTTTAATGATGTGCATGTCGACGCCTGGCGCCATACCGATCACGCCCACATTGTTGTCGGCCGCACCGATAGTACCCGCAACGTGTGTACCGTGTGGACCACCGTTAACGTTCCAGCTGCCTGTGCCTGAGTCGTTGTCGCCAGTGATGTTGTTCCACACAAAATCTGGGTTAGACGCGTCCAGACCTGAGTCGATAACACATACCTTCATGCCAGCAGCGGCATTGAAGGCCACCTGATCTGCCTGCGATTGATAAACAGCGTAAGGCGTTACCTGCTGAGTCATAGGATTGCCCGCATCATCGCTAAAGCCCATCAGATGACGACGCTGATCCGCCTCTACTAATTTAACGTGTGGATTGTTTAACAGTCCTTTGACCTGGGCAAGATCTTTACCAGCAAAGGTCGCAGCAATAAAGCCGTTACCGTCTACATGGATCTGTGCACCTAACTGTTTTGCCAGTGCCTTAACAACACCTTTACTGCCATTGTCTACCTGGATGATGTAACGATCATCATCGGCAAATGCCTGAGTTGACAGGCCTACACTTAACGCCATTACGGCACTTGCCAATTTAGTTAACTTCATAGAGGTCTCTCCATTATATTTATTTTGTTAAGAGTCTTTTATTAAAACTTCCCTGAATAGCAAATGCCGCGGTATATCTCTCTTATATTGCGACCTAATTTGGCATTTACTACCACACAACAAGCAACAAGCTATCACACCAACTCAATAGCAACAAGATATTAACAATAAATAAACATATGTTGCACCATGGTACATTTTAAATGCTTCTGGACTATGATTGATTTAGTCTTCTCTCCTTCCACATAAGGTTTAACTATCAAACAAACACCAGCACTACAGCCAGGATAAGTCAGGCTAATACCCCTTGACATTGAGGTCTCTTCGCGCCTTAGCCGCCTCGTCACAGCCAAGATTTAGCCAGATGCCAACGGGTGTACTGTCCAGCAAAGTCGAGGAAAATTGATAGTCTTTAGCATCAACACCCAACTCACTAAAGAGCATGGGGCCTGAAATATTATCGGCAAAGGCATAGTCGACTCGCTGTTTAAGCAACAGCTGTAATCCCTGGCGAATCGTTTCCACATTAAACAGGGTTATCCCCGCCTGATTAAACTTAAGTCCCAGACCATCACGAGAAAACCCTCTTAAAAAGGCGATGCGGCTGCCCGCTAGATCAGACAAGTCTTGCCAGGAAAAAGGCTCTGCTTGACGCTTACGATATAAGCCCAACTCAACTGGTTGGCTAGATAAGGGAACATGAACATAGTTAGATGAGGCCTGCTTAGGCGGATAGAAACTGGCGCACCATTGCCCAGAATGAATCAACTTATTGGCCCTGGCGGCAGAATAAAACTGTGGTTTCAAGGTAACCTGAGAATCGGCTAACGCCTGTGCCAGCATACCGAACGCCGTCCCATGGTCGCCATCAGCTTGGGACTCTTGCGTAAACGGTGGGTAGTTAATGGCGACGACCTCAAGAGGAACAGCCCTCACCCAGGCAGAGCAAAACATTAATAGCGCCACAGACACAGAGAACTTACGCATATAACCAGTCACTCAACCTTATATACCTTCGCTTGCTCTAAAGTATAGCTAACTAATATAGACTGGCTCCCAGAGTTAATATGGCCACAATAGGCCATAGACCCCCTTTTGCCTGAAACTCAGACTGGTATACTAGTGCCATTATTTATCAACTGATGATATTGAGCATGACAGAGCCAAGTAGCAGCAACACCCAGAAGCTAGATTTCTCCGCCATCAACAAGACCACGGCGAAGTCCTTTAACGAGCAGAAAAATCTGATCAAGCGACTGTTTAAGGGCAACAGCGCCCAGTGTGATACCTGCAAACAACCATTAAAGTTAGTCGTGCCCACCGAAAAGGCAAAAACCGGTCACTACGGCGTGTTTTGCAAAAAAGGCTGCACCGATATTCTGCTGGAAATCGACCTGCTGTAACGCAAGGCAGGAAACTCACGCCAGTCATGCCAAGAGCCCCTCTTTAAGGTTATAACGAGTCCACCGCTTGAAACTCAGTCAACGCCTCACTCAGCTAGAGAACATGGTCGATAGTCGCTACGGCCATATCTGGGATTGCTGCTGCGATCACGGCCTGCTCGGCGCGGCCCTGCTAAAACGCCAGGCCGCACCGACCATACATTTTGTCGATATTGTGCCGGACATCATGCAAGGCCTCACCGACAAGCTAAGGCGCTTTTATCCGCCAAGACCAGATAGCGCCGACTGGCAGGTGCACTGCATGGATGTGGCCAAACTTCCGCTTGATAACTATGTTACCGATGCGGCCCATCTGGTGATCATCGCAGGCGTTGGTGGTGAGCTAACCTATGAGTTGGTGAGCGCTATTCAGCAAAAAGCCGATACCCTAGGGCAAAAAATCGAATTTCTGCTCTGCCCTGTGCATCACACCTATCAACTCCGAGAGAGGCTCAATGCACTCGGGCTAAAGCGCTTCGATGAGCGACTTATCAGCGAAAATAAGCGCTGTTATGAGCTGTTACATCTGGCGCGTCAGGCAGAGCATCCCATCACGGCGATTGGCGATGGGCTATGGTCATCGGCGCCCATGGCGATTCAGCAAACCTACCTTACTCGCCTATTAACCCACTATACCCAGGTGCTTAGGGGCGAAAATCCAATCGAGCAACGCCAATTGCTCAGCCGCGCCATTCAAGATTACCAAGCTCAGCTCAATCAACTTGGCATCTAAGGCTTGCTCTTTATCATCTTCAACCGAGTCCATTTATGCACCTGCTTAAATCCACTATCCATCCCGACCTTAATGCCGCTACGCCCGATGCGATAGTCGGGCAAGGCTTCACCCGCCGCGCGGCGCGCGCCATAGTGCTCAGGGGCAGTGAAATCTTGATGCTCTACACGGCGCGTTATCACGATTACAGTATTCCCGGTGGCGGCGTGGATGAGGGCGAAGATATTCGCCAGGCCCTGATGCGCGAGCTGGAAGAGGAAACCGGCGCCCACACTATTGAGATATTAAGCGAGTTCGGCCGCTATCAAGAGTTTCGTCCCTGGTACAAGCCTAGGTTCGATTTTGTGCAGATGGAATCTTTCTGCTTTGTTTGCACCATTGGCGAACAGCTGGGCGATACCAAACTTGAGAGCCATGAGCTGCAAAATGGCATGCGCCCGGTCTGGATCGATATACACCAGGCGATTGCCCATAACGAGCACACTATGGCCCACAGCGAAAAGAAGGGACTGTCTATCGAGCGCGAGACCTATCTACTCAGGCTGATCCGCGATGAGCTACTCACTAATGAAAGTCACCTCAAGATAAACTGCCCGTAACCCCACAAAAAAGAGCGCCTAAGCGCTCTTTTTTATACCTATTGCTAGCAATTAACGGCTGTACTCGCAAGCGATCTGCGCCGCCAACTTGGCATTGTTAAACACCAGCTGAATATTGGCCGCCAGGCTGCTGCCCTCTGTCTTTTCGGCCACCTTGGCGAGCAGGAATGGCGTCGAGGCCTTACCTGATATCCCCTTGGCGTCCATCTCTGCCACGGCATCTTTAATCACCTGATCGATCATTGCCTTATCCAGGGCATATTCGGCCGGAATAGGGTTGGCCACCACCACGCCACCTTTGAGACCCATCTGCCACTTGGCCGTCATAGCATCGGCCACCTGCTTAGGCGTATCCAGACGATAGTCGACACCAAAATCACTCTCGCGGGTATAGAAAGCAGGTAGCGTCTCGGTTTCATAACCCACTACCGGCACACCTTGGGTCTCTAGGTATTCCAGGGTCAAACCGATATCCAGAATCGATTTGGCGCCAGCGCACACCACGGCCACATCGGTATTAGCCAGCTCCTGCAGGTCGGCAGAAATATCAAAAGTCTGCTGAGCGCCGCGATGCACACCGCCAATGCCGCCGGTGGCAAATACCTTGATGCCAGCCATCGCCGCTAAAATCATGGTCGAGGCCACAGTGGTCGCGCCATCGGCCTGTTTAGCAACGATAAAGGGAATGTCACGGCGACTGGTCTTGATCACCGCCTGGCCCGCCTTACCCAGATACTCGATCTCGTCATGGGTCATGCCCACCTTGAGCCGCCCCTTTAAGATGGCGATGGTGGCTGGCACCGCGCCGTTGTCACGGATGATCTGCTCCACCTTAAGAGCGGTCTCGACGTTTTGCGGATAGGGCATACCGTGAGAGATGATGGTCGATTCCAGCGCCACCACAGGACGGCCGGCATCCAGTGCCGCTTTCACTTCAGGGTTGATATCTAGGTACTGCGCTAACATAGAGACTCCTTGATAACTCGGTTAACTGATATTTCTGACATATTGGGATTGATGGTTGCCAGATCCGACAGGGCAACCACTGCCGCCGCCATGGCAAACTCGGTCGACTTGCGAGTCGACCAGTCTTGAATAAAGCCGTGGGCTAGGCCCGCCAGGAAGGCATCACCGGCGCCATTGGCATTGACCATATCAACTGGAATGGCCGGAATATGCGCCTGCTCCAGACCATCGCTGTAGAAGACGCCGTCAACTCCCAGGCTCAAGAAAACGCGCTTAACGCCTTGGTCGTGGAACCAGTTGGCCAGCGTAGGCAGTTCGTTGTAGTTGGCGATTGAGACCCCCGAAAGCTGCTCCGCCTCTTTGAGGTTCGGCTTAAGGGTATGCACGGCACTAAGATAGGGCTTGATCTTCTCCGCCTTGGCACAGGAAACCGTATCGACAAACAGCGGAATATCGGCAAAGTTACTCAGCAGATAGGCTAAAGCCGCCTCACTGAGATTGGCATCGACTATGATAAGACTCGCCCGCTTTAGCATGGCTTGCTGAGCCTTGAGCACATCCACACTCAGGCGTTCGAGAATCGCCATATCGTTGATCGCCACATGCATGTCGCTATCGCCGTCGAGCACGGAAAGATAGGTTGAGGTCACGCCATCACTCAGTTGGAGACTAGGTTTCATGTCGATACCGGCGCGCTGGCAATGCTCGACGATCTGCTGACCATAGGCATCTTTACCCACGGCGGTCATCAAACGGGTATCAGACCCCAAGCGAGCCAGGTTCTCGGCGATGTTACGCCCCACTCCGCCAGGCGAGCAGCTTACGCTACCCGGGTTAGAATCCCCCACCCGCAGACTAGACGCGGGGCGACCGAGAATGTCCATGTTGGCACCGCCAACTACCACGGCATACCTGGCTTCTGCCAGAATATAGCCCTTGCCACGAATAACCCCTTTATGGGTCAGATTCATGATATGTCCCGCCACCGCTGAGCGGCTGATGCCAATGCGGTCGGCCAGCTCCTGCTGTGGGATCAAAGGGTCTTGCTTGAGTAGTGCTAAGATTTCTAATTCACGTTCCGTCATTCAGGCGATCTCTCTAAGCATAGGTATCGCTCGCCACAACAAACAAATGTTCGCATGGCAAACTTTTGTTTTAAGGTAATCGATTTGAACAGAAGGCGCAAGAGAAACAAAATCAGAATCAAGTAGTTATGTGAAGTTCGCCTCATTCACCTGCAGCAGATATTCCATCTTGATAGGCACTGAGGCGTCAGCAAGTACTCACTTTTAGCCACAAAAAAAGCGCCAAACAGGCGCTCATTAATCGAGTGGCAGCGCAGCTTAACGCTTATGGTGCTTAGTGATCAGGCGATCCAACTGGTTACCGAAGGCCTGCTTCTCACTCTGACCGATAGCCGCCGGGCCGCCGGTCTGTAAGCCGCTGGCGCGCATGGTATCCATAAAGTCACGCATGTTGAGAATGGACTTAATATTTTGCTCAGTATAGAGCTCACCCCTTGGATTAAGCGCCAAGGCGCCCTTGTCGATCACCTCCGAGGCCAAAGGGATATCGGCGGTGATCACCAGATCGCCTGGGGCGGCGCGGCGCACTATCTCATTGTCGGCCACATCGAAGCCGGAGGAGACGGTCACCAGCTGAATAAAGCGCGACGGCGGAATACGCATGGCGTGGTTCGCCACTAAGGTCACGGCAATCTCGGCGCGCTCGGCGGCGCGAAACAGTATCTCTTTAATCACGCCGGGGCAGGCATCGGCATCGACCCAAATCTTCATCTCTTCTTCCTGTCATCACAGTCAATCATGGCTGCGAGCACTATAGCATAGCTATCGCGCTTTATAACGAGTGACCTTATTCCTCAGCAAGCGGTATTAACACTCTAGGGAACTATTATGGTAATTTATTCAAGATATTGATTTTTATTAGATAGATTATGACCACATCAGCCCCCAAGGAAGCGCTAATTAGCCCGGATTGTCTCGATTTTCTCGCCAAGCTGGCAAGCAATAACGAGCGCGAATGGTTCAAGACCCATCAAGCCGAGTATGAGGCTAAGGTACGCACTCCCGCGCTCAAGTTTATCGATGCTATGGCGCCTCATATCAAGCAGCTCTCGCCGCGGCTGACTGCCGTGCCTAAGAAGGTCGGCGGCAGCTTAATGCGCCCTCAGCGCGATGCCCGTTTTAGCAAGGATAAGACCCCCTATAAGGTTAACGTCGGCATACAGTTTCGCCATTTTCAGGGAAAAGATGTACACGCTCCTGGACTGTATTTGCATATCGCCAACGACGGCTGTTTTCTCGGCGCGGGGATCTGGCACCCCGACAGCAAGGCGCTAAGCCAAATTCGCAGCTGCATCGACGACAACCCTAATGCCTACAAACAAGCGCTTAAACAGCTCAGCGCTGCGGGCTTTGTCATGGAGGGGGATAGCCTGCAGCGGCCGCCCAAGGGCTATGACAAGCATCACCCCATGCTAGATGAGCTTAAACGCAAAGATTTTATCGCTATCAAACCACTCGACCCACAGCAGCTGTTTGCCAACCACTTCGATACCTGGTGCGCCGAGCAATTCAGCCAGGTCAATAAACTGATGGGCTACCTCTGTTTTGCCCTGGATCTTGATTATTAAAAAGGACTTTTAATGTTTAACCGCAAACCCAACAAGCTATTTCCCCCGCAAGGCTTTAACGCCAAAGGCTTAAAATTTATTGCGCCGCTGATTATCGTACTGCCTCTGGCCACAGGCCTAACGGGCTGTACCAACCCCAACACCCCTGCGGGAGAAGAGGGCTATGTGTTTGAGAAACCGCGTATCTTTGGCGCTGGTGGCTATCGCGGCACCCTGATTGGCCCAAGCAACTATGGGGTATCATTGTGGCGCAACGAGGTGATCAACATAGATATGCGCCCCAACACCTACACGGAAAACTTTAAGATCCTCGCCAAGGACGATCTCAATATCAGCTTTAACTTTCATGCGGTGATCGCCATCAAATCAGGCACGGTAAAAGAGGTGGTGGAAAAATATGGCGCTGAAAACTGGTATGTCCGCTTCGTGCGCGAGACCTTCCGTACCTATGTACGTGACGAGGTGCAGCGTTATGACAGTGTGGCGCTAAAAGAGAACCGCTCGGAGATCGCCGAGGCAGTATCGGTCAAACTCAACGGCTACCTCAAGACCTCACCCTTCCAGCTCAACAATGTGATTGTCGGTAACATCAACTACCCCGACATAGTCGCTATCGCGGTTGAGAAAAAACTCGCCGCCCAGCAGCTATTGTCGGAGAAAGAAACCCAGAAAGAGATCGCCCAGAAGGATGCGGAGATCCGTATCGAAGAGGCCAAGGGGATAGCCAAGGCGCAGCAGATCATCAACGAGACCCTAACGCCTAACTATCTGCAACACGAGGCGATTAATGCCCAATTGAAGATGGCCGACTCGCCCAACCATACCACTGTCTATATTCCGGTCGGCACCAACGGCATCCCTCTGATTAAAGGTGCCAAATAATCGGTCTTAGATGACAGGTGTGTTCGATTTAAGCGAATGAAGATAGCTCATGAGCACCTCACGCGCCTGGGCGATACGCGCCTGTTGCCTGGCCTTGCCCAACACGCGTATTCCTTGCATCTGCATCACCAAAAAGCTGGCCAGCTGCGCACTTTGGGCGCTGGCCACTAACTCACCCCTTTGCTGTGCGGCGCCGAGCACACGCTCAAACGTCTGGTGCAGCTCATCGAACAGGCGGGCGCAGATCCCCTGCACTACCTCATCGCTGAGGTATTTTTCCAGCACGGCATTTTGCAAGAAGCAGCCAAAAGGCTGGGTCGATTGCTTGACGATAAAGGCTTCAAGGTAGGTCACTATCTCGTCTAGGCCCGCCTCTTCGGCCAGCAGCGGTGAAAGATTAGGCATAGCGTGGTTATTGAAATAGTAGCCCAGCGCCTCACGGTACAGGCTAAGCTTATCGCCGAAGCTGTTATACAGGCTAAAACGATTGATCTTAAGGTGCTCGACCAGATCCGCTACCGAAGTATCGGCATAACCCTTCTGCCAGAACAGCTCCATGGCCGCTATCAGCTTCTCCTGCCTATCAAAATTACAACTTCTCGCCATAGATGATTTTGCTCTGAGTTTATAGGGTCTGTTTATCTTTTGAGAACAAATTTTGTTCTAATTGAGTACGTTCAAATTGAGGCACCAGGCTTGAGGTATAGTAATTCTATATAAAAGCCGAGTAACAAAAAGTTGAACGTACTCAAGACGAACCCTTCGGGCAGCGTCTGTATCATTTTTCTCCTGCGTTATCACTCATTGATGTAGCACACTACACTGCAATCGCTCTGCCTTGTATAAAATCGATACAGAATGCTGCAAAAATAAACGCAAAAGTTCAACAGACCCTAGTTAAGCGTTCGCAACAAGTTTCTTGACCGAACGTTCAGTTATGAATTAGATTCTATTCTAAACGAGCGTTCAGTTAAAGCAAAAACCTTCAACTGAGACCACCACAACAACTTTCACAAGAGTCAGAGAGGGATAGATGAAACTCTACGAATTAGCCATGACCCCCAGCGCCAGACGCGTCAATATCTTCCTTAAGGAACTTGGCATCAACGAGCAAGAGATAGGTCTTGAGCGCGTGAGTCTTAACCTGCGCGGGGGTGACAACCTAAGTGATGAATTTAAGGCCATTAGCGTCAATGGCCGCATTCCGGTGCTGGAACTCGACGACGGTCAGAGCCTATGTGAATCGGTTGCTATCTGTCGTTACTTCGACGAGATCACCACATCAAGTCACTCACTGTTTGGCGATACGGCGCTGGAGAAGGCACAGGTTGAGATGTGGCAGCGGATCTGTGAGCTGCAAGGCCTGTTCGTCGCCTTTCAGGCCTTTAGAAACATCACCAAGATATATGAAGACAGAGAGCGCTGCGTCGAGGCCTGGGGCCAAGAATCCCGCCAGCGCGTAATAGAATTTCTACCCACGCTTGAGAAACAGCTCAGCGAGCAGCCTTTTGTGGCCGGCCAGCAATTCTCCATCGCCGACATCACCGCTTACGTAATGATGAGCTTCATCAAACACCTGGAGATCACCCCAAGCGACGACCAGCCCCACCTCACCGCCTGGCTCGCCAAGATGGAACAACGCCCCTCCATCATCGCCGTCAACGGCTAACACAGCGTCATGCCTTAAGGGCTAAAACAAACAAGGCGAGCCCTAGCAAAAGCTCAAGCTCGCCCCAACGCCGCATTAAGCGGCTCGTCCGCTGTAATACATTGTTAAATTCTACCTACCAACAAGCTTCGAATTTCTCTATTCCACTTATTGTCATGGATGATTCTTTGGTGCTCTATATCGCCGTTTATAATCTGGTTCTTTGTTAGTTTAGAAAGTCTTTCCCAATCATCGCCAAAAACATAAGTAGCATTATCGAGGTGGATGCTCTCTAAAATATATATTCCTTTGGTAGCAAATCCATATATGAAATAGCCACTAAAACCTGCGCGACCAGTAGCAAGAAAATCTGGGTTGTACCGCGTGATACTTTGCATTCTTGACTCAACAACTCCTTTCTCAGAGTCTTTAAGTCTTTTCGTGACCTCTCCAACGAGAGGCTTTGCCCTAGCCCATGGGTACTCACCTGGCGGCAATATATCCCAATGCAATTGCTTTACTTTAGCACCTATAATACTACCCTCTTTGGCGTCAACAATTTCAAAACCACCAAAGCACTCCAGCATTAAATTTGAAATATGAATGTTTCGAGATTCATTTTCGGTATCGACCACCAAACTGTCGGTGGAAACGTATTTATCATCATTTATTTGGATAATGTGCAGCGTTTCTTCTTCCGCTGGTTGGTACTCTCTTGGGTACATGTTTATATACCTAGTTTGAATACCCGAATGTTCCTGTCCATGCCAATCTTTCCACGTGCGATGGTAAGACCTAGGCTCAGGCTCCATCGGAAGGTCTTTACGGATAATATCTTTCCCATATGCATTCTTTGCCGTCACTTTCCCCACAGGCTGAGGTATTAGATAATCACCCACCTCAGGGTCTACATCAAACCCTATGGCTTCAAGAACTTCAGAAGTTTCTTCGGATATTTTGTATACGATCTTTATTTCTTCGCATCCTTGAGCAGCGGCCACTAATCTAGTGACTGACCTTATTGATTTACCTTGAACCTTCATAATCACTCCTTGAATTTAACAACTTATTAGTGAGACCTTGCAAGGTACGCTACCTTGTTAGGTAGGAGACCAAGCATGTAAATAAGTGGGGGGTCAGAGTAATCTTCTAAAGGAGGAGATTGGCGCATGTGGTTGGCTTTTTCATTCCCTGAATGGCGTAGTCGATATGTGGTTCGAGTTGGCCTAGCTCTGTCCGTAATTGGTGATACTTTAATCTATCTTCTAGCTGGCATTCAACATAATAGGTCACATTTCAATGCATTTTTTCCTTAAAACTAATAACTTGTATCAGCAAAAAACAGATGAGGCCAAATCGAAGAGACGTTAGATACCGAGTGTAGATACGCCGGTGAGCTTCCGAAACAGGGATGTTTCGGTAGAGCCTAAAGGGATTTATTCACGGCGTCTCACAGGTGTATCTGCACATCCCTCGCCGGGCAGGCGATAGATTGCCATGAAGGTACGACCCTCAAATCCCTCACAAATATAAATGTGGCCAAATGCTGCCTCCTAATCGAAAACAATCGACGATGAATCGAAGAGACGTTAGATACTCGGTGTAGATACGCCGGTGAGCTTCCGAAACAGGGCCGAAAATGTTCCCGACATTTTTCGGCATTCCCTCCATCCTTGGAGGTCAGATGGCGCACAGCGTGTCACAGCAGTATCTGCACATAAGGTCGCTCTTTCACTTCCATGTGATCACGACATTGGTACATCCATGCACAGCACCCGCCGGGCAGGCGATAGATTACAGTGAAGGTTCGACCTTCAACGCCCCTTCAAACAACAACCCCGGTAATCGCAAAAAACAGAAACAAAAGGGCAAGAGTCCCCTTATGACTCCCCGTCCCACTCGGCTATCACCTCATTCGCCGCGCGAAACGCCTCGACGCCCGCCGGCATGCCGCAGTAAACGGTGGAGTGCAGCAACACCTCTTGGATCTCCTCGACGGTGCAGCCGTTACGCAGTGCGCCGCGTACATGCCCCTTGAGTTCGGTAGATGCCTTGAGCGCCGCAAGGGTGGCTATGGTGATCAGGCTACGGGTTCGCCTGTCGAGCCCCTCTCTGGCCCACACTTCTCCCCAGGCGTTGCGGGTCACCAACTCTTGTAGTGGCTGGGTAAAATCGCTGGCCGATGACAGCGCCTTGTCTACAAAGCTATCGCCCATCACCTCGCGCCTGATGGCTAACCCTTGATCGTATTTGGCCTTATCCATGGGGACTCCTTTAACATCATGATTAAATTGATACTTTAATAAAACAGCTGTTTAAGTTGCTTGTAAAACAGCCAAAGGTCAACCTAAATCAATGCCAATGCGACTAAAGCACCAGAGCTGATTAATACCAAGGTTAAGGGATAGATTGCGGCTATATTGATTGAGCTTGCCGCTTGCAGGAAAGATTGCGCCTTACGTGGCAGGACAATATGGAACTCGTGCAAGATGCTCGTAGCTCGTAGCTCGTAGCTCGTAGCTAGGTGCTAGGTGTTAGCGATAAACGCCATCAGCTGAGGGATAAAGGCTTCACCCTCTCGAAGACCGCGGCGGTAAACGGCCTCTACCTTAGTCACATCCCGCTCAAGACGAGACAGCCCAAGGGGCGTCGCGGGCTGCAATACCAAAGCCGTGCCGTCAGCTTGCGCCTGTGCCAACTCATCGAGCGCCCGATTGTAAGTATTGTGACGTTCAATCAGGGCATTGGCCACCTTGGGATAGCGACGATAGAGACGCTTAGCCAGCCATTTGGCCTTAAAGGCCGATTTTCGATAGTCCTGCTCCTGGGTCAGGATCACCACCTGGCGCTTGAAACCATCTTTACGAGCCTGTGCCAAGGGGATCGGCGCGCCTATACCACCGTCGAGATAGGGCGTTCCCTTGAGCCAGGTCGGTCTTGAGATAAAAGGCAGGCTGCTTGAGGCAATAAGCACCTCTAATAAGGTGTCATGATCGCTAAAGTCACTCATGCCAAAAAAGTCAGTTTCGCCAGTGAGGCAGTTAAAGGCGCCCACCTTAAACTCAGCCTCACTGTGAGCAAAGGCGTCAAAATCATAGGGCACTAACTCATGGGCCATGCGACGATAGGTAAAATCTGTGTTCACATAGTTGCCGGTGCGCAGCAGATGCTTAAGCCCCATATAGCGCTTATCGGCAAGAAAATTTTGTTGAATGGTCAGGTTACGACCCTGTTGGCGTGAAAGATAAGAGGCAGGATAAATAGCACCAGCCGACACGCCCACCAAGTACTGAAAATGAAGCCCAGCCTGTAAAAAGGCATCGAGCACACCCGCGGTGTAGATGGCGCGCAGCCCGCCACCTTCCAATACCAAGGCGCAGTTATCTATCTTTCGCTCGCCAGCGTACACATCACTATTGTGACCCGTTGTTCTGTGCTGCTCAGGCGCATGAAGCGATGGAGAATCTGCGCTAGCCACTTACTCTTCCGCCTGGATCTGCCCAACTAACAACACAGGGGCGGCATCTAGCTCTTGGGCATCCATCATAGAGGCAATACGTTCAACGGCTGAAAGTAACTGGCTCTGCTCCCAATCTTCAAGGTTTTGATAACGCTTGATAAAATGTTCCTGAAGCGGCTTAGGGGCTGCCCTTAAAATCTCGATACCAGCCTCACTGAGCGACAGATGCCACTTGCGCTTATCTGACTCGCTGCGGGTTCTCACCACCAAGTTTCGTGCCTCGAGACGGTCGATAATGGTGGCAACCGTAGCCGGACTCAGCGCCACTTCCTGGGCGATCTCCTTGGCTAGCGGGCGATCATAGGCGGCAATAGTCTGCATCACCATCAGCTGGGGCCCGGTAAGACCTGATTGCTTATTGAGCTGCCGAGAATGTATATCGATGGCGCGGATCACGCGGCGCAGCGAAATCAGTAGTTGTTCGTACTTTTCCATAATCTCCTCTCGTTTCAGCCGCACCATACCAGAAAAAATTTCCAGACTCATGCCCCAATTAGAAAAAAAGCAATACTAGCTTATCACTTGCTCTGCTTTTGCACTAATGACAAAGGCTGAGCACGGCGATAAATCATCCACCGCCTTGGCTTAGACTTTGAGAAGGCAATAGGGCTCAAGGATCACCGACAGTCGAAATTAACAGCGTCAAACAAGATGAAAAAATGCTTGAGCAAGATGAAGGCCTGAGCCCCTTATCTTAAGAAGTCAGCAACCACCTTGGTGATAGCAAATAGGCCGACTTCTGGTACACTTGCGCCCTTAGTAATAGATCTTAGCTTAGGCGTATATTCATGGGCGACTCCACATCTTCGACAAACACACCACCAGCCACCCACCTGGCCATTGCCAGCCTATCGGGTGAAGCGCTGCATCAGGCGGTGGACGCCCAAAGCGGCGCCGAAAAACGCGCCCTAAGTTATAGCCTGACCATACATCACCTATTTTGTGAGACGCTGAACAGCAAACTGCCAGGGGATCGTATTCTGGCCGATTATTTTCGCGCCCATAAGAAACATGGCTCGAAAGACAGACGAGTGATCCGCGAGAGCCTGTTTGGCTTGTTTCGCTGGCATGGTTGGCTTAAAGGCTTGCCTCAGCAAGACGCCACCCAACACTGGTTTGCCCAGCTCGCACTGACCGCCACCCTTGAATCCCACGGCTGGCAGGAGATCATTCAGGCATGGCGCGGTTTTAGCGGCTTAGCTGAGCTTGGCCAGTTAAAGCCCGACAGCAATTTGACAGAAAAACAGGCCCTGCTTGAAACTTCTATTCCCGGCCAAGCATTTGCATTTGACGACCTGGCACCCGACTGGTTTTGGGCACACTTTCCTGCTTCACCAGAGATGCGCCAACAGCTGGTTGAATCCCTGTGTAGCCGTCCGCCTATCTGGGGCCGTCTGCAAGGGATCACCCTAGCAAAGGCTCAAGCCCAACTCGCCGAGCAAGGCATCACGGCAAGCGGCAGCGACTTTTTCAGCGATGCCATCAACCTGGGTCACAAGAGTCTCAACCTCAATGCCCTGCCTCTCTATAGTGAGGGAAAGGTAGAGATCCAAGACTTGGGCTCTCAGGTGATAGGCAATATCTGCGCGCCAAAGGCCGATGAGATCTGGTGGGACGCCTGCAGCGGCGCCGGCGGCAAGAGTCTGCAACTGCGCTCCTTGATGCTAAAACAAGATAAGCAGGCCAGTGGCAAGGTGATTGCCTCAGATATTCGTCGCAAGCCACTCGAAGAACTGGCCAAACGCGCCAAACGCGCCAAATTCAAAGGGATCACCACCCAGCCTTGGCTGTCAGATGCCCTACCGGTACCCGCTCGCCACTTCGATGGCGTACTGGTCGATGCCCCCTGCAGCTGCACCGGCACCTGGCGTCGCAACCCAGATATGCGCTGGTTAGATGATGTCAGCGCCATCACGGACAAGGCCAGCCTACAACTGGATATCTTAAGTCGCGCCTGTGAGGCAGTAAAACCCGGCGGCGCGCTGGTCTATGCCACCTGCTCTATCAGCCCAGCTGAAAACCAGGCCGTGGTAGAAGCCTTCTTAAAGAAGCGTACTGATTTTAGTCTGCAGACCTTGACTCATCCCTTTACCGGCGAGGCGACTTCAATGCTGACCGTACTGCCCTATCAGGCAGATAGCGACGGTATGTTTGTCGCTAAGATGATACGCCAAGACTAGTCGTCCCCTAGCTTCTTCAGCGCCGTGGCCTCACGGCGCTCGTGTCATGAGTTCGTCTCTTCCCTGTCACCTAAACGTCATCTTGCCTATTTACCATGCCACTTGCATTAAGGTTCAATCACAAGAGATAGGTGAGATCATGTCACACTATGATGAGTTTGAGATGGCATCTAGAGAAACCCCAACGTGGGAGTTCGATGCCCAGGATGAATTACGTAGCAAGCTGAGGCGTCGACATCAATCTAATCAGCCTAAGCGTTACGAGCATGATGACGAGTTCGACCAAGAGATTTGGGATAAGCTGTGGCGTTAAGATTTAGCGCTTTGACAAGCCGCGCGTGAACGCCAATTGGCGTTCACCGGGGAAACCTTCTTAAAAACTGGCGCTCGCGCCAATGTAGAAACCTGTGTCAAAGGTATTGTCACGGCGATCATCATATTGCAAGCGTATGTTGCGATAACCGACAAATAGCCCCAGGCTTGGATTTACCTGATACTGGACCTTACCATCTAACTCATACTGCCCGTCGACGCTGCCAAAACTGAGTACCGAAGGCGCATAATAAGCCGAGGCTTTTAGCGCAATGTTTGATCCCAGCGCTAACGAATAGCGGCCACCAATGGCGACTGCACTGCCGTTACTGCTGTTTTTCGCCCAATAATGCGAAAACTTAGGGCCAACCTCAAAATGATGAGCCCCAGCATCATGAGTCATATGGGCCGCCGCCGAGATACTATGGCCTTCATCATCAGAATAAAGATACCCCATCACCAGATTGGCCGACGGACTAAGCTCCATCTGCAGATCTGTGGATATAACATCATCATTGATCCCCACGTTCAGGTTAGTCGCCTGAGCCGTCAGGCTGAAGCAGCCGACAATCATCAGCGCCAATTTTGTTTTCATCATCACCCCTTGATAGGTCTTTTTACTATCGCCGCAGGGTATCAAACTGATGCAGATGCCACCATTAAATATACTTCATCAACTTGTTTTAAAAGGGGTTTATAACATTTCACCACATAAGTTAACGATACCTTATTACAACTGAAATAAACCACCTACAAAGATGGCTAACAGATAAGCCGCACAGTCCACCTCCAATGTCGGTGTCTTCCCTAATGAACCTTATTTAAATTGCGCGCAATCTATTTTACTGCTAGGCTAATCCCATCAACGAGAGGAAGCGACTATGTCTATTTATGATTTTTCACTGACCCGTATCGACGGCAGCACCCAGTCGATGGCAGATTTCAAAGGTAAGGTACTGCTTATCGTCAATACCGCCAGTAAGTGCGGCTTTACGCCGCAATATCAGGCCCTACAAGCACTCTATGACCAGTTTGGCCCGGAAAAATTTGCCGTACTTAGCTTTCCTTGCAACCAGTTTGGTCAGCAGGAGCAGGGAGACGAAAGTGAGATAAGTCAGTTCTGTGAATTAAACTTTGGCGTAAACTTTCCGCTATTTGCCAAGATAGAGGTTAACGGCAACCAGGCACATCCCTTGTATCGATACCTCAAACGTGAGGCTAAAGGCCTGTTGGGTAGCGAATCGATTAAATGGAACTTCACTAAATTTCTGGTAGATGGCGAAGGAAAAGTGCTGGAGCGCTTCGCTCCCACCACGACCCCCGAATCATTGTCAGAAAAAATTTCAGCTTTAGTTAACCAATCCAAGTAGATAAGAGAATGTTGGAAATATTTTCAAACATTTTTGTTTATTTTTTGAACTTATCACTGTTTGAATACTCCAAATATTGAACGCGAAGATTTGCTTTTTCATGTTCATCATTCTCCCAGGGACTTCTAGCGCAGTCCCCCTAGATCTGCATAGATCGACAGGCAACCCTCCTTGGTTGCCTTTTTTTATTAATCCATAATTATCATAATGTTAATTAAAATTTAGTCGTTAAATGTCTGTCATCGAATGGACATCTAAGTTGGACAGAGGCATACAAGGCCTCAAGATACAGGCCCGTTGAAAACCCATAAAAATGGCCACTTTCCTGGGACTTAGAAAAAAAATCTGAAATTTTTATAAGCTTTATTGAACTAATCGGGACTTGCTGACTCTGATTAAGTGAACGGATTAGCGGATTGGGTAACTCGTTGCAAAGTAAGCTTTACTGCGAATACCTGGTTTATGTTTCATTGTTCATCATCATTTCCCTTTGGCGACCGATTGGTCCCAAGAGCATTAACCTCGCTAGCGCAATAGGTTAATAACTCGACACTATTTAGCTTTATGGCAACCTTTGGTTGCCATTTTTTTTGTCTTTTTGATGGGATTTTTGAGCCTGGAAGCGCCTAAGGCGAGAAAATGACAATTTATCAATTTTTTTTGAATCACTGGGGAACTAAGTGAAAGATGATGACTCTGATAAGGAGTAACAGATTTTTCATCATTGTTTGTTCATCATCTCCCTTTGAGACCTTGTTGGTCTCTGGAGCCAAGAAATTTCGCTAGCGCACAAGTTTCTTTCTCCATATTAATTGTTATGGCAACCCCTTGGGTTGCCATTTTTTTTACCTAGCCCAGCAACTGTTTATCTAGGTGTACCGACAGCGATGGATGGTACCCTCCTCTCGCTTTTTGATAGATGCTACGCACCTCCTGCTGATATCCCGCCAGCAACAGCTCGTTATACAGGGGCCTGACAAACTTCCCCCGACCTATTTTAATCAAATATGCCTCAACGAAAGGCAGTACAGGATCATATTGATTACGGATCGCCACTCGATACCAATCACAGGCGATTTCGGCATTGGTGCTACGGCTGAAATCGAAACAGGTATCGAGATCGATCAGCGCCTGCTGGTCGAGCACCTCGGGCAGGCTGTTTAAAAAATATTGCCAATGGTGTACGCGCCAATCAGCCGTATTGGCCTTATTGAGGGGCTCACCGGCGAGCCAGGCAGTACGCAGATGATCGACCTTCTCCAGACTATTGGAAGTGGGCGGCACAAACCAAGATGGCATCCCAGTGCCATAGAGCCACTCCAGCAACTCGGCCTCAGTTAACTTATCACCATATTGGGTCAGCAGGGTTGACTTGGCGTACTCGACAAAGGTTTCTGTGGTGATCGCCTGAAAGGCAAAATGATTTACATAATCAAACAGAAAACGGTCGAAGTCGGCGCGGCCAAGGCGATGCTCCAGCTCATGAACAAACATGGAGGCCTTATCATAGGTAAAGCGGTTAAAGGCATCATTTGGGTCACCCGCCTGCACATTGGCCGGCAGAGTCTGCGAGGTGAGAGGCATACTGATAAGCTCCTCTTTGAGGCGACCATATTCCAGTACCACCTCAAGCTCAGCCAGTTCCTTGCCATACACAGCTTCGACAATACGGTTAGTGAAATAGGTGGTAAAGCCCTCGTTTAGCCAGAGATCACGCCAGGTGGCATTGCTGACCAGATTACCAGTCCAGGAGTGTGCCAGTTCATGGGCAACGGTCGATACCAGGCTCTTGTCTCCTGCGATCAGCGTCGGCGTCATAAAGGCGAGTCTGGGGTTTTCCATGCCGCCAAATGGAAAGCTTGGCGGCAACACCAACATGTCGTATCGTCCCCAGGCATAAGGCCCCAGCAGGGATTCGGCGATCTCGACCATCTTCTCGGTATCTTCAAACTCCTTCACCGCCGCACTCAACATCTGAGGTTCGGCGTATACCCCAGTGCGAGGACCGATAGCGCCAAAGTGCAGATCCCCGACGGCAATGGCCAACAGATGGGTAGGAATTGGCTTTTCCATCTCGAAATGGAATATTCCCTCTAAGGGGGCATCACCATGATTCATGGCACTCATCACGGCGCGCATCCCTTTGGGCACTTTTATCTCGGCATCAAAGGTGATTCTGGCCCTTGGGGTGTCTTGCAGTGGCACCCAGCTACGCGCATTGATAGGCTGCGACTGACTGAACAGAAACGGAAGCAGCTTGCCGCTGGTCTGCTCTGGCGATAACCACTGTAAGCCCTGGGCCTGAGGCGAGGTATGGTAATTGACGATAACCTCGCTGCTGGGCTCGACGAGTGTGATCACCAGGCGCTGACCGCGCACGCTATCTTGCTGGTCGAGCTGAAATGCCAAGGCATTACCAGCCTGGTCATGCACACTCTTGATAGTCAGTTCACGCGTGTCGAGATAGAGGCTGCGACAATCGCCATCGCGATAGTCCAAGGTTAAACGGGCGCTGCCACTCAGTTGCTGCGCTGCAAAGTCGACGCTTAAGGCCAGACTCAGGTGTGTGACCCTGAGGTCATCGACATTAGCAAACGAATGATGGTCTTGTTGATTATCCCACTGCTCTGCCACAAGGAATCCTTTTTTTTATGATGAAGGGCTGGTGCCATTTTAGTCCCGGTAGCCTCGAATGTCATCGCCGCTAGCAAAGGGCTCATCTTGATAAGCGGGTGTAAATTGACTTCACCGATTGAAAATGGAACAATTGGGATATTTTATACAAAAATAACAATAAGGAAACCCCAGTGTCTCAGCCAGCCCTAACACGTATTACAGCGATGGCTCTGCCTTTGCTGACCTGCTTTGCCTTGCAGGCAGGTGAAACCTCTCCCGTTGCCTCCTTGCAACAGGTCTTAAGTCAACACCACGACTGCAGCCCCACGATCACCATACGCTCCCAGGCTTTGACTAAGGAGCAAATCACCCAAGCCTGCACACTAATGCAGAAACAAGAGGCCAAGTTCCACCAGCTATTTGGTACCCAAGGTAAGCCGGTAGCCAATGACAACAATCAGCGCATGCGCGCCAATGTTTACCACAGCCGCGAGGACTACACCCGTTATGTCACGGCGCACTTTAACGTGCCCAGCGACAACGGCGGCATGTTTTTAGAGGGACTGCCTCATCAGGAAGGTAATCAGGCCGAATTTGTGGCTTACGAGCGCAACGGGCAGATCTGGAATCTGGCCCACGAGTATGTGCATTACCTCGACGGTCACTTCAATCTCTATGGCGATTTCTGCGCATCTTTACATGACTCTCACAGCGCCCCCGAGTATTGCCCTAAACCTGCGCCGCTACTGCCTCATTTAGTATGGTGGAGTGAAGGCTTGGGAGAATATATCTCACAGGGCGATGACAACCCGGCGGCCATAGCGATCATCGCCAAACAGCAGTTCGAACTCAGCGAGCTGTTTAACACCAGCTATGAGCAAAATGGCGGGACAGATCGCATCTATCGCTGGGGTTATCTGGCGGTGCGCTTCATGATGGAGCACCACAGAGACAAAATAGAGACTATGCTCGGCTTTACCCGCAAGGGCGACTACCCCAGGTATCAGGCCCTGGTTACCCAATGGGGCACCAGCATGGATGCAGAATTTCAGGCCTGGCTTAAGCGTCTGAATCCAGCCAGCGCCTCTTCAAATCAAACGCCTTAAGGCTAAGCCTCTTACCGAGTGCTGTTTTGACCATCACGTGCCAAGAGCCAATAAAGGCCTTGGCTCGCCGTGGTGGGAAAGGCGATTTCGTGACGCGCTCCCTCAATGGTGAGCGACTCCAGCTCTATGAGATCGCCTAGCTGATGCTTTTAATGCGCCCTAAGTTTATCCGCCCCGGCCACCATGTCGTGTTGCATGTCACCTTTATCCGGCGTCTCCAGCGCGCCGACCGCCAAAAAGATCCGGCGTTTTAGCAGCTGTTTCTCCTTGGCTCTCTCCTTGGCCTTCAGGGATAAGATCTGCTCGCCTTTAAACCACACCGACGGACTGCCCAGCACATAATTAGCAAACAGATTCGGCCGTTCAAGCAGCAGATAGGCACCCAGCAGGCCACCGAGCGAGTTGCCCACGAAGGTGCGCTCCTTGTCATCCACCCGGTAGTGCTCGGCCATGAAGGGCAAAACCTGAGTCTGCAGATAATCTGCGTAGTGGCTGGCGCCGCCAGTGGTCAGCTTCCAATCTGTATCGGTGAATGGGGTATAGTCGCGCACTCGGCTCTGCGGCCCCTTATCTCCTTTGGCATAGGAGAGCCCGACTATGATGGCCTCACGCATCTTGCCGCTATTCATGGGAAAGCGGGTCATGCCCGAGACGATCTGAAAGGCGTAAGGCGCATCGGACACATAGATCACAGGATAACGCCTCGTGCTATCAGGCTGATAAGAGCGCGGTAACTTGACCCAAAGTGGATACACCCGCTTACTCACGGGGTCTGTGAGCTCAAAGACCTGAGTGCGGGGGATTTCAACCTTTCCTAGCTCAATCGCACTTAAAGCGCTCTCCCCTGCCGCCCTCTCTCCTGCCACTATCTGCCCGGCATTTATCTGCTCAGCTTTTATCGGCTCAGCGGCTAGGCAGAAGGATGTGATACTCACGCAGAATATGGTTAATGGCGCGAATGGCACAGTTAGGAAAGAAGATTTCATGGAAGATTGTCCCTAAAGTCGCGAATGAATCAGATACCCAAGCCTACTTTAGGCAACGCTTAACATGAAGTTTTTTAATTGATTTAATGAGGTTTTTTGAAAAATATGAAAATATTTAAAAAATTTTCTGAACTAAACCCGATGAAAGTACTCTGATTATATGAACAGAATTTGCATCGATTAGTTAATCCAGTGACAGGTCTTAATTAATCATCAGTGTGTTGACCGTTCATCATCATTCCCTTTAGATAGTTTCTAGCGCAACTATCCTTAGATTCCGAATTTGGAACTTAGAGCGACCTCATCAAGGTCGCTTTTTTTTATCCTGAATTTGCCGACATTTACCTTCATGGTTTTGAATTGCCTGCGGCAGGCTTATGTGCAAACACATTTGTGACACAGTGACTGATGCCAAGCTTCATACCTATGAACAAGAGACATGGATGCCAAACAGGGCGTTAGACATAGATGTCAATAAATGGATGTGCCTCACAAGGTCATAACTGTGTTCACACCGAGTTAGAACCTCAGATCTATATATGTGAGTTTTCTATGTGATAACGCCACTAAAAAAGCGGAGCGTCAGCGACGTCCTGCCTGAAGGGCGATTTGGGATGGCCTTGCTAGCTGATGTTACTGACAACAGTGGTTACCCCAGTAATCACCATTTGCGTTCCCATGACAGCAAGAATTAGCCCCATTAGTCGAGTGACAATACTAAGACCACTTTCACCTATTACTGCCAGAATCTTTGAACTAAAAATAAAGCAGACGAAAGTGATAAGACACATAACTGCAAATACAGAAACAGTCACTAATATCCCCGCTATTCCTCCTGAGGAAGAATAATTCATTGCCGTTGCTATGGTTCCAGGCCCAGCAAGAAGAGGGACTGCCAGGGGCGATACCGCGATATCCGTTTCTTCACTACCTTCAGCTGAATGCATCTTGGAACTATGCCCATTAAGCATGTGATACCCGACAAGAAACACCAAAATGCCCCCAGTTATCCTCAATGCGGAGATGGTGATGCTAAATAAATGAAAAATTGCCTTTCCAAGTAGAGCAAAAGATAGAATTACAATAAATGTAATAATGAGTGCTTTCGATGCAATTTTAATTTGCTCTGCTTTGCTTTTACCTCCTACCAGACCAGCAAAGGCTGCGGTATTAGCGATAGGATTCATGATGGCAAAAAAACCTAAAAAGACGGTGATCACTTGAGTATATAGATCATTCATTCGGTTACCATTTCTGTTATAGAGCTAACGCCAGCCATAAGCGGCGGCTGAAAGCCGTCCGGTGGAGGGCCATCGGCCCGGAACGACCTTAATGGCCTTGTTATGAGTTGGTGTCATAAATACGACCAGCTCCTTCCCAGCCATTGGCTTTTGCTTGGTCGATCAGAAAGGCCATGTCCAAATCGTAGCCGTCGGCCATTTCAACTTCTGAGGAGTCGATATGACAGCGGAACTCCTGATCTAATGCGGACCAAACCACAGATACCACGGGATCAGTGGCTCCTTCTCTCTCCGCCAATCGCAGACCTATAAATGGCACAAACGGCAGCGTCATTCGCTTACCGAACGATGCCGCTTTCGAACCATCAAGACTTTGAATAGTCAGTGAAAAATGAACACTGTATTCCATATCAATACTCATAACATTTTATTAGTGCGCATGCGCATTTACCTCGTTGGACCAGTGAAAACGCGCACAGTTAACTATCTGTATGTAATGAACTTATCAATATTTTGCCGCTTTTCATATAAGTAATCCATCTGGAAAAACGCGCATGCGCTTTTTCCAAACCTATTATCTACTTGACAAGGATTGCAATCAGTTGATTTTAAGATGGTTTACATCATCAACAACGGCAAAACGCGCACGAATTTAGGCTTAAAATCACCCAAAAGTCACATAATTTAAATATGACTGTGTATCTGTCCAGTTTCTACTTCTTGTGGTGAATCGCACAAACAGGACTTAGATAAGAAATTATTGAGTAGTAATTTTGCGATTTACTGGCTGACCAACAACTCACTTCGGGGCAAAACCAAATCAGCTTTTTCATTCCCTTTGTCACCCCCAAACACGGCCAAATCGAAGATACGTTAGATACCAAGTGTAGATGCATCTGCGGACGTCGATGGCAGGGATGCCATCGTCGAGCCTCCACGGACGGATGCACGGCGTGTAGCAGATGTATCTGCACATCAGCGAGCCGCAGGCTATTAGTAACAGTAATGGATTGACCATCAAAAACCTATCAAGCTAATCCTCAGGTTGACGTTTCAACTTCTAACAATCTGCACATACGTCGCTCCATCACATCTGACCCATAGGGATGTGGGAAATGTCAGAGTAATGTATGGAACATCACTGACCATGTGACCGCGACATTGATACTTCCATGTACAGCACCCGCCCGGCAGGCGTTAACTTGCCATGAAGGTGAGCCATTCAAACACACTCAACAAATGAGATTGCAGTCAAATACGACTCAAGCAAACAAAATATCGTCTTATTTGGAAGACAAAAAAGGCCTCACTAGGAGGCCTTTTCTATATCAAGCGGTAGTCTTACAGACGGATACCCGCTTTTTCCAGGTCTTTAGCTGTCACACTACGTGGTAGTGGTACATAACCGTCTTTCATTACGATTTGCTGACCCTGCTTTGACAGTACGAAGCGCAGGAATTCACGCTCAAGTGGTGCCAAATCTTTGTTAGGATGCTTGTTCACGTATACGTACAGGTAACGTGATAGTGGGTAGCTACCGTCAGCGGCGTTAGCGGCAGTCGCTTCGATAAAGTTGTCACCCTTCTTAGAGATAGCAACCGCTTTCACACCTGCTGTCTTATAACCGATACCTGAGTAACCGATAGCGTTAAGTGATTGAGAAACTGACTGAACCACTGATGCAGAACCAGGCTGCTCGTTCACGTTAGCCTTGAAGTCGCCCTTACAAAGAGCCTTCTTCTTGAAGTAACCGTAAGTACCAGATACTGAGTTACGACCATATAGCTGTACGTCTTTAGCCGCCCAAGAACCGTCCAAGCCTACATCGCTCCAACGCTGAACATCGCTACCACCACACTTGTGTGTTGCAGAGAAGATACCGTCGATCTGCTCGATGCTTAGGCCCTTGATTGGGTTATCCTTGTGTACGAATACCGCCAGGGCATCGATAGCAACACGGATAGCTGTTGGCTGGTAACCGTAATGCTTTTCAAAGGCTTCGATTTCGTTAGGCTTCATCTTACGGCTCATAGGGCCGAACTGTGAAGTACCTTCAGTCAGTGCTGGTGGCGCAGTAGAAGAACCCGCGGCTTGAATCTGAATGTTAACGTTAGGGTACATCTCTTTGTACTCTTCCGCCCATAGGGTCATCATGTTGGCTAAAGTGTCTGAACCTACAGAAGATAGGTTACCTGATACACCGCTGCTCTTCTCATAAGTTGGCAGTGATGGATCAAGAGCGGCCACAGAGGCTGCTGAGAATACACTAGCGGCTGTTAAACTCACCGCACCGACAAGCTGTTTAAGTTTCATTCTATGCTCCAGTGTTAAGCGGACTTGCTTACTCGTTTCATTTAAGTTGCAGCTAGTATCAATCGCAACAGTGACAAGTCTATGACTGTGATGTGACACTTAGATGACAACTGCTAATAAACTTGTCGTAAACGCCGATTTTCACCTCTTTATATTGAGTTTGACATTAAATCGTCAAGATTGCGTCATGGTTGGCCGCCATAAAAAACGCCGTCAATAATGACGGCGTGTGAGCAAGCTTACCCTGACTAACGCTGTATATCGAGCAGGTGATTAGGAATGATAAAACTAAAGCGACTCCCCACACCTAGCTTACTCTCAATCATGAGATCGCTCTGATGGTGACTAAGGGCGTGCTTAGTAATGGCCAAGCCAAGTCCGGTTCCACCACTTTGACGCGAACGGGCGCTGTCGACCCGATAAAAGCGCTCGGTCAGTCGGGTAAGGTGCTGGGGCGCTATCCCCTCTCCCGTATCGGTCACGCTAAATTCGGCCCCCAGAGGCACCCGTTTCCAGCAGATGGTGATCTTGCCGCCGGGCTCCGTATAACGAATCGCATTAGACACCAAGTTAGAGCAGGCACTTCGTAACTGCACCTCACTGCCATAGAGGTTCAGCCCGGGTTCGGCCTGAATCGTCAGCTCATACTGATCCATGGCCAAGGCCAGTGCTTCCTCTTTTAAGGTATCGATGAGGTGCCCCATATTCACCTTGGTCTCCAGGTTAACGGCGCTGCCATCTTCGATGCGCGACAACACCAGCAGCTGCTCGACCATAGATCGCATGCGATTGGTTTGTTGCTGCATCTGTGAAACCGCCTTGAGATTGGGCGAATCTGGCTCAGCCATCCCCTGCATCATCTCGAGGTATCCTTGCAACACCGTCAGCGGCGTCTTGAGCTCGTGAGAGACGTTGGCCACAAACTCCTTGCGCATCCCTTCAAGTTGCCGAATACGGGTAATGTCCCTGGCAATAAGCAAACGTTGCCCCGAGCCATAGTCCATGATGCGTATCTCTAACACTCGGCCATCGCTATGGGTATCGATCAACTCGAATGGCTCATCGAAATCGGCTTGCCTTAGGTATTTAGCAAAGTCAGGGTGACGGATTAGGTTGTCGATCCGCTGACCATTATCTTGGGGCCATACCAGGCCAAGTAGCAGCTGTGCCAGCTTATTACACCAGGCAATATTGTTTTCTGAATCGAGCACCACAGCCGCATCGGGCAATGCCTCGGCCCCCTGTCTGAAACGGGCGAGAAGATAGGCTAACTGACTAACGCGCTTTCTGTTTTTCCCTTGCAGGCGATAGATACCATTAAACACCCCTTCCCAGCTGCCACTGCCATTGGGCGGTGTCAGACGCTTATCGCGCCATAGCCAATAATTGAGTCTAGATATCTGTTTATAGTGCCAGGCGAGCAAGGCGAGGCTGCCGAGCAACATGATCCACAGCACTTGATTTATGAGTAATCCAACGGCAAGACAGAGCAGTAGATATATCACTAGTCGAGTGAGTAGTTGATACCCTGAATATGAATCAAACATAGATAAGCCATAGTGAGCGAATGGGCACAAGATAGCTTATATTGCCTCTTGTGCCTATCCATTTGCTAGGGTCTGTTGACCTTTGCTGTATGTGTCTGCAGCGCGCTATTATGTTTTTTCAAGGCTAAACATGAGTAATATCCTTACTCGATATCATCATGCGATTACTGAAAAAAAGAGATAATAGCCGCTGCCCCTAAGGGTCATCTAAACACCTTTTCTCATTACTACCGCTTAAAGGTGTTTAGCCTGAACAT
Source organism: Shewanella sp. ECSMB14101 (assembly GCF_000773485.1). Taxonomy (NCBI): domain Bacteria; kingdom Pseudomonadati; phylum Pseudomonadota; class Gammaproteobacteria; order Alteromonadales; family Shewanellaceae; genus Shewanella; species Shewanella sp. ECSMB14101. The sequence continues at coordinate 219,814 of NZ_JSFF01000001.1, read as the reverse complement.
AAAGTAAGCCACAAATATACAGGCCCTATAGACGGGTCGAAAAACGATACCCCGCCCCACGAACGGTTTGAATTAGGCGATCATGGTTCGACGGTTCTACCGCCTTACGCAGTCGACGAATATGCACATCGACAGTTCTGTCTTCGACATACACATTGGTGCCCCAAACGTTGTCCAACAGCTGCTCGCGGCTATAGACGCGCTCGGGATGGGTCATGAAGAAATGGAGCAACCTAAATTCGGTCGGTCCCATCTCAAGCACCTGCTCACCTACCGTCACGCGGTGGCTCACAGGATCGAGTACCAATCCTTGTACGTCAATTGGCTCTTCCAGAGCCGTCGGCGCAGCACGGCGCATAACCGCCTTGATACGTGCCACCAGCTCCTTAGGTGAGAAGGGCTTGGTGATATAGTCATCGGCGCCCACCTCGAGCCCTTTGACCTTATCTTCCTCTTCACCACGGGCCGTCAGCATGATAACCGGGATGTGACGGGTAAACTCATCCTGGCGTAGCTTCTTCGCTAACTGGATACCACTTCCACCTGGGAACATCCAATCAAGCAATACCAAATCTGGATAGGGCTCTGACAACATATCCAATGCCGAGTCGAAATCCTCTGCTGTAGTTGTCGTGAATCCATGTTGTTCTAAAACAAAAGCTAACATCTCTCGGATGGCTAGCTCATCTTCAACTATCAAAATCCTAGCAGTCATATGCGATCTTCTATCTGTGAATTCCCACGTGTCCATTATTGGTCTTTTTTATTACAAAATTATGAAACCGCCGGGCTAGTTTGTCATAAAACGGCTAATTTTGTCATAAATCTTACATTAAAAAGGGAGGCATCAGCCTCCCTTTATCAAGTACCCGACTCGCGAGTGACTATTATTTATCAATAACTTAGAACTTGTGTTCTAGACCTACGCCAAAGAACTTATCGGTAGTGTCGTCACCTTCAAAATCACGGTTAGTGTAGAATGCCAGCACTTTAGTTGGCTTACCTAGCTTATAATCAATACCGACTGACCAAGAATCACCTTTATCTTCCATGTCTTGATACTGACCTTTTAGTACTGCCGCATCAATTGTGTAAGATGCGCTAAACAGGTAACCCGTCTTGCTGTCTGCACCGACAACCTCAGTACCATCTTTCTTATAAGTCTCTTCCTGCTGCTGGTACATACCGCCAAGCTTCAGGCCTGCAACCTTACCTTGAATGGTGGCACGAACAACTTCGTAACCTTTAACGTCAGCATCATAGGCAATAGAGGCAAATACTGGGGTCTTTTTCAGCTTGGCATCACCGTACATTGCGGCAACACTGAAACCGTCTTGTCCATACTGTGAGCTTGCGCCTTCAGCAGCATAGGTCACACCTAACTTGAAACCACTCCAATTAGGCGTCATGTAAGTCGCTGTTTGTTCAATGCGGTTTTCACCCTTGAACAGGTTTTTCAGGTCACCAGACAGGTCGTTGAACTGATCAACTTTACCTTGTGAAATCTTAAGCATGGTGTCATTACGGCCAATAGAAACAGCACCGAAGTTACCTTTTACACCAACGAACTGGTTACGAGCCTTGAAGTTTTCCTTAACGTCATCACCAGTGTCCACTTCATACTCAACAGTGTAGAAAGCTTCCAGCGAGCTGCTTAGCTCGAAAGCCCCCTTCACGCCAAAGCGAGAAGCGTTGCTCTGAATAGTCGTCGTTGCATCACCATCTACATCGTTGGATTGAGCCGTTACGTTTAATTTGCCGTAAACAGTCAAAGGATCTGCAGCGTGTGCAGAAGCAAGAGTGGCAGTAGCTAGCGCAGAAGCGAGTAGTGTTTTACAAAAAACGTTCATCATTTAATCCTTTCGACGTTTGTTCGTCTTGGTTATTGGTTTGGACGGCCGAAAGTTTGCAATTTTTATGTTGCAGTTTTATTTCAAGTATTTAGCGACTGAGTAATTGAATAGAAGTCAACGAGGCCCGCTAGCGGCAACCCCAGTAACCATGGGCACTTCAGAGCAAGGATTAGAAATATTACAGTTTAATGAATTATGTCACCTGGGCGTTTTTTGTGACATTTTGGCGAAAAATGTTAGCGGTTTACCCGCGCGGCGCAATGGCTTACACTGCGGCTTTATTTTTGATTGAGCGCCTATCATGTGGTTTAAGAATCTTACTGTATATCGTTTTAATAAACCTTTCTCTGTCGATACCGAAGCGCTAGAGAAGTCCCTGGAAGACTTTACCTTTTCTCCCTGTTCCAGCCAGGACATCAGCAAATTTGGCTTTTCAAAGGCACTGGGCAAACTCGGCCACACCTTAGTACACAGCGCCGAAAACAGACATCTTATCTGTGCCACGAAAGAGGAAAAGATCCTGCCATCACAGGTGATCAAAGAAGCCTTAGATGAAAAAGTAGCGCAGATCGAAGCCGAAGAAAGCCGCAAACTGGCTAAGAAAGAGAAAGACGCCCTTAAGGATGAGATCACCACTACCCTGCTGCCGCGCGCCTTCTCTCGTCGTAGCCAGATCCACGCGCTGATCCTGCCTGAAATCGAGATGATCTTAGTCGACTCATCCAGCGCCACTAAGGCAGAAGAACTGCTGGCTCTGCTGCGTAAAGCCTTAGGTTCGCTACCTGTGATCCCTATGAGCTTCAAGACGCCTATCGAGACCCAGATGACCGAGTGGCTCAAGAGCAACAGCACGCCAGCCCCTTTTGAGATGCAAGATGAAGCCGAGCTCAAGTCTGATTCTGATGAAGGCGGCATAGTGCGCTTTAAGCAACAAGACCTGACCGAAAACGAGGTGCTTGCACATATCGAGGTAGGCAAACAGGTTCACAAACTGGCGCTGCATTTCGGTCAGTCTATCGCCTTCGTGCTGCAATCAGATGCTGGCATCAAACGCCTTAAGTTCTCCGAAGAGTTTAGGGCTCACAATGACGAAGTGGGTAACGAAGACCCGCTCGCCCGTCTCGATGCCGACTTTGCCCTGATGGGCAGCGAACTGATCGCCTTGATGAACTCGCTAGTTGAAGTGCTTGGCGGCCTGGAAGATAGTCTGTAAGCCAGTCATATCAAGCTTTGCTTTTCACAGTAAGGCAATAAAAAACCACCCGAATGGGTGGTTTTTTATTATTCGCGCCGACTTAATCTTGCAACTTGCCCGACGCATCAAAGGGCCAGTCAATGCCAAGCCAAGCCTTGAAGAAGGCTTTTTGTTGACGGTTAGGCTTATCTACACTGGTCAGTTTTAGCTTCTCACTCGGCTGCTGGCCTAAGGTTAAGGAAACTTCTTTCAGGGTGTCATTGCTAAACAGGGTCACTCGGATAGTGTCGCCCGGCTTAAAGTCTTTAATACGCGCCTCAAATCCCTTGGCCGTCACCTTAAGGCCATTAATCGCCACCAGCTCATCGCCCGCCACTATGCCAGCACGCCAAGCCGGGCCTTCACGCCTCACATGACTCAGGCGCAAGCTGCCGGCGATCTCCATGCCAGCATCGGCAATCGCCTTATTCTCTTTGCCATAGTCTCGCTGCAGACCCGCCTTTGCCAACAAGGCGTCAAAATCTAGCGCCAGGGGCTGATTGACATGGCGCTGCCACCAGTCAGCATAATCTTTGCCGGACAAGTCAGCGAGCAGTTGCTGCACATCGGCAACGCGGTAACCGGCCGGTAGCCTGTACTCTTGGTACAACTTAGCATGTAGATCCCGGTAAGATGCCTTTAGTTGAGTCTCGCTCAGTAGACTGAAGTCCAGCGCCAATGAGGTCAAATACCCCTCTGAATAGATATTGCTGCTGTGATTTCGGGCATAATCTCCCCCACCACTCACCCACTGACCGGCACTCGCCTCGGCAATCGCTTGCACCTCGCGCCCAGGAGTCTGTTCGTTACGGCCGATGCGTTTGGCCAGATCCTCTAAAAATTCTTTCGGCGTGATAACGCCTGCACGCAGGAGCAACTGACTCTGAAAATAGCTGGTCGAGCCTTCGGCAATCCACAGCAGCTCGGTGATCCCCTCATCCTGATAATCATAGGGTACCAATCCCTGAGGACGATAAGCCTTCACATTCCAGGTATGAATAAATTCATGGGAGGCGGTCTTGATAAAACCTAAGTAATCTTTGCGCTCACGAAAACTAAAGCGCGGACGCTGGATAACGGTTGAATTAAGGTGCTCTGTCGCGCCGCTTGCCCCGCTCGTTGCATGTACCATGTATACATATCGCTCAAAAGGATAACCATCCCAAATTGCTTTTGCCTGTCCGCTGAGCCTAGTGAGATCCTCAACCATCTTGTCGATGTCATAGTTGCCCTCTCCCCAAACGACTAACTCATAGTCGCGGCCATCAGCTGAAAAACGTCTATGTTGGTTAATCCCAGTCTCAATGGGGGAATCCACCAACACATCATAATTGTCAGCGCTAAAGCTATGTGGGCCGATTGCGTCCATACCTGAGTAGCTACGCCATTGTTCAGGCACCTCTAGCGACACCTTAACCTGCTGGTCGCGAAATTCAGGGCTGTAGACAAACACCCCGCTGGCATCTAAATAGGCATGGCTGCTATCGATATGCGTCACACGTTGACCCAGTGTGTTGGCATAGACTTGGTAAGAAACCTTAACCTGAGAGGGCTCAACGAGACTAACCTGCCATTCGCCGCTCGCGGTGCGCTGCCACTCGAGCGCCTTACCTGAATCATCCTCAGCCTTAAAGTGACGAATGGCATCGGCTAATGGTAATACCTGATATTTGCCGGTGCGCCATACAGGGAGATTGATCTTAAGCTGTTTAGCGTTAGAGGCAGGAAACGCAACTTCCACCTTGGCCAGGTGATGGTCTGGTGTTGTCAGATCGATCTTATAATTAACATCTGCGTGGGCTTGAGATAGGAAAAAAGGACTAAAAATCAAAATCAAGGGTACAGCTAGTTTCACTCTGGCTTCCTTCTGTTATCATAGTTGTTATGTGAAGTTCGTCAGTATAACCCGATTTACCCCGCCACTGCGGACAGAATTCTAAAAACATAATATGCCCGCCTGCGGCTCGGTGATGCTACAAAATGCGCATTTTTCTCTATAGCCTTGTGTTGTTTTTTTGCTACTCAGCCACGGCCAACGCGGCCTTCAGCCAATTGATCAGCAAAGAGGTCAAATTTAAAGAATCGGCAGCTGAATTTTATCAAGAGATCAGTGCCAGCCTCTCCTTCCCGATTGATTTTACCAATGAGATAGAGTTTAACCGACTGGCAGAGGCCCAAGGCTACAGCCCAGAAGAGTTAGAGCAACAACTGCAATGGCTTGCACGAGTCTATCTGGAGCCAGGCATCGGCGCAGACAATGCGCTAGAGCAGGCGCAGCGCATCATGACCCAACTAAGGAGCATCGCCGATACCGCATACGACAAGGCCTACCTATTAATGCTAGAGGGCAGAAAGGCCGGTCGAGACAAGCAAGATTATCAGCAAGCAATCATCTACTATCAACAGGCTTTAGAGCAGTTAAAGCAGAGCGAAGATCTCCCCACTCAACTGTTATTACACAGTATTCAATACCAATTGGGAGACGTTTATCGTATTACTCTGCAAAAAAGCGCGGCTCTCACTCACTTGAATCAATACCGTGAACTCGCTTACCAACTAAGAGACGATTATTTGATTGCCAAGGCTGAGGCGACACTCGGCCGCTATTACAACAGCGAGGAGCAATATGCCAAGGCACTACAGCATTATACTGAGGCGATTCGTCTAGCCGAAGGTTTAGACAAACCCTTCTTAAATGCCATCTTATCGCTGCGCTTAGCAAGGGTATACAGAGATCTTAAGTCTTGGGACGAAGCCCTCACCTATGCTCATAAAGCCGCAGATGGATTTACTTTGATAGGTAAAGACAACTTCCTCTCCAGCGCCATGACGGTGATCGCTATGGTCTATGGTGAGCAGCAACTGTGGAACCAGGCGATCGATTATTACCTCAACGCTCAACAGATAGATGTCAGACGCGGCAACCTCACCGCCCAAGCGCTGAACTTGCACAACTTAGGCGAGGCCTACTTTAACAATAATGAGCCTAAAAGAGCGCTGACTAACCTGCTCAAGGCCAACGGCCTCTTCTTACAAAAAAAGAGCAATCATTACCTTATCTATAACGATCTGCTGATCGCCCAAGTCGCCACTAAATTAGGTGATTGGAGCATGGTTAATGCCTATGCAGCCAAAGCTTTCGTGTTGGCGCGAGAAAAGCAACTCCCCGAACAGATGTTCGAGGCATTACAGTATAAAACGCGCGCCCTAAAGGAGCTTGGCGATATCGAAAAAGCCCTCGATGCTCTGGATCAGTTAAGCACGCTCAGCCAAGAACTCGTCACAAACAGCGCCCCGCCTTCCGACTATAACCCTAGCGTGCTGGCAGAGCAGAAACTCAAGTTGCAGTTGAACCAACTGCAATCAGAAGCTAAAGCGCAAGAGAAGCAGAACCATCAATCCAGACTAGCAGCGAGCCTCATCTTTATCATCAGTTTGCTACTGGCGCTGGTGGGCTTCAACCAATGGCGCGGCAAAGCCAAACTGAAACAGGAGTTGGCCACACTGAAGCAAAAAGTGAAGCAGGAGCCAATGACTCAGCTGCCCGGTTATAACGGCTTTATCGAACATTTTGCCCACAGTACGGAAACGGTGCAGTTAGCTCTTATCTCTCTCGATGGCGGCTATAAACAAGATCTCACTCTAGGCAGCGACATCTACTTGGAGACCACGGCAAGGTTAATGGATACCCTGAATCGCAACTTAGACGGGGAAAGCTTCTTAATCCGCCCTGGTCATCTGCTGATCAGCCTCAAACAGTTCAAGTCACCAGAGGCCTTGCTGGAACAGATGCGAACAGTATTGGATGAACAGCCTCAGATGCAATCCGTTCATTTCAGCCTGGGCGTTATCAAGGTGCCTTTACTAAGCAATCCCGACATAAAAGTGACACCTGAGACCTATTTTAACGTACTACAGATGCTGGTCGCAGGCGCAATGAGTCTAGGTAAACACAAAGATTGTTATGTCACCATTACGCCACTTAATTTTGCTCCTGCTGCAATTTTGTCTAACCCGCTATACTTACACTTGGAAAAAGGAATTGGCCGAGGCTTGGTTAAGGTCGAAAGCAACGAGAACAAGGCCCTCATCCAATGGCCCAAATGGCAGGGAGCAAATAATGAGCTGTAGATATAATTTAACGAAACTATCCTGCGTGGGTCACATACCCTCTAACGTTTATTTGCATAACCTATTGGATCGGATACCATTGAAGTCATACAGGTCTCTATTAGCCAATGGTAAAATAATTCGGCGACTTCTAAGCGCATTACCAAATAGAAGTTTCAACTTTCAACCTACGCTGAAGCTTATTTACAAGGTCTAGAATGAAAGACGCGATGACAAGCCTTTCCAAGGTATCACTCCTTCAGCAGAAACTTCATTCTGCCAAATCTGCATTAGCTGAACTCACAGAACAAAAAGCCCAAAGCCAAAACTCACTATTGCAATTTATTGGTCACCTTAGCCTAGCCTGTAAGGGTCAAAGCATTGAACTCGACAACAAGCTGGCCAAGCTACGCCACAACCTGAGCACTATCGAACATATCGATGAAGCATTACCCGATCTGCTCGAGGTGGAGCAACTTCTCAAGCAGCAATACCACCATGTAATAAGTCAGCTCGAAGAGGGGCGGACCAGTCTCTCTAAGGTGATTCGTCAGCTACAGCGTGTCGACTCCGTACCGGAAAAACTGAAAAAAGAGCTCGCCTATTATAAGCAAGATCTCAGTAAACCATTTCATACCTATTGGGATTATTTCCCCAAAGTAGAGCGGCTGGTTGGCTTTTTCGAAGCCATCATGAATGAGCAGCTCAACCAGGGCGATAAGTTAGTCGTACTACCCAAGCACAGACAGCAGGCTCATGAGTTGGCGCAGATGATCTCAGAGATCGAGTTTCGTAAAGATCAGCGCGATCAGGTGTTAGTGATCAAAGATTATCTGGCCGCCGAGATTGATGTTGATGGGCTAATAGATGCCTACCAGACCATACTCTCACTGCTGCTGGAAAATATCGCCCTAGAAAAAAGTGCCTCACAGGAATTTCTCTACGCGCTCAATGATGCCCTCTCCGCGGTGCGTGAGGTGGTCAACGACTCCTATAACAGCAACCAGCGCAGCTATCAGCTCAAGAAGCAGCTCAACCGCGAGATCAATTCGCGCGTCGATAACGTTGGTGATGCCATTATCGACATTGATGATCTCGGCCAACTCAAGTTACAGGTCACCGAACAGCTCGCCTCGATTCGCACCGCGCTAGGGCGCAAAGAAGCGCTCGAACAACGTGAACAGGCGATGCTGCGCAAGTCGATGGAAACCATGCGCGATGAGCTTAACGAGCTGAGTAAAGAAGCCAACGCCTACAAAGAGCGCCTGTTTGAACAACAAAAGCTCAATCTGCTCGATACCCTGACCCAGCTGCCCAATCGTGCGGCGCTGGAAGAGCGTATGGAACAGGAGTTCCGCAACTACCAGCGCCATCGTCATCCACTCTGGGTCGCCGTGGCAGACATAGATCACTTCAAATCGATCAATGATAACTTTGGTCACAGCACTGGCGATAAGACGCTGCAGGTGATTGCCATGGCGCTAAAGAACTCGCTGCGTGAATCTGAGTTTGTGGCTCGCTATGGCGGCGAAGAGTTTGTGCTACTTATCCCTGACGTCTCGGCCAGCGATATTGAGCACCTGTTGAACCGCGTACGTGAGAAAGTAAAAAATATTCCTTTTAAGTTTAAAAATCAGAGAATTACAGTTACAGTATCAATAGGTGCTGCACAAATTCTTGAAAATGAACAGATAAGCGAAACCTTCGAACGCGCCGACGCAGCACTCTACAAGGCCAAACATGAAAGCAGAGACAGAGTGATTATTGACGCCTAACCCAGGGCAACCTGGGTATTTCATCCCTCCCCCGGTGTCATGGCTTGCGTCTACTGCTAAGGAGTCGCCATGATCGTCAATATCAGTCCCAGAGGCAGCATGGATCAACTTTCCCAGTTGGAAGTCGATCGCCTCAAGCAAAATGCCAGTAGTGAACTCTACCAACTCTTTCGCAACTGCTCTTTGGCAGTGCTCGCCTCTGGATTAGAGAGCGATGACGCTTGCAGTTTATTTGAGCAGTACCGCAATTTTAATATCAATGTACTGCGACGTGAACGCGGCATCAAAATTGAACTGGTTAACCCGCCCGAAGCAGCCTTTGTCGATGGCAATATCATTGCAGGCATTCAAGAACATCTTTTTGCCGTGCTGAGGGATATCGTCTATATCAGCGATCGCTACGACAACCTCAAAAATATCAATTTAACCAACTCTAACCATATCACCAATGTGGTGTTCGATATCTTGCGTAACGCTCAGGTTATTCCTCGCCAAGAGCCTAACATAGTGGTTTGTTGGGGGGGGCACAGTATCAACTCAACAGAGTATCAATACACCCGCGAAGTGGGTTATGAGTTGGGACTACGCAGCATGGATATCTGCACCGGCTGTGGACCCGGCGCCATGGAGGGGCCGATGAAAGGCGCCACCATTGGTCATGCCAAACAACGGGTACGCACTGCGCGTTATATCGGTTTGACTGAGCCCAGCATTATTGCCGCCGAGCCTCCCAATCAGATCGTCAATGAGCTGGTGATATTGCCAGATATCGAAAAGCGCCTCGAGGCATTCGTGCGCTTAGGTCATGGCATAGTGATCTTCCCCGGCGGCGCGGGTACCGCGGAGGAGCTACTCTATCTGCTGGGGATCTTACTTTGCAAAGAGAACGCCAACATTCCATTCCCCTTGGTGCTCACAGGCCCGAGAGACAGCGCCGAATACTTTATTAAGATAGATGAGTTTATTGGCGCGACCCTGGGCGAAGAGGCACAAAACAAGTATGAAATCGTTATCGACGATCCTGTACGCGTTGCGCGGATCATGAGCCATGGTATGACTGTGATTAAGCAACACCGTAGAGATACTGGCGATTCCTATCAATACAACTGGTCACTCAAGATAGAACCTGAATTTCAGCTGCCCTTTACCCCGGATCATGAGATCATGGGCAATCTCAATCTCTACTTTCAGCACAACAAGGCTGAGCTGGCCGCCAACCTGAGACGTGCTTTTTCTGGTATAGTCGCGGGTAACGTCAAGATGGATACCATGAGAGAGATAGAGCGTTTAGGCCCCTTCGAGCTCAGAGGCGACAAAGAGTTAATGAGATTGATGGACACCCTGTTACAGGCTTTCGTCAGTCAGCAACGTATGAAGCTGCCCGGCAGCGAATATGTGCCCTGCTACCGGATCGCCACTTAACTTAACGCTAGATAGACGATGAATCGATTTTTAATCATAGATGGACTCAACCTGGTGCGGCGCATACACGCCGCCCAGCCCGATGAAAATGATGTCAATGGACTACCAGAGCGCGTGACATCTGCCTGTCGTAAACTCATGGCCAAACATCAACCCACACATGTAGCCCTCGTATGGGACGGCGATGCCATCTCCTGGCGTAAACAGCTATATCAAGATTATAAGAAAGGCCGCAAGCCGATGCCCACGGCTTTAAGCGATGCCCTACCTAATCTAAAAGAGCATCTGGCGCAGCGAGGATTTCACTCCATCGATGCCAATGCCGAAGCCGATGATGTGATCGCAACCCTGGCCAGTAAGACGGTTAAAGCTAAGGGGGAAGCGCTGATCATCTCTACCGATAAAGGCTTCACCCAGTTGCTTGGCCCTGGCATTAGCCTATGGGACTACTTTAACCAGCGACAGATCACTATCGAAGATCGCGAGCAGCAATTGGGCGTCGATCGTAGTCAGTTCATCGATTATCTTGCCATGGCTGGCGATAGCGGCAATAAGATCCCCGGCATACCCGGAATAGGCCCCAAATCAGCCTGTGAACTACTCAAAACCTTTCGAACTTTGGCCAATGTGTATGCCTCTCTCGATAAGATTGGCGCCAAACAGGCTAAGAAACTCGAAGCCGGCAGGCCAATGGCCAGGCTTAGCTACAAGCTGGTGCAACTGCAAACCGATATCCCCCTAAACACCCGCCTGGCGAATTTCAGGGCAGAACAACCGACTCAGGCGTAAACATTCGGTTACTTATTTCTTGGCTTTCAGGCCATCACAAGCGAAAACGGTACTACCATACGTTTTTCATCTGCTTTATATTGTAACCAATATGTTGCGGTGGATTATTCACTGCAGATGCGCACGCTACATGGAAGGATCTCTACGAAATATGAAATCTAAAGTCCCAGTGATCATAGGCACTATCTTTGCGGCCTATCTTGCCTTTGTCGCCGTCGTGGTGCTGGTTTATGAGCCAACACCCGATGATATGGATTGGGAGGACAGGCAAGCCTACAACAATGCAAAACTCACTGAGTTATCTATCGGTCAACCCATAGAGCAGATAAAAACCCTCTTGGGTAAGGCTGACTTTTCCGAGGCAAAAAGCAGTAACAACGACACACTACAGGTGCTGTTCTATCGTACCCACCACAGCAAATCTGATGGTGAAACCACCCGAGATGAATGTACGCCGCTGCTGTTTAAAAATAATAAGCTAATCGCCTGGGGACAAGATACTTACCAGCAATATCTCAACTCTCCCATCGGCGGCTGACCACTACACCTCGAAATGGCGCTGTTATAACCAGCGCCTCACCTTCTGTTGATACGCACCATACTCCTTGGGAAATTTAGCCAACAGATAAGCCTCTTCACGACGAATAGCCAGCCAATCGACTGCCGCGCAGGCAGGCAAGGTGCTGAGCAATAACCAGGGGGATCCCAGCATGATCCCCAGCCCCACAGGAAAGCCACAAAAAGCCACATAGATGGGGTTGCGGCTATAAGCGTAATAGCCAGAGGTGATGATGTGTTTCGTGGGCTTCCACGGCTCGATTGCCGTCTGACGCCGCTTAAAGATCAACATGATATGTAATAACACCAAGCAAGTAGCCAGCAAGATTAGCCCGCCGCCGACCTGGCCAACCGGATGAGGTGTTAGCGCTAGTGGACAGATCCGCTCCAAGGCGTAACCAGCCCCCATGGCAACCAGAAAAATTAACGGTGGCGGCACTTTTACACTGGCCCCTCGACGATCCTCTCCTGTCATATGCTTCTCCATAAATTCGCTATCTCCTGACCAAACCAACCATTTCTTCGCACAAAAAAGCCGGGCACTTGCCCGGCTTGATGTATCGAGAAGAGGTTAACCCGCCTTCTTATACTCCTGATAGGCCTCTCCTTCAGAGAGCCATTTAGGCGCTGGCTTGCCTTTCAAATAATGCTCAAAGTATTGCATCATACGCAGGCTATAGTCGAGCTTGTTTGGGTACTTCTTCAGATGATGAGGTTCATCCTGGTACTGCAGGAACACCACATCCTTACCCGCGCGGCGCATCGCTAGGTACAGCTCAACGCCCTGCTCCCAAGGCACTGCATCATCTTTATCACCAAACATGATCATCATAGGTGTCTTAATGCGCTCAACATAGAAAACGGGTGAGTTTTCGATATATTTCTGCGGCGCCTTAAACAGACTCTCACCGATACGGCTCTGACCCGTTTCATACTGGAACTGACGTGCCAGACCTGTACCGTGACGAATACCACTGTAGGCGCTGGTCATGTTAGATACAGGAGCACCGGTAACTGCCGCCTTGAAGATAGAGGTCTGAGTGACGGCAAAGGCTGTCTGATAACCACCCCATGAGTGCCCCTGAATACCCACGGCATCGGCATCAGCAATGCCCATATCAATCAACTTCTGCACACCAGAGGTCAAGGCCTGCACTGAGCTGGCGCCAGGGTAACCTACTTCAAAGCGAATATCGGGCAAGAAGATGGCATAACCATTATCGGCATACCAGGCAAAGTTAGGTCTGTGGTTAAGCTTCATATCAGGGAAGGCGTGCAGCCTGTCACTCATAAAGCGATAGAAATAAACCAGTACAGGATAGCGTTTACCCGCCACATAATTAGATGGCTTAATCAACACACCATCGAGTGGCTTACCGTCACCATTAGTCCAATGCACCAACTCGGCCTTGCCCCAGTCAAGTTGACGTTTCTGATCGTCTAAACGTGTCTGACGCTTTGCCTGCTGCGGACTCAACAGCTTACTGGCGTAAAGATCTGGGTAGAGATCATAACGCTCTTTGGAAAAGAGAATGGCATCGCTCTGTTCGGCGCGTGCCAACAACTTAAGCTTGTAATCGCCTTCCATCAAAGGCTTAACGCCAGAGACACCTACTTTGGCTTCATAGAACCCATCACCCTTGGTGCGCTCGTTGTAGCCGTGAAGCAGCAAGGTTTGGTTTTCCTTAAGCAGATCCGGCTTGTCCTCTCTTTCTAGCAGACCTGTGACACGATACTGGATCTGCGCCTTACGTCCCTTGGCTGCGGTTATGCGAAACGCATCGAAAGAGTCGGTATTGAACTGCCAGATATCGTACTTATCATAGGCAAGAAACGCCGAACCATCTTCAAGCCAAGGCCCTAGACCATAACCTGGTGCTGCCGAAGGGTAGTCATGGTCTTCGTCAGCAAATGGCGTCTTAAAGTCTTTAGTCAGTTTAACCCGACTATCCTGGGCGATCTGATAAAGGAAAATATTACCCTGCTGGTAATAGGCGACGAATCGCTCGTTAGGTGATAGCGATGGCTTTTGACCTACAGGTTGCTGGATCAAGAACGCCTGCTTGCGTCCCGTATTGAGATCCACCAAATAGTAATCGCGGTAGAAACCCGCCCAAGTGATCATCTTTAGATATGGCACATCAGTGCTGGCTAGCACGAAGCGCTGCTGTTGACCTAACTCGATATCAGGCACCGTCTGATCGGCCAGTTGCACCACTTGCTTGGAGCCCAGATGCAGCACAGCCAAATAGGTGCGTTTAAGCTCCTTCTTGTACTGTTTTACCTCGTTAGGCTTAATGCGCGGGTCATCACCATGCCAAACCCTCAGCTCACGCTGTCCGGTGATCACTTGGTTGTCATAAAGATCTTCACTCTTGGTCACCTTAGGCAACTCAAGCTGCTGGCTCACCTCAGGCACACGGCCGAAAAAGAGTCGCTTACTGTCGTCTGAGAAGGTCAGCTCGCTGTAACGATTTAAGGTCCACTCCTTGGGGTTAGCCACCTGGTGCAACGTCTCATCTGCCGTCTGATACAAGGCTAGGTGATATTCACGCCCCCAAGGCGCATCAGCTGCCTTGCCATAGGTGTAGGCGATGTATTTACCATCTTCACTGACCGACACAGCGCCGATCTGCTGATCCACATATCCCGAGACCACCTGCAAGTCGCCGCTATTGAGGTCCAGGCGCTGAACCCTGTGCAGATTGTTGGCCGCATCATTTTGCGCAACCACCAAGGAATGACCCACTTTGTCAAAATAGTAAGCCGTAACATGGGCTAACTTTTCACTGCTGCCGGTCTTTAGGTTGACCAGCTCTAAGGTCCGCCCTTCATCAAACTTGTCGACCTTTGGTGGCTTCTCTGCCTCAGACGCCTTAGGCTTACTGTTCTTATCGTTACTTTGCCCGTCATCATCCGCGTCGTTATCGGCCTCTTCACCCGCCTCATACCAGATGGCCAAATGACTCCCCGCTTCATTAAAGGCAAACTGCTTTACCTTGTCATAGCGAGTCTCTTTACCCGTTTGAGTGTCGACTAAGACAACGCCTGACTTCATTTTTTTGCGCGCCTTGGGCGTGGCTTTTTCCTGCTCAAGTAGACTAGGCGCCAAGGTGAAAGCGGCGAAGCGACCATCGTGGCTGATAATAGGTTTGCTGGCACCTGCCACGCTAAAGCTAGTGTCTGCATCGAGACGTTTCACCAAGCCATGGCTATCGCCTCTATCAGGGCTTACCTCTACGGCGAAAGCATTGCCTTTTGCCGACAGGACAGGTTTATTGAGGGATTCGAATTTCATGATGACATCGGGTGTCACATCGGCGCTAAATGCGGCGCAAGAAAAAAGACTGGCACATAACAAAGATAGGGTTGGTAATGGCTTCAAGGTCTTCCTCGTTTTAACTTGTTATTAACGGACGTTAGACTAAAGTAGACTTTTTTAACGCTTAAGGATCAATCATCGTGATTAGCCTCTATTATTGCAAGTTAGCCTACACAAAAAAACGTGAGATTGCTCACTATTTCCTGTAAAATTTGCGCGAAAGTAGTTAAAATAAAGCTGATAAGATTCTAAAAATTCATAGTCATAAAACCGTGTCTTTCGACATGGTCAGACAATAGCAGTAACGACCAACCGTGGAAGGACTCTCCATGTCAAAAAGAACAATTACCGTTATCCCAGGTGATGGGATTGGCCCGAGCATAATCGACTCAGCAATCAAGATCTTAGATAAAGCCGGATGTGATTTCGAATACGAGTTCGCCGATGCTGGCCTAGCCGCACTTGAGAAGCAAGGTGAACTTCTACCCCAACGCACACTAGACCTAATTGAAAAGAACCGTATCACCCTAAAAGGGCCGCTAACCACCCCAGTTGGCGAAGGCTTTACCTCAATCAACGTCACTTTACGTAAAAAATTCAGCCTTTACGCAAACGTACGCCCTGTATTGTCTTTTAAAGGTACTCAGGCTCGTTACGACAATATCGATATCATCACGGTACGTGAAAACACCGAGGGGATGTACTCAGGCCTAGGCCAAACGGTTTCTGAAGACGGTGCCACCGCCGAAGCCACCAGTATCATCACCCGTCAGGGCGCAGAGCAGATCACTACCTTCGCCTACGAGCTAGCGCGTAAAGAGGGTCGTAAGAAGGTCACTATCGTACACAAGGCTAACATCATGAAGTCAACTTCAGGCCTGTTCCTGAAAGTGGCTCGCGAAGTAAGCCAGCGTTACCCAGACATCACCACTGAAGAGATGATTGTCGACGCGACCTGTATGAAACTGGTGATGAACCCAGAAAACTTCGACGTGATCGTAACCACTAACCTGTTTGGCGATATCCTATCGGATCTTTGCGCCGGTCTGGTTGGCGGCCTAGGGATGGCACCGGGTGCCAACATAGGTAAAAACGCAGCGATCTTCGAAGCGGTTCACGGCAGTGCGCCAGATATCGCAGGTAAGAACCTGGCGAACCCTACCTCAGTGATCCTGGCATCGATTCAGATGCTGGAATACTTAGGTATGTCAGACAAGGCACAAGCTATTCGTAACGCGGTTTCAGCCGTTATCGAAGAAGGCGACCGTACTACCCGCGACTTGGGCGGTACTCATGGTACGACTGACTTTACTCAGGCGGTTATCGAACGTCTGTAATCGACACCTGAAGGTCTATCAGTGACAAAAAAGCCCCGCTTAACGCGGGGCTTTTTATTAGCTGTTTTATCACTTAGCTCTCTTACCACACTTAGCACACTTAGCACACTTAGCTAGCACGCTGAGCAAAGCTAACCGAAATTAAAACCTACGCCTGGGCGCAACCAGAGATGCACAGTCACTTCGTCTCTGTCGTGATAAAGATGCTTACAGGCTAGGTGGAAGTCATCGATGCCATTTTCTCTCAGCACCTCTTTCATGGTTGCCAAGATGGTCGACACCTCTTTATAACGGCTCTTCATCGGCAGCTTAAGGTTAAAGATCGCTTCCTTAAACCAGCCGTTAATCGCCCAGGCCTCCATCAGCTCGGCCACACGCGAAGGCTTTTCAACCATGTCGCACACCAGCCAGTAGATATTCTTCTTTGGCGGCTCGAAACGGAATCCGTCGGCCTGATAGTGTCTCACCTGACCGGTATCCATCAAATTCTGCGCCATGGGGCCGTTATCAACCGCCGCCACAAACATACCGCGGCGCACCAACTGATAGGTCCAGCCACCGGGACAAGCACCGAGATCCACCGAGTTCATACCACTGCGCAGGCGCTGTTCCTGTTCTGACTTAGGAATGAAGTGGATAAAGGCTTCATCCAACTTGAGCGTCGAGCGACTCGGCGCATCGCTGGCCATCTTGAGTCTCGGGATCCCCATAAAATAGGGCGAACTGTTATGACTAAGCGAATAGCCCACATAAGCGGTTCCCGGGCCAACAAAGCAGACATGGATAATGGGTCGCTTAGGGTTTTCTTTCTCAAGCAGGGCGCCGCTGCGTTTCAGTGCCTGTCTCAAAGGCACGGTAAATTTACGGCAGAAGGTGGAGAGCTCTTTGGCCTCATTAGTATCAGGCGTCTCAACCCTCAGTTCACCCGCCTTATGTACCTTCGCCAGCGCTTCGACGATAGGCGTCACCCGATCACCCTCAGGCAGATCCTTTAGCAGCTCATTGGCGGCAAACATTTGGCGGGTAAAGATCAAAGAGTCCAGCTCTAGCTGCTCCGCCAAGAGATCCGCATCTCCCGCTTGAAAACACTGAAAGATCACATAACCATCGTTACGGTTTGTCTTTACAAAGCCGCCAATATTCAGCTCCGCGGCCCGCTCCTGAATCTCGGCGGCGCAGTCTTTCTCGTAGCCGGCACGGCAATATAAAAATAGGTTTATCATCAGAACATCCTGAATAAAAAATGGCGACCCACACAATTGGCCGCCATTCTACACTTTCTCGAAAATGAATACGATTATCTTAATGCTTTAGCCACAGGCTAATCATCCAGCTCCACTACGCGATTACGCCACACGGCCACCGCAATAAACAACCAGCCGACCAGGAAGCAAACGCCGCCCATAGGCGTTACCGGGCCCGTCCACTTACTGCCGACCAGCACATAGAGATAAAGCGAGCCGGAAAACAGTACTATACCCAACAGAAACAGATAACCTGCCCAGTCAATCAAACGCGACTTGAGCCAATGGCCACTAAAGGCAACGGCTATCAGGGCAAAGGTATGATAAAACTGATACTCAACCCCAAGGTTAAAAATGTCGAGCATCTCGGGTGTCGTGACCTGCTTTAGTCCGTGAGCACCAAAAGCCCCTAAGGCAACGGCTAAAAAACCGCTTAGCGCTGCTAGCAATAAAAACCCTTTACGCATCTAACCCCCTAATAAAATGGATACTATGTGAGACAGCTAGATCCAGATTAGCGCCTAGACTGGTACCTGACGACTTTCTTGGTTGAAAACTATGATCGCCATCGGCTAACCACTCAAGTTTTGCACTATAGGAGGCAAGCCAAGGTTCCACCTGCCCCTTGGCGCCAAACTTGTCCCGCTCACCTTGAAGGATCAGTAGCGGTGCTTGGCACTTGGCGATAGGCTCAAGTCTGGGGTCACCCCCTTTAAGCGGCACGAAGGGGTAACCTAGACAGATCACCCCATCGAGTGGCATCTCAGCCCCCAGAATGGCGGCCATACGTCCTCCCATAGATTTCCCCATGACCACTAAGCGTTTGGGCTGATATACCTGGCGCAGGGTATCGAGATGCACAGAGAAATCTTTTAATAGCTTAGGCGCGCGATCCGGCGGGCGGCGCTTGCCATCAATGGCATTATTGCGCATATAAGGAAAGTTAAACCTGACCACGGCCACGCCCTGCTCTGCGAGCTTAGCGGCCATCAGCGCCATAAAGTCGTGCTCCATGTTGGCCCCGGCCCCGTGCGCCAACACCACCAGGGTATCGCACTCGAGTTGTTGCGCCTTAATTGGGCCCGAAAACAGACACTGGCTAGGCGGTAACTCGGCTGCGCCAAGCCGTTCATTCAATACTTGCGTAAAACTCATCTTATCCCTTAATAATGGCGAGGCACCTAAAATGCTCGCCAATAGATTATCCCGGCAACAACTCGCTGCGAGACTCCTCTTCAAACATGTCTAGCATCCACTTTCTAAAGGCCACGATCTTACCTATCTCGGCATGATTTTGCTGACACACCAGATAGTAAGCGTTTTTACTAACGAGCACTTCGGGGAAAGGACAGACCAAGCGTCCAGCCTTGATGTCGGGTCGGGCCAATACACTATAACCCAGCGCGACACCCTGACCATGAGCAGCAGCCTGTAACACCAAGGAGGAGTGGCTAAAGATAGGCCCCTGATTCACATTAATATCATTAATCCCACATTGTCTAAACCACGCCTGCCAATCATGGCGGCTGGAGTCGTGCAATAAGGTGTGATGTCTCAGGTCGCTCGGCTCAGATAAAGGCTTAGGTCCATTAAGTAAAAGCGGAGAACAAACGGGGATCAACACCTCGTTTCTTAGCTTATCGGCACGCACGCCAGGCCAGTTGCCCATGCCGTAATAGATGGCCACGTCTACGTCATCGGTCAGGCTACTGGTTTCATCATCCACCGCCTTGATACGCACATCGATATCGGGATTATTCTCACTAAAATTAGCCAGACGAGGCACCAGCCACTGAATAGCAAAACTCGGTGAAGTGCTTACCGTTAGGGAACCGATGGCACTTCGAGCCAATAATCTATCTGTGGCATCAGCAAGTTGAACAAAAATATCTTTGATGTCGAGAAAATAGCCCTGCCCCTCTTCGGTCAATAGCAAGGAACGGTTCTTACGACGGAAAAGTTTTAGCCCTAAATATTCTTCTAATGCTTTAATTTGATGACTTACCGCAGCCTGTGTCACAAAAAGTTCTTCCGCGGCGCGCGTAAAGCTTAAGTGACGGGCAGCAGCTTCAAATGCCTTCACTGCATTCAATGGAGGTAAACGTCTCGACATAGTGATCCTTGTCTCACATTTTAATTAGTTTTTCTAATCCGTATTGTTACATTTTATCGTTTGTAAAGGGAAGGGTTTTTGGTTAAATTTTGCGCCAACGAAATGAGTATAGTTAGACAGCCTCGACGACGTATATGGGGAGTGTCTGACACCCCAAGATATGCCGCCCGGAGGCGACCACTATGATTAACTTTAAAACTGTATTTGCCATCGCACTGCTCTCAGCATCAACAGCTGCAACCGCCGATGAGATAGTTATCGACACCGCAGATCTGCATGCATCTATCAGTGCACAACTGGCCGAAGGCTTAGAACAGATGCAACAAGATCTTAACGAAGACCTTAACGCTATTCTGGTCGCTCAAAAAGATGAGCAGCAAGAAACCAGCATCAGTGCTCAACGCGCTGAATAATCTCAAAGCCTTTTCAATTAAGCCGCATCTTCGATGCGGCTTTTTTATGCTCATGGTTACCCAAGACGGTTACCCACGAGTGAGGCATCAGCCCAGTTAAATTACGCCAGCCCCTCAATAAATCCAAGCATTTATAGCTGTAATAGTGAGAGTCGCTCATAAAAAAGGCTGCCCACTGGCAGCCTCTATCTTTAACACTTAGCTCTCGTCACTACACTGACACCTAAAAAGCGCTATACAGGACGATAGACCTTAACGTTATGATATCCCTGCTCTTGCAGGTAAAGCGCCTGTAGCTTGCTCATGACGCCTCTATCGCAATAAAGCAGATAGGTCTTCTCTTTGTCCAGATCGGCAAACTGTGTCGCTAACTTAAAGAAGGGAATACACTTCACCTCTATGCCATCAAGGGCAAGCGGACTCTGCTCTTCCTCTTCCGGTGCGCGAATATCCACCACCACTTCACCGCCCGACACCGCATCAACCGTCTCGGTCTCGGTGATCTTAGTATCCATGCTGGCAGCGATATCGCGAATATCAATCACCTCGGCAGCAGCCACTACGCGCTCAATTAAATCTTCGGAGAACTTCTCCTCCTCGGCGAGAATCTTACCCATCACAGCTTTCACCGTCGGCTTTTGCGAGATAACACCGCAATATTCAGGGATCGACTTGGCAAAGTCTTCAGTACCTATCTCGCGACTTATATTAATGATGTCTTGCTTATCCATCACGATCAACGGACGCAGAATCAACATATCTGTGCTGCGGTCAATCACGTTTAGATTGGTCAGGGTCTGACTCGAGACCTGCCCCATAGCTTCACCCGTCACCAAGGCCTGAATACCCATCTTCTCAGCGATAAGGCTAGCCGCACGCATCATCATACGCTTGAGGATAACCCCCATCTGACCGTTATCGACCTTCTCCAGGATCTCCTGCACCACAGGGTCAAATGGAACTGAGATAAATTTCACCTTGTGTGACTCGCCATACTTCTGCCACAGATGATAGGCCACCTGCTTCACACCAATCTCATGCTGGTCGCCGCCCAGATTAAAGAAACAGTAATGGGTACGAGAACCACGCTTGATAAACTGGAAACTAGAAACGCCAGAGTCGAAGCCGCCAGAGATCAATGACAATACATCTTCCTGAGTTGCCATCGGGAAGCCTCCCAGACCTTGGATACGCTTCTCAACCAGATATAGGTTTTCCTTATCTATCTCAAGATTGACCGTCATATCGGGATTCTTAAGCCTAACCCCAGCCGCTTCGGTAAACTGATTTAGCCCACCACCGACATAACGCTCAACTTCTATCGAGTTAAAATCGTGTTGACCACTACGCTTAACCCGCACACAGAACGTTTTACCGGCTAACTGCTCTTTATAAAGCGCCAAGGTTTGCTGATAGATATCGTCGACTGACTCGAAGGTGCTCTCGCGCACCTGCAGAACATGGGCAATACCTGGAATACAGGCGAGACGCTCGGCATAACGCTCAATCATCTCTGGTTTGTCTTCTGGCACCCTGACCATGATCTTATCCCACTGACGCTGTACTTTGGCCTCTTCATCGACCTTACGCAGCACATTGCGGATATTGGTTTCAAGCATCTTGGTAAAACGCATTCTTACCGGTTTGCTTTTCATCATGATTTCAGGAAACAGTTTTACGATAAATTTCATGGGCGTTCCGAGGGAATAAATTTAAACAGCAATCTTGCCATTATACCAAGCCCACTGCACAAATGCCCATAAATCAGCGGCTCGGGAAGGATTTTCTGCCATGTCAGGCAGAAGTGAGCAATTTTTATTCAGCGATGCCTTGCCAGCTCACAAGGGATAGGGCCTAGCCTGAGTAATGGAAATGCAAAAAGTCCACCTAAGTGGACTTTTTCATTATGGAGCTTTATTTCATTTTACTGCCCAACGAGGATCTCATCAGACTCCTTCGCCTTGCCTTGCTCAATCGCAATTTCAACTCGGCGGTTGCGAGCGCGGTTATCGGCGGAGTCATTGGGCACTAACGGCGCGGTACTGGCCATGCCAACAACCTTCATACGCTGCTGATCAAACCCTGAAACGCGTACCAGCTCATGGGCGACGGCCACCGCACGCTTGCTGGAGAGATCCCAGTTAGAACTGTAAAGCTCGTTACTGATCTTCATATCGTCGGTGTGACCCGAGACGGTAATGATCCCCGGCACATCCTTAAGCAGCTCACCCACGCGGCGCACTACAGGCTTAAACCTAGGCTGAAGGAAACCGGAACCCGATGAGAAAGCCCCTTTCTCTCGGATGCGAATGATGATCTGCTGCCCGAGAGATTCAATCTCGATCGCCCCATCGACGATCTCCTTATTGAGCTCCTGGGCCATTTTTTTCACCTGATCATTGATCTGATCCTGTGATGCTGCCTCTTGCTGCTGTTGCTTGGCCTGCGCTTCAGCGTCAGACTCTTCCTGAGCCGTCGATGATGCCTCGCCACCACGTTGCTCACCCTGCTGTTGCTGCACGCCGCCGGCGCTATCATCTTCACCGGCCTGCACCTCAATGGTAGGCTCAGTCATCTCGTTGGTTTGTTGGTTAATGATCTCAATCGGTGTGGGTTCTGGTTTACCAGGGCGAAACTCCAGTGCGATCACCGAGGTTCCCTTGGGAATGTCTTTAACTTCGACCTTATTCTGTACCCCAAAGGCATACTTCATCGACCCGGCGATCTGCTTGAACTTCATGACGTCCATCTCAGAGAAGGCGAGCAGCAAGACGAAAAAACACATCAGCAGCGACATGAGGTCGGCAAAAGTTGCCAACCACATAGGCGCCCCGGCTGGAGGGCAATCGCATTTGACCTTCTTAGCCATCTGGCTATTCCCCGTCCGTCGTGTCTATCTCTCGCTGTTTCTCCGAGAGGTAATTCTTCAAGAATCCCTCAATGACCCTTGGGTTTTGGCCATCTTGAATGGCCAAAACCGCATCCATAATAAGGTTTCGATTGAGCATCTCTTCACTCATGCGTAGCGTGAGTTTGTCGGCAATAGGCAAGGCCACCATGTTGGCAAGAATGGCACCATAGAGAGTGGTCAACAAGGCTACCGCCATCGCGGGCCCAATGGACTTAGGATCATCCATGTTAGACAACATGGCCACCAGACCGATAAGGGTACCAATCATCCCCATGGCGGGCGCCACATCCCCCAGCGCCTTAAAGATACCGATTCCGGTTTTATGGCGCTCTTCGGTGAGGGCGATATCTTTTTCCAGCGCCTCACGTACTACGTCACCATCATGCCCATCGACGAGCATGTCGACCGCTTTTTGCATAAAGCTGTTGCTGATCTCCGCTTCTTCAAGGGCCAAAAAGCCCCCTTTACGCGCGGCATCGGCCATAGTGACCGCCTGCTCGATCAGCTCATCCGGCTTATCTATCTTAAACATAAAGGCTTTGGCCGCGATCTTGACCGAACCGAGGAACTGTTTGAGGTTGTATTTCATCATCACCACAAACAGCGAGCCTATCAATACGATTAGCACTGAATTCACATCGATAAATATGGCAATGCCGCCACTACCGATCATAGCTCCGATAATAAAACCAAACGCACCAATTAGGCCTATCAGGGTCGCTAAATCCACAACTCTTCCTCTTATACAGTATCGGCTATTGCTAATATCTCGGCCTAATGACCAAGCTCTCAGTCAACACCATAATCATCTCGAGACGGATATCCACTCTACTCACTCTTATAATCTAAGACATCTCATTTGCGCTGGGTGGTGACATAAAAGTCGCCAATTAGACATGAATTCACCTAACCGCAGGCGGGAGTTTACGATATAATATCTGACAAAATTGAGTATTGTTCTAATTCAATTATCGGACAGCTTACACGCAAGTTTAGCTACAAATTCAATTTTTTATAAAAAAACCTCCTTAAAGCGTGCTATTGCACAAATATACGACAGCGCAATTTGACCCCTAGGGTCGACTGAGATACTTTGTCTGTCGCTAAATTCTTGGGAAAATCACCGTGGCCAAAAAACCTGAAAACCTGACCTTCGAAGAGTCGCTCACAGAATTAGAACAGATCGTCACCAGCTTAGAGCAAGGCGATGTGGCTTTAGACGACGCCCTCAAACAATTTGAACGCGGCATCAATCTGGTCAGAAATAGCCAAGGCAAACTCGAGCAGGCCCAACAGAAAGTCTCCATCTTGACCCAGGAACAGGATCAACCCAGCTTGCAACCCTATCTGCCAGAGGGCGAATAATTGCTAAACGAAGCGATAACGCGATACCAGCAGCGCGTCGATGAACAGCTGCGCCATTTTATCAAGGCACAAGACGAGACTGAGCCACAACTGAAGGCCGCCATGAAACATGGCGCCCTAATCGGCGGCAAGCGTATCCGCCCTTTTCTGGTCTATGCCATCGGCGAAATGCTTAATGTGCCACTGGAAAGACTCGATGCCTGCGCCGCTGCCATCGAATGTATTCATGCCTACTCTTTGATCCATGATGATCTCCCCGCCATGGATGACGATGCCCTGCGTCGTGGTCAACCGACTGTACATATCGCCTTTAATGAAGCCACGGCCATACTGGCAGGTGATGCCCTGCAAACCCTGGCGTTTGAAATCATCAGCCGAGAAGAGAGCGAACTCACCGCCGAGCAGCAACTGGCCATGGTACGGGCTCTCGCCAAAGCCTCGGGTTACAGCGGCATGTGTGGTGGTCAGGCGATGGATCTTAACGCCACAGATAAGCAGATAGATCTCGACACATTAAAACGACTTCACAGATTAAAAACCGGTGCGTTAATTCGCTGCGCAGTAGAATTGCCTATCATTGCTGCCAAGGTCACAGATGAACAAGCTCGCCATCTGTTAACATTTGCCGATGCAATAGGCCTCGCCTTTCAGGTACAAGATGATGTACTGGATATTATTGCCAGCACAGAAGAACTAGGGAAACCCCAGGGATCGGACTGTGAGTCGAACAAAAGTACCTATCCGAAACTACTTGGTTTATCCGGGGCACAAGAGACTGCAAAAAGTTTGATTGAAGACGCCCTATCAGCGCTGGCTAAATTACCATACAATAGTCAGTTAATTGCCGAATTCGCCCGTTTCATCATTGAGCGAAGAGTATAATAAAGAGCCAAAGAATCTCGCTATGAGTTTGGATATTACGAAATACCCTGTGCTGGCACAGGCTGACACCCCCGACGAATTACGACAGCTTCCACAAGGGGTGCTACCAAAACTTGCTGATGAACTCAGAAGTTACCTCCTACAGTCGGTAGGCATCTCCAGCGGCCACTTCGCCTCTGGCCTTGGCACGGTTGAACTGACAGTGGCGCTGCATTATGTCTACAACACGCCATTCGATCGCCTGATCTGGGATGTGGGTCATCAGGCTTACCCCCATAAGATCCTCACTGGCCGCCGTGATAAAATGCACACCATTCGCCAAAAGGGCGGTATTCATCCCTTCCCTTGGCGTGAAGAGAGTGAATATGACACCTTCAGCGTAGGACACTCTGGCACCTCTATCAGTGCCGCGCTAGCTATGGCCGTGGCCGCTGAAAAAGAGCAAGCCGGTCGTAAGGTGGTTGCCGTCATCGGTGACGGCGCCATGACAGGCGGCATGGTATTTGAAGCCATGAACCACGCCGGCGATCTGCACAACGACATGCTGGTCGTACTCAACGACAACGAGATGTCTATCTCGGAAAACGTCGGTGCACTCAACAATCATTTGGCACAGCTGATGTCGGGTCGTCTCTATACCACGATCCGCGAAAACAGTAAGAAGGTGCTCAAGGGAATGCCAGTCATCAAAGAGATGGCTAAGCGCACCGAAGAACACCTAAAAGGCATGGTTGTCCCTGGCACCATGTTCGAAGAGCTCGGCTTTAACTATATCGGCCCTATCGATGGCCATGATGTCGACGGTCTGGTCGAGACGTTACGCAACATGCGTAACCTTTCAGGCCCGCAGATACTGCATATCATGACCAAGAAAGGTCGCGGTTATGAGCCTGCCGAGAAAGATCCTATCGGCTGGCATGCCGTACCTAAGTTTGACCCATCGACCTTCGCCAAACCTGCCGCGAAACCCGCTAACCCCACCTTCTCTCAGGTGTTTGGACGCTGGTTGTGTGACATGGCAGAGAAGGATGACAAGGTACTTGGGATCACCCCCGCCATGCGTGAAGGCTCTGGCATGGTGGAATTTTCTCAGCGTTTCCCGAAACAGTATTTCGACGCCGCCATTGCTGAGCAACACGCGGTCACCCTAGCCGCAGGTTTTGCCTGTGAAGGCTATAAACCAGTACTGGCTATCTACTCCACCTTCTTGCAGCGCGGCTATGATCAGCTGATCCACGACGTGGCGCTACAGAAGCTACCGGTGATCTTTGCTATCGACCGCGGCGGTATTGTAGGTCCAGACGGACCAACCCACCAAGGGGCCTTCGATCTCAGCTATATGCGCGCCATTCCAAACATGGTGATCATGGCGCCCTCGGATGAAAACGAATGTCGTCAGATGCTCTACACAGGTTACTGCTATAACGAGGGCCCCACGGCCATACGTTATCCAAGAGGCAGTGCCACAGGTGAGCCTCAGGTTGAAACCATGACGGCGATGGAGATAGGCAAGGGCCTCATCAAACGTCAGGGTAAGAAGATTGCCATCCTTAACTTTGGCACTACGCTCGCCTCGGCGCGTCAGGCCGCAGACGCCTTAGATGCCACCCTGGCCGACATGCGTTTTGTTAAACCACTGGATGTGGCGCTGATTAAACAGCTGGCAGACAGTCATGACCTCTTGGTTACGGTGGAAGAGAACGCCATCATGGGCGGCGCTGGCTCTGGTGTGCTGGAAGTACTACAGCAGCTGAAGCAACCTATGCCTGTGCTCAATATCGGCCTGCCCGATGAGTTTATCAAGCATGGTGAATGCGGCGAGATCCTGGCCGAACTGCAACTCGATGGCCCGGGTATCGAAGCGCAGATCCGCGCCTATCTGGCGGACTAAGCCTGATCCTCAGCCCACAAAAAAGGCCTCTTAATGAGGCCTTTTTTAATCTCTTAAAGCAATCAACTTATGCCTGAGTATCGACGCTCGCGCCGCCCTGAGACACCATCACCATGGCAGGACGCAATAGACGCTCGTTCAGCATATAACCTTTTTGCATTACCATCATCACAGTATTAGCCGGGAACTCTTCGCTTGGCTGCATACCGATCGCCTGATGATGATCAGGGTTAAACGCCTCACCTTGTGGATTCACCTGGGTCAGGCCAAACTTCTCTACCGCACTGGTAAAACTCTTCAGCGTCAACTCTACCCCTTCATAGATCGCCTTAGTGGCTTCATCTTCGGGGCTGGTACCTAGCAGGGCGCGCTCCATGTTATCGATCACAGGCAAAAGCTCATTTGCGAACTTCTCCAGGGCAAACTTATGCGCCTTCTCGACATCGATAGCCGCGCGGCGACGTACGTTATCCACTTCGGCAGCGGCGCGAATAACAGAATCCTTCTGCTCTTCCACTTTAGCCTCGGCAGCTGCCAGGGCTTGTTCTAGCTCTTCAACACGGAAATTAGCTTGGGTAAGTTCGTCCATCAAACTGGCTGCATCTTCAACCACCTCGGTTTCAACTTCTACAGCTTCAGTTTCTTCAATTTGTGGTTCTTGGGCTTTGTCTGACTCTTTGCTCATTGTTACTCCAGCTAAAAATGCTTTGTTTCTGCATGCTCTGGGCATATTATGGGGATCAAATTTGAGGTTTCAAGCCCTAGGGTCTGTTTATCTTTCAGATTTGATTTTTGTTCAATCTAAACGTGTTTTGCTCAAGGCACGTACTGTGTCGCTTCCTTATGCTATGTAAATAGCACGCAACACAGAGCTGGGGACGTTTAGATGAACCCTTCAGGCAACTTTATATAGGCGATTTCTGCTGGGTTATCGCCCGTTTATGTAGAATAACGACTCGGGCTCTGCCTGATATAAATCGCCCACAAATTGCTGCAAAAACAAATAGGAAAGATCAATAGCCCCTAGGCATAGATCGAACAGAAATATGAGCAAAGCGTTTCAAACAATCGGCTTAATCGGCAAACCCCACCATTCAGGTACGCATAAGACCCTTAAACGCCTGCATCATTGGCTAACCATGCAGTCTTATGATGTTTACGTCGAAGAGCGGGTGGCCGCAGAGATTGGCCCTCAGGTCAAATCGGTCGATCTTTTGCAAATAGGCGAATATTGCGATCTCGCCATTGTCGTAGGCGGCGACGGTAATATGCTGGGTGCTGCAAGGGTGCTCGCGCGTTTCGATATCGGCGTCATCGGAGTTAACCGCGGCAATTTAGGCTTCCTGACCGATCTCCCCCCTGATACTTTCGAAGAGGCACTGGGCAAGGTACTGCAAGGCGAGTACGAAACTGAGCACAGGTTCCTGCTGGAATCTGAGGTGCACAGGCACGGCGAGATGAAGTCCAGCAATACCGCGGTCAACGAGGCGGTACTTCACCCAGGAAAGATTGCCCATATGATCGAATTTGAGGTCTACATCGACGACAAGTTCATGTACAGCCAGCGCGCCGACGGCATGATAGTCTCGACGCCAACAGGCTCGACCGCCTACTCGCTATCGGCTGGCGGTGCGATTTTGACGCCCAATCTTGAGGCACTAATCTTAGTCCCCATGTTCCCACACACCCTCTCCTGCCGACCTATCGTGGTCGACGCCTGCAGCATCATCAAGCTGGTCGTGTCTCCCCATAATGGCGACGCCTTAGAGGTTAGTTGTGACGGTCACGTCACCCTGCCAGTCTTGCCTGGCGATGAGATCATAGTGCGCCGCAGCTCAGAGCGGCTCAGACTGATCCACCCCAAGGGCTACAACTATTTCCACGTACTAAGAAACAAGCTTGGCTGGGGCAGCAAGCTGTTTTAACCTCGCTTGAAACACTCTGCGGCGATATAGCAAGTAATTCAAGTGGGTAAAGCTGATTATAGACTGGCAACAAAAAGCCCGAGCTTAGCTCGGGCGTTAAGATTAATTCAGCTGATAGTGTAGCTGCACTGTGACCTCTGCCGGTATCGGCTTTCCGTCGACAAACTTAGGCGCATATCGCCAACGTTTGATCACCTTCAACGATTCCCGGGTAAACAACTGTCCCCCTTCAGAGGCAAGCACCACTGGGTCGCGCACAAAGCCCTGCTCATCCACAGTAAAGCTCATCTGAGTCCACCCCTCCCGGCCATCTCTGGCGTATGAGAGAGGGTATTTAGGTGGCTCACGGTAGATAGGTGCCTGATCCTGTTCATCTGACCAAGGCCTCATGCTGCCAATGGCCACACAATGCTGAGTCGACTTGTCACTGAGGCCTTCTGCCTCGTAAAGCTCCACCAACCGAGCATGGGCGGCCAGTTTATAGGGGTGACTATAGTCCAGTACAGAGAATTGCTTGACGACCTCCTCCAGCAGGGCGATCGCCTCATCCTCATCTTTCTCCGCCGCCTTAATCATCCCGGCATAGTAAGTTGCCTTAATCCGCGCCATTGCATCGGCTGGCAGCTCATGACGATAGATTTGGTAGGCTTCTAAGGCCTCGTCTCGAATATCTCGAGTATAGAATTGGGTCGAAACCAAACCATGAAAAGTCAGCATCTTTACTTCTGCCTGCAGCAAAGGCTTATCGCTATCCTGGGCGATAGAGATCGCCTGTTGGAATAATTTCACCTTCTCTTTAGAAGCTTCCATGGTCTGCGCTGCACCGATCAAGGGGTCAATAAGCTCCAAGGCATCGCGACCAAAGTGCTGGCGATAGATCTCAATAACATTGTTGAAGTGTTGATGAGCAGTCTGTATCTCATCATTGTCTTGTAGCGCCGTGGCCAAATTAAGCTCAAGGTTGGCGACATCCACACTGCCTGGCTCAAAATAGCCCTGCCCAAGCTCATAGGCTTTCGCTGCGGTGAGCACCACCTTCGCCTTATCTTGCTCGGCAAGTGCCTGCTGATAGGCTGTGTAACTGTCACTAAAAGGGGAAGCGATGCCAAACGGGGCAATAAGATGCGCGCAGACTAGTAACGCGGCACCGGAGAAAAACTTTTTCATGAACAAATATCCTTATTTGTGAACGTCCAACATAGGTTTCCGTTGTCAGCCTTACCGCTAACAGCCAGGATAGGCCCACCTTGGCACATCCTGCGTATCCACTCTCGGTCTGGAAACGAAAATCCCCTCTAGGGTATCAGGAATCAGGACTGACTTAAATCCTTTGAAAGCTTACTCATAACGTAAATCATCCAAAGTGTCAGCACTAAAGAGCAAGTCGCTAGAGAGACCCACACGCCAGCTACGCCAAACAACCAAGCAAACAGATACAGCACCAGAGCAATTAACACGAGCTTACTGCCGGTCAGTATCGACGCCTCGCGCGGACGGTTAATGGCCTGGAAAAACGCCGCGCCCACCAAGATCAGCCCTTCGAACGGCAGCCCCCAGAAATAGAGACGCATCCCCTCAATCGCCACAGGCGTTAATTCCGGGTTATCGCCGGCAAAGATGTAGACCAGGTACTCTGGTACCCAATAGATAAAGGCAACACCCGCCAGCGCCGTTACCAGCGTCATGATGATAACGATTTTCAGGGTCTCAAAGACCCGGTCAAAACGCTTAGCCCCGGTATTGAAACTCAAAAGTGGCTGGGTGCCAAAAGCTATCCCTTCGAAAATGAGATAAAAGAGGGCTTCGGCATAACTGACCACACCATAAGCCGCCACATGGATAGGGCCGCCCACCCAGAGAAACGCCATATTGTGCAAGGTGAGCACGATAGACAGATAGAGGTTCATCAGGAAACTGGGAAAGCCCACCCTGAGGATATTAATGCAGTGGTCCAGATTAAGACGCATCTGCTGCCAGTTAATCCCCAGGCGTGTCTTAGACGTGAAGAAATGCTGCAGACAAAGAAGCCCGGTAACGGCCTGACAGATCATGGTCGCAATCGCCGCCCCGGCTAATCCAAAGGGGTAAACGACAATCAGGAGCCAGTCTAACAACACATTCAGGCATCCGGATATAATCAATACAACAGTGACAAATCCTGGCCTGCCATCGTTTCGCAGCAAAGCGGTAAAGGCGATGGCGAGGATGGGGAAGACGCCGAGGGCAAAATACCAAAACAGATATTCCAGAGCACTACTCAGCACCTCACCTTCGGCGCCAAGCCAGATCAGCACAGCCTCGCTCCATTGGGTACCCACCAGCGCAAAAACCGCCCCCGCCAGCAAACAGAGAGTAAAGGCGTTACCCAACAGGTGTCTGGCCCGGCTAACGTCGTTGAGCCCGAGATTAATCGAGACTAACGCAGCAGCACCCATGCCGATCAGGGCGCCGATGGCATAGAGAATGGCGCCCACAGGATAGGCCAACATCATGCCGGCCAGCCCCACCTCGCCCAGATAGTGGCCCACAAACATACCGTCGATAGCCACATAGACGCCTGTCACCACCATAGAGAGAATGGTGGGAATAGCATAACGCCACACCAGTTTAGGGATGGGCTCAGTGGCTAAGGGAGAACTCTGGCTGCTTTCAAGCATAGGGGTTAATAAATCGACACAAACGGCTGTTGGGATGCGAAGATATCAGATAGCGAGCGGTTTAGATAGCTGCAGCAGCGCCGCTTCGATATCAGTCACATTGATAGCCGTTGAGGCGATCAATTCGAGACGAGAATCCAGACTATCATCGAGCTCCATCACCGTCAGTTGACCATCCACCAAGTTAAGCGCGGCAATCCCCTCATCTGTGATCACCACAGCCTTAAAACGTAAGCACTCCAGTCCCTTCACCCAGGCGATCAGCCCCTCGAAATCAAACTCAAACCGGCAATCGAACACCCAACCGGCGCTATAGTTTCCCTCATGCTGATTACTGGCGCGGTAGATCCCCTGCTCATCAAATGCAATCTCTGTTTCTGGTGCCTCTTCAAACGGCAGTGCTGGCCGCATCATAGCGTTAGCAGGCGCCTTGATCTCAGGCTGAGTGTGCCAGGCCGTAGCCCGCTCAAAATAGTGGCTGCAAATAAAAGCAAACAGAGATTGCTCACCCACCTTAGGTGTCTGCATCAAACTGACAGGTACGGGAGCTGCCGTGATCCCCTGCTGGGTTAAAAACCCTTGCAGACGCGTAAGATCCGCCTCATCGCTAAGATCCATCTTGGTCGCCAGGATAAGGTCGGCAATCCTTAACTGATCGATGAACAGACTGCTCTGTAGATAACGATCATCTTGTAGTTTTCTCGGGTCCACCAGACAGATAGTGCTCTTTAGCGCGATCACCTGCTGAAAATGCCCCTGACTTAACACCTCGACGATCTCCTTGGGGTGCCCAAGACCCGTCGGTTCAATCAAGAGTCTGTCGGGTTTGGCCCGGGCAATCAGTTGATTCACCGCCACCTGAGTCGGTACGCCAGCGGCGCAGCACAGGCAACCACCCGCCACCTCTTTGATGGCAATCCCCGTATCACTTCCTTTTAACAGCTCGCCGTCTATGCCTATCTCACCAAACTCATTCACCAGTACGGCCCAGGTTTCATCGGCAGGCTTATTCGACAGCAAATATTTAATAAGGCTGGTTTTACCTACGCCAAGAAAGCCGGTGATAACATGGGAAGGTATAGGTTTGAGGATCATGCAAGGCTCCAACATCAACAATCACTAGGGCGGCGCGAGTGATAACAAGATATCACGACACGTCCTAGGATATATAAGGACTCAATAACACAGCAGGGCTAATTGGCGTCTCGTTTGGGTCAGCCTTTGTTTACTTTAGGGCCGCTCTTGTGTGTACGCCCCGCACCACGTTTCGCGCCGTCAGGCTTGCCCCCATTTGATCGCCCCTGGGACTTACCCTTAAATTTGCTGTTAAACTTATCGCGTTTTGCAGCCTTCGGCTGAGACGCACTCTCCAGCTCACGGTATCTGGCTGGTAGTGGCGCCCCGAGTTCATAGCCAGGCTCAACATGACGCGCTAGTGTCATGCCGATAAGGCTCTCTATGGTCGCCAGGGCGGCTTCATCTTTCTTGGCCACCAAAGAAATACTAACACCGCTTAACCCTGCACGGCCGGTACGACCTATGCGGTGTACATAATCCTGAGGATCATCTGGCAGCTCCAGGTTGATCACCAAAGGCAAGGCGGCAATATCCAGACCACGGGCGGCCACATCGGTTGCCACCAATACCCTGAGCTCACCAGCCTTAAACTGCTCTAACGCTCGATTGCGCGCTCCCTGGGTTTTATCACCATGAAATACGGCGTTTTTAATGCCATCCAGCGTCAATTCCCTGTGCAGGCGCTCGGCGCTCTCCTTAGTGTTCACAAACACCAGCACCTGCTGCCAGTTATGACGCCCTACCCATTCGGCGAGCAGCTCGGCCTTGCGACGGCCATCCAAGGTATAGACCTTCTGCTCTATCTTGGGGCCACTGCCTTGGCGGACAACGTTAATCCACTCAGGGTTATCCAGCATAGTGGTTGCCAGGGCTTTGACCTGCGGGCTAAAGGTCGCGGAAAACATCATAGTGGAATGAGGTTCAGCCAGCAGACGCTTGGTTCGCTCGATATCTTTGACAAACCCCATATCCAACATGCGATCCGCTTCGTCGATCACCAGATGCGCGACCTCGCCAAGATCCAGCGCCTGCTGACCAATCAGGTCAAATAGGCGTCCTGGGGTCGCTACCAAAATGTCCACCCCTTTGGCTAAAGCCTTACGCTGAGGATTGATGTTGGCGCCGCCATAAACGGCCAGGGTTGTCAGCTCGGTAAACTGGCTGTAGCGGCTGATACTCTCAGCGACCTGCATGGCTAACTCTCTAGTCGGGGTCAATACCAAGGCCGTGAGCTGTCCCAGCCTTCTTGGCTCATTCAGCAAACGCTGCAAGAGGACAAAGCTAAAGGCCGCCGTCTTGCCCGTGCCCGTTTCGGCACAGGCCATCAGATCCAGCCCAGCTAAGGCGCTGGGGATCACCTTGGCCTGCACCTGAGTCAATGCCTGATAACCACATGCCTCGGCAGCCTGAGCGAGCAGTGGGTTTAATGAGAGTGCATCAAAATTCATGGGGGACCTATGAGGTGACAAAAAGTGAGCGCGGAGTCTAGCAAAAATGCCGGACTAAAGGTATCGCTATATCGAGTAGGAAAGGGCTAGCTATCACGATTAACCACATAGCAGCGTTCAAATTCAGCCAGCGATACAGGCCGTGAGTAGAGATACCCCTGGCCGAAATCGCAGCCGGCGTTAGCGAGAATGTCATGCTGAAACTGAGTCTCAACCCCTTCGGCAATGACCTTGATCCCTAATTTATGGGCCATCACTGTGATGGCCTCACACAGGGCGACACCATCGCTGTCTGATTCAAGGTGGCGAGTAAAGGATTGATCAATCTTGAGATAATCGATATCAAACTTTTTCAGGTAAGCCAAAGAAGAATAACCTGTACCAAAGTCATCCAGTGACACCTGAATCCCCGCATCACGGTAAGCCAGTAGCTTATCTTTGACCCCCATGGAGGCATCGAGCAGTAAGCCCTCGGTGATCTCGACACAAATCGCATTGCTCGATAGCTCTAAATGACGCAGCAGCGCCAGCCATTCGGCAAAGGTATCTCCTTCATCACGGAACTGGATGGGCGACTTGTTGATACTGATCTGGATCTCAACGCCATACTGAGTGCGCCAACGTGCACTCTGCTGGGCCGCCTTCTCAAATACCCAGTTGCCGATATCGTTGATCAATCCCGTTTCCTCGGCGATAGGAATAAATTCACCCGGCGACACCAGCCCCCGCTCGGGGTGCTGCCAACGGATCAAGGCTTCCGCCTTATAGACACCTTGCTTTTGCATATCGACAATCGGCTGATAATACAGCTCAAATTCCTTACGATTGATGGCATTACGCAAATCTTTAATCAAAGCCATACGATAGCGGGCGTACTCCTGCATCGAAGGGGTGAAATAGTGAAAACGATTGCGTCCCTGCTCCTTGGCGGCGTACATCGCCTGATCGGCATGCTTAAGCAAACCTTCGATACTGGTCGCATCGTCGGGATAGATGGTGATACCAATACTGGCACTGATATAGGCGGTTTCATCGCCTAAACTATAGGGTTCGGCAATCCGCTCCAGAATGCTCTGCGCCACCCGCTCGACGCCGCTGGGCGCATCAATGCCCGTCAGCACCACGGTAAACTCATCACCGCCTAAACGTGCCACCACATCCGACTCACGAATACAGCCCTTAAGGCGCTTAGCGGTTTCCTGCAGAAGCAGATCCCCCATATCATGGCCTAAGGTATCGTTAACCTCTTTGAAGAAATCCAGATCGAGAAACATCAGCGCAAAATGACTTTTATTACGATCGATTCGCAGTATCTCGGTACTTAAGTATTCCAGTAACATACGGCGATTAGGTAAGCCTGTCAGCGGGTCATAGTTAGCCTGCTTCCAGATGATCTGCTCCGCCTCCTTCTTCTCGGTAATATCGGAGAATAAGGCCA
This sequence comes from Shewanella sp. ECSMB14101, assembly GCF_000773485.1. Taxonomy (NCBI): domain Bacteria; kingdom Pseudomonadati; phylum Pseudomonadota; class Gammaproteobacteria; order Alteromonadales; family Shewanellaceae; genus Shewanella; species Shewanella sp. ECSMB14101. The sequence goes on along the minus strand of NZ_JSFF01000001.1, from coordinate 184,050 downwards.
CCCGGCGGTAAACCTCACCGTACTGGTCGAAAATGGTATTAATGGTGAGCCAGACCATGTATTCATCACCACTCTTGCTCTTAATCCAGAGCTCCCCCTGCCAATAGCCACTGTCGCGAATGGCGCGGTTCATCTCATCATATTGACTTTTGGGCGTCCGCGAGCACTGTAAGATACGGATATTTTTTTGCAGCGCCTCATCTTCTGTATAACCTGTGATTGAGGTAAAGGCGGCATTGATGGTGATGATGAACCCCTGGTCATCTTGCACACTCATAGCTTCGCTCGAGTTGTTATACACAGATGCTGCCAATTCCAGTGACTCCTGCACCTGCTTCTGCTCGGTAATATCTGAATGCACGCCGCACATACGGGTAGGTAAACCATTGCGGTCCCGGCTCACCACCTTACCCGTATCTAAAATCCAATGCTCTTCTCCGCTGTGGCTTATCAAGCGATACTCTATGCTGTGTTTTTGCGTCTCCCCTTTCAGATGGCGCTCGATAGAATTAAGCACCTCCATTCTGTCCTGGGGATGAATCGCGTCGATCCAGAGTCGACTATCCTGATTGAGCTGCTCCAGCTCACAACCCAGCACCCTGGCACACCATAGGTTACGTTTGGTTTGATTGCTCTTTATATCCCAATCCCACAGGCCAAGATCGCTACTCTCCAGTACCAAGGCTAGCCGCTCCTGACTGGTACGCATCGCCATTTCAGCCCTTTTATGTTCGGTAATATCGATAAAACCAGCAATCACCATATCAACCATATTGTGGGTGCGTCGACACCCAACGGTCAGGTGGGTATAGACAATCTCTCCATCCTTGGCAACGAAACGTTTATCCATCTCGTAAGCGTCAATCTGCCCCTTAAGCATGCGCTCAAACTGCTCTAAATCAGCATTAAGATCCTCAAAGTAGGTGAGTTCCGACCAGGTACGATTTAACAGCTCAGCCTCTGTGTATTTAAGCATCTTGCACAAGCGAGGGTTTACCTTCATCCAACGTTGATCGACTGAGGTAATGGCGATCCCCATGTTGCCGACATTAAACTGCGAACGAAAAATAAAATCGTCTTGTAGCAAGATCTTAGCGTCGCGCTCAATCTCCAGCCGCCTTGCAAGCAGCAGCCCGATCAACGCGGTCACCAAGGGGAAAATCAACATCACAGGTAGAGCTACCTGAAGCAGGAGCTCAACAAACATTGCGAATGGCACAACAAAAAGCAGAGAAAGTATTGAAAAATGGAGTAAAAAACCAAACAGATAGAGTTCGGTAAAAGTTAAATCGGCAATAGCACTCTTTCGATTGTAGCGCCAAATACTGCCAAACAAGGCGGAGGCAATGATGACGATTAGTCCAAGAAACATGCCCTCTCCACCTTGAATCAGGCGGTAAGCTGCGGCACACGACGCGGCAATAAAGGTCGGTAAGCCACCAAAAAAGAGACCACTAATGGCTAAGACGACTGAGCGGGTATCAATGAAAAAGCCCTCTTGATACTCCCAGGAGGTGACCATGATTAACACAGTCATGGCACCTATAACGACACCTATACCCAAACGCCACAATAGAAAATACTCGCTGCGTTGCTGACGAGGCACCGCATCGTAGATAAACACCAAAATCAACAAGAGTGCGGCATTTTGAGAAAGCGCAAATAAAATATCTTGGTTCATAGAGGATCTAAGGTTTTTATTATCAATCTGATAACATCAATCTGAGTGTAGCAGAAGCCCCACAAAAAAGGACTGACAAAAATCAGTTTAAGCCAATGATTTTGAAAGTAACTCACTCCTTCCTGCGCAGCCTTCACTACAGGAGATCACACCAAGATTGGTATAAGTTGCAGCGAGACACGCCGCAAATCTGCCCAACTGTAGCAATAAGGCTACAAAAATCATTAGAAAACACGAAGCTACGCAGTTGATCTCCCCTAAAAACCCCTTATCATGGGCGCATTAAGGATGCGCACTCTGCAAGGAATCTGATGCTGCAATTATTCACCACTTTTGGACTCAGCTTGAGCCTGCTGCTGACGCTTGTCAGTTGTAGCGTTACGGCCGAGACCCAATCTCAACTAGCCCCCCAAGTGGCCACAGAACCGACCAAAGTAAGACTAGCGGCGGAAGATAATTGGGCCCCATTTGCCGATCCCTATGGCAAAGGACTATCCCACAAGCTGGTTAAGCAGGCCTTCGCCCGCGTTGATATCGATGTCGATAGTATAGTGGTCTCCTACGCGAGAGGGGTGGTCATGACCAAACAAGGGCTTGTCGATGGGGTGTTTAACCTGCATAAAGAGCGTAAAACAGAGTCGGAGTTTATCTTCGGTAAGCAGCCCCTATTTACTGCATCGGCCTCTTTTTATCAAAATAATGCTCACCCGATAACGGCCGAAGACAAGTGGCACCTGCCCCAAGGATTTGTGGTCGGCATTATCAAGGGATATGAATACGGCGACGAGCTAGAGCAGCTAAATCAACTCAAATTGATCGAACTGGACAATCATAATCAGTTAATCAATTTACTACTGCTCAATCGCATTGACGCCGCCATTATGTATGACGAGGTTGCCAAGCAATACCTGCAGCAAATGGGGGTTGATCGAGTGATTGGCCCAAGCGTGCACAATCATACCGGCGATCTCTATGTCGCCTTCTCTAAACAGAGCCCCAATGCTCAGCACTACGCCGAAAAATTAGACCAGGGACTAAACGCTTTAAAACAAGATGGTAGTTATCAGGCAATCATGAACAGTCTCAAGGCGATCGGGACAGATTAGGGCGCGAGTTACAATAAGAATATGCTAAGCTAGCGCCTTTCTTTGTAGCCTAGGCATACGTGTAGATGAGCAGTAAGCAAGAGAAATTCAGCGCCACCTTTCACTTCCCGGTTCAGATCTATTACGAAGACACAGACTTTTCAGGTGTGGTCTACCACCCCAACTTTCTCAAATATTTCGAGCGAGCTCGCGAGCATGTGATTGGGGCCGATAATCTGGCTCAGTTATGGCATCAAGAAGGGCTCGGCTTTGCCGTCTACCGCAGTGACATGCTGTGCCATGAGGGCGTGGAATTTGCCGACATCATAGATGTGCGTACCCGCTTCTATTTTGAGAGTAAATACCGCACCATATGGCAACAAGAGATCTGGCGGCCTAATGGTAAGAAGCCTGCTGTTACGGCGCATATCGAAATGGTTTGTATGAATAAGGCAAGGCAACTGTCCCCAATGTCAGGGCCACTTATTGCCAAGCTGAGCCAAAGTTTTGATCAGCCTATTAGCCTGTAACATCTGCAGATGAACCTAAGAGGCCTTTTCACCTATGGGGCGATTAAGCCGGCGCCAGTGCATCTCTAGCTCTGCCGCCGTCATAGGTTTAGCGAAAATATCCCCCTGCACCTTATCCGCCCCCATATCTTTAAGCAGATTAAACACGCTCATCTGCTCCACTCCCTCAACCGTTACCGAGAAATCTAAGCCTTTCGCCAATTCGATGGCGCTGCTCACGATATGCTGGGCTCGGGGGTCAGATTCCAGTCCCATAAGAAACGCTCTGTCTATCTTAACCTCATCCACAGGCAGATGTTTAAGGTAGGCCAAGGAGGAGTGCCCTGTACCAAAGTCATCGATGGCTACATTTACACCAGCGCGTTTAAGGCGATTCAATACCGCAACGGTGCGCACCATGTCTGTCATCAGCTGGCTCTCGGTGATCTCTATCGCTAACAGGTTAGCGCTAAGGCCCTGCTGCTTAAGCCGTGAGATGATTCGCTCGCTAAGCTGCCTCTCACTAAGATCGTCAATCGCCAGATTGATAGCCACCTGCAACCTAATATTGCTCTCTTGCCAGCGCAGCTGCTGCTGCAACACCTGATCGATCACCCACTGACTCAGCAGACTGATCATCCCGGCACACTCGAGCAAGGGAATAAACTCCCCGGGAGAGAGTGTGCCCAGTACCGAACTCTCCCAACGGATCAAGGCTTCGGCATGGGTACAATTGCCCGTTGCCAGGTTATATTTGGGCTGATACACCAGATAGAGCTCGTTCTGCTCAAGCGCCTTAGGGAAGCAACTGACTATGGTCAACTGCCTGTGCTGGCTGCGATCATCCCCCTCACGGTAGGCGGCGATATAGTTGCTACTCTCCTTAGCTCGCACCAAGGCCAAATCCAGACGGCGCAGCATCTGGCTGACATCGGCGTGGTGTAAAGATAACTCCAAATATCCAATTTGCAGTTGCAGATTAATAACAGTCCCTTTGATACCGATTGGCTGCTGCAGACTCTGCTGCAAAACGCTAAGTTCAGCCTCACTCATGGGAGTCTTAAAATAGATCAGAAACTCATCTTCATTCATTCTCGCCAAGATATCTTTATGGCCGATACGGCGCGCCAATCGCTCCGCCAGCGCCTGCAGTAGCTTATCTCCCAGGGAGAAGCCAAAGAGATCGTTTACATAACGAAAACGATGAATATCGATAAGCACAAACATTCCGTGAGTCAGCGGCATCTTGCGAGTCAGCTCGGCCTTAAGACCGACCCGATTCAGCAGTCCGGTCAGCTTATCGCGCCCTTTTGGGGGAGGCAGTTGCTTGAGCAGATGCTGTAGCTGCACATACAAGGGAATGAAACGATAGGGAATGGAGACGAGATTGAGGGGCTGGCGCACTTTATGTTGCTGACTCAGCTGAGTAACCAAGCGTTTAAGAAACTTAAGCTCAGTGCGCCTATGCCAGTAACAATAAATGATACCAGCGATGCCGATTGCTATCAGATATACAATTAACCAAATCAGCTCAGTCGCAGCCACGCTATCCCTAGTGCTTAATTGAAAGGAGAAACAACAAAAGCGGCTATGCCTGATGCATAGCTCGCTAGACTATTCATAACTTAACTTAATCGAATGATAATTATCGAGAAACTCATCCGATCCCAGATACTCAGGCGTCACAGGCAAACCACGTTTTACAAACACATCCAGACGCTCTTCCAGCTCATGGCCGGCACGTAGTTCGCCAGTGTAGAAGGCCGCAGAACGCACGAAATCCAGGTAGGTGACATGATCAGGAAGATAAGGGAGATCGGCCCAGCGCTCGACCACTTCCATCACCTCGGGTGAGAAGTCCCAGCTCTTGAGTACAGCGCGCCCCAGTGGGCCCTGCATCTTTCTCACCAAGGCTCTGAGTTGCTCGATACTGGTAAACAAGTGTGGGTTTGCCTCAGCCTCGGTTAACACAGGCAAGGCGCCGATATTGTGAACCAAGCTAGCCAGGGTCAAGGTGTCATAGTTTAAACCACACTGCTTATGGGTCTTAGAATACTTAAGCAGTAAGGCACAGGCCGCTGAAGTCACCTCAATGGATGAACGCCACACCTCATCCATCACCTCCCACACCATCTCGTTGGTCGAGATGAAGAGCTGCTCCATGGCTACCGAGGTGGCAATTGCCTTGATCTGAGTCAGGCCGATACGGGTCACCGCTGCATTAATGTTTTCGGCCTTAATGCCGCGGCTGTACATGGCACTGTTGGCCACCTTGATCATACGAGCCGAAATGGCAGCGTCTTGACCAATAATTTCGGCCACCTGCTTCGGGCTGGAGTCGGGGCGGGAGACCACCTCTTGAACGCGCATTGCTACCTCGGGCAAAGTGGGCAGAATTAGCGCATCCGCCTTTAACTTTTTGAGTAACCCAACCAGTAGTTGATGCTCGCTAGACATTCTAACTCCTTAAAAAACTATACCCTAAATGATGTTGCCACAGAGTATATCAGCACTCTTGCTAACCGCGATGGTAAAAATCACCCATCCAGTTAAGAATTTGTGTAATTTTAGCTAAGTTTCAGATTATAGGTTATTAATTGCCTTATTTTTATCAGAATATGAGGCCTTCAACCGCCTTTGCCACCTATTGAACATAAAATAATCAATTTCTGATTTGCATAAGCCTTGCCCCATTGAGTAAAATGCCCGCCCCAAGTTTGTTCGATACCTGTTAATTGAGAGAAATGATGTTTAAACCTGAGCTGCTGTCTCCTGCCGGGACCCTTAAAAATATGCGTTATGCCTTCGCATATGGCGCCGATGCGGTCTACGCAGGCCAACCGAGATATAGCCTGCGTGTCAGAAACAATGATTTCAAGATGGAAAACCTCGCAACAGGTATCCAAGAGGCCCATAGCCTAGGCAAAAAACTCTATGTGGTGAGCAATATCGCCCCCCACAACACTAAGCTCAAAACCTATATCAAGGATATGGAGCCTGTGGTGGCCATGCAGCCCGATGCGCTGATCATGTCAGACCCAGGTCTTATCATGATGGTACGCGAAGCCTTTCCGGATCAGACCGTTCACCTGTCAGTACAGGCCAATGCCATCAACTGGGCCTCGGTCAAGTTTTGGCAGCAGCAAGGCATCAAACGTGTGATCCTCTCTCGCGAGCTGTCGCTGGACGAGATCGAAGAGATCCGCCAGCGCTGCCCTGATATTGAACTCGAAGTCTTCGTCCACGGCGCCCTGTGCATGGCCTACTCTGGACGCTGCCTGCTCTCTGGCTATATCAACAAGCGTGACCCTAACCAAGGCACCTGCACCAACGCCTGTCGCTGGAAGTATGACGCCCACGAAGCAGTGCAAACCGAAACGGGTGACATAGTGGCGGTAAACCCTGAGGTGCAGATGCATAATCCAACTCTGGGCGAAGGTGCGCCGAGCAGCGAAGTGGTCTTGCTGCAAGAAGCCGGACGTCCGGGCGAATATATGCCCGCCTTCGAAGATGAACACGGCACCTATATCATGAACTCTAAGGATCTGCGCGCCATTCAGCACGTCGAGCGTCTGACTAAGATGGGCATAGATTCACTGAAAATTGAAGGTCGTACCAAGTCCTTCTACTATGTGGCGCGTACCGCCCAGCTCTATCGCCAGGCAATCGAAGATGCCGCTGCGGGCCGTGAGTTTAATCCAGCGCTCATGTATCAGCTCGAAGGGCTAGCGCACCGTGGTTACACCGAAGGCTTCCTGCGTCGCCACGTACATGACGAGTACCAAAACTACGACTACGGCTACTCTATCAGCGACACCCAACAGTTTGTCGGCGAATTTACCGGCAAGCGCAACGTTAAAGGAATGGCGGAAATCGATGTGAAGAACAAGTTCTCCGTGGGCGACAGCGTCGAGTTGATGACGCCACAGGGCAACATGAATCTGACCATAGAACACCTGGAAAACCGCAAAGGTGAGAGCGTCGAGGCAGGGCTAGGTTCGGGTCACTTCGTCTACTTACCGGTACCCGCCGAAGTCGAGGTTGAGCGCGCCATCTTGATGCGTAACCTCACCGATGGCCAGAGCACTCGCCAGCCCCATCCGTAAAACAACAGCAACAGCCCGAGACTCTCGGGCTGTTTTTTTATGAGCCTCTCCCCAAGCTTAACCCAACGGCCTTTGGACTCAAGCAGTCACTTGGGGACCCTGGCATTTTTCCTATACTGCTTAGTAGAGACGAAGCTGGTGATTAGGCTTACTCTGTGCCTGTGCTATAATGGCCGGCCGACAGGCGGTCTGCCAAGACGCTTACCTGACGGGGTCATGACCCAAGGCACTAATAGAGATTTTTTAGAAGGCAAGACAAATAGATGGCATTACTGATCGACGACAGCTGTATTAACTGCGACATGTGTGAGAACAATTTTATTTTACTTTAATAACAATCTCTTAGTTGAAAAAAATAAATTGTGTTACTTTTTGTGTTACAGCCAAAATTTTTATTCGAGCTAAACTACTCTCTACATTCAAAACATAAAAGACTACAGGGCTTCCTCCTGCACTGATGCAAAGAATATTGCTCATGTGCAGTGACCGGGATTCAAAGCCGAGTCTAGAAATGGTAAAAGCTAGCTCTTAAATGGACGGCGAAATTCAGCCGATGTTCAAGCCAATTAATCTAGAAACCTATGCAAGATTAGATAAATGGAGACCCCATGTCACAACGGAATTAATGGCCTCAATTACTGGTGATTCTTATCGCACGCCCCTGCTTATCCCCAAACTCAGCCTGCGCATGCTGAGGCTATATGACTAGGCAGACAAAACCAAGTTGCCCAGACCAGCATATAGCTGATGACAGAAAACAACGAAGTGTCCGGCGTGCAGGGATCCGTATCGGCCTTTCTCGGCTTTAACTAGTTGAGGGTCAGGTAGAAATCTATCATAAGCACCGCTGCATACTAGGGACCGAGCAAGATCTGATGCAAAGCGGTAACCTGCTGGTCGACATCTTGATAGCCACCTTCTCGGTGATCCCCCCCCCTATAAAACTACTAACACAGGCGGTACTGGTTTTCGCAAGAGGCAGCATGGCAACTTTGTTCACATGTTATTCCAACGTCATAGGCAAGTGGAACATGGCGATGTATTTGTGATAGCCATCATAATCAGCTACCTTGTCAGTAACGCTGAGAAGCAGATGGGTAGCCTGATCATAATGCACGCCCAGCTCGAAATCGGCTTCTGGTTTTTCACCGACTACTACCTGTTTGCCATCGCCTCCAATATCTTAATGACAAAGCCTCAACTGACTGCAAATTAACACTGAATTTCAATTCTTTGTCGTTCCCTAACCCAAAGGGCGGGTTGAGGTAAAAAATGAGAAAAAAGAAAAAGCCCCCTTATTGTATATTGAAAAGGGGCTTTATTCGTTATAGGAAGGCACGCTAACCCCTTAATTTCCAAATGTCGAGGTCTCCCTACAAAGCTGCTCCCTGAAATTGGGATGGGCGATATCGATCAGCGCCCTGGCTTGCTCACGTAACGACTTGCCGCGCAAATTAGCCGAGCCATATTCTGTGACTATGTAGTGCACATGGGCCCGAGTGGTCACTACACCAGCACCTGGAGAGAGCATGCTGGCGATGTGGGACACCTTACCACCCGCCGCCATGCTAGGCGATTACCGAGCGGCCGGCTTCCGAGAGACCGGTGCCTCGAAAGCCGGCCCAGATCTGTCCCGAGATACCCACCTGCAGCATCGAGTTGATCTCTATCACATTGAAGTTCTTACGAATGATCTAGGTGTCATGGACCTACTCGATATCCACGAAGACCACGGAAGGGTTATCGTTCACATAGTCATACAAGCGCTGACTACTCAGGGCAAAGCCGATAACCAGCTTTCCCAGATGCACCTTCTTACGATCGTTATTGATCCCCCCTGCTCGACCAGATTCAGCACGCCATCGGAAAAGAGATCGGTATCACTCCAAGATCTTTATGACCCGTGAAGCAGGACAGCACGGCATCAGGGATGGCGCCGATGCCCATCATACTATCGAGTACACATACCCATTAATAATAAAAAAACACCAAGAATTTAAAATAACAAAACACCAACCAAACTTCAGCCATAAAGTCATTATGAAAAGATATGAAAACTTAAGAATAAATATTAAAACTTAAAAAATATTAAGAACAGAAATAAAAACAATATGAAAAAATAAAAATAAATTTACACAACAATTAACAAAAAAATATATTTAGAACAGATTATCAATTACAAAAAAACACAAGAGACAAAGTTTCACCACAGACAGGTGAAAAGTATAAATAATTTAAAATCAAATAGATAGGAACGACCAACTGATTAAGAAATTAAATTAACACAAGTTAAAAAAGCTTTTGCGCATAAAAGCACCAAGTCACGGTAAGACACATTTTAAAATAATGATCACATTTATAAAAATACCTCTTTAGTAATAACTTCCAAGGGCTTTAATTACCTCGTAGAATTTAATTAAAAGATATTTAACAAACACCACACTAATTACAAATAATTAACTACTAAGGCCAAGATGATGAGTAAATATATTATCGCTGGGTTGATATTTGGGATTTTAAGTTTATCGCACTTCCCCTTGTCAGCTCAGGCAGCCCCCTGGGACACGCTTACGCCACAACAGCTGGAACAGCAATTAACAGAGAAATTTGCACAGGGTAACTATTCCAAGAAAGGTGCTGACACCTGCCTGATGTGCCATAAAAAAAATGACAAGGTCATGGCATTCTTCACCGGCACACACGCTAACCGCAACACCTCTCAATCGCCAATGGCTGGCCTACAATGCGAGGCTTGTCATGGCCCGCTAGGCAAGCATAACCAAGGCGGGAAAGAACCTATGATCGCCTTTGGCAAGCAGAGCAAACTATCGGCTCAAAGCCAAAACAGCGTCTGCCTGGGTTGCCATAACGACACTAAACAATTGGCGTGGCACAACAGCAGCCATAATCTCGACGAGATAGCCTGCGGCAACTGCCATCAAATTCACACTGCCAAAGATCCTATGCTAGATCGCCTTAGCATCAATGATAGCTGTACCACTTGCCATTCGCAGCAAGGCGCTGACATGAACAAACGCTCATCTCATCCGTTGAAATGGGAGCAGATGACCTGCATCGATTGCCATAACCCACACGGTTCAATGAATGAAAGCGCGCTAAACCACACTACCGTCAATGATACCTGTTACAGCTGTCACGCAGAAAAGCGTGGACCAGTGTTATGGGAGCATGCCCCTGTCACCGAGAACTGCGGCACCTGTCACAACCCCCATGGCAGCGTAAATGAAGCCATGTTGACCCATAGAGCACCTCAACTGTGTCAGCAATGCCACATGGACGATGGCCATGCCAGTCGTGCCGTTCAACAAGGTGGCGCGGATGCCTTCGGCGGCGGCAAAAGCTGTCTTAATTGCCACAGCCAAATCCATGGTTCCAACCATCCCGCCGGCAGCAAACTGCAGCGCTAATTAGGGAGTCACTAACATGAACTGTAAATTAAACCTTATCACCTTATCACTGCTCGCCATGTCAGGCAGTATGACAGGCTCAGCATTTGCGGCTGACTTTGGGGTAAACAAGGCCAACACCAGCCAGGTCAAGCAACAGATGTTTCAGTGTAAGCGTTGCCCTCAAATCGACGGTTACACTGGCACTGTTGGATTCAATGCCGCATATATCGACAGTGACGATATTCACGCTGGCAATGCATTTTCAACCGATAAAGACGGTGCCAATGCCAGCATTGATGCCGACCTCAACTATCAAAATGCAACAGGCTACAAAGCTAGGTTTCAGGCACACCGTCTGGGACTGGATAATGGTTTCGCCCACCTTGAAGCAGGCAAGCCAGATCAATATGAGTTAGTCGCCGATTTTCAGCAGCTTACTCACTACCAGTCTGGTAATGCTCGTAGCCAGCTGTGGTACCAAGACGACATGCTCACCCCCAGTGAATACACGCAGACCCAAACTCTCTCTTTGCAGCGAAACCAAGCAGGCCTAGGCTTGAACTTTGGGCGAGACTTTTATCAGGCATATGTTCGCTATGAGCATGAAAATAAGACAGGTTACCAAAGCGCCAGCATGGTGACGCCGCGGCCGGTCAATTTCGGTCTCCCTGTCGATGCCGACACCGACAAGCTCACCGCAGGCATGTCTATGTCTGGTGTAAACTGGACGACAGATCTCAATTATCTTGTCAGCCGGTACCACAACGCCATTGACAACTTAAGCCAGCCCTATCGGTATGACGTCTATGCGGCATCACCTGACAATGAGGCGCAGCAACTCAATCTATCTGGACAATATCAACTGGGTCGAACCGTGATGAGTGCTCGCCTGGCGACGGGAAAAATGACTCAGAATGATGACTTAATTCAGATGTCTGGCAACCCGCTGCAACGCTGGGATGGTGAAATCGCCATCTTAGATGGCAAACTGTCTGCCACCTCCCAGTTGAACAACAAACTCAGAGTGGGCGGCAGCATCGACTACGCCAAGCGTGACAACCAAGGGTCGGTGTGGGAGTTCCCACAATATGAAGTCAACGGACTAACCGGCGCATTTAAACAAAATGCTCCTTTAGACACCGAGCGTCGTGGCCTGAAGCTCAACGCCGCTTACCGTTTCAATGGCAACTATCGCCTGCAAGCAGGCTATGACCGCAAAGTGATGGAGCGCAGCCACAGCGAGCGGGAACAGACCCATGATGACACTCTTTGGAGCAAGCTTAATGTTCGCGCCTTGGACAACCTTAAGATTAGGTTTAAAGCTAGCTTAGACAATCGCGGCGGCAGCGAATATCAAACCCAGGCGCTGACTTCATCGGAGACCAATCCGTTGCTACGCAAATACTACCTTGCCGATAGGTCTCGCACCGCTTTTGAAACCCAGCTCAATCACAATCCAGCCTCATGGCTAAATCTAAACATAACTGGCCGTTATGCCTTCGACGATTACAAGAACACCCAGATCGGCCTTACCGAATCGGAAGATTATGGCTACGACATCAACCTGGGCCTGCAGATGAACCCATCGTTATCTGGCTATGCCTTCGTCGGCCAACAATGGATTAGCAGCAAACAAAACGGCAGTCAGGCTTTCTCGACTGCCGATTGGCAAGCCGATATCGAAGATGAGTTCATCAACCTGGGCATGGGCTTTAACTATTCAGGCTTATTGCAAGACAAGCTCAGCATAGGCGGAGACTACCTGTTTGCAAACTCAGATAGCAACACCATGGTGACTCATGCTACCAGCATACCTCAGGGAGATTACTACGCGTTTAACCACAGCCTGAAGCTGCGTGCCAACTACGCATTCACAGATGAGATGGCGCTATCACTGGCTTACCAGTATGAGCGCTACTACGACACCGATTACGCGCAAATTGATGTCGATACCGTTCCGGGACTGACTACCTTAGGCAACCTGAACCATAACTATAACGCGCACCAAGTGATGTTGTCGTTTAGCTACCAACTGCGTTAATGCAACCAGTGCTAATCATAACTGCAATGAGGATAAAATAATGGAACGCAGAAGTTTCTTAAAAATGAGTGCGGCACTCAGTTGTGCAGCAACAGTTTCAGGCTGTAACTCTGGCTCTAAAGAGGTCGAGGTCACCCCACCTAAACCGCCTGTTACCGGCGAAAACCTTAATTGGTCAGCTTGCCTGGTTAACTGCGGTTCAAACTGCCCGGTCAAAGTCTACTCTCAGGATGGCGTGATCACCCGCGTCGAATCTGAATTTACCACCACAGATAAATATGGTGACCATGACGTACGTGCCTGCTTGCGCGGCCGCTCACTAAGAAAACGCGTCTACGCACCCGATCGCCTTAAATATCCAATGAAACGTGTTGGCCCACGTGGTAGTGGTCAGTTCGAACGTATCAGCTGGGATGAGGCACTGGATATCGTGGCGGAAAGACTACAAGGCACCATAGATCAATATGGTAACGAGTCGATTCACTTTACCTATAATTCTGGCGCCCGCTACCATTTCTCGGGCAAGCAATGCCTCTACCGCTTGATGAATCTCAAAGGTGGCTACCTCAACGCTTACGGCGACTACAGTTGGTCGCAAATTTATGAGGCAGCAGGACAAACTTATGGCTCTGCGGGCCCAGGTTGGCAAGGCAGTAGTGTGTCAGAGATGCAGAACTCAGATCTGGTGCTGATGGTGGGGTATAACCCCTCAGAGATCCGCATGAGTGGTTCGGGTGAAGCCTACGACTTCTTGATGCAGAAGAAGAAAAACAACTTTAAAACCATCCTAATCGATCCCCGTTATACAGACTCGGCTGTGGGTAAAGAAGATCAATGGATACCGATTCGCCCCGGCACTGACGCCGCGCTATTTGAAGCACTGGCCTTTGAATGGATCACCACCAATAAGGTTAACCAGGCCTTCCTCGACAAGTACTGTGTCGGCTACGACGAAAATACCATGCCAGACGGTATCGGCTATGAAGAGAGCTACAAGGCTTATATTCTCGACAACACCACAGTTGGCGATCTTACCCCTGGTATTAAGGCAAAAACCCCTGAGTGGGCGGCATCGATCACAGGGATCGAAGCCCATGTGATCAAAGAACTCGCCCGCGAGTTAGCCGCAGCGCGCGCGCCCTTTATCCAAATTGCCGCATCACTCAACCGTCAGGCGGCTGGTGAAAACAACACGCGCGCAGGCTACATGCTCCCTATCTTACTCGGCCAGCTAGGCCTACCAGGGACTAACTGCGGTGGCCTGTGCAAAGGGTCATTCTTGCATGCCCCCTTCATGCCTACTGGGTCAAATCCGGTCAAAAAGGCCATCTCATTCTTTACCTTCACCCAAGCCATTGAAGACGGTAAGAACATGACGGTACTGGCTGACGGGGTACAAGGGGTAGACCTTGATGAAAATGGCGATGGCAAACTCGGTACAGACATCAAAGCGATCATCAACTACGGTGGTAACGCGCTGATTAACCAGCACTCTGAAGTCCGTAAAACCGAGAAGCTATTGCAGGATGAATCCAAGTGCGAATTCATTCTTGTGGTCGACAACTGGATGACACCAAGTGCCAAGTTTGCCGATATTCTCCTGCCCGATGTGACCTGGCTAGAATCGGAAGACCTTATCTACCAAAGCTATGCCGCCGGTGACACTGCCACCTTAGTGCAGATGAGTAGTGGCGTCGAACCCATGTTCGAAAGCCGTCCAATCTATGAGGTCTGTGTCGATCTCGCTAAGCGCATGGGTGTCGAAGCAGAATTTACCGAAGGCAAGAGCCGTAAAGACTGGCTAGATCAATTCTATGCCGAATCTCAAGCCGCAACACCTGGCTTGCCGAGCAAGGAGGTCATGCTCAAGCAGGGCATCTACCGTAAATACCTGCCAAACGGCAGCTATATCGTGCTTGAAGATTTCCGTAAAGACCCTGAAGCCAACCCACTTGGCACGCCATCGGGCAAAATTGAGATCTACTCTTCACGTTTGGCCGAAAAAGCCCGTACCTGGAAGCTAAAGGAAGGCGATGTCATCTCCGCTCTACCTAAGTATGTCCCCACCTGGGAAGGCTATGAAGATGCTGAAACGAAAAAGAAATACCCACTACAGCTAACCGGTTACCACACCAAGGGCCGCGCCCACTCTAGCTACCACAACGTGCCCTGGCTGCGTGAAGTGGTACAGGATGCAATCTGGATGAATCCACTGGATGCAAATCAGCGCGGCTTAAAAACCGGCGACAGGGTTCATGTGTTCAATGATCGCGGCACCATCGAAGTCGAAGTCAAAGTGACTCCTCGCATCATGGTCGGCGTCACAGCATTGGGCCAGGGCGCCTGGTTCCAAGGCGGCGGTGACGTCGATAAGGGCGGCTGTCTCAACGTACTCACGACGCAGCGGACTACCCCAATAACCAAAGGTAACCCGCAACACACCAACCTGGTTGAAATCCGTAAGGCTTGATAGGAGTTAACAATGAACAACAATATCCAATACGGCTTTCATGTCGACGCGAGTAAATGCACTGGTTGTAAGACCTGTCAGGTCGCCTGTAAAGACCGCAAAGATCTGCCTGTCGGCATTAACTGGCGCCGCGTCTATGAGTATGGCGGTGGCCAATGGACAGAAAACGGTGATGGTACTGTCACCCAAAATGTATTCGCCTATTACATGTCTATCGGCTGCAACCATTGCTCTGAACCTGTGTGCGTTAAGGCATGCCCTACCGGCGCCATGCATAAGCGACGCGAAGATGGTTTAGTGCATGTAGCCACAGATCTCTGTATCGGTTGTGAAAGCTGTGCCAGAGCCTGCCCTTACGACGCACCTCAGATAGATAAAGACCGTAAGGTAATGACTAAGTGTGACGGTTGCTTTGAGCGCTTGGCCGAGGGTAAGCAACCATCATGCGTCGAATCATGCCCTATGCGAGCCATCGACTTCGGGCCAATGGAACAGTTGAAGGCGAAATATCCTGGCGCAATCTCGCCAAATGTCGCACCTCTGCCAGAAAGCAGTATCACAACGCCCAACCTGCTGATCACGCCTAACCGTCACTCTCGTCCTAGCGGCGCTACCGATGGCGAAGTGCTGAACTACTCAGAAGTGTAAGATTGATCGGGTGCCAAGCAATGGGCTGGCACCCTTTTTCAGTCTCACTCAACTACTCTTCCTAAAGATTGAGGTTAAGATGCAACTCCTTAACAAACAAGAGATTCATGAACTCCAGGGTATTGCCCGAATTCTCCACCACGCGCTGTTCTATGACCCCAGCCCAGCCTTTATCCAAGACCTGATCGATCATCAGGTGATTCAGAGCTGGCCCAACTTCACTTGCTCTGATTTAGAGCACCGGGGAAAAACCTTGCTATCGGACTATCTGACTCAGTGGGCACCGACACAACAGCAGGCGCTCAAACTGGACTATGGGCAGCTATTTTATGGCCCGGGTGAACCTAGCGCCGCACCTTGGGGATCTGTTTATCTTAGCGAAAGACAGCTGCTCAATGACAAGTCTACTATGGCGCTTAAGTCCTTTTATCAAGAGCAAGGGATTGGCTTCAACCTAGATAACAATCAACCTGTCGACCATATCGGTCTCTTCTTTGCTGTGCTGGATCAGATGCTGAGTCAATGGGCCCAAGCGGAAGAAAGTGAAATCATTAAACGCAACTGCTTTATCTTATTGCAACAACACCTATTGCCCTGGTCAGGTCGCTGCTTAACCCTGATGCAACAACATGCCCGAACCGATTTCTATCTTGGTATTGCCCTACTGAGCCAAGCCTACCTGGATGGATTGTGCCAGCGCTTACAACTTATCCCAATTTCGGCGCGGCTATACCGCTAGTTTCAACCTCACATAAAGGGCATTGTAATGGCGTTACTCAAGGCTATAGGCAGGCAATGGCAGCAAGGTAAGCTTGCCGAAAAAATCGAGCAACAACTCATGGACGATCCCGAAGTGCTGGCACTGTTTGTCGGAGCCACAAGCATAACGACTGTTGCCAACCTCATCACAGCCCTAGGATACAAAGAAGTCTACCTTCGCCACGAGACGGAAATACCCGATACCTTGCTGCTAACCCTCTTGTCTGACTGCTTTCGGCTTCTGGTGGCAAAGCAATTAGCCCACGATGAACTGAATCAGGCTGAGGCCTTGATCATGCAGATAACCAAGATCTGGGCGAACAAACCCCTCTCAGCATCAACAGCTGCTGACGAAACCCTACACTATCAAACACTTCAACAAGGTTTGCTCAGACTCGCAGCTCATTTAGATACCGTCCACGCACAGCGAAAGCAACGTAGAAGAAACATGTGAAGCAATCTTAAGGAACATGGACGGCGAGTTGACCCGATTCATTATAGATAAGTCCACAACTTTGCTTGCTGTGCCAGCAGACTCTGATACAAGGAGAATTGGTTAGCCGCTCGCTCGAGATTATGATTCTCATGATGGATATGGTAGTGGAGATCGTCATTGAAGTGATCCGTTAAAAGACGCCCCCAATCGGCAGAGAAATCTGTGATGGGATCACCATTGGCAAGGCGATGATGTCGATGTAAGCGCCCGGCTCGTTCCAGCAGTAAACATCCATTTTCACTTCAGCTGTGAGTTGTCAGATAGTACTTACTAGCCACCGTAAACTATTTTAGATCGCAAGAAAACCACATTGCTCTCAATTTCAGATAGTAATGACCCTCTAACGAGAGAAAAATGGAAGTCAGCAGTCAAAAGTTAATGGCCATAGACAGCCAAGTATAAACCATTGAAATAGCTAGTTTTAACTTAAAGACGCAAAATTCAGTTGCAACAACCCTAATGTCTTTACATAAATTTACACTTGTAGAAAAAAACAGCTTGTCCGCATAAAAACAATATGTAGTTTTTATCACAAAAACTACATTTCTATTTTCTGACCAACTTTATGTAACTGATTCTTAGCAAGATCTAACTGATTCTTAGCAGCTTTTTTCTAATGACATCAACACCAATTAGAGAATCCTAATACACGAAAAACTGAAAATCGACTCCTCCACCAAAGATTGTTCAAACAACAATCAGAAACAGCTGTCGTTAAAAAACCATTAATTTCGCATAAAAAATCATTAAGGATTAAAAAAATGGTACATCTACTCAGTTTACAGTCTTAAAAATACTCTTTAGCATTTCATCATATCAACGGGTTACATCGAAAACCGCTCGTTGAGAGAATGTTTTTCTTATTTAAAAAAGGAATATGAATGCATAATAGTTCAAGTAGAGATTCAGATAACAGCTCTAAAGATTGGCCTGAGTTTCTGACGCCTGACGAAGTCTGCAAAATTTTAGATATTAGTAGAAAAACACTTTGTGAATACTGCAATAAACACCAATTACGTAGATATTTGACGGTTTATCGCTTATCACACAAAAATGTACGTTACTGTAAAAAATCAGTTTATGAGTTCATCGAAAGATGTAAAAGCCACTAGCGCTCATTAAGCAACTAGAAGTTCTCTCTACAGGGATCGCAGAGAGAACCCTTTGTATTATTTGGAAAGGAAATTAATGACTTGCTTTCGCCCATCAGGCGTTTTAACTAAGTCACTTATTTTTAATGAATAATTACAGATAAAAGACTCAACAAAAGCTCGGTAGCGATTTCGACCAACTCTGTCGACAATTAACTTTCTCACTTCCTGGCGTTCACTATTTTCCCTTTCAGCCGCTTTTTTACGAACTTCGAGTCCTATTAGCCTTGTAGTATCGACTAATTTATCAGCATTCTCAATAATTCTATCTTCATGTATTTGAAGAGCTTTATTGATAAGCTGAAACTCTAGAGCGTATAACTCTTCAGAAAAATCATATGACTCCTGTAGATTATCATCAACATGTCCAGAGTGATGTAAACAAAGTTTCGCGACATTTGTCGCCTCCTGCAAAGTCTCTCCCTGCTGCCTAAATATCGCCTTAACGTGACTTCGAACAAACTTTCGACACAGCGTATTAAATGCGCCGTCACGACCTTTCACTGTATGTTCAGTCCGTTTTCCCAAAACCCCATCGACGGGGAAGTAATCTTTAACTAGCGCATCTAGGGAACGCTGTGAAAAACCATCCATAGGCTCACTAGGTTTAAGGAAAACATACTCAAGATTGCAGCTGGGGGCTACGCTATCTCTCCAGCTTTTTTGTTCCTTCAGAATTTGCCTAATCTGGCGTGTTACAGGAAGCGTAAAAGGCTTACTATTTTTCATAACGCCTGCAGGATAAGATATTTTTGTTGGATTAGATTCATCATTAATCCACTCCCACTTCAACGAAGCCACATTAACAGGTCTCAGGCCTGTAATAATCATATATCTAACTGCATTTCGTTGATGCGGACTCGAAGTTAAGGCTAATTTATTCCAAAGAATGCTCATACTATCCAAGTCAGTATATAAACGACATGGCCCGGGTCTTTTTACTCGAGAGGATACATAATCGTCCGCACAAAGCTTGGCAACATCATTACCATCGGCAAATCTACCGGCACAAAACCGCCAAACTCTCCTAAGCTCGGCGTAGAGTTCATTCGCGTAATTAGCAGACTCGTTAGCAATGATCTCCTGAAGAACAGATTCGAAATCACTTATCGTGATTTCAGAGAAAATCGTCTTTGACGAAAAATAAAGTTTTAACTTTTTCAATCTACAATCATATGTTTCGACGGAACGTTCTGTTAACACTCCTGAGGCACACTTTCGCTTCAAGTCTTCATAATAAACGGCAAACGCACTATGAACTGTATCATCTGTTCGCGCTCCATTTGCAATCTCGACAGCCTTGATTCTCGCCACCTGAGGTTGCAATTGAGGAAAACAACCCAGCTTTCTGTTCCTGACACCGAGTTCTGGTGGATAGCTTGTATAGTAGGTAACCTTCCCAGTCTTATTAAAGTCAATGCGCAAAAAGCTCTGTTTCTCATACTTTGAGCGTCTATGCTTTCCATCATAAGCCAGAATCTTTTTCGCCGCCGTAACACAAGATTGTATGTGTGTAGCCGAGTAAGGTGGTGTAAGTGACTCCCACTTGGCCAATGCTAATTTATAATCTGATAAGCTAGGTCTATCTGAACGCTGTGATACAATAGGTTTCAAGCCATTTTCCCCACTAAATAAGATAGCAATATTCTTCATTTGGATTTAGAAGAATCACATTAAACTCGGCCAAGTTTGTGTTGCTATTTTGTGTTACTGAAAATGGAAAATCAAAGTGAAGCAAGGGCCCTTATACGGCCTAACGTAAAGTATCGACAACAATCCGAACTATATGTAAGCGATTGTTATTAAAGATAGAAACAAGGTGTTACAAACAAAATGGCATTACTGATCGACGACAGCTGTATCAACTGTGACATGTGTGAACCTGAGTGTCCTAACCAGGCGATCACCATGGGTGAAGAGATCTATGAGATAGATCCCAACCTGTGCACCGAGTGTATCGGTCATTATGACAAGCCGACCTGTGTCTCTGTTTGCCCGATAGACTGTATCGATCCCGATCCGGCCCATGTGGAATCTGAGGATGAACTCCTGGTCAAATATCACCTGATCACTGGCAAGCCCATCGATTAACGCGCGAAGACGAAGCGGCGCCAACCCTTCGAGTGATAAATCACTCACCTCTAGAGCAACAAAAATAAAGATAAAAAATAGAGACAAAAAAGCGAAGCATTAGCTTCGCTTTTTAATGACTCATCAGTCGTTAGCTTAAGAGTTCATTTAGGCCCAAGGCATATTGGCCTGACGCTGTAACTGAGTCAGCATGCTCGCCGCCTGAGTGATGCTTTGGCGCATAAACACTGGCATGGTATCGAACTCTATGCTCAGCAACAGGTTTTTCACCTCAAGCCCCAGCTCGGTATCCCCCTCAATCGCCAGACGGCGCTGGAAAAACAGGGTGTCGGGATCTTCCTTACCAGCAGCTATCAGCAGCAACTCCTGACTGCAACCACTGAAACTCACTTCGGCTTCACCACGCTCTCTGACGATCAGTCGCTCATCGAAGCTCACCTCGAAGCTCAGCTCCAGATCGGTTACCGAGATCTTCACCCAGCGATCATGCAAAAAATCCAGTTCGCCATCTTTAATCTGGGCTGACATCAGCAGATTCAATATCCGCTCCAACAACTGCGACTTGATCGAAAATGGAACTAAATTTAAAGGCTTGGCTATAACTTTTGGCCCATATTGCAATAGATGTTTGGCCATATTTGCCAACACACTTCGCTGCATGACTGAGGTTCTCCTACTCGATTTGAAGACCGATATAATGAGTTCGATCTATATTTTGCTCGATTCCCGACAATAACTATCGGAAGTGATACGGAAATCAATTTTAACCAGATTTTATGATCACAAACCTGTTTTACATCAAGAATTGTTCAGCCATTCCCTTTTACACTTCACACTTTTTAAGAGAGAACAGCATATGGAACTTCTTTGTCCGGCGGGTAACCTTGCCTCACTAAAAGTCGCCTTAAACGCCGGTGCAGATGCCGTCTATCTTGGGCTAAAGAATGACACTAACGCCCGCTCCTTCGCTGGGCTTAACTTTACACCAGAGAAATTAGCACAAGCGGCTAAACTCACCCAACAGGCGGGCAAGAAGATCTTTCTGACCATCAACACCTTCCCCAAGCCTGGCGAAGAACAGCGCTGGTATCAGGCGATTGACCTGGCAGCCAACACAGGTGTGGATGCGCTGATCATGGCTGATCTCTCCCTGCTTGATTATGCCCATAGCCGCTATCCCCATCTGCCTTTGCACTTATCGGTGCAGGCCAGTGCCACCAATTTAGGCGCCCTAAGTCTCTATAAAAAAGAGTTCAATATCGAACGTGTGGTGCTCCCCCGTGTGTTGTCGATGAAGCAGGTAAGAGATCTCGCCAAGGTAACCCCAGTGGATCTGGAGGTTTTCGCCTTTGGCAGCCTGTGCATCATGGCAGAAGGACGCTGTCATCTCTCCTCCTATGTAACGGGACAATCCCCTAACACGGGTGGCTCCTGCTCACCGGCTAAGCATGTGCGCTGGCA
Organism: Shewanella sp. ECSMB14101; assembly: GCF_000773485.1. Lineage (NCBI taxonomy): Bacteria > Pseudomonadati > Pseudomonadota > Gammaproteobacteria > Alteromonadales > Shewanellaceae > Shewanella > Shewanella sp. ECSMB14101. Next base: position 162,142 of record NZ_JSFF01000001.1, on the reverse strand, counting down.
GGAGGTGGGTAACAACCAGCAGACGCGGCTCAACCATGTGTTAATCGATCAATCGAGTAAAGATGAACAGATGGGTTACCCCGTGGTTTGCAAGGGGCGATACACCACCAGCGACAGTAAAGAGGCGAGCCATCTGCTGGAATCACCCACCAGTCTCAACACCCTCAGCCTAATCCCTGAGCTAGCCAAGGCGCGGGTGGTCTCGCTCAAGATTGAAGGGCGTCAACGTAGCCCAGCCTATGTCGAGCAGGTCACCCGCGTGTGGCGTCAAGCAATCGATACCTACTTAAATGACCCGCAGGCCTATACCACACAGGCCCAATGGGATAACGCCTTAGCAAAAGTCTCCGAAGGGCAGGTCACTACGCTCGGCGCTTACGAACGTACCTGGCAATAACATCGAGCAATAAAGATAAAAGGATAACAAGATGAAAACCTCATTAGGACCGATTCAATATTGCTGGCCCAAAGACAAGGTGGTCGAATTTTATCAAGCCGTGGCGCAAAGCAATGTCCCACTCGTCTACTTGGGCGAGACTGTCTGTAGTCGTCGCCGCGAGCTAAAGTTCGGCGATTATCTGGCCTTGGCGAAGATGCTAAAGGACTCAGGTAAGGAGGTGGTGCTCTCCACCTTGACGCTGATTGAAGCTCAATCTGAATTTACTGAACTCAAGAAGCAGGTAGAAAATGGTGAATTTATCATAGAGGCCAACGATATCGGTGCCATCTATCTTGCCAAAGAGCAGGGATTGCCCTTCGTTTGCGGTCCCAGCATCAACAGCTATAACGCCGCGACACTGAAGAAATTTGCCAGTTGGGGCATGCAGCGATTCGTCATGCCGTTGGAGTTATCAAAGGCATGGCTCACTCAGGTGCTTGACGATCTCGCACCGCGAAACGTTGAAGTGGAAGTCTTTGGTCATGGTTTCATGCCGCTGGCTCACTCGGCACGCTGCTTTACCGCTCGCCACAAAGGGCTGACTAAAGACAAGTGCCAAACCATCTGTATCGAAAACCCGGAAGGCCTACTGGTGCAAACTCAGGAAGATCAGCCACTGCTGCGATTGAACGGTATTCAGACACAATCGGCAAATTATATGGATCTCTGCGGCCAGCAATCCCAGATGCAAGCGATGGGAGTCGATTATTTCCGAATCTCGCCCTCTTCCATGGCATCCATCGCCTTGGCAGAAACCTTACCCACAAAATCGGACAAGCAGGATATGCAGTGCAATGGCTACTGGCATCAGCTACCGGGTCTGGCACTGAGCGAGTAACTCACAACAAGACGCCGAAGCGCCGGGGAAAACTTAGGCGATTCGGCGTGCTTCTCTCTGAGTCCACACCAAAGAAAACAACCACAGCATATAGCTGAGCAACGCCCCCCACTCCACCATCACAGGCCAGCGCATATCGGGTCTGGGCTCTACCATCACCATATCTTGATAAAACCAAATGCCGCTGGCAACCACACCTTGATCGCTATGCGCCATCAAGATAAAACTCGACAAGAACCCTAAAGTCAAAAGGCTCAGCACCAGGCTACCACGCAGGGCAAAGCGCTTTGGGCGGCGCCAATGACGTAGCAAATAAACCAGATATAAAACAACACACAGGGTAGAAAAATAGAAGAAGTACTCAATACCCAGTATGTGTAAATGGTAGACATTGATGGGAAACAAACCGACGCAGGTCAGCGCAAACAGTGACAAAACCAAAAGCAAGAAACTGGTTAGTACCCAGGGGCCATCACTATTTTGCAGCGCAAACAGGGCAAAGAGCGTCAAACTCAAACTACCGAAAAACAGACCACCATTAAACACCACGGCCAACTCTGAATGACCATACTGGCCAAGCTCACTCAAGGAAAAATTATAGAAACTAAACCCCTGGCCACTATAGTCGCTAAAGCCTAACACAGCGACGACCAAGCCAATGAGATGTCCTACGAGTCCAAGCAAGCCAAACCTAAATGCTAATTTAGACAGTTTCTGCTCTTTTGAAGTCATAGGGTCCTTATATTTTGTATTCATCATTGCATAACCATATATGGAATCAGAAATTTATGCCGAGGTCTAGCGCATATTTCTAACACTCACTGGATAAAATCCAAACAACATTCACTCATACTAATACTAGAGGTTCTGGTTCAAAAATCGTCACCAACCACCTAGCTCCACGTTAACACGCAAAGCACAGCCACATAACTTTGTTTTTAAAAGAATTTAACTATTTTTCACCTAGCGCACCCGACGTATTTTTAGGTACAATATAAATAGTCATAAAGTGCTAATAACTATGCTGCAAAGGTGAAACGGCTTACCAAGCATTATAATCGTTTTACATCACTGGACTTAGGGGGTAACCTTCCCCGCTTACGCTTGAATGGATATTCAAAGTGTATTGATTAACGGATATTAGATTAGATGGCTACCCGAAGTTGGGAAGCAAAAATATAGGCTAAATAAAGTGGCTGAAAAACAAACCCATAACATAAAAACACTGCTGACGTTTCTAGTCCCATCTATTATCGGACTGTTACTGTTCATGACTCCCATTAGCTACCAAGATGCCATTACGATTCCCATCGCCATCGTATCTAAAGGGCTACAAAACCTATTAGGCGACAGCATAACCGCGATCGTCACCATCATAGTTGTAGTAACGGCTCTTGCCACTTTGGCCTGCAAACTCTTTAATCCCAAGATACTGACACGTTACCCCTTTTTTAAGGCACTGCTTAATGTCAGCCCCATGTGGACATTAGTTCGCCTATTAGGTGCCATCTTTATCGTACTGACTTTTACCGGCACTGGCCCGGAGGCGATTCACTCAGGTAATACTGGGGCCTTGGTGCTCAATGACCTGTTACCCGTCCTATTCTGCGTCTTTATCTTTGCCGGTATGCTGTTGCCGCTGCTGCTCAACTTCGGCTTGCTTGAGCTCTTCGGTACCCTACTCACCAAAATCATGCGCCCCGTGTTTAACCTCCCGGGTCGTAGCGCCATCGATTGTATGGCTTCTTGGTTGGGTGATGGCAGTGTCGGTATTCTAATGACCAGCAAACAATATGAGTCACGCTTCTATACTCAAAGAGAAGCGGCTGTCATAGGTACCACCTTCTCGGCGGTCTCTATTACCTTCTCTCTGGTGGTGATCTCTCAAGTTAAACTGGAACACCTGTTTGTTCCCTTCTACCTAACTGTGTGTCTAGCTGGTATTGTTGCCGCGATTATTGTGCCTAAACTACCGCCACTGTCGTGGAAAAAAGATCACTACATAGACGAGACACCACGCCATCCTGATGATGAAGTGATCCCACAGGGCAAAGGCGTATTCGCCTGGGGCTTGGAGCAGGCACTGGCTAAGGCAGCCAAGGCCAATGGTATAGGACATACCTTTAAAGATGGCCTGAAAAATGTCATCGACATGATTTTTGGTGTGATCCCTGTGGTCATGGCCATAGGCACAGTAGCCTTGATGATCGCCGAATATACGCCGATCTTCGACTACTTGGGCATGCCTTTCATCCCATTACTCGAACTACTACAGGTACCGGAAGCGACTGAAGCCTCTAAAACCATAGTGGTGGGCTTTGCTGACATGTTTATTCCCTCTATTCTTGCCAGCGCCATCGAGTCAGATATGACACGTTTCATTATCGCTGCCATGTCAGTCACCCAGTTGATCTACATGAGTGAAGTGGGCGCCCTACTGATTGGCAGTAAGATACCGGTGAATATCGCAGAGTTGTTTGTGATTTTTATCCTAAGAACCTTGGTCACCCTACCTGTGATTGCAGGTGTCGCACACCTCATTTTCTAAAGAGACTTCATCTCATCAAGGGCAGCTTAAGCTGCCCTTTTTATGCCTGCCACACAACAATATCTTATTCATTCAATTCGCAATTTCGCAAAACACTTCTAAACTTAAACACTCATAAGCAGCCTATTTGATCGAATGTTCTCGACGGAGATATTCGGCGACATATCTTGTCAAGCTATGCGGATATACCAGTAACACCTGCGATCAAGCAAAGGACACAAAGGCTAACCATAAGGGCCAAGTAATGCATTGCAAAAACACCTATTTCGGCGCGCTTCAATGAGAGCAATCATTCTCTTCCTGTTGTGCTTAGTCAGCAGCCGTTGCCTAGCCTTCAGCTATCAGCCCCAATTTGACTCTTTCGGCGCCAAAGAGGGGCTGTCGATGAACACCATCACAGATATCGTCAATGACAAAGAAGGACATCTGTGGATAGCAACTCAGGCCGGGCTTAACCGCTATGATGGTAAGCACTTTAAGATATTCGATACCCGCGGCGATGAGTTCGGTCCTTCGGCGAGATTTATTAAAAAGCTACATTTTAGCCGCAGCACACTATGGGTGATCACCCGCAACGACGGCATCAATAGATACCATGAAAAGAGCGGAACCTTTGAACTCTTTAACAGCAACAACAGCCCATTGCCCGATGATATTATCGATCTTAACGAAGACGCCCAAGGCAATCTGTGGATAGCCACAGCAGACAATCGCCTGCTTTACTTTTCACCGACCAGCAACAAAGTGCTGGCGACTCTGGAGAGTACAAACACCCCAGGCCTGCCGAGTGGACGCATCAACACCTTATATCGCGATCCTCAAGAGCGGTTATGGATAGGCACACTCAACGGACTGGCCAGCCTTAAACAGACAGACAATGCATGGCAAGTCACTCCGTACGGCCAAGAGGTGCTGCGTGGGGTTGCTGCCATCGAGGCGGGCAAGAGCAATACACTCTGGGTAGGCACCCAAACCAGGGGACTGTTTTTACTCGATATCACCAATGATCAAACCAAGGCGATCAGCGCCGTACCTGCTAGCCCCAGCTTTTCCATCGCCGCCCTTAAGCGAGATAAGTTTGGTAGCCTATGGATAGGCTTTCGCGCCCAAGGGTTGGCAAGGTACAACCCTAGCAGCAATGAGATCCACAGGCTTAATTCGGCCGCCGAAAACCGCTACAGTATCAACAGCCCGGTAATCACCTCGCTCTGGATTGATAACGAGCAACAGCTGTGGATCGGTAGCAAGGGCGGCGGCATGAGTAAAACCTTTTTAGACGCCCAGTATTTCGGCCATATTCACGGTTTTAGCTTCAGTGACAACAACCTGCTCAATGTGGATATCCGCAGCCTGCTAGAAGATAAACAAGGTACGCTATGGGTCGGTACCGCCAACGGCGTTTACCAAGGACAAAAAAATCCCTCAGGAGAACTCAGCGGCTTTGTGCCCTTCCACCCGCAAAACCCCATTCTGGGGCGAAGTTTTATCAGCTTCATCAAGGAAGATGCCTCCGGCCAACTCTGGATCGGCACTCGGGGAGATGGCCTGTTTATCTATACCTCAGACAAACAGAGCTACATACATTACCAAGCGGATGCTAACAGCCCTAACAGCTTGCCAAACAATCAGCTGTACGCGCTCTATTTCGACCAGCAGGGCACCCCTTGGGTCACCAGCAGCGATGGCGGTGTCGCCAAATATGAGGGGATAACAAAGGGGTTTGTCACCGTTCCTTTGCCTATCACCACTATCACAGACATGCTGCAAGATAGCGAGGGGAATTACTGGCTCACCTCATCACGTGACGGACTGATTAGACTGACAGCAGACGGTGAAATCACCCATTTATCCCTGCATACCAGCCCAACTATTCCCAAGAAGCATCTCTTCTCCATCGTCGCCGATAACAATCATATTCTGTGGATCGCCAGCAACGAGGGACTGTTACATTTCAATACCCAAGACTTCAGTAGCCGTCTGTTGACCACGGCCGATGGCCTGATCGACAACACCATCTATCTGCTGTTTGCCGATCAGCGCCGTCACCTTTGGCTCGGCACCACCAAAGGGCTAACCCAGCTCGACCCCGACACGCTGCAGACCACCAACTACACAGATATCGATGGTATTCAGGACAACGAGTTTAACTTTGGCGCCGCGGCGCTGGGCAGTAACAACACTCTCTACCTCGGGGGCGTCAATGGTTTCAACCATTTCAATCCGGCGCAGATCCCCCCCCGCCAGCCGCCCACTATGCCGGTGATCAGCGAGCTGTTTGTGCTGGACCAGGCTCACCCACTGCCGGATATGATGCATTCAACGCCCCGTTTGCCACCTGCTTTAACCCTGGCCCACACGGCTGATATCTTCTCTTTGCACTATCACAGCCCAGATCTACACAACGCCACCCGGCTCAGTTATGAATATCGCCTGCTTGGGTTAAATGATACTTGGATCACCAGCTCACCAGAGCAGGTCACCTACTTTACCGGCCTCAATCCCGGCCACTATCTGTTCGAGATCCGGGCCAAAGATATCAATCAACAATACAGCCCTGTCAGGCGGCTAAAGATCATGCTCGATCCGCCGCCCTGGCAATCCCCCTTCGCCTACACCTTCTACTTCATGCTGACCTTGATGTTGGTGAGCATCATCTTCTTTCGCAAGTGGTCTCAATATCAGCAACAGGCACTATTACTAAAAGAGGTGGCACAGAGCGAGCAGCGATTGCAACTGGCACTCTGGGGCAGCGGTGATGAGTTTTGGGACTGGAACATACCCAAGGGGATCGCCACCCGTACCAACACCTTTTTGCAGTATCCCGAGCAGGATGGAGAACTTAAAACAACTATCACCACCTGCGTGCATCCTGATGATATTCGGAAAGTTTCACGAGTAGTAAAAGAGTGCTTGAGCGATCAAATAGATAAGTTCTCTCTCACCTATCGCGGTCTGGCACCAGGTGGGAAGTGGCTCTGGGTACTCAATCGCGGTCAGGTAGTCGAGCGCGACGAACAGGGCCGCCCCCTGAGGGTGGCCGGTACCATTAAGAATATCCAACAGCAGAAAGAGACGGAACATGCGCTGCGAGAACTCAATCAACAACTTGAACAGCGGGTCATCGAACGCACCCTAGAGCTGCAGATGCGTAACGATGAGTTAAAACACACACTCGATGAGCTGGAGCATACCCAGGGCGAGTTGATGGACAAGGAGAAAATGGCGGCCCTTGGCGGCTTGGTGGCCAGTATTACCCATGAGGTCAACACTCCCATAGGGATCAGCGTCACCGCCGCCTCCCACCTGCAGGAGAGCGTCAAACACTTCGACCAGCTCTATCGCAAAGGCGAGATCACCGAAGAAGACTTCGAGCAATACCAAACCGAGGTGGCCGAGTGTTGTAAACTGATCTTGGCTAACCTAGAGCGCGCCTCAAAACTTATCGCCAGCTTTAAGCAGGTCTCGGTGGATCAATCCCATGAAGATGTGCGCGAGTTTGACCTGCATGCCTACCTGGAAGAGATCTTTATCTCCCTCAACCCTATGTTGTCGCGTACACCGCATCAATATCATTACCACTGCCCTGAAAAACTGATCATCAACAGCACACCGGGAGCCTTCTACCAGATCATCAGTAACCTGTTTAACAACTCGGTGATCCATGCCTATCCAGATGGCAAGGCGGGGCAACTGAGCCTTGAGGTGGAGCGCTGCGAGAATGGGATACGTATCACCTATCAAGATGATGGCTGCGGCATGTCAGAGGAGATCCAGGCCCAGGTGTTTCAACCTTTCTTTACCACCAAACGGGGTAAAGGCGGCAGTGGCTTAGGAATGAATATCGTCTCCAACATAGTCACTCAGGTACTCAAGGGGGAAATAAGCATCACCTCTCGACAAGGTGAAGGCAGTACCTTTGTCATCACTCTGCCTGACAGCCTCATCGTGCGCTAGCCGTCATCAGGCTGCAATAATTTGTTCATCCCTTAGTCAAACTCCCCTCTTACTCTGCTGCTATGGAGAGGCTGTTTTTCGACAGCCTCCGCGCCAAACACAGTGAGCCATCCCATGCAAAAGATGATTTTTACCGTAGATGATGTCGTTGCCAATAACCTGCCTAAGATCAACCAAAGTCCCTGGCTGGCCCCACCCACCAAGGCGCTGCTGCGCTACTTTTTGATGGAAAAGGAGTGTCATGCCATCACCCAGGAGTTTGCCTATCTCGAGGGAGTCGATTTTATCGAGCAGGTACTGGCCAGCTTCAACTTCACCTATAGTGTGCCCAGCACTGAGGTTGAGAATATCCCCAGCGAAGGCCGGGTGGTGATCTATGCCAACCACCCCATTGGCTCGCTCGATGCCCTGGCGATGATCAAACTGATCAGCAAGGTGCGACCGGATATCAAGGTGGTGGCCAACGAGCTGTTGATGACGCTGGAGCCACTACATTCCATACTATTACCTGTGCGTAACATGACAGGCGGCACCCCCAAACAGCATCTGGATAACATCCACCACCATCTCAAGAGCGAAGGCGCCCTGCTTATCTTTCCTTCCGGCGAGGTCTCGCGTCTGCGCCCCAATGGCGTCAGGGATCTGCACTGGCACAGCGGCTTTTTAAAGATTGCCAAGGCCTGTCAGGCGCCGCTGCTGCCCATGTTTGCCGACGCCAAGAACTCGGCCACCTTCTACGGCGCCTCGATGATCTACAAGCCCTTGGCCAGTCTCTTGCTTGTGAAAGAGATGTTTAAGCAGGCTAAACGCACCATGCCGCTACGTATCGGTCAGCTGATCCCTAAGGAGATAGTGGCCAGCAGCGACTTCCCGCTCAAGACCCAAGTAAAGCTGCTCAAGAACCATCTCTATCGCATCGGCAAGAACCGTAGTCCGCTATTTAAGACACAGAATGCTATCGCCCATCCCGAGTCGCGCAGCGATCTGATTGAAGCTCTGTCTCAGTGTGAACTACTGGGCGAGACCCACGATGAGAAACTCATCTATCTCTATCGCCACAAGCAGAGTAATCCCATCATGCGAGAGATAGGCAGGCTGCGTGAAATCGCCTTTCGCGCCGTGGGGGAAGGCAGCGGCAAGCGGCGAGATACCGACAGATATGACGCCGACTACCTGCACCTGGTACTTTGGGATCGCAAGGTGCTGGAGATCGTCGGCGCCTATCGTTTTGCCAGCGCCAAAAACCTCTACCAAAGCGAGAACCAAGGCCTCTACAGTCAATCCCTGTTTCAGTATCGGGACGAGTTTGGCCCCTACTTCGAGCAGGGCTTGGAACTGGGACGCAGCTTTGTGCAGCCCAAATACTGGGGTAAGCGCAGCCTGGACTACCTCTGGTTCGGCATAGGCGCCTTCCTCGCCAAAAATCCCGACTATCGCTACCTGTTTGGCCCTGTCTCTATTAGTGATGCCCTGCCCGAACAGGCGAAGGCTATGCTGGTCTATTTCTATCAGGCACATTTTTGCCCGGTGCAGGAACTGGCCCATGCCAACAGCCGTTACCGCTTTACCCCAGAGCAGCATGAGCAGCTCGATGCCCTCTTTCCTGGCGAAGACTATCAGACGGAATTTAAGCAGCTCAAACAGGCGCTGGCCAGCATGGGCGCGGCGGTCCCAGCCCTGTACAAGCAATATGGCGAGCTGTGCGACGGTTTAGGTGTGAGCTTCCTCGATTTTGGTATCGACCCCGAGTTTGGCGACTGTATCGATGGCCTGGTGCTGGTCGACACCCATAAGCTTAAGGCCAAGAAACGTGCCCGCTACATCGACTGCCATCTGCCGGAGCTCAATACTCGCGGTGAAGAGAGCCTGCTCAAGTAGTATTTTTAGCTAAGAGAAAGTGAAAAAGACGCCTCATGGGCGTCTTTTTTATAACTAAATATTGAGACTAACCATGATCATCGAAACGCCTCAACAAGGCGCGATAGATCTGATACAGGCGCACTATTTCAGCAATCTCCACCCGCTCATTGACCTGATGTATGGTGTGATTGGGCAGCCCCAGCTCAATCACCTGGGTCTGAGGCGATGACAAGAAACGCCCATCCGAGGTACCACCAGAGGTAGAGAGACGCGGAAAGCTGGCAGTCACCTCAAAGATAGCCGACTCCACCTGGGCGATCAGGCTCTGGCCATCATTTTCCTGGGTGTGATAGGGCTGACAGCCACGCTCCCACTGCAAGCAAATAGCATCCTCACCCAGCGCCAGATCATCGAGGCAACGCTGAATGCGCTCAATGATGTCCCCTTGACTGTAACGATAGCTATAGCGGATGTTGAAGCAGATCTCGCAGCTTCCAGGGACGATATTGTCGGTAAATTCACCCGAGTCCACATGGGTGACCTGCAGGCTGGTGCCGGGAAAATCGTCGCTGCCCTCATCCCAACTGAGGGTCTCAAGCGCCTGCATCACCCGCGCCGCCATATGCAGGGCATTCACCGCCTTCTTCGGATAGGCCACATGCCCCTGTTTTCCCTTCAGACTGAGGCGTGCAGAGATGGCGCCGCGCCGACCTATCTTAATCACATCACCGGCGCGCTTATCGGCGGTGGGCTCAGCGACCACACAGTATTTGGGCAAACGCCCCAGGGCCGCTAGACGCTCCACCAAAGCCCGGGTACCAAACTCGGCCTCCCCCTCTTCGTCACTGGTGACGATAAACTGCCAATTAGCCCCCGGCATTCCATGACAATTGATATGATCTTCTACCGCCGCCAACATGACGGCAAGCCCAGATTTCATGTCCACGGCGCCGCGGCCAATTAACAGATCCCCCGCCAGAGTAGCGGCAAACGGCGGGCTCTGCCAACGGCTCAGATCTCCAGGCGGCACCACATCCGTATGACCTGCCAATGCCAACAGCGCCGGACGCTCATCCAGTTCGGCCAACAGATTACTCACCCCTTGGTCTTGATAATGGGATACCTTAAAACCCAGTGCCGCCAATTTAGCGCCAAGCCACTGCTGGCAACCGGCATCTTCCGGGGTGATAGAGCGCCGCCGAATCAGTTCGCTGGTGTAACGCACCGCTTTATGTTGATTCAAATTCGGCTGGCTTAATTGGGGAGCCAATGACATAGAATTCATCCTATTCCTCAGGCGTAGCGATAGTCCCAGCCATTAGAAGGCAAGCCCATGACATTTATGTGAAATTTAGATGGTCATTTGTTGAACATTCATTTATCTGTTATAACTTGAACAAGGATGATATTTCACCAAAGTCTCTGAGATATATACAAAACTCAGTAAAACCTAAGCCCATTAGGAGTTGGCGATGACAATACGGGTAGCGGAGATCATGAGCAGCAGGGTCGTCACCATAGAGATGGATGACAGGCTCACTATAGTCAAAGAGATCTTTGACAGCGCCCCCTTTCACCACCTCTTGGTTATCGAGAACGACATCTTGCAGGGCGTCTTGTCGGAGCGCGATTATTTACGCACTCTTAGCCCTCATATAGGCAGCATAGGTGAGACAGAGCGTGACAGCGACACCCTGCAACGCCGCGCCCATCAGGTCATGACTCGCGACCCCATCACCATAGCGCCCGAGGCCGATATCAAAACCGCTAGCCAGCTGATGTTGGCCCATAACATAGGTTGCTTGCCGGTACTGAGCTTTAACAAAATCGTTGGCATCATCACCTGGAAAGATCTGCTGCGCGCCTTCAGCCAGGATGAGGTAAACCCAGAGCGGCCATAGCGCTCGTTTGTCTCAACCAAGGGCTGAATTAAATGCCTCGAATCCCTTGGTGAAAATCCTCTTTAAAAAGCCTTTATCGAAAGCCTTAAACAATAAACCCAGGTCATTTGACCTGGGTTTATCTTATCGGCGTCGCGGCTAAACCAATAGCCTTGGATTCGATATAGGCTTAAATCGCCCAGCCACCCATATAGAAGACCACCAGACCGATAGTGATGGCTAACACACCAGGCTTCAGTGCGCGCCACTCACCGCTGGCCAGACGGCCGATCACTAAGGTCACAAAGCCCAGCATGATACCAGTCACGATATTGCAGCTTAGGATGATAAACACGGCGCAGGTTAGACCGGCCATGGCATCTATCTTGTCATCGAAATTCAGCTTAGTGACATTGCTCAGCATCAACAGGCCCACATACATGAGCGCAGGCGCCGTGGCATAAGCCGGTACCAGGTAGCTTAGCGGCGCCAGGAACACCATCAGCAGGAAGAGTACGCCGACGATAGTTGCCGTCAGACCCGTCTTACCACCAGCGGCTGTGCCCGCTGCCGACTCGATATACACGGCTGCCGGCGCGCCGCCAACGGCACCCGCAAAGATGCTGCTCACCGAATCAGAGGTCAGCGCCTTACCGCCGCCAACAATATTGTCTTTCTCATCCAAAAGCTCTGCCTGACCTGCAACAGCGCGGATAGTGCCGGTCGCATCAAAAATCGCCGTCATCACCAACGCCAGCACAATAGGCAGCACCACAGGGTTTAACGCACCCATGATATCCAGCTGACCGATAAGCGACTTGTCAGACATCAAATCTGGCAGGGCAAAGAAACCTTGATAAGTCACGCTTGAGTCAAACACTAGGCCAAAGAGTGACAGAGCGATGATCACTAATAAGATACCACCTGGCACACCGCGTCGCTCAAGGCCTATGGTCGCTGCAAGGCCAATTACAGTGGCGATGACAGGCAAGCTATGAATGTCGCCAAGTTTCACCGGCAGGCCTGCATCGTTAGCCACGATCAGGTGCACGCTGTTGGTGGCGATAAGTAGCAGGAACAGGCCGATACCGATACCTGTACCATGGGCGATCCCCTTAGGTAGATTGGTTAGTACCCACTGACGCACACCGGTTACGCTCACCAGGGTAAATACCACCCCCATAAGGAAGATGGCGCCTAGGGTCACGGGAATCGAGATCCCCTGACCCAGCACCATGCTAAAGGCGGTAAAGGCGGTCAGTGAGATGGCGCAGCCAATCGCCATCGGCAGATTAGCCCACAGCCCCATCAAGAGGGAGCCGAAGGAAGCAATCAGACAGGTGGCCACGAAGACGGCGCCGGGATCGAAACCCGCCGCGCCCAACATATTAGGCACCACGATCACCGAATAGACCATGGCAAGGAAGGTAGTTAAGCCGGCAATCACCTCTTGGCGCAATGTGCTACCACGGGCGGTAATGGCGAAATAACGGTCAAGCAGGGAGCTTGCAGGTACAGCGGGTGCAGCGAGAGTCTGTTCAGACTTCATAGTAGTTACCTTTTTTGATCTCTTAATTTGGAAGGCTATGGCAAGTTAGAGCCCCAGGACAGATATCCATGGGTGAGAGATCCACTAAGTACTTATTGGTGTACCTTACGTGACCTGCAAATCGGTAACTGAGGAGATACCGACCTTTTCAGGTAAGCAAATACTTACCTATAACACAGCCTTTGTTGGCGGCGCATTCTACAGCAAAGCAGGGCGGATAAACTAGAGCGAGCTAACAATTCGCCAAACTTTTGTTCAACTTTCGTGCTAATGCTTTTTAAGGCTGAGATGGCACCAACTATAGCTGACATTCCTCCACAAGAGTTAAACAATATTTCTAGGGATATCAGCACGTTAATTAACTAAAAATTCCCGCCCCCTGCTACAACTCAATTTTGTTCATATTTTTTCATAACTTGTCACTCTTGGTTCATTCCCAGCATCACCCCTATTCATATCCCTTCTCTACCATGCAGGCATAGACAAAGATCAACTAAGAGAGTCTGTCATGTCATCACACCCAATAAGCGAAACACCAAAGCAAGATAAGGCCAAAGAGCTCAAAGCCCTTGGTTTCATCATAGTGCTGCTCTTCCCGATGCTGACCGTCACGGGCATTAGCGCCTATGGCTTCATTATCTGGATGATCCAGGCCTTTGGCGGCGTCGTCGCCCATTAACCCATTACCAACTTGAGAAAGGATCTTGCTATGAAGTGGTTTATCACCCTTTGGCGTACCCTCAATAAGCCCGCCAAAACCCTTACCCTAGGTGCCATAAGCCTGTCAGCCTTCCTGATGGGAATCATCTTCTGGGGCGGCTTCAACACCGCGCTTGAGGCAACCAACACAGAAGCCTTCTGCATCAGCTGCCACAGCATGGAGAGTAAGCCCTACCAGGAGCTGCAAAACACAGTGCATTGGTCGAATCACTCTGGCGTACGTGCCACCTGCCCCGACTGTCACGTTCCCCACAACTGGAGCCGTAAGATAGGACGCAAGATAGAGGCGTCACACGACATGTGGGGCTGGCTGCTGCAAACCGTTAACACAGAAGAGAAGTTCGAGGCCAAGCGCCTGGAGATGGCGAGCCGCGAATGGAAACGTTTCGATCGCGATAACTCCCTCGCCTGTAAGAACTGCCATAACTATGACTCGATGAAGTGGGACGAGATGTCCAAGCTGGCCCAGAAGCAGATGAAACGCGCCGCCGAACTGGATCAAAGCTGTATCGATTGTCACAAGGGGATCGCCCACAAACTGCCAGACATGGGCACCTCACGCGCACCTGAACTTATCGCCCAGGTGGGATCCGGTGAGAGCAGCCTGACACTCGGTGAAAGCTACTTCAGCGCCCTAACCAAGCCACTCTTCTTCAACGAGAAAACCGACGTCGAGGCGGGCACACTCAACATCGCCACTAAGGTGAAGGTACTCGAACTCAAGGGTCAACGGGCCAAGATAGGTATCGATGGCTGGCGTAAAAAAATCGGCGCAGGCCGGGTGATCTACTTCGATTTCGGCATGAATATCCTCTCGGCCCAGCTCTCGAAAGATGCCGCACTTGAGCCTGGCGTGATGGAAGTATTTGAAGAGCAACAAGATCCCCTTACCGGCCTAACTTGGCAGCGGGTCGAGGCGCAGATCTGGGTAGATAGCGATTATCTGGTCAAAGATCTTCAGCCACTGTGGGACTACGCCCGCGAAACCTACTCCAGCAGCTGTAGTGTCTGTCACACCCAGCCCGATGAAGCGCATTTCGACGCCAACACCTGGCCAGGTATGTTTCAGGGAATGATCGCCTTCGTCAACATGGACCAAGACACCCAGGCCTTAGTGCAGAAATACCTGCAAGAACATTCATCGACTTTTGCCACCTCAGCGCACTAACAGGATAGCATCATGAACAGAAGAGATTTTCTAAAAGGCCTCGCGGCCAGCTCCTATGTCACCCTAAGCGGCTCGTCACTGTTGGCACCGCTCAACGCTCTGGCCAGTACGGGTACAGATGAAGTCTGGAAAACCACGGGCTCCCATTTCGGCGCCTTTAAGATGACACGTAAAAATGGCGTCATCGACCAGGTGATCCCCTTCGACTTAGATGATCACCCTACAGATATGATCAAGGGCATCAAGGGGCTGGTCTATAACCCCTCACGTGTGCGCTACCCTATGGTGCGCCTCGATTTCCTGCTCAATGGTCATAAGAGCAACACCCTGGAGCGCGGCGACTATCGTTTCGTGCGCGTCACCTGGGACAAGGCCTTATCACTGTTTAAGGACTCATTAGATGAGATCCAGACCAAGTATGGCCCGTCCGGGCTGCATGCGGGTCAGACGGGTTGGCGCGCCACCGGTCAGCTGCACTCCTCCACCAGCCATATGCAACGCGCGGTGGGGATGCATGGTAACTTCGTTAAGAAAGTGGGCGACTACTCTACTGGCGCCGGACAGACAATTCTGCCCTATGTGCTCGGCTCGACCGAGGTCTATGCCCAGGGAACCTCTTGGCCACTGATCCTCGAGCACAGTGACACCATAGTGCTCTGGTCAAACGATCCCTATAAGAATCTGCAGGTGGGCTGGAATGCCGAGACTCACGAGTCCTACCGCTATCTGGCGCAGCTGAAAGAGAAAGTGGCTCAGGGCAAGATTCGGGTGATCAGCATAGATCCTGTGGTGACCAAGACCCAGAAATACCTGGGCTGTGAGCAGCTCTACATCAACCCACAGACCGACGTGGCCCTGATGCTGGGTATCGCCCACGAGATGGTGAGCCAAAACTTGCACGACAAGGCGTTCATCGAAGGCTACAGCCTGGGCTTCGACCAGTTCCTTCCCTACCTGCTTGGCGAGAAAGATGGCGTGGCCAAGACCCCTGAGTGGGCCAGCCAGATCACTGGCGTGAGCGTCGAGATCATCAAAGATCTGGCGAAGGTAATGACCAAGGGGCGCACCCAGATCATGATGGGCTGGTGTATTCAGCGCCAGCAACATGGCGAGCAGCCTTACTGGATGGCGGCGGTACTGGCCACCATGATAGGCCAAATAGGCCTGCCGGGCGGCGGCATCAGCTATGGTCACCACTACTCCAGCATAGGCGTACCATCATCGGGTGCGGCAGCGCCAGGCGCCTTCCCACGTAACCTGGATGAAGGCCAAAAGCCGCTGTTTGACAGCACAGACTTCAAAGGCGCCAGCAGCACGATTCCTGTGTCACGCTGGATAGATGCCATCTTAGAACCGGGCAAGACCATAGATGCTAACGGCAGCAAGGTCACCTACCCCGACATCAAGATGATGGTGTTCTCGGGCAACAACCCCTGGAACCATCATCAAGACAGAAACAAGATGAAGCGCGCCTTCCATAAGCTGGAGTGTGTGGTCACCATAGATGTGAACTGGACAGCCACCTGCCGCTTCTCCGATATCGTGCTGCCGGCCTGTACCACCTTTGAGCGCAACGATATCGACGTCTACGGCAGCTACGCCAACCGCGGCGTATTGGCGATGCAGAAGATGGTCGAGCCTCTGTATGAGAGTCTGTCAGATTTTGAGATCTTCACCCGCTTTGCCGCGATCATGGGCAAAGAGAAGCAATACACCCGCGGTCTGTCGGAATTCGACTGGCTGAGAAAACTCTATGACGAGTGTAAGGCTGCCAACGCCGGTAAGTTCGAGATGCCAGATTTCGACACTTTCTGGCAGCAGGGCTATGTACACTTCGGTGAAGGAGAGCCCTGGACGCGCCACAGCGACTTTAGAGATGATCCCGAAATTAACCCGTTAGGCACGCCATCGGGCCTTATCGAGATCTACAGCCGTAAGATCGCCCAGTTCAACTATGACGACTGCCCAGGTCATCCCACCTGGATGGAGAAGAACGAGCGTAGCCACGGCGGCCCAGGTTCTGACAAGTACCCCATCTGGATGCAATCCTGTCACCCGGATCAGCGTCTACACTCACAGATGTGTGAGTCGCAGGAGTACCGTGAAACCTATACCGTCCAGGGACGTGAGCCCGTCTACCTCAATCCGCTGGACGCCAAAGCCCGCGGCATCAAGGATGGCGATCTGGTGCGCGTGTTCAACGACAGAGGACAGCTACTGGCGGGTGCGAGGGTATCAAACCGCTTCCCTCAGGGGGTGATCCGTATCCATGAAGGCGCCTGGTACGGCCCTGTCGGTAAGGATGGCAGCAAGCAAGGCGGTAATGAGATAGGTGCCCTGTGCAGCTATGGCGACCCCAACACCCTGACTCAGGATATCGGCAGCTCTAAGCTGGCGCAGGCCTGCGCCGCCTATACCTGTCAGGTGGAGTTTGAGAAGTTTACCGGCAAGGCCCCAGAAGTCAGCGCCTTTAGCGGCCCTATCGAGACGTCGCTCTAACCCTGTGGCCAAAGTCAAAGGAGATACACAGATGCACAGCACAAACCGCCATGATACGCCCCAGAACCAAGCTCGGGGCAAGGTATATGCGCTACTGTCAGATCTATTCGCCCGCGAGATAGATAGCCAGAGTCTACAGCGGCTTACCAGCCCTGAGGCGCAGGCCTTCTTTGACCTCTTGGCTGCCGATCCCCAGCTGGCGACGTCGATTGGCCAACTCAGGCAGAAATTAAGCAGCTTAAATAGCGAAAGAGAGCTGCTGGAACTGGCTGCAGATTACTGCTCACTCTTTCTGGTGGGCGGCAAACTAAGCGCCAACCCCTATGCCAGCTTGTACCTCAGCCAAGCGGAGCAGGCAAATACCCTGCTGTTTGGTGAGCAACATCAATCGATGCTGGAGACGTTAGCCCAGAGTCAGCTTCAGCTGCACAAGGATTTCCCCGAGCCCGCAGATCATATCGCAGTGATCTTGGCCTATGTGGCCCACCAGGCCTGTCAGCGTGACGATGCCAGCCAGCTGGCCTTTATCGCGCCGAACCTGAATGCCTGGTTAGCTAGCTTTGCCGACCAGGTGGCCAAGGTCGATAAGGGGACCTTTTATGGCGCACTGGCTCAGCTCACCAAACTTTGGGTACAGGCCGATTGTGAGGCGCTTTGCGAGCATTCGTCAAAAAATCAATAAGTATCAATATGATTGAATAACAATCCCACACAAAAGGCGCCGCTCATTGTCGGCGCCTTTTTCATCTCGATAGCTATTTGCGCTAATACCCCTTATAGTAGCCGCTCGACACGTAGCGAATCGATATCGATCTAGGCTTGTTGCGTTTACCGTTAACGCAAGGAGTTTAACCGCCATGAGTGCGCCACGCGTCCGCTATCAGACCCTGGAATACCCCCACACAGACATACATATCCGCAGCCTCAGAGACCGACAGGAATACTCAGATCCCCTTGGGGAGGCCGAGTCATTAGGGATCTCCTCCGCCCAATGGTCACTGTTTGGCGTGCTGTGGGATTCGGGTAAGGCACTGGCGGATCAGATGGTGAGTTTCGATATCGACAACAAGCGCATCTTAGAGGTGGGTTGTGGCATGGCACTGGCCAGCCTGCTGCTCAACAGCCGTCAAGCCGATATTACCGCCACAGATTACCACCCAGAGGCCGGTAACTTCTTACGGGAAAATGTGCGTCTTAACCAAGGCGAGACTATTCCCTTTCTGCGCACCAGCTGGGACTCCCATAGCGATGGTCTGGGGCAATTTGACCTGATCATAGGTGCAGACTTGCTCTACGAACGAGAGCATATTGAGCTGTTATCGACCTTTATCCATCGCCATGCGGCGCCCGCCTGCGAGGTGATCTTAGTCGACCCGGGCCGTGGTAACCATGCCGCCTTTAGCAAGAAGATGTGCAGCCTGGGCTATAGTCACCATCAGGAAAAAATCGCCCCCACCGCCGAGATGTCCCCCAGCTTTAAGGGCCAGATGCTTTACTACCAACAGGGCTAACGCCTGCCTCCCTGACCACGACGCTTGGCACGGCGTTTCTGCGCCGCCTTACCGTGACGCTTTGGATTGGGATCTGCCTTGGTTAGGTCGGGCTCAAATCCCGGCAACCACTGCTGAGGCAAACGTTTATCCAGCAGAGCCTCGACCTCCTCCAGCAATAGTGCATCCTCCTCGCTATAGAGGGTCACCGCGACGCCTTGCTTACCCGCTCGGCCGGTACGGCCAATACGATGCACATAGTCCTGAGCCACATAGGGCAGCTCATAGTTAACCACATAATCTAAGGCATCGATATCTATGCCTCGAGCCGCGACATCTGTGGCCACCAGCACCTTAATCTCCCCTTGGCGGAAGCCATTTAGCACCTGTTCGCGAACGCCTTGGCCCAGATCGCCATGAAACGCCCGCGCGCTGATCGCCTGCTGCGACAGACGCTCCGCCAGCTTATCGGCCGCCACCTTTTTGCGACTAAACACCAGCACACGCTGCCAATCTCCCTTGTTGATCAGATGACACAAGAGGGCAAACTTGCGCTCACTATCGACCGCGTACACCCGCTGTTCAACGTCCTTGCTGGCGCTGTTTTCTGGGCTCACCGCAATGCGTTTAGGTTGATTAAGCCACTTGTGACTCAAGTTAAATACCTTGTCATCCAAGGTGGCAGAAAACAGCAGGGTCTGACGCTCAGTCGGTAGCAGGGCCATCAGCTGGGCTATCTCGTCGGCAAAGCCCATATCCAGCATGCGATCGGCCTCATCGAACACCAGGTGCGCCACTTCATTGAGGTTTGCCGCACCGCGTCGATGCAGGTCTAGCAGCCGGCCCGGGGTAGCGATAATGATCTCTACGCCAGCGCTGAGCTGTTGGCACTGGGCCTCGATACTCACGCCGCCATAGATCACTACCGCCGACAAGGAGGTAAACTGCCCCAGTGCTTGAATCGATTGATGAACTTGCAGCGCCAGTTCCCGCGTGGGCACCAACACCAGCGCCTTAGGCGACTGTGCTTGGCTTGGGGTCTGGCTCAAGATGGCCAGCAATGGCAAGGCAAAGGCCGCCGTCTTGCCTGTACCCGTTTGCGCCGAGGCCAACAGGTCCTCACCGGCCAGGATCAAAGGGATCGCCTGAGCCTGAATCGGCGTGGCTTGCTCAAACGCTAGGGAGCTAAGCGCCTGTTGCAGCGGCGCAGGGAGAGACATTTGTGAAAATAACATAGGTGACGATCTACATGTGTTGGCCATTGGGGCGCAAGTTTAGCAGATTTGCGCCCCGGCACTAGTCCATAAAGGCGCTAAGCCATACCGGTTAGGATTGGCTGAACAGACATCGCTCAAACTCAGCCAGCGACTCACGCCACAGCCCGGTTAACGACTCGATATCCTCAGGTTGCAGGCTCCGCTTCTCCAGTTGCTGGCAACGCTCGGCCAGCCGCAGCATCGCCATATTGGCGCTACTGCCCTTGAGGCCATGCAGCAGTTTCGGCGCCTCGGAAGGCTGCTTAGCCAATTGCTCCATCTGCGCCTGACTCGAACTGCGATACAGAGTCAACATCTGCTCCATCGCCGCCTGCCCAAGACAGCTGAGATCGGCGCTAAACTGCTCGCTATCGAGCAAGGGCGCTGCGCTTACTGGCTCTTCGGGGCTTGCTGACTCTTCAGGACTTGCCAGCGAGCCAGGCTTGGCGCCTCTGCTATCATCTTGGATATCAGGGGTGCCATCTTCTTGGGCGGCGCGGCCAATCCAGTGCATTAGAGACTGCATATTCAAAGGCTTGGCTAAAATCTCATCAAACCCTACCTGGCGATAGCACTCAATATCTTGCGGCTGAAGCTGAGCGGTAAAGGCGGCAAAGCGCACCGCGGGATCGACTATCTCCCGCAGACGACTGAGCAGCGTTATGCCCGAACCGTCGGCGAGCTGTATATCCAACATGACGGCATCGAAACGCCCTGCCTGGCAGACGTTCAAGGCCTCGGCGCAGCTCTGGGCCAATACCGCCTCATGGCCAAGATGTGCTAAAAAGCCCTGAGCCACCATGGCGTTAACCTGGTTATCCTCCACCACCAGTACCCGCTTAGGCGATACCGTGGGCACGATATCGGTTGCGCTCAGCTTGGGCGCCTCACAGATCACCAAGGGTAAACTAAAGCCAAAGGTGCTGCCCTTGTTCACCTTGGTCTCGACCCAGATCGCCTCGGCATCAGCCCCCATCAGACAGACCAACTCCTTGCTAATGGCAAGCCCCAAACCTGTGCCCCGACTGCGTCCTTGATTAGGCTGGGCGCTATAGGCGGTAAATAGCCGCGCCTTGGCATCTTCGGGGATCCCAAGGCCTGTGTCGCTCACAGAGAATATGAGTCGATCGCCAGCTTGACGCACCTTGAGGCAGATCTCCCCTGCGGGAGTAAATTTAATGGCATTGCCCAGCAGGTTAAACAACACCTGACGCAATTTGGGGCCATCGAGGCTGATCCATTCGGGTAAGGGATCACGTTGCAAGCGCAGCGAAAGACCTGCGTTGCCGGCTCCGGCAAGCATGATGGCCACCACCTCGTCGAGCAACTCGTTGATGGCGACGGGACGCGGCTCATTACTGAGTTTGCCCTGCTCCAACCGGGAAAAGTCTAAGATATCATTCAGTACAGTCTGCAACAGGGCACCACTGTATTGAGATAGTGCCAACATCTGTTTCTGCGCCGTGGGCAGCTTTGATTCGGCCAAGAGAGTCAAGGTGCCGAGCAGGCCATTGAGGGGCGTGCGGATCTCATGGCTCATGGTCGCCAAGAAGAGTGACTTGGCCTGATCGGCCGCCTCAGCCATCTGCCTCGCCTGGGCATGGCCTTTCACCTCGGCATCCAGGCGTCGGTTCGCTTGCGCCAGCGCCTGGGTACGCTCCTCGACCGTGGTTTCCAGTGATGCCTTATGGGCCGACAACTCTGAGGCTGTCTCCTGCAGCGCCGATTGCAGACGTTGATTGTGATCTGTCTTCTGCTTGAAGGCATCTATGGCCGAGGCCATGGCCGTTAGCTCATCATCGCCGTGGGGATCAAGTTCTACCTGGGTATCGCCACGGCTCAGCCGAGACAAAGCGTCGGTCGCCTCATGAAGTCGCAGCGCGATCCCTTTGTAAATCACCCGGTAGACCACCATTAAGATCAATACCAGCATCAGCAAACCCGTGCCCCACAGCCCAGCCTTCGCCCAGAAGAGTTGCCGTAAGAACTCTCCCCGCGCCTGTTCAGCCTGAGCCTGCTGCGCCGTCATAGAAGCATCAACCATGGTATTGAGGCGCCCAAGTTTATCGGTAAGACGTTGCAGCTGTTGGGTCTGGGTGTTGAGCACCTGGGTATAGCGCTGCTGAAGTCTGAGTTTATCGCCAACACCGCGCAAAACCTTTAACTCATGCTCAAGCTCGGTCGCCCGCACCGGATCGCGCACCACTCCTTTTAGCAGCTCAAGTGGCATCAGATTGGGTAAATTAAGGCCATCAGCCTGGTCGCTTAATGCACCAGCTTGCCCGGCGGGCATCTGCACTCGGTATTCACTGGCAG
This sequence comes from Shewanella sp. ECSMB14101, assembly GCF_000773485.1. Classification (NCBI taxonomy): domain Bacteria; kingdom Pseudomonadati; phylum Pseudomonadota; class Gammaproteobacteria; order Alteromonadales; family Shewanellaceae; genus Shewanella; species Shewanella sp. ECSMB14101. Next base: position 139,625 of record NZ_JSFF01000001.1, on the reverse strand, counting down.
GCAGCTGGGTCAGCACCCGAGACATGCTACTCAACACCTTATTGAGACCAAGGTGCTGCTCAGGGGTTTGCAATAGCTGGCCCACCAGCGCCAGATGATGAATAAGCGCCAGTGCACGATTGAGACGCGCCTGAATCTCGAGATCTTTTTCTATGATGGTATCAAGCAGATAACCACTTTGACGCTCACCGGCCACCTGTGGATAGGCAAGACTCAACTTAGCCAAGACAGCCGAATCCACCACAGCCAGCTCGGCTTCAAGCAGCTCTATCGAGCGACTGGCGGCGTCAGCCAGGGCAAGGCCATCTTGATTTAACTGTTTCGCCAAGGTCAGACGCTCGCCCACCTGCCGCCCCAGCACACTAAGATCATGAATGATCTCACCAGCGGCCAGCTCCAGATGGCCATCACCTTTCAGATCCAGCGTCTTGAGTCTGGCAATGGCACCAAGCAGATGACTACTCTCTATGGATAACTTGCGGCCAACAAAGGCGCGCTGCGCCTCCTCTTCGACCCGCTCCAGCCCCTGGGCGTTATCCAGCAAGGCATTGGCCGATTGCATCAGCTGACGGGCCGCTTCAGAGGCAGGCAAGGCCTCCTCATACAGGTATTTGTCGGCAACCTTGACCCAATAGAGGGAGACACTGCCCAGGGTCACCAGCAGCAGTAGCAGCACGGCCAACAGGCCAAATGCCAGCATCAGACGGCCGACTAAACTTTTCCCCGACAGTGATAAAGCGCCCACATGGCTCCCGTTTAACTGTTACAATGAATCAATAACATGCGTCTGGTTACATTATACTGAGTGCCCCGTGGTGAAGCATAATAAATATCGATTTTTCCTGCCCTTGCTGACGTTTTTTGCCTGCCTGTGCATGCAGGCTCAGGCTCTTGCTGACACCACCTGGCCCCTTGAGCAGCGACGCCCCTACAACGCTAAAATACAGGAGGTCAATAAACTGGCCTATCAGCCACTAACTAAGGCACAAACCCCTTGGCGAATTTGCGTCTTGGTTCCTCATCTCAAAGATGCCTACTGGATCGGCATAGACTATGGCCTGGTTAGCCGAGCTAAGCAGTTAGGTATTGCCCTTGAGTTGTTTGAAGCCGGTAGCTACTACGGTAAGGCCAAGCAGCTAGAGCAACTCAATTACTGCATGAAAAATGATTTCGACGCCATCTTACTTGGCACGGTCGATCCGCTGCTAATGAATCATTATCAGTGGCAGATCAGTAAACCCATCATCGCCCTGGTCAACCGGCTAGACAGTCCCTTGGTAACCACACGAATCGGCGTCAACTGGTATCAGATGGGCTGGCACGCCGGCGATTACATCCGCCGCACCGCTGGAGACAAAGCTGCACGCCTAGCGCTATTGACCGGCCCGGAAAAACTGGGGGGGAGTGCCTGGGTTGAGCAAGGCATCATGGCCGCCCTGCAAGGCAGTCAAGTGACTATCTCCTCTAACCGCCATGCCGATAACAACCGCGACCTTTACCGGGATCAGCTACACCATCTACTGGGCGATCATCAACCTGACTATATCCTCGGCAGCGCCGTCGCCATAGAGGCCGCCATCGGCGCTCTGGCACAGCAAGCCACGCCCGCAAATATTGCACTGGTCAGCAGTTACCTTTCTCCGGCGACCCTCAGAGGGCTCTATCGGCATAAGGTCGCGTTTAGCAGTGACGATCAGGTGATATTACAAGGCAGGCTTGCCATAGATATTACGGTGCGGGAACTCGAAGGCGAAGGGCCCTTTGGCGATATCGGCCCCAAGATAAAGACGCTGACCCCAGATAATATCGAGATCAAAAAACTGACAGGCAGCCTGGCCCCGGCAGATTTCTACCCCATCTACCGGGTCGACGCACCCAGCGCTAGTCGTCAACCTTAGCGGCAAACAGATACCCTTCGCCATGCACAGTCACAAAGAGTTCAGCATCTAGCTTATTACGCAGGCGGCGAATAATCACATCTATGGTTCTGTCGTTGACATCCTGATTGCGATGACTGGTCAGCTGCATCAAACGCTCGCGACTCAGCACCTGCTGCGGATGCAGCACAAAGGCAGTGAGCAGTTCAAATTCGGCCTTAGTTAACTTAATCACCTCCTCCCCCTTGGAGAGCTTGCGACTGTTAAGCGCCAGGCAATAGTCTTCAAATTCGATAAGGTCATCACAGCGCTCAAGCTCCGCAATCGCCTGTTGCTGCGCCTTTTTCACCAGAGAGATGCGCCAGAGCAGATTCTTTACCCGAACCAATAGTTCACGCAGCTCAAACGGCTTGGTCACATAATCGTCCGCCCCCATCTCTAAACCGATGATCTTATCGATCGCCTCATCGCGTCCGGTAACCAGAATGATCCCCACGTCGGAGCGGCTGCGCAGCTCACGGGTAAGGCTTAAGCCATCAACACCTGGCAGATTGATATCCAGCATCACGAGATCGATATGTTGCTGACTAAACTGCTGCCACATCTCTTCACCGTCGGCGGCTTCGAGTACACGGTAACCCTCTTTCTCGAAATAGCCTTTTAGGCGAGCACGGATCACCGCCTCATCATCGACCACAAGCACACAAGGTTGTAACGAAGTTAGGGCCATGACCCCGCTCCCAGACACGTTAAATAAAGGTTAAGGCTATTATTCACAATTTTTCATAATTGCATATAAGCTTTATCTCAATTATGAGATCTGACGCGGCTTTTACCCATCACAGACTCAGGCATTGGGATCAAGACCTAGCGATTAAAACAGGGGGATTAACGCATCAGAACATCACGAGGAAGTTTGAGTCGAAAAATGTAGCTTCAAGTGCCTAAAGCTAAATATAAATCAAGATTTTTACACTCGGCCCATGTTAGCTTATGCTTAGCTTAATAAAGCAAGGCTCACACACTGAAGCAAGGGACAGATTATGGATGAAAGGCGGCAATTTTCGCGCATCTTCTTCGATGTCAATGCGACGCTTACCCAAGAAGATAAAGTATGGTCGACCAAGCTTCATGACCTTAGCCTAAATGGAGCCTTGGTCGAACAGCCACAAGACTTCGCGCCAAGCCCTGGCCCGCTGCAACTCAGCTTCACCTTGGACGGCTCGGATGTAGAAGTGACCATGGAAACCCAACTTATCCATCAACAAGGCGGGCAGTTGGGACTCGAGTGTTCACATATCGATATCGACAGCATCAGCCACTTAAGGCGCATGTTAGAGCTCAATATTGGTGACGCCTCATTGCTTGACCGCGAACTCAAGATGTTTATCGAAGTACATGATCAAGGGTAGATGCATTACTTAGGGCATAAGTAGGGCATTAAGCTCAATACAAATAATAGGGGACATAGCGTCCCCTTTTTAATCTCTGTGAAAAACCAAACCTCTGCCGAAAAAGGGGCATTGCCAAACAAGCGAAATTACCCAATCTCAAAGTCGCGGCATTTAACGAGTGACAGGCAATGTTAATTACGACTATTCACCTTTCACCTGAAAGGCAGCGTGATAGCTAACCTCACCCACAGGCTGCTCAGCGGCAAGCTTAAGGGCAAGAAAATACGCCTCAGGTACACCCGGCAACACGAGCCCGGTCTTAGGTGCAAAGCCAAAACGCTGATAAAACTTGGGCTCACCCAATAAGACGCAGCCGTTGGCCTTTGCTTTTTTTAACGCTTCAATACCCGCTTGCATCAACTGACTGCCAATCCCTTTTCCCTGCATCTCGGGCAGCACTGAGATGGGACCGAGTCCATACCAGTGTGGGCTGTTATCCGATATGGTCACCAATGAGAGTGCTAAGTGACCGACCAAGCGCCCCTCGCATTCTACAACCAATGATATCGCCAGCGCGCCAGCCTCTCGCAGGGCATTCACGATATACTGCTCGGTATGGTCTGTGTGGGGCGCATCGAGAAAAGCCGCCTCTGTCAGCGCATAAATTGCGGCAATATCAGCCGGTACTTCGTTTCGTATTCTTATCTGCATCTTTACCTTGAACACCTAAGCACTAACTAATCAGCTCTAGCAGCTCGTGGATTGTCTTAATAGGATTGATCTTGGCACCTAGCCCTTCCATCGATTTATGATAGTTACGATAGGGAATAAAGATCTCGGTAAAACCATGCTGCACCGCCTCTTTGACTCTGGGCACGCCGCTGTCGATAGGGCGGACATCGCCATTGAGACTCAGCTCACCCATGATGCAGGTGGTTCTGGGCACCACAAACTCGTTCAAGCTGCTCAGCAGGGCTGTCACCAAGGCCAGGTCGATGCAGGTCTCCGACTCATCAATCTTGAGCCCGCCGACCAAGTTAAAATAGGTATCGTGATAGATCTTGGTGCGGGTATGCTTGCGCAATATGCCGGTGAGCATCTTGATCCGATTCATATTGAGACCCACACACACCCGCTGGGGAAACTCTCCTTCCACCTCAGTAGTCAGACACTGGATCTCCAGCAGTAAATTTCGATTGCCCTTACGAATACAAGTGATCGCCGCGCCGGGTGATTCTGTGGTGGAACCAGATAAGAAGATCTCGCTGGGATTATCGACACTTATCATACCCCGCTCTGTCATTCTGAAGATCCCCACGGTATCCACGTCGCCAAAACGGTTCTTGTTCGCCCTCAGGGTACGCACCTGACCATCGTTACACTCAAGATGGGTTAGGCAGTCGACGATATGAATAAGGGTCTGCGGGCCGGCGGTTTCATTGTTCTTGTTGACGTGGGCCACCAGGAACATGGTGACATTGTTTTGCTTACAGTATTGGGTGAGCGCCTGGGCACTGCCTTTGACCTGAGACGGCGATCCTGGGCTGCCGTTAGCCAAGTCGGTCACTACGGCCTGAATCGAGTCGATCACCGCAAACTTAACCTGTTTGGCTTCCAGCTCGGCAATGATGGCTTCCACATTGGTCTCAGCCATTAAGTAAAGATTATCTTCGTTACATTGTAACTTGAGACGGTTAACCCGGTTCTTAAACTGCGATAAAGACTCTTCAGCGGTACAGTAAAGCGATGGCATGAGCTGCGACATACGTGACACCAGATCCGACAAGATGGTGGTCTTACCGGCGCCAGGATCGCCAGAGATAATATTAACCGAGCCTGTAGTGAGACCGCCGCACAACACACGATCCAGTTCGCCGATGCCGGTGAGCAGTTTCTTGGCCTCAAACTCCTCCACTTCACTGAGTTTCTTAGAGCCACCGCCTACCGCTCCCGCGTAACCGGCAACTGAGCTGCTATTGGACTTGGCCGGTGCCAGACGCACTTCGGTGATGGTGTTCCATTCGCCGCAAGCATTACATTGCCCCTGCCAGCGGGGAAAGTCCTGACCACATTCACTGCACACGTATGCTGTTTTGTTCTTCGCCATATTGTTATCTGATCGCCATCTTTACATTCCATTTGGGGGCCGAGAACCGCTTGCTCTTATGATGCACTAAGGGCTCTGTTATCGACGCCGCGTCTTGGCCGCATTCTACATGAGTATCTAACCAGGCTGTAGTCTCCCTTTACAACAGGCACGGCGAAGGGGGAATAAGGCGACAGCGGATAAAATTTCCTCCCACAGCGGCGTTAAAATACCTTACACTGCTACAAAGACTATCATTAAGCCGCGTTGGCCGAAAAAGTCGGCAAATTGTGTTTAATAAACATAGGGCTATCAAGTTTTTACTTAGCCTGCCGACACAGGTAGATAAGCCGCACCATCAATTACGAGTCGAAAAGATATTATCCATGAGTTTAGAGCAGCATAAGGCCTTAATCGAACAACTAAAGCCTCTGTTAATGGAAACCAATTTCCAGGAGTTGTTTGAGCACCTGACCTCGGGAGAATCAAACTCGACCCGCTTCTTACTCAAGATGGAACTCAACCGACTCGCCTCGCCTTGCACCCGGGTTATCGATCTCAGAGACAAATCTGAGTTAGCCTGTGAACCCTTTAGCAGTGGTGCCCAGACCCATTTTCTCGACGCCCCGGCCAAAGAAAACTTTGTGCAAGTGCTCGCCCTGTATCAGGGGCAATATACATTAGGGGTTTACGAGCAGGTGATGGAGGCGCACAAGCAGCGCCGTCAACGTGCGCGCGAGGGCGACCCCAATGCCGATAAGGCCCTCACCCCCTTTGTGGCCAGAGGTGCCATCTTAGGCAGCTACTTCAATCGTAGTGAAGAGCGGATGAACTATGCGATTCGTATCGGTGTGTTACAACCTGGACGCGCCGAGGTCAAAGGGATCACAGTCGACCTCTCGGTCGGCGGTGCCCGCATTCGTTTGCCAGTTAATCACGACTTCAATACCGACCAGCCTCTGATCGTCAAATTGCTCGAACTGAGCGCCGAATATTATTTCGACGATCTGCAAAAAGGGGTCGAATATCAGGTGGTCGATATTGAGAGCAATCATGAATACAGCTGGATGCGCCTTAAGCGCATCGGCGGCAGCGACGCCCTGTCAGACATGCTGGGCAACCTGATCCAAGGATATAAATTCCGCTATAAGGTCGACATTAATGACATCCTGGTGGCCGCTACCGGCCTGGGATTTGAGCGTCACTACCTGCCCCATCTGCCACACCTTCCACTGTATGTGGAACAGCTGGACGGGAAATATAAGATCACCCATAAGCTACTAAGTCGTGACAACCAGAAACTACAACAGTATTTTGTCGATGAGAAATCGGTCAGCCAGCTAGGTGCCATGTTGACTCATGAGCGTTTACAAGCCCTGTTTAATGCGCCTCTGGACCCTGATCACAATCTGTTTTTCTGCTTTACCTTTCAGGCTCAAGGCGCCATCTTCTTCTACTCCGCTAGCCTGGCAGAACTTAAACAGAGCGAGTTATTGGGACTCTTTCTGTCTTTTGGCACCACAAAGGCCAGCTGGCGCATCTTTAAGATCGTTAGCCACGAGATAGACCACCACACCTCCTACAAATCCAGCATACTGCCGGGAGACTCCAGCTACTATTCCTCCTTGACAGAGGCGCAGCTCAAACGCTTTACCCATGTGCTGCAACTGATAGATCTGACCAATGAAGAGGTGCTGGCGCATTATGAACAGTGGGACGCTAAAGGTCATCAAGCCAACGAGCTGAAACGCTTTGGGCAGCAAAAACTGCAAGAGGACCAGATTAAGCTGTTGTCGCTGCAATTTACTGAGCGGCGCAACGAGGCGCGTTTCTCCTTTAAGACGCTGGTCACCGTCAGCCAAGATAAACAGACACATCATGGATTTACCTTAGATATTTCAGGTAAAGGCTTGCAGGTCACTCTGGATGAACCGGCCAACTTTGATACCACGGCGCCCGTGATGATCGCCTTTCCCAAGTTACAACATCTGGCAGGTAAAACTCGCCTGGCGCAGCTGCCCTATCGCCTGATCCGCACCCGTAAGAACGGCGTGACCATACACCTCGCTGCCATGGTCGGCCATACCCCGCACGTGGGGGTCGCCTTTCTGAACCGATTGATCCAGGCCAATCACGATAAGCTGAGAAAGCTCACCGAAGCCAACAGCGATACGAAGGAACTCTCCGATGGCCTGAAAAATCTGCTGATGCGAGAGCTGGCCTCAGTGCCTTACTTTATCGAGAAAACCAGCAAATCGGCGAAATTGAGTATCTTAGGTGTCAGCAAGCACTCCAATGCGATCGCAGACCTCTTTGCCGCCACGACCCAGGAAGCGCTGCGATATGATCTCAGCGCCCTGCTGGATAAAGGGCACTTAAAAGATGACTTTATTAATCCCATTCGGCAAATGAAGCCCCAGCATGGACTGGAGTTTTTTGAAACCTATGTCCAGATCTCTCGCCAATCTCAAGGGCGTATCAAGATAAAATGTCTACAGGCAAGAGAGATAGGCGACAAGCAGGCTCAAATTCACTTTATCCGTCAGAGCCAAAACCTTGGACGCTTCATGGCCCTACGTATCTATCGCGGCGCAGCCGGTAAGCCGGATATTCACTATATCAAGCGCGAGCTGGAATATATCGGTGTGCATGCACAGCACAAGGCCAAAAAACTGGAACAGTTAATGTGGCAAATCATAGGGGTTGGCGAACTGCTGGATATCACAGATGAGGTGTTACTGCGCTACCCAGAGCTGCAAGCGGCATCACCGACCTAAAACGAGTGATACCAAGCCAGCACCAGAGGAAAGTGATCTTTAATGGCGTCTTTATGGGTAAGCATCTCGGCGTGACCATAGTCATGTAAGTTGCCATTAGCCTTAGATAGTAAGGTATAACGCACCTCCTTAAAGTGACACTCTTTGATCATCCGCTGCACATCGGCCGGATTCCCCAGCACCTCATCGCCGAGTCCAGCAATAAACCAGGCCTTTGGCCAGCCCCTCTCTGCCGCGAGGGCCTTAGCTGCCTTGGCATAATCAAAGCCATCGTCATGATCGATCCACTCGCCTCTGACCCAGTCGATACTTTGCAGCAAGGAGTTCTTAGTCTCATTATCCATCCCCATACGCCAACGATCGGCAGCCAGATAACCATGACCTGCGGCAATTGCCGGTGCCAATCGATTCCAGGCTAAATCCACCATCAACCATTTTTTAAAGGAGCGCACCTTGATGGCTCGTTTGGTACCAAAGGTCAATAAGGAAGCAACACTGTTCTGGAACAAATCAAAGCGGGCGATGGCACTGGCCATCAAGACCCCTCCCCATGAGTGGCCGCACCAATGTACCTTGTGAGTCTCTGGGTGCTGAGACAAGATATAATGTTGCACTAAGGGAAGCTGCTCGCGGATCACTTCGCCCTGTCCATGGCTGGCACCAGCGCTTAATTTGGGCGTGCTCAACCCTCGCCCAAGGGTATCGAGGACATACACCACAAAGCCCGCCTCGGCTAAATAACAGCCCAGGCCTTTGCCCTTTTCGCTATAAAAGACCCTGCCGTTGGACATGGCACCATGGAGCATCAGAATAGGAGCCTGGGTCATATCGGCGTCGGGACGCTTAAGCAGGCGCAAATGCAACTGCCCTTGTCGATAGGGAATAAAGCGGGATTCTTGGATGAGACTCAAAATAAAACTGCCGTTAGAATTTTTAACTTAACTTACTGAGTTAAAAGGGATAAAACAAGAAGGAAAAACACTCGCAAGACAATAAAAACAAGCGTTAAAAAATAAAGGTATTCAGATCAATGATAAATCGCAGGTTTTAAACGCAGCCCCCCAGATACCTTAAGCTCGTAACCCCTAATCCCCGGGTGTAGGTAGACTTGCTCATAGCCCGGGCAATATCTGCCCGGGCCGCTTAAGGAGTCTAATAGGTAAGCTAGTCCAACTTGAGTAACATATAGGGCAGCACGCGCAGATCCAGCTGAGCTATTTTGCCATCGGCAGCCGCCGCAAGCTTAGGTTTGGCGTGGTAAGCAATACCAAAATCGGCCGCCTGCACCATGGGGATATCGTTGGCACCGTCACCGATGGCCAACCTTTGACCCTGAGGTATCTGCCAGGTCTCGGCGCTACGCAGCACAGTGTCAGCCTTAAACTGCGCATCCACCACAGTGCCAATCACTTCTCCTTTGAGCTTGCCATCGACAATCACCAGCTCGTTGGCATAGGCGGCATCTAAATTTAACAGCTGTTTGAGATGACCGACAAAGGGAGTAAAACCACCCGAGGCCAACACCAGACGCCAACCATGGGCCTGTAATTCAGCCACCATGGCCTTAAGACCAGGCATCAAAGGTAAGTTACCGCACAGGGTATCTATGATGCAGGCATCGGCGCCAGCCAGCTTAGCCACACGCTCGCGTAAACTCTGCTCGAAATCCAGCTCTCCCTGCATGGCACGCTCCGTGACCTCGGCAACCGCCTCACCCACTCCAGCCATGGCAGCTAGCTCATCGATGCACTCTATCTGAATCGCCGTCGAATCCATATCCATTACCAAGAGCCCAGGCAGGTCTAATCTAGGTGACTGTTCACTCATCAGAAACAGCTCAACATTATCCAGTGTCGCAAGGGTTTCGGCGAGAAGCTGCCCCGGCTCTTTGTCGAGGCAAAGCTCGATGCAGTAAAGATCATTTTGACGCGAGATGACGGCAATGCTCAACGCCTTGGTCGTTGCAGCGATGCGCTCGGCAATCAGGGCTTCTGTTATCAGCTCTTGATATACCAAACGCAGACGCAAGCCAGCCTGAGGAGCCTTGGCTTCCTGGTGGCGCAATAGATGACAGTCCCCTAAGGTAAAGCTTGGGGTGATCTCATCGTATATCCATGAAAACAGTGCGTTTTGTCGCTGATTTGCCATTAGTCATGCTTCTCCGGGTATCGGGTTTGTAGATAATCCATTATGATTAATAAAACCCTTATCATCTTCAGGTACAAAGTGTTTTTTCTTAAAGGACTCAAAAAGACCCAAAGGCTAACGCGACTGCTACAGTTCAGTGTCGCCATTGCACTCATGGTGGGGCTGTTTCAGTTATGGGAAACTAGCCTACTACAAGGCCAGCAGCTTCTAAAGTCCCAAACCCAAAAGATGGCACGTTTATTAGTGCAGCAGACCGCCTATGGTGCTGCCCCAGCCCTGCAACTGCAAAATGACGAGCAACTGCAGTGGCTCACCAGCGCTTTGGTGTTGGATCCTAAAGTGATGTCGGCGACCATATTTAGTGAGCAAGGGCAACGCCTAGCCTTCGCCCAGAGCTTCACCGATGAGCCATTAGAACCTGAATCTGATGAGTTAAAAGCACTGCTCTCTGCCTACCCACCCTATGTCGAAGCCGTACTGCAAGATGATAAAAATCTCGGCTATATCGAAGTGCGACTGGTGCCGCAGCGCTTCTTCAACGAGATCAAAGAGGCGCACCAGCTCAACATGGAGCAACAGCAGATGATGCTGATCATCGCCGGCCTGATTGGCATGCTGCTCTCGCGCGCCCTCTCCTTTAAGCGGGCCGACTTTGACCGCCGCAAGACCAAGATCAGACTGGGTAAGAAACTCGCTGCCACTTTGGGGTCGGGTGATGCGCAGGAAAGCAACGACACCTCCCCAGATGCTGCCAGTGACTCAGCGCAAGGCAGTGCTAAGAAACAGTCCCTGGCCAAAGATAAAGACAATTCTTCCGCGCCGCATAAGCCGGGCTAAGCCTTAGAACATCTCGGAGCAGACACAAAAAAACGGGCCAATAGGCCCGTTTTTACTGAACACTTGCGTGATAATTACAGTGTAATTGCCGCTTCCAGTGTCATTTCGATCATTTCGTTGAAAGTGGTTTGACGCTCGTCAGAAGAGGTCTTTTCACCGGTGCGGATATGATCAGATACGGTTACCACACATAGCGCCTTAGCACCAAACTCTTTGGCAACGCCGTATAGACCAGCGGCTTCCATCTCAACACCTAGTACGTCCATCTTCTCCATCACGTCGAACATTTCTGGATCTGGCGTGTAGAAAAGATCAGCAGAGAAAACGTTACCTACGCGGTACTTAGTGCCTTTGGCTTCGGCAGCCTTAACCACGGCGCTTAACAAACCATAGTCACAGATAGCCGCGAAATCTTGGCCTTTGAAACGTAGACGGTTAACTTGAGAGTCAGTACAAGCACCCATACCGATGATCACGTCACGTACCTTAACGTCAGTGCTGATCGCACCACAAGTACCCACGCGGATCAGGTTCTTCACGCCGTAATCTTTGATCAGCTCAGTCGCATAGATAGAGCAAGAAGGAATACCCATGCCTGAACCCATCACAGAGATACGTACGCCTTTGTAAGTACCTGTGAAACCTAGCATGTTACGCACGTCAGTCACTTGCTCAACGTTCTCAAGGAAAGTTTCTGCAATGTACTTAGCACGTAGTGGATCGCCTGGGAATAACACTGTATCAGCGAATGCACCGTCAACTGCATTAATGTGTGGTGTAGCCATCTATATAACCCCTATTTTTAGACTTAAGTCTTTTTCTAGTAGCGGTGGCCGAATGAAGCCACCAAATCTTAATATGTTAGCAGGATGGCCTGAAGCCATCCTTATCACCTAGGCGACAAATGATTCGCCGTATTCCATCGGCTCCAGACCGAAGTAAGTCGCAATGCTCTGACCGATATCGGCGAAGCTATTACGGCGCCCCAAAGAGCCTGGTGCTAAGCCAGCGCCATAGGCCAATACGGGCACGCGCTCACGGGTATGATCTGTACCCTGCCAAGTTGGGTCACAACCATGGTCAGCAGTCAGCAGCAGAAGATCTTCTTCACCCAGCAGAGCCAGCATCTCTGGCAGACGGCTGTCGAAGTACTCCAGCGCGCGAGCATAACCGGCGATATCGCGGCGATGGCCATAGTGAGAGTCGAAATCAACGAAGTTGGTAAAGACGATGGTACGGTCACCGGCCTGCTTTACCTGCTCTAAAGTGGCATCGAACAAGTCTTCTAGACCTGTAGCCTTGACCTTCTTAGTAATACCGCAATGGGCATAGATATCGGCAATCTTACCCACACTCACCACTTCACCACCGGCCTCTTTTAACTTGTCGAGTACAGTCTTTGATGGTGGCTCAACCGCATAGTCTTTACGGTTACCGGTACGGGCGAAATCACTTGGGTCCTTACCAACGAATGGACGGGCTATAACACGGCCGATGTTGTATGGCTCAAGCTCTTCACGGGCGATCTGACACAAGGTATAGAGGTTTTCCAGACCAAATGTCTCTTCATGACAAGCGATTTGGAACACTGAGTCTGCCGAGGTATAGAAGATAGGCAGTCCAGAGCGCATATGCTCTTCGCCGAGCTCTTCGAGAATCGCAGTACCTGACGCGTGGCAGTTACCCAGAAAACCTGATAAACCCGCACGCTCTAAAATCTTATCGGTCAGCTCTTTAGGGAAAGAGTTTTTCAAGTCGCTAAAGTAGCCCCACTCATAAAGCACAGGCACACCCGCCATTTCCCAATGACCACTCGGCGTATCTTTACCCGAGCTCAACTCATCGGCATGACCGTAAGCACCAATCACTTCAACATCGTCACTGAAGCCAGCAGCAAAGCTGCCAGTGCTCTCTTTGGCGGCAAGTGCCAGGCCAAGTTTGGCCAGGTTAGGTAGCTTAAGCGGACCTTCACGACCTTCGTTTGCCTTCCCCTCGGCACATGCCTTAGCAATATGACCGAAGGTATTTGAGCCCGTGTCGCCGAAGGCTTCCGCATCTTTTGCTGCACCCACTCCAAAAGAGTCGAGCATCATAATGACTGTTCTTTTCATCTTTTACTCTCCTAGAGATCTGACTGACGAATGTACCGATAGATCTCTGGTGTTTTTTCTGGCGCTTCATCGCCAATGTGAATCGCTTTCTTCACGGCTGCAGCCGCTTCTTCGAAGGCGCTTTCCGATTGCGCATGTACCATGGCAATCGGCTTGTCTGCGGTGATCTCATCACCCAGGGCACATACCTGAGTCAGACCTACGCTATAATCGAGTGCATCACCAGGCTTACGACGGCCACCACCTAAGGTCACCACCGCCAGGCCAAGCTCCCGGGTATCCATCGCAGCAGCAAATCCGCTGCGGTCAGCATACACTGGACGAATAATTTGCGATTGTGGCAGGTACTTAGCATAGTTTTCGATAAAGTCTGCCGGGCCGCCCAGGCCTGCGATCATACGGCCAAAGACATCTGCAGCCTTACCGTTATCCAACACCCTATTCAGCTTATCGCGAGCCTCAGCTTCATTTGCCGCAAGACCACCTAGCTGTAACATCTCGGCGCACAGACCCATGGTCACTTCATAAAGACGCGGATTACGATAAGCACCGGTTAGGAAATCAACCGCTTCTTTTACTTCTACCGCGTTACCGGCACATGATGCCAAAACTTGGTTCATGTCTGTGAGCAGGGCTGTTGTCTTAGTGCCTGCACCATTAGCCACGGCAGTGATACTGCGGGCAAGCTCTTCAGAGGCTTCATAGGTCGGCATAAAGGCGCCACTACCTACCTTGACGTCCATGGCAAGTGCATCGAGGCCAGCGGCAAGTTTTTTGGAAAGAATAGAAGCTGTGATGAGAGAAATGGATTCAACGGTGGCGGTATTATCGCGAATAGAATAGAAACGTTTATCGGCGGGAACCAGATCACCGGTTTGGCCTATGATGGCGACACCCGCTTCTTTCACGACTTTTCTGAACAGGTCGCTGTCTGGCTCTGTCTGGTAACCGGGAATAGCATCGAACTTATCCAGAGTTCCACCTGTATGACCCAGGCCACGACCTGAAATCATTGGCACATAACCACCACAGGCGGCGGCCATGGGGCCAAGCATCAGGCTGATCACATCACCCACACCACCAGTACTGTGTTTGTCGATGATAGGACCATCCAGGCCAAGGTTTTTCCAGTTGAGAACGGTGCCAGAGTCACGCATGGCTGTGGTTAGCGCAATACGTTCATCCATGTTCATGTCTTTGAAATAGACCGCCATACCCAAAGCGGCTATTTGACCTTCTGAAACCGTGTTGTTAGTGATCCCTTGAACAAAAAACTGGATCTCCTGGGTCGACAAAGCTTCGCCATTACGTTTTTTACGAATAATCTCTTGTGCTAGAAACATGGTACTGCCTCCGAATTTGTCACAAAAAATCGTTTTTTAGTGACAAACTCTCTTTTTTAACGCCAAAACCGTAATTTAATTACAATAACTATATACAAGTTTTGGCGTTATCAAATAGATTTAGATCACACTTAACTAATAACGCTAACCACGCTGATTAGTAACCTTGAGGTCCCTGTGGCGCTTCACCTAACTCCAGAGTGTGTAGCAAGTTAGTCAGCAAGCTCGATGCACCAAAACGGAAGGTACGTGGAGTTGCCCAGTCTTTACCTAGCAAGCGTTCAGCAACGCCTAAGAATTCTTCTGCAGCCGCAGCATCACGCACGCCACCGGCTGGCTTGAATCCGACTTTAGGGTTCTTCTCGGCGATAACCGTCATCATGATCTCAGCCGCTTCTAAGGTGGCGTTCACTTCCACTTTACCGGTAGAGGTCTTAATAAAGTCAGCGCCTGCATCGATAGACAGTTCAGAGGCTTTACGGATTAGTGCTGGGTCTTGTAATACGCCAGACTCGATAATCACCTTAAGCAATACATCGTCACCACAGGCTTCTTTACAGGCTTTGACCAGCTCATAACCCACAGTCTCATTGCCTTCCATCAGAGCACGATATGGGAACACCACATCCACCTCATCGGCACCATAGGCAACGGCCGCACGGGTCTCTAGCACAGCGATCGCGATATCATCGTTACCATGGGGGAAGTTAGTGACTGTCGCAATTTTGATCTCTTCACAACCCATTTCATTTAGGGTCTTGCGAGCAATAGGAATAAAACGAGGATAAATACAGATTGCAGCTGTGTTACCTGCAGGTGTCTTCGCCTTGTGACATAACTCGATCACTTTCTGATCGGTATCATCATCATTTAGCGTAGTCAGGTCCATTAGCTCAATGGCTTTTTGTGCTGCTTTTTTTAAAGCACTCATATTAGCTCTCCGAAACGTAAATTATTAATTCAGAAATAAAAAAATTGACGTATGACAGCACCTAGAGTTGGCATCTTTTGATTATTTTTATGGCCGGGCCTTCAGGCGTTGCCGTAAATTTGTTTTATCAGTAAGACATAACAAGTTTACTAATTCAGGTATTCAATGCCCTGGTATTAGCCAGAAGCGATCCTGACACAAGGGTCACGACTTGAATCCTTGAAGACCGGGAAGGGGGAACGAGTAATTATACTTTGTAGAGCAGTGTTCCAGCCTTTCCGCGAAAAATCCTTTTTAGCGCGTAAAACTACTAACCTTTATGTAAACAAACTCTATTTAATATAGTCCATGCTTAGATAAAGATTACCCACTTTGATTAAACAATCTTGACAAATCAGAGTGAGAGATAAGGAGCCGCCATATCGCGGCTCCTAAGACTTACATTAGCTCGATTTAGAACTTGTAAGTCGCAGTGAAGTAGTGACCCCAACCAGTAGTGTCCAGACCACCCCAGAATTCGTTAGCGAATGCTTGGTTGTTTAGACCGTATACTCTGTTGTAGTACTTAGCACCATAACCAAGTGCGTAGTTGTCAGTGTGCCAATATAGACCGAAGAAGGCTGCACCACCGTGAGAAGAGTTATTTGTCTTACCGGTAAAATCATTGAAGCCGCTTGCATCTTCATCCATCGCGAACTGCCAATCAACATAGCCTTGGAAAGATAGGAAACTCTTGTTTTCGAAGAAGTGGAAAGGCTTGAACCAGTTCATAGAGAATTGATAACCGTTCCACTCTTTTGCATTTAGATCGTAAGTAGCGTACAGGTTCATGCCAGTTTTGCCTAACCAAGGCACGTTCACGTCAGCACCTAGACCCCAGAATGACATGTTTACGTCACCCTTGGTGTAAGCAGCAAATTCATTGAAATCTTTGTCTGAAGCAGTGTAGTTACCGGTGATTCCGCCGCCACCCCAGTTGAACAGAGTTGAGAAGTAAACTTCTTGTACTGGGCCGAAAGACAGGTCCTGACCAGTGATCGCATCTAGAGAGAAGCGAGGTGCAAACTTCATGAAGATTTTGCTGGCGTTGTTAGTTTTGTCACCTGAACTTTCGTTACCTAGGTTGAACACATCAACATAACCGTATAGGTCAACGATACCCTTACGACCACCGAATTCCATCTCTAGGTAGTTGTGGTGCGCATCAACACCATCTGCAATTGGGTGCTCATCTACAGAGTACATAGCGTTGAACTGCATCCACTTGTAATCGGTAGCGTAGATATCTGAGCGATCAGCTGCAAAAGCGTTGCTAGACATTGCTGCTACGGCCGTAGCGGCTAAAGCTAAAGTTTTAACGTTTTTCATCATCAACCCCATTATTTTATGGTTTCACTGCTCTTTATGAGTCAGCGTTTCTTTCTTTGTTGGCGCCGCATTTTACTCAAATTGGATTAAATCACAATATAATTAATGTAAAAATGCGAACACAAAATTCTAACATCAAAACAAACTTCTGATTTATCTCAAATATTGGTGATTAATCACCCACTGAATCGAAGTTCATTTACACATGGCTCTCCATCAGCAAGACTGATAAACCGCCATATTGTTACAAAAATTTTACGAAAAATGGTTGGGTTAACGCTGACTCTGCCCTGCAGGACAGAGTCGCCGTTCAGGGGCATCCCCCCAAGGAATTACCTGAGACTTATAACGCTAGGAATAGACCTGCTAGCGTTGCACTCATAAGGTTAGCAAGTGAACCTGCAACCACAGCGCGTAGACCAAGTTTAGCTAGGTCGTGGCGACGTGTAGGAGCCATTGCACCCAGACCACCAAGCAGAATGGCGATTGAAGATAGGTTCGCAAATCCACATAGTGCAAATGAGATAATCGCTTTGGTTCTGTCAGACATAACCGCGTTTGTTGCTTCAACTAAGATACCGCCATCAGCAACATCTTTTAGGTATGGAGCAAAGTTTAGGTAAGCCACGAATTCGTTAACAACAATCTTCTGACCAATGAAAGAACCGGCAACAAGGGCTTCGTTCCAAGGCACACCGATAAGGAATGCCAGAGGCATGAAGATGTAACCTAGGATTAGTTCTAGCGTAATACCTTCTAGACCGAATATACCTGTCACACCACCGATGATACCGTTGATCATAGCGATTAAGCCTACGAAAGCGATCAACATTGCACCAACGTTTAGCGCAAGGTGCATACCAGATGAAGCACCTGCTGCTGCAGCGTCTAATACGTTAGCTGGCTTGTCAGGATCTTCTGGCAGCTCTCCCATTTCGTTAACAGTTTTATCTGTTTCAGGATGCATCAGCTTAGCCATCAATAGACCACCTGGAGCAGCCATGAATGACGCCGCTACTAGGTATTCAATTGGTACACCCATCTGCGCGTAACCAGCAAGAACTGAACCAGCGATAGACGCTAGACCACCCACCATGATGGCGAAAAGTTCAGACTGAGTCATAGTCGCGATAAACGGACGAACCACAAGTGGCGCTTCTGTTTGACCAACGAAGATGTTAGCAGTTGCTGACATAGACTCTGTGCGGCTGGTACCCAAGGCTTTCTGTAGACCACCACCGATGATACGGATGATCCACTGCATGATGCCTAGGTAGTAAAGCACAGCGATTAGAGAAGAGAAGAAAACGATAACAGGTAGAACGTTAATCGCGAAGATGAAACCAACTTTAAACTGGGCTAAATCGCCGAACAGGAAGTTGATACCGTTTTGAGCATAACTGATCACGCTTGATACGCCGTCAGAAACACCTTTTAGAATGTCTTTACCGATTGGCACATATAACACGAAACCAGCGAAGAACGCCTGAATCGCTAGTGCACCAAATACGGTACGCATATTGATAGCTTTTCTGTCTTTAGACAGTAAAAAACCGATCCCGAGTAGGACGACCACCCCTACTAAACTCATTAAAATATCCATTAACCATCACCCTATTGTTAATACTTTTTAATTATGTTGTTAACCAACCTTTTTCACCGTCAGATTATACCCGACCGTATGGCTAAAATCGTCGTTTTGATCAAGTTTTTGAAGTTTTATTTCAAGACCTTACAAAAAAAACTTGGTGCGATTAACATCTGTTTTTTTAAAAATAAACTAGAGGTCAAAGAGTTGCAGCGTATTTTGAAACATCTGTTCTGAGACGCGAACGCTAGATTTTTTCTGCAATTTAGCGATTTTCTGAATTAGCAAACGCAAAATTAAGCTGGAACCGCCGGTTTTATCGGCAAAGTCTGGCTTTTTAACCTGCGAAACCAGGGCTAAATCAGTCTCTATCACCAGATGATCTAACGGTAACTTGACAAGGGTTTCTTGCAATTTTTTCGCCTTTTCCTCTAACAACAGATGGCCAATTCCTATGTAACACCCCGCATCCACATAGCGCTGAGCCAATTGCATCGAGCCATAAAAGCCATGTATGACACCTCCTTTCACCAGGGGATACCGCTTAAGTAACGCAAGCGCCTCATTGTGAGCTTTAACGCTATGTAAGATCACCGGTAACTTATGTCGTTGCGCCAACTGTAATTGCGCCTCAAAACAGGGAAGCTGATAGCCCCAGCTCTGCCTATGGAGGCCATCCAACCCGCACTCCCCCACAGCGACCAAACGAGGATCATCGCCCTGCACTTCAAGCAGTTTAGACAAGTTTTCAATATCTTGCTGCCAATTGTGATTGCAATACCAAGGATGAACGCCTAAGCCATAGCTAAAATCATACGAAGAGGCGACAAGCAACTGTTTCGCCCACTTCTGTGCGCTGACACCTGGGATCACAGCCTGCCTGACCCCAGCCCGTTTAAGCGATGCCACTAAGGCATCCCGGTCAGCATCGAACTCATCGAAGTCCAGATGTACATGACTATCGATCATGGCTAAGGGAGGCTCTGGAGGGACGACACCCGATAAAGCTTGTTTAGGGCTTGGCATCATCTTTCAACGCTTCTGTATCGGCTGATTTAGCCTCAGCTTCAGCTTTTGACTGCTTAGTCGACACCAAGTCAGGCTCACTGAGTTTAGGAGCACAGCAACGCTGATTTTCCGGCGTCAGTCCCATACGATCACACCAAGCCACATAGGCTTGCCACCACTTAACCAACATATCTCCTCCCAAGTGGTTTAAACATCATCATCACTATACTTAACGAACAAAAAATGTGCACAAAAAAAGCAGCCTAGGCTGCTTTTTTATCGGAATTAATTTTCCCGCGTTTTGGCAAATTCGATATCCGGATAACGTTCCATCGACAGGTTAAGGTTAACCATAGTCGGGGCGACATAAGTCAGGTTATCGCCACCATCGAGTGCAAGGTTATTACTGCATTTACGCTTAAACTCTTCCAGTTTCTTGCTATCTTTGCTGTACACCCAACGCGCCGTGGCTACGCTGATCGCCTCATAGATAGCCTCAACCTTGTATTCACTCTTAAGACGCTGTACTACCACCTCAAACTGCAGCACACCGACAGCGCCCACAATCAGATCGTTTGTATCCAATGGGCGGAACACCTGCACAGCACCTTCTTCTGAGAGCTGAACCAGACCTTTAAGCAATTGCTTCTGCTTGAGCGGGTCTTTAAGCCTGATACGACGGAACATCTCAGGCGCAAAGTTAGGAATACCGGTAAAGCGCAGCTTTTCGCCTTGAGTAAAGGTGTCACCAATGCGAATGGTTCCGTGATTGTGTAATCCGATAATATCGCCAGGATAAGCCGCCTCAGCGCGATTACGGTCACCCGCCATAAAGGTTAAGGCATCACTTACGTTTACATCTTTACCTATGCGCACATGGTGCATCTTCATTCCCTGCTCGTAACGTCCTGAGCAGATGCGCATAAAGGCCACACGGTCTCTGTGCTTAGGATCCATATTTGCTTGAATCTTAAACACGAAGCCACTGAATTTAGGTTCGTCCGGCTCAACATTACGTAGATCCGACTCACGCGCCTGAGGACGCGGCGCCCACTCGACAATGCCGTCAAGAATATGGTCAACACCAAAGTTACCCAGTGCAGTACCGAAGAATACCGGCGTCAGCTCGCCCTTAAGGAAAGCCTCTAAATCAAATTCGTGAGAGGCACCGAGTACCAACTCCATCTCGTCGCGCAGATCTTGTGCATAGCTGCCGATCGCCTCATCGAGTTCTGGATTATCCAGTCCCTTGATGACACGAGAATCCTGAATGGTATGACCCATACCGCCCTGATACAGTACCACTTCGTCACGCAGCAGGTGATAGACACCTTTAAACTCCTTGCCAGCACCGATAGGCCAAGTGATCGGCGCGCAGGCAATATTGAGTACGTTTTCCACTTCATCCATCAGTTCGATAGGATCGCGGATATCGCGGTCAAGTTTGTTCATGAAAGTCACAATAGGCGTATCACGCAGACGTGTCACTTCCATCAATTTAATTGTGCGCTGTTCTACACCTTTAGCCGAGTCGATCACCATAAGGCAAGAATCCACCGCGGTTAGCGTACGATAGGTATCTTCCGAGAAGTCTTCGTGACCCGGGGTATCCAGCAGGTTGACCAGGGCTTCACGATAGGGAAACTGCATCACAGAGGTAGTAATCGAAATACCACGATCTTTTTCCATCTCCATCCAGTCAGACTTGGCATGCTGTCCCGACTTCTTGCCTTTTACCGTTCCCGCCTTCTGCAGAGCCTGTCCGAATAACAAGACCTTTTCGGTGATAGTGGTTTTACCCGCATCGGGGTGCGAGATGATGGCGAAAGTACGACGCTTGTCGACTTCAACTTTATTGCCTGACATGATTACCTGCGAATTTGATGGAGTGCTAAAAGCCGGCAATTATAGCGCCAAGCTTAGCTTATGGCTAGTTTAGCAACCGGAATCTGCAGGGCTTAGCGACGCCTTACAGGGTGTGTCCCAATTGCCGGAAAGAGAAAGGCCCTTTCACACAAAAAGGGCCTTTAGCACTGTTTAACTGAACTTTCGCTCGTCTTAGGGCTGGGTGAGCAACTCACTCATGTTTGCCAGCTCTACCCTGGCATACCTGTGTTCAACGAAATCATAGATATTAGTCGCTAAGGCAAGCCTGAAATAGTTGGCAGCATCGCTGTAGTTACCCTGCTTCTGAGCCACTTTAGCGATGTAAAAGTAGGCTTCGCACAGACGCTCGGCGTACTCATTAGGATGACTTAAGCCCTGCTTGGCGATCTGAAACACTTGGTCGCGGCTCAGCTTACCGAGATAAAAATCCACTAAGGTTGTAGACCACTGAGAGTCATCAAGCTTGCTTCGATTTTCAGCTAAGTGTAGCTTTGCCTGCTCGGCATCACGCTTAACCTCGGTAATATAAAGCCACAGGGCGCGATAGCCATCTTGCTCATTGGCCTGATAGAAAGATTGCATGTCGGCAACGGCAAGCTCATCACGCTGTCCGTAGTAAAGCGCTATACCACGATTCAGATAGGCATAATCATATTCGGGTGATAACTCGAGCACGGCATCGAACGCCTCATAGGCACTCTCGAATTCGCCTTCCTGGGTGTAATAGATGCCGATAAAGTTATAGGCATCAGCAAGATTAGGCTGGAGTTTTAATGATTGGTGAAAATCGATACGGCTAAGAATGCGCAGGCCAACACTGTCATAAATAACGCCGCGATCATAGTGAAAACGAGCACGCTGCTCTGGAGTTAACTCTGCAGAGGCTAAGATATCATTGAGCCTTGCCAGGGTGACTTCAAGTTTGTAGTCAGGCATAACGGGGGCGACCATTAACTTACCCTGCTCCGCCGTTGCCGCCGGTTGAGTCGATACACATCCTGTTAGTAACAAACTTAAGCCAGTCATCATAGCTAACGAGACCGAGCGCAATTTATAAGTCATCCATTTAACCTTTTCACCGCTGCAATAGCCCCAATCATAGCAATACCAACTAGTCACGGCTATCTTCAATTAGTAAAAACCAATAAAAAAGGAGACCTATTGGTCTCCTTTTAATCTCAACTCGCTTTAGCTATCGATTATTCGCTTGCCGCTTCTTCTTTCGGCTGAGCTTCTTTCATCGACAGACGTACGCGGCCTTGGCGATCAACTTCCATCACCTTAACCTTCACTTCCTGACCAACTTCTAAGTAGTCAGAAACGTTAGCAACACGCTCTTCAGCGATTTGTGAAATATGCACCAGACCGTCTTTACCCGGAAGGATAGTCACGAAGGCACCGAAGTCAACGATACGAACAACCTTACCATTGTAAACAGTACCGACTTCAACTTCTGCAGTGATCTCCTGGATACGACGGATAGCTTCTTTAGTCGCTTCGCCGTTAGCTGAAGCAATCTTCACAGTACCGTCATCTTCCAGCTCGATGGTAGTGCCAGTCTCTTCGGTTAGCGCACGAATGGTTGCGCCACCCTTACCAATCACGTCACGAATCTTCTCTGGGTTAATCTTCAGAGTGGTGATACGTGGAGCGTGATCAGAGATATCTGCACGGTGACCAGAGATAGCTTGGTCCATCACGTTCAAGATATGCACACGAGCACCATAGGCTTGTTGCAGTGCAATCTGCATGATCTCCTGAGTGATACCTTCGATCTTGATATCCATCTGCAGTGCAGTGATACCGTCACGAGTACCGGCTACTTTAAAGTCCATGTCACCTAAGTGATCTTCATCACCCAAGATGTCAGATAGAACGACAAAGTCATCGCCTTCCTTCACTAGACCCATAGCAATACCGGCAACCGAAGTCTTGATCGGTACACCAGCGTCCATCAGTGCCAGAGAAGTACCACATACAGAAGCCATAGAGCTTGAACCGTTAGATTCTGTGATTTCAGACACTACACGTACGCTGTATGGGAACTCTTCAGCCGTTGGCATAACGGCATTGATACCGCGCCATGCTAGCTTACCGTGACCAATTTCACGACGCTTAGGCGAACCAACCATACCGGTTTCACCAACAGAGTATGGTGGGAAGTTGTAGTGCAGCATGAAGCGGCTGGTTTGCTCGCCCATGATGCTATCGATCTTCTGTGCGTCACGCTCAGTACCTAAGGTACAAGTGACCAGTGCCTGAGTTTCACCACGGGTGAACAGTGCACTACCGTGAGTACGTGGCAGTACGCCAGCCATCACGCTCAGGGCACGGATCATATCTGGCTCACGGCCGTCGATACGAGGGTTACCAGCGATGATGCGGCTACGAACAACCTTCTTCTCAAGGCTACCCAGCAGCTTGTCGGCTTCAGCAAGATCAACGTCTGGATTTTCTTCTACCAGCTTAGCGATAGCCGCTTGCTTCACTTCGATAACGGCGTCACGACGCTCATGCTTAGCAGTGATCTGGTAAGCATTGGTAAAACCATCTTCGGCCAATACGCGAATCTTCTCAACCAACTCAGCATCAACTTCAGCTGGTTTCCAGTCCCACATTGGCTTGTTTACTTCGGCGCGCAGTTCTTTAATGGCATTGATCACCACTTGCTGCTGCTCGTGACCATAAACCACTGCACCTAGCATAACTTCTTCAGGCAGAGCGCTGGCTTCAGACTCAACCATAAGTACCGCATTTTCGGTACCAGCAACAGACAGCTCAAGTTGGCTCTCTTTTAACTGAGAAACCGTTGGGTTGAGGATATATTCGCCATCGACATAACCAACTTGGGCTGAACCTAGTGGACCGTTGAATGGGATGCCTGAGATAGACAGCGCCGCAGAGGTACCTATCATAGAGATAACTTCTGGGCTGATCTCTGGATCAACAGAAACCACAGTGATGATGACTTGAACTTCGTTCTTAAAACCATTCGGGAATAGTGGACGAATAGGACGGTCAATCAGACGCGCAGTAAGGGTTTCGCCTTCTGAAGGACGGCCTTCGCGTTTGAAAAATCCACCAGGGATTTTACCCGCAGCGTAAGTTTTTTCCTGGTAATTAACGGTTAACGGGAAAAAGTCACGACCTGGCTCTTCAGCTTTCTTGCCAACAACAGTTACCAATACTGTTGTATCACCCATACTTGCCAAAACAGCTGCGTCTGCTTGACGTGCAATAACCCCAGTCTCTAGCGTGACTGTGTGCTGACCATATTCAAAACTCTTTACGATTGGATTCACGTGAACCTTTCCTTAATTTAATAACCTTAATTTCGCGGCTAAGTATACTGCAAGTCTAATCAATAGATAAAGAGCACATGTAGATGACAAAGCGTAATCTTTTCTCTAAAGTGGGTAGATAAAGATAAATTTCTGTCTATCGCTGCTTTTTCTAAAAAATAGAATGTGATTGGTCACTAAGAATGTAAGGGGTGGCAAATGAGCACACGGTTCAAATCGTTAACATGGAAACAAACAACACTGGTTGTGTTTTCAGCGTTATTTTTTGCCGTTGCTATTTTTATCGTCGAAGTCGCGCTTGTCGGCATCTCCGCCCGTCAACAACTTATCGTTGCTCAAGAAGAACTCCTAGATTCCATTGAACAACCCGCCGCCAATGCCGTCTGGGCACTTGATGATAATCTTGCCGCCCAAACCCTTGAGGGAATACTTAAGGTTGAACATGTCGGCGAAGCAGTGATCGAACTCGACGATGGCAGCATGTTTGTCTCAATGAATAATCCTTTTACCGATAACCCCTTAGTCCGCACAGTGAGCGAAAAACTGTTTGGCGATTTAAAACAGTTCAGCCGCACCTTATATCGGCCCTCTTTTTTTGAGGGAACAGAGAAGCAGCAGGTCATAGGTACACTCACCATTTTCTATAACACCCAGGAACTGGCAAATACACTCTTTTCCCAGCTGCGTTTCAGTTTTCTGGCGACCTTAGCCCGCGCCCTACTGGTAACCATGGCTCTGTCGATCATCTTCCATCGCTTCCTCACTAAACCCATTGCCGAGATCAGTGAAGCGATAGATAAAATCGACCCTGAACTACCGGATGAAAACCTACTGCCCACGTCCTCTGCCCACCAGGACGATGAGCTGGGATTAGTGACATCAAAATTTAACCAAATCTTAATCCAATTTGGTCAAACCCAAAGCAAATTGCGCCGCATGGCCACCCGAGATCCCTTAACCGGTCTGCCCAACCGCACCTTGCTACTAGAAACCATAGCGGTATCGATTCAAAGAGCGAGAGTACATAAACATCAATTTACCATGTTGTTTATCGATCTCGACCGCTTCAAAAACGTTAATGATTCACTTGGTCATGCTCTGGGTGATCAATTTCTGGCGCGTATCGCCAGGGTGTTAGAGCGTGTCGTTGGCGATCGTGGTACCGTCGCCCGCCTCGGCGGCGATGAGTTTGTTATCTTGGCCGAAGATGCCAGAACGCCAGATCAGGCGGCTGACTTTGTCGACAAGCTGTTGATGCAGCTCAACGTGCCGCTTCAACTCAATGAACACACGATTCACCCTGCGGCCTCAGTGGGGATCTCCATCTACCCAGACGATGGCTTGAGCGCCGAAGATTTGATTCGCCACGCCGATATAGCCATGTACAGCGCCAAAGCGGCGGGGTCGAACCAATGGGCCTTCTTTAAGCAGCAGATGACTGAACGAGCCGCGGTGCGTCTAAGAACCGAAGCCTCCCTTCACGATGCCTTAAAGAACAACGAGTTTTTACTGCACTTCCAACCCAAATTTAATATCAAAACCGGTAAGGTGATCGCTTGTGAAGCCCTGATCCGCTGGAAAAAAGATGGCCGACTCATTAGCCCAATGTCTTTTATTCCCGTTGCCGAAGAGACGGGGATTATCATCCCACTGGGACGTTGGGTGATCGAAGAAGCCTGCCGCACGCTAAAGCACTGGCGCAAACGCTACAACTACGCCATCCCCATCGCCGTTAACGTGGCCTCACAGCAATTTGCCGATGCCAGCCTAGTGCCTGACATCAAACAACTTGCACTGAGATATCAAATAAACCCCAGCCTGTTAGAGGTAGAGATCACCGAAACCTCATTGATGAATGATATTGAGCTTGCTATTCATAAGCTCGAGCAACTTAAGAGTGCAGGCTTTGGTATCGCGGTCGATGACTTCGGCACTGGCTACTCTTCTCTCTCTTATCTGCGCCATCTACCGATCACGACGATGAAGATTGATCGCTGTTTTGTGACCGATCTGCCCAACGAAAGCGCCATCGCTTCTACTATCTTGATGCTCGGCAAACAACTGAATCTGCACATTGTGGCGGAGGGCATAGAGAACGAACAGCAACTCGATTGGTTAAAGCAGATGGATTGTGAAATAGGTCAAGGCTTCTACTACAGTCAGCCCCTGGATATTACTGAATTCGAAGAAAAATATATCGCGCCCAATACCGCCAGCATCAGCCAAATTTAGCCGCAACTGACATCAAGTTCACACGAAAAACATCCATAAAAAAAGGAGGCTAAGCCTCCTTTTTCACTACAGCACTAATCGATTGATTAGCGACGTAGACCTAACTTCTTGATAAGCTCTTGATAGCGCTCGTTTTCAGTGCGCTTCAGGTAAGCTAGTAGCTTACGACGAGAGTTAACCATGCGAAGCAAACCACGACGTGAGTGATGATCATGGATGTGCTCTTTGAAGTGACCTTGTAGGTGGTTGATTTGTGCAGTTAGCAGTGCAACCTGAACTTCAGTAGAACCAGAATCATTCTCACCACGGCCGAAATCAGCCAGGATTTGTGCTTTTACTTCTTTACTTAGTGACATTTTTTTCTCCAAAAGTATATAAATGCTTCAGCCGATCACTAACTCAGCCGAAGAGAGCGCGCTATATTACCGATTTTATGGCCATTAAGCAAGCATTAAGCCTGCTCGTCATGCAGAACCACCAGGCGCTTTGGCGCCAGTAAGCCATCGTCATTCATCTGACCAATACCGACAAATCGCCTTGCCTCACCTAAGGTGATCCGCACCAGCTCATCGACGGGCAGATTCGCTACCTGAACAGGGTTACCATTCATCAGATAATGGGCCAGCTCATCGCTGACATTGATCTCTTTCAAATCGCTGACCGCAGTGTCCATAGGTAGCAATAAAGGATCGAGTAAGACTTTCGGTGCAACATCCTCACTTTGAGCTTGAGCAAGCAGTGCCTCTAGTTGTTCCAGGGTCACCATCTTGTCATAAGGATAACCTGCCACCCCGGTGCGGCGTAACATGATCACATGCGCGCCACAACCTAACATCTCACCCAGATCGTCTGTGATCGTGCGAATATAGGTCCCCTTGGAACAATGAATATCCAGCGTCAGTTCGTCACCTTCGAGCTTAATAAAGTTAAGCTCATGCACTGTGATAGGACGCGCCTCACGGGGCACCTCTTTGCCTTCACGGGCATACTTGTACAGAGGCTGGCCCTGATATTTGAGCGCCGAGTACATAGAAGGGACCTGCATGGTCTCACCACGAAAATACTCAAGCGCCTCTTCGAGTTGCTGCTGAGTAAAGTCGATAGGACGCGTCTGCACCACTTCACCATCTGAATCGCTGGTATCGGTGCGCACACCCAATTTAGCGGTGACCAGATAGCGCTTATCGGCATCTAGCAGATGCTGGGAGAACTTGGTAGCTTCCCCCAAGCAGATAGGCAGCATGCCAGTGGCGAGTGGATCTAGCGCGCCTGTGTGGCCCGCCTTCGCCGCGTTATAGATACGTTTAACTCTTTGCAGGGCAAAGTTGGAGCTCATTCCCGTGTCTTTGTCCAGCAGCACTATGCCGTCGACCAATCGACCTCTAGGTTTACGCGCCATTACTTATCACCTTGCTCAGATGCTTCCTGGTCGTCATCTTCACGACCATGCTCCCGCGCTTTTGCCTCATCTTTAGTGATCACCTGACTCACCAAGTTAGACATACGCATACCTTCAACCAACGAGGCATCGTAAATGAAGCGAATTTCGGGCATCACCCTCAGCTTCATTCTGCCAGCCACTAGAGAACGTACATAACCTGATGCTGTCTCTAATGCCGCCAACTTCTCCTCGACAACGGCCTTGTCTTCCTCGAAGAAGGTGACATAGACCTTTGCATAACTAAGATCCCGTGACACATCAACATCGTTTACTGTCACCATGCCGATACGCGGATCTTTGATGTCGCGTTGCAGCACTTGGGCCAGCTCCTGCTGAAGCTGCTGTGCGATGCGACGAGTACGACTAAATTCTCTTGCCATAATATTTGCCATCTCAAAAACAGGTGACCGGCTCGGTGAAGCTGCAACCACTGCTACTTGGGTCGCGTCTTGACTCTGGGTCATGCCTGAACAAAAAGGGCGGCTTACGCCGCCCCTTTATGATTATAAGGTTCGAGCGATTTCGACCGTTTCGAAGACCTCTATCTGATCGCCAACTTTGACGTCATTATAGTTCTTCACGCCGATACCACACTCCATGCCGTTACGCACTTCGCTAACGTCGTCTTTAAAGCGACGCAGTGATTCCAGCTCACCTTCGAAGATCACCACGTTATCACGCAGTACGCGGATAGGCGCGCTACGCTTGATGGTACCTTCGGTGACCATACAACCGGCGATAGCACCGATCTTAGGAGACTTGAACACATCACGTACTTCGGCAAGACCAATGATCTCTTGCTTGAACTCAGGAGACAACATGCCGCCCATGGCCGCTTTAACTTCATCAATCAGATGATAGATAACGCTGTAGTAACGTAGGTCAACACTCTCGCTCTCGATGGTCTTACGCGCCTGTGCATCGGCACGAACGTTGAAGCCCACCATAATAGCGTTAGATGCCGCAGCAAGCGTTGCATCAGTCTCGGTCAAACCACCCACACCGCTGGCGATGATATTTACCTTCACCTCATCGGTAGACAGTTTGTTGAGCGAGTCAGAAATCGCTTCCAGAGAACCTTGTACATCGGCCTTAAGCACTATGTTCAACTCTTGGACTTCGCCTTCAGTCATGTTAGCGAACATATTCTCTAGTTTAGACTTCTGCTGACGTGCCAGCTTAACATCGCGGAACTTACCTTGACGGTATAGCGCCACTTCACGCGCCTTACGCTCGTCACGAACAACCGTTGCTTCGTCACCAGCTGATGGCACACCAGAAAGGCCTAAGATCTCGACCGGAATCGATGGACCTGCTTCGGTGATTGACTTACCGTTCTCATCCTTCATCGCACGGACTTTACCGTACTCAAGACCACAAAGAACGATATCGCCCTGCTTCAGGGTACCTTCTTGTACCAAAACGGTGGCAACAGGGCCGCGACCCTTATCAAGTTTAGACTCAACAACCACACCGGCCGCCATGCCTTCACGAACCGCTTTAAGCTCAAGAACTTCGGCTTCAAGCAAGATGCCTTCAAGCAACTCGTCGATACCTTCACCAGACTTAGCTGACACGTGAACAAACATGTTGTTCCCGCCCCAATCTTCAGACATGACACCATGCTGTGAAAGTTCAGACTTAACGCGATCTGGGTCTGCTTCTGGCTTATCTATCTTGTTCACTGCAACAATCAGTGGAACACCACCGGCCTTAGCATGCTGAATCGCTTCGATGGTCTGTGGCATCACGCCGTCATCGGCCGCCACAACCAATACCACGATATCGGTCGCCTTAGCTCCACGAGCACGCATTGCGGTAAACGCGGCGTGACCTGGCGTATCTAAGAAGGTGATCATGCCATTACCGGTTTCAACATGGTATGCACCGATATGCTGGGTAATACCACCGGCCTCACCAGATGCCACTTTCGCACGGCGAATGTAGTCAAGTAGTGATGTCTTACCATGGTCAACGTGACCCATGATGGTTACCACTGGCGCACGAGGCTCAACTTTAACGTTGCCGTCACGGTCAGCGAGTACTTGATGCTCAAGCTCGTTTTCACGGATCAGTACAACCTTGTGGCCCATCTCTTCGGCAACCAACTGCGCAGTTTCCTGATCAAGCACCTGGTTGATGGTGACCATAGTCCCCATCTTCATCATCTGCTTGATGATCTCAGTTGCTTTAACCGCCATCTTCTGTGCCAACTCGGCAACAGTCACTGTCTCGCCGATGCTCACATCACGAGTCACAGCCACTGCTGGCTTGTTAAAGCCATGGTCCATAGACTCAGGCGCATTACGCTGGTTACGCTGATTACGACCGCCACGGGCATCTCTACCGCCGCGCTTCTTGTTCAGAGCTTCTTTCTTACCGCCAGCAGGCTTACGGGCACGGCGGCCACGCTTCTCTGCGTTCATGTCGGCAGTGTCTTCTGCTGCGCGCGCTTCAGTTGAAGTGGTCACATGGTGATCGGCACTTTTTTCTGACTCTTTACGAATGCGCTCTTCTTCAGCCCAACGCTTTTCGTTCTCTTCGGCAAGACGACGCGCTTCTTCGGCCGCAGCCTTAGCTTCTTCATCGGCTTTAGCCTTAGCAGCGGCTTCTTTAGCAGCTAACAGACGAGCTTCTTCCACCTTGGCGGCTTTCTCTTCTGCAGTCTCTTCAACCACTGGCTTACCTTCGGCTGCTTTCTTCGCCTTAGCTTCAGCTTCGGCCTTAGCCTTGGCCTTTGCTGCGGCTTCTGCTTCAGCCTTAGCTTTGGCTTCCGCTTCTGCCTTGGCCTTAGCTTCGGCTTCTGCCGCCGCTTTAGCTTCCGCTTCAGCCTTAGCTTTGGCTTCCGCCTCGGCTTCTGCCGCTGGGTCACGCTTCACGAAAGTACGCTTCTTACGCACTTCCACTTTGATGTCTTTAGACTGACCACCACTACCCGACACGCTCAGTGTCGAAATGGATTTACGCTGTAGTGTCATCTTGGTTGGCGTTGCATCGCCGCCATGTTGCTTCTTAAGAAACTCAAGCAACTTCTGCTTTTCTTCTTCAGAAACAGTATCTGTTTTACTCTTCTTAATTCCTGCCTCAGAAAACTGCTCAACTAATCGATCAGCACTTTTCCCTACTTCCTCGGCCAGTTTTGCTACTGTGGTATCTGACATCTGTAAAATCCCCTCTGTTGATCGACTTAAGCTTCTTCGCCAAACCAACAGATATTGCGGGCTGCCATGATGAGCTCACCAGCCTTTTCTTCTGTTAATTCTTCAATCTCGATCAAATCATCAATGCCTTGTTCGGCTAAATCTTCAAGCGTAATTACGCCTTTACTTGCCAACACGTACGCCAAATGACGTTCTAAACCTTCTAGGGCAAGTAAATCTTCGCTTGGCTCAGCACCATCGAGTGCCTCTTCGGATGCCAAAGCCCGTGTAGAGATTGCAGCCTTAGCGCGCTCTCTGAGTGCCTCAACGATCTCCTCGTCGAAGCCGTCGATTTCAAGTAGTTCTGACTCAGGTACATAGGCCACTTCTTCAAGTGAGGTAAAACCTTCATCAGCCAATACTTGAGCAAAATCTTCATCGACATCCAGTGCAGAAACGAACAGGTTAACAACCTTGGCACTTTCTGCCTGGTGTTTAGCCTGCATATCTTCCACTGTCATCACGTTCAGCTCCCAGCCCGATAACTGAGTGGCTAAACGTACGTTTTGACCGTTACGGCCAATGGCTTGCGCCAGTGAATCGGCTTCTACCGCGATATCCATTGAATGGTTATCTTCGTCAACTATGATAGAGGCCACATCGGCGGGCGCCATCGCATTGATCACAAATTGCGCAGGGTTGTCGTCCCAAAGCACGATATCAACACGCTCGCCGCCTAATTCATTTGAAACCGCTTGAACACGCGCGCCGCGCATACCCACACAGGCACCGATAGGATCGATGCGACGGTCGTTTGATTTCACCGCGATCTTAGCGCGAGAACCTGGGTCACGAGCAGCGCCCATGATCTCGATCATCTCATCGGCGATCTCAGGTACTTCTACGCGGAACAGCTCAATCAGCATGTCTGGCTTGGTACGGGTCAGGAACAGCTGCGCACCACGCGCCTCTGGACGCACTGCATAAAGCAGCGCACGTACACGGTCACCCGGACGGAAGCTTTCACGCGAGATAAGGTCTTCCTTAAACAGCACGGCATCGGCATTGTTTCCGAGGTCGACAACCACGCTCTCGCGGTTACTCTTCTTCAC
Organism: Shewanella sp. ECSMB14101; assembly: GCF_000773485.1. NCBI lineage: Bacteria > Pseudomonadati > Pseudomonadota > Gammaproteobacteria > Alteromonadales > Shewanellaceae > Shewanella > Shewanella sp. ECSMB14101. Next base: position 107,043 of record NZ_JSFF01000001.1, on the reverse strand, counting down.
CACACCCGTGATTAGCTCACCCTCTTTTTCGAGGAACTGATCAACGATTTGTGCACGTTCTGCTTCACGCACCTTCTGCACAATCACTTGCTTAGCAGTTTGTGTAGTAATACGGTCAAAGACAACTGACTCAATCTCGTCTTCGATATAATCACCCACTTGGATCTCTGGGTTTTCATAGCGAGCGGCTTCAAGCGTGATCTCGCGGAATGGATTTTCCAGCGCCTCACCATGATCTTCAACCACCATCCAACGACGGAAGGTTTCGTACTCACCAGTCTTACGATCGATAGCGACACGAACCTCAATATCGCCTTCATATTTTTTCTTGGTTGCTGTAGCTAACGCGATTTCCAACGCTTCAAAAATCTTTTCGCGTGGCACGGCCTTCTCATTTGAAACCGCCTCAGCGACTAGCAGAATCTCTTTGTTCATTCTCTTGCCTCGTTCAGCTCGAATCCATCAAAACTTAGCGATTAGGTTGCCCTTACGGATATTATCCAAGGCAATAATCAGTTCGTTGCCATCAACAGTAAGAGTCAGCATCTGCCCCTCAACGCCCGTGACGGTCCCTTTTAAATTACGACTACCAGCGACAGGCATAGTCAGTTGTACCTTTACGGTTTCACCTGTGTATTGCGCATACTGCTCTGCAGTAAATAATGGTCTATCTACACCAGGCGAAGAAACTTCTAATGTGTATTCGTTCGAGATCGGGTCCTCGACGTCGAGCACGGCACTGATCTGGCGACTGACATCGGCACAATCATCGATAAAAATGCCGTTTTCATTATCTATATATACACGCAGCACTGAATGCTTGCCTGCTTGCACATACTCAAGTCCCCACAGACTATGGCCCAATGCTTCAACTGGTGCGATAAGCATCTGTTCCAGCTTACTTTCTAAAGTTGCCAAGGTTACCCCCCGAAAAACAAAAAAGGGCATAAAGCCCCAGTACGACATCATCAAATGACGATATTTCAAAAGTCCAGATAACAAAAAACCCCGTAATCACGAGGTCATATCATTCAGAACCTGTAACAGAAATGAAGATAAACTTCATCACTGGGAAGCTGGTTGCGGGGGCCGGATTTGAACCGACGACCTTCGGGTTATGAGCCCGACGAGCTACCAAACTGCTCCACCCCGCGTCAACTGCTGCAATTATATTGATAGAGAACAATATTTGCAATGATAAAGCGAAACTCATGTTTTACTTTACCGATTCAGATTAAGTAAGACTCAATCTAAATTTGGTGCGGATGGAGGGACTTGAACCCTCACGAGCATAGCTCACCACCCCCTCAAGATGGCGTGTCTACCAATTCCACCACATCCGCATGTGATCATTACTTAGACTGGTTGATTCTGTTTTTGAGTAGTGAGGCTACTCGAGTCTTCCAGTCACGTAACCTAGGGTTACGTTTGCTCTTTCGAGCAATTAGTCAGGGATTTTATCTTCTGACTTTGGTGCATCTTGTGCTGCGTCAGTCACTTGTTCAGTCACTGCTGCCGCGTCGGCACCTAAATCTTTCCAAGATTCTTCAGCCTTGGTGTGGTTCGCGCTCAAATTGCCAATTGTCAAACTTAGGGCAAAGAAAGCAATCGCCAGAATCGCCGTAGAACGAGTTAAAAAATTACCCGAACCAGAAGAACCGAACAATGTTGCTGAAGCACCGGCGCCAAAAGAGGCTCCCATGTCAGCACCTTTCCCTTGCTGGATGAGGATTAAGCCAATCAGGCCCAACGCAACCAACAAGTAAATAACCATTAGAACTTCGTACATATTATGCGCTCATCGCTATCGAACATAAACTTAAAAACTCGGTAGAGTTTAAGCTAGCACCGCCTATCAGTCCACCATCTACATCAGGCTGCGCAAATAGATCTGCTGCATTACTCGGTGTTACGCTACCACCGTACAAAATCCTGATATTCTCTCCGATAAACGGAGACACTTCAGAGAGACGCTTGCGAATAAACGCATGTACTTCTTGCGCCTGCTCTGGCGTAGCGCTCTTACCTGTCCCTACAGCCCAAAGCGGCTCATAGGCGATAATTGCATTATCAAAAGCCATGGTGCCATTCTTCTCGATGACCACATCCAACTCTTCCGCAATCACCTCAAAGGTGCGTCTTGCTTCTCGAGCTGGGCCAGACTCACCTACACATAATATAGGGGTCAAACCATGCTTCTGTGCAGCGGCAAATTTCTCCGCCACGATATCGCTGGTTTCGCCGTACATTCTACGACGCTCTGAGTGACCGATAATCACATAGCGACATCCAGAATCTTTTAACATCTGCCCAGACACTTCACCGGTATAGGCGCCAAAGTCATGCTGACTTAGGTTTTGCGCACCCATCCGAACCAGACAACCGTTTAAGGCTTCTTTATTAGCGTCTAACTGCTGACGTACACTTTCAAGAAAAATAGTTGGCGGACATAAGACCACTTCCGCAGAATCATCTTGAAGCTTGGTAGCAAACTTGGTAAATAACTCTTGCGCTAGTTGCGCAGTACCGTTCATTTTCCAGTTACCAGCGACCATTGGGCGTCTTAGGGCCATCACTGTCTCCTTCTGAAAGCGGGCTGAATAATAGCGAACCACTTGTTAAGTTACAATACCTAAATCTCGATTTTTTGCGATAAACCGTCGAAGCGATTACTTTTTATTCTCACACACAAAAAATAGGGCAGGAATTAACCCGACAAGGCTAATTCCTGTTCGAAGCGTTAAACCAAAGCCTTGATCGCTTCGGCAATATAGTTGGCGTGGGCCTTCACATCGCTGGCTACATCACCTTCAACCATCACGCGGATCAAGGGTTCAGTACCTGACTTACGTAGGAGTACGCGGCCACGGTCACCTAGCTTAGCCTCAACTTCCGCTTGAGCGTTTAACACGCTGTCAGCCTTGAGAGGGTCATGACTCCCTTCGAAGCGCACGTTTACCAGCACCTGGGGTAGCATCTTAATGCCTTCGGTCAGCTCTTCAAGCGTCGCCTGCTTACGACACATGGCTGCCAACACTAAGATACCGGCCACTATGCCATCGCCTGTGGTGCCATGATCCAGATTAAGAATATGACCTGAGTTTTCTCCGCCGATACGCCATTCCTTCTCTTTGAGCAGCTCCATCACATAGCGGTCACCCACCTTTGAGCGGGCGAAGGGAATATCACGCGCCTTTAGCGCCAAATCGAGACCCAGGTTTGACATCAGAGTGCCTACCACACCGCCCTTTAACACGCCTCTGTCTTGGGCATCACAAGCTAAGATATAGAGGATCTCGTCACCGTCAATCACCTTACCATGACGATTAACCATCATGATACGATCACCGTCGCCATCGAGCGCTATACCCAGATCCGCCTTCTCGGCGATCACGGTTTCACGTATCTTACCCATAGAGGTAGCACCTACCTCATGATTGATATTGATGCCATTGGGTTTATCGCCAATGGCGATCACCTCAGCACCTAGCTCACGAAACACACTCGGTGCGATATGGTAAGTGGCACCATGGGCACAATCGACCACGATTTTTAGGCCATTTAGGGTATGCTCTGCCGGGAAGTTACCCTTACAGTATTCGATATAACGACCTGCAGCGTCATCAATACGAGACACCTTACCCAGCAGGTGTGACTCAACACACTCCAGTGGTTTTTCCAGTTCTCGCTCGATTTCTAGCTCAACCTCGTCATCCAGCTTACTGCCGTCGGTAGAAAAAAACTTGATACCGTTGTCATAGTAAGGATTATGAGAGGCGCTGATCACCACACCCGCTTCGGCTCTAAAGGTGCGGGTCAAGTAAGCGACAGCAGGTGTTGGCATAGGCCCCATCAGCATCACATTTAAGCCTGCCGCAGACAGACCTGCTTCCATCGCGGATTCGAACAGATACCCTGAAATACGAGTATCCTTACCTATGATCACCTTCTTAGTGCCGATACGGGATAAGACTCGTCCAGCCGCCCAACCAAGTTTAAGCGCCAATTCAGGGGTCATCTTACCCGCGCCAACTTTACCTCTAATACCATCGGTTCCGAAAAATTTTCTCACTTGTTCTACCTCGGCTCCTCCCAGGAGCTAATGTCTGTGATCCACTCGTTTCTTGCCGCCCTCTAGGCAGCACTTTAATCTATAATGCCTGATAATTGGCCGTAGCCTGCATGACCCTGATCATATCCATGGTCGGTTTTACATCATGGACACGGATAATATGCGCGCCATGCTGAATACTCAAGAGCGCGGCGGTCAGACTGCCGGCCAGTCGCTCACCCACAGGAACATTTAACAGATTGCCTATCATGCTCTTGCGCGATAACCCTATAAGCACAGGCAAACCAAAAGACGCGAGCTCACCCTGACGATTCAATAACTCATAGTTGTGGGATAAGGTCTTGCCAAAACCATAGCCAGGGTCCAAGAGCAGGTTTTCTCGTCTAATTCCAGCCGCCAAACAAGCGCTGATTCGTTGCTCAAAAAACTGACTGATATCACTGATGATATCCTGATAAACAGGCGAGTCCTGCATGGTTCGGGGTTGTCCCTGCATATGCATCAAACAAACAGGCACATTCAGCTTTGCCGCTACCGCTAAAGCACCGGGCTCTTGCAAGGCGCGTACATCATTAATCAAATGCGCGCCAGCGGCGACCGCCTCAGCCATCACCTCAGGTTTACTGGTATCCACCGATATCCACACATCGTGATGACGACTGACATATTCGACTAACGGAATAACTCTTTCCAGCTCATCTTGAACACTGACTTCGGCAGCACCGGGGCGGGTTGACTCGCCGCCAATATCGATAAAACAGGCACCTTGAGCCACCAACTCATCGGCATGGCGACAAGCGCGCTCTATGCTAGTAAAACGGCCACCGTCTGAAAATGAATCTGGAGTAACATTGAGGATCCCCATCACCCTAGGCTGTGAAAGATCCAAGCATTTATCGCCACTGACGAGTTGAAACCCTTGTTGCAAGACAGGCCCCTTAATCTATTACTGGTTAACTGAAACAAGAAAACCCCTGACGGGGTTTTCTGACATTATGCGTTTTATCTATCGCAATGAAGCTTACTTAACCACAGGTGATTCATCACCTTCTTTTGGCTCACTGGCAGGCTCAGCCTCAACGCTTTGCTCGGCCTTATCAGTAGTCTCAACAGCTTCACCATGACCGCCTTTTCCCTTGCCGTTAGAACCGTTTTCATCCATGTTCCAATCGGCTGGTGCGCGCACTTCGCGGCGAGCCATCAGATCTTCAATTTGTGTCGCGTCGATAGTCTCGTACTTCATCAAGGCATCTTTCATTGCATGAAGGATGTCCATATTTTCTGTTAAGAAAGTATGAGCTCTTCCGTAGTTGCTATCGATAAGAATTTTCACTTCGTCATCAATAACCTTGGCAGTCTCATCAGACATATGCTGTGACTTACCCATACTACGGCCTAAAAAGACTTCATTTTCATCTTCGGCATAGAGGACTGGGCCCAGCTTCTCAGAGAAGCCCCATTGGGTCACCATGTTACGCGCAATGGATGTCGCATACTTAATGTCTTGAGAAGCTCCCGTTGACACACGCTCGCTACCGTAGATCAACTCTTCAGCAATACGGCCACCATAGGCTACCGAGATTTGGCTCTCTAACTTACGACGACTCTGACTGATAGCATCGGCTTCAGGCAGGAAGAAGGTTACCCCAAGAGCACGGCCACGAGGAATAATAGTGACCTTATGCACAGGATCATGCTCAGGAACCAGACAGCCAACGATAGCGTGACCCGCTTCGTGATAGGCAGTCATCTCCTTCTCTTCCTCTGACATCACCATGGTACGGCGCTCAGCGCCCATCATGATCTTATCTTTGGCACTTTCAAACTCTTCCATACCAACGACACGACGGTTGCCACGTGCGGCAAATAGTGCTGCCTCATTCACCAGGTTAGCCAGGTCGGCACCAGAGAAACCTGGCGTACCACGGGCAATGACGCTTGCCTTAACATCATCGGCTAAAGGCACCTTGCGCATATGCACTTTAAGGATCTGCTCACGACCACGCACATCTGGCAGGCCAACCACCACTTGACGGTCAAAACGACCCGGACGTAGCAAGGCGGCATCCAACACATCGGGACGGTTGGTTGCAGCGATAACGATAATACCCTCGTTACCCTCAAAACCATCCATCTCAACCAGCATCTGGTTAAGGGTCTGCTCACGCTCATCGTGACCACCACCGACACCGGCGCCACGCTGGCGACCTACAGCATCGATCTCATCGATAAAGATGATACATGGTGCCGACTTCTTGGCTTGTTCGAACATGTCACGTACACGGGATGCACCGACACCAACAAACATCTCTACGAAATCAGAACCCGAAATGGTAAAGAAAGGTACCTTAGCTTCGCCGGCAATGGCTTTAGCCAGCAAGGTTTTACCTGTACCTGGTGGGCCCACTAACAGCACGCCCGTCGGGATACGACCACCCAGTTTCTGGAACTTGGTTGGCTCTTTTAGATAATCGACCAGCTCTTTGACATCTTCCTTCGCTTCGTCGCAGCCAGCAACGTCACCGAAGGTCGTCTTGATCTGATCTTCGCTCATCAGCTTGGCTTTACTCTTACCAAAAGACATGGCGCCTTTACCGCCACCGCCTTGCATCTGGCGCATGAAGAAGATCCATACCCCGATAAGCAATAGCATAGGGAACCAAGAGATAAAGATCTGCGTTAAGAAACCAGACTCTTCCGCTTCCTGCCCCTTCATGGTCACGCCCTTACGGTCAAGATCATTGATCAGATCCTGGTCATACATAGGCATGATGGTGGTAAATTTTTCCCCGGTTCTTTTGGTACCCTCGATAGTACGCTGGTCGCTCTTCACTTCGACAGTATTAATCTGTCCAGAACGCACATCGTCCAAGAATGTTGAATAATCCATCTTCATGGAATTCGATGAAGAGGGGGAGTAGCCCTGAAACACTGACATCAACACAACGGCGATGACAACCCAGAGAATTAAATTTTTTGCCATATCACTCAAAATTACTAGACCTCATACAGTCTTGCGGTTACTGACGTTAGGTTACTACAACTTGTATCCTGTCGCCACAAGATAGACTTCACGCGAACGCGGTCGCGACGAGTCTGGCTTACGTGTTTTGACGGTGGTAAATGCCTCTTTAACCGCCTTCATATACTCATCAAAGCCCTCCCCCTGAAAGACTTTGACAGCAAAACTACCATTTGGTGCCAACACTTGATGACACATATCAAGTGCCAATTCCACCAAATACATGGCGCGCGGCTGATCCACACCACCTGTACCACTCATATTGGGCGCCATATCCGATAGCACAACATCAACTTTAGCATCGCCTACCCGTTCAAGTAAGGCGTCGAGTACCTTTTCTTCACGAAAATCTCCCTGAAGAAAGTCAACGCCCACTATTGGGTCCATAGGTAAGATATCACAGGCGATAACCTTACCCGTGTCACCCGCCAACTTAACGGCAATCTGCGACCAACCACCGGGAGCAGCCCCAAGGTCAACCACTGTCATGCCCGGACGGATCAGCTTATCCTTTTGTTGTATCTCTTCAATTTTAAACGCAGCGCGCGAACGCAATCCCCGTTTTTGCGACAACTTAACATAATGATCATCGAAATGTTCCTGCATCCAACGGGCGGAACTGGCTGTTCGTTTTTTACCTGACATTTAAAATCCGCAACAAATATGAGTTACACAAAGGCTATATGAGGGTAGAATAGCGGTTTTTCAACAGTAACTCAGCATAAAGTTGGTAGAAATGAACTTAACAACCAAACAGAAACAGCATCTAAAAGGCTTAGCGCATAACCTCAAGCCTGTTGTACAGCTTGGTGCCAATGGCCTGACTGAAGGTGTACTGGCTGAAATTGATAATGCACTCTCTCATCATGAATTAATCAAAGTGAAAGTTGCCTCTGGAGACAGAGAGCTAAAAAATGCAGTCGTTGACGCCATTGTACGCGAAACTCAAGCTGAAAAGGTTCAGCTCATCGGTCACGTATTGGTCCTATTCCGTCAATCTCCAGAGATGAAGATTGCCGTGCCAAGAGCGAAATAACTCTTGGGCTACACAAAAAAGCCGCTAGAGATAGCGGCTTTTTTGTCGCTGAGCATCAGTGCTTAAATATACTCTACCGCAGTGATCTCATAATCTGTCATGCCACCCGGCGTCTGAATAGAAACTTCATCACCTTCTGATTTTCCAATCAAACCACGAGCAATCGGTGACGTTACCGAGATCAAGTTAGCCTTGATGTCAGCTTCGTCTTCTCCCACGATACGATAGGTAAATTCCTCTTCGCTATCCAGATTTAAGATGGTCACAGTTGTGCCAAAGATCACTCGACCAGTATTTTCCATCTTAGTCACATCGATGATCTGAGCATTAGACAGCTTGCCTTCGATATCGCGCACGCGCGCCTCACACAGGCCCTGCTCTTCACGCGCCGCATGGTATTCGGCATTCTCTTTCAGATCGCCAAGTTCTCGTGCAACCCCAATGGCTTCAGCAATCTTTGGTCGCTTCTCAAACTTCAAAAAATCTAACTCTTTACGTAGTTGATCTGCACCAACAACTGTCATTGGAACCTTATTCATAGGAACACTCGTCTCCTTAAAACAAAAGCAACCTAGTCAGCCTGACCACTTGGGCCACTGACTAGGAATAAAGAACGCTTGGAATGAATCTATTCTATACCCTGACGACGGCAGAAGCTATCGGATCACCAAGAGTTTGTTATCGCGCGCCCAGAACTGTGTGTTCCTTAGCGCGCCCAGCGCTAGTGATTATTGGCCAAGACCATGGTCTCACCCGCCGCAATCCTCCACACAGAGGCCTTAGATTCAATACCCGCCCATAAAAAAGGCCGCTAATGCGGCCTTTTTAAATGGTAACGGCGAATTAGCCTTTAATGCGCTGATGCAACTCCTGCACCGAAGTCACATTGGTACGGCTATCGGCAGAGTGTGCCATACAGGTCGCAAAGGCAGCGTTCAAGGTCGTGGTGTAGTTCACCTTGTAACGCAGTGCTCCACGGCGCAGCTGACGCGAGTCTTCAATCGCCTGACGACCTTCTGTGGTGTTGACGATATAGGTGTACTCATCGTTCTTGATACGGTCAAGAATGTGCGGACGACCTTCGTGCACCTTGTTCACCAAGCGAGGATTAATACCCGCTTCGCCTAACACTACCGCAGTGCCGTGAGTCGCATCGATCTCATAGCCCAGCTCAATCAGCTTGGCAGCCAGGTCGGCAACACGATTCTTATCGCTGTTACGCACAGAGAGCAGTGCACGGCCAGACTTAGGCACCTCAGAGGTCGCGCCCAGTTCTGCCTTGGCATAAGCTTCGGCGAAGGTATCACCCACGCCCATCACCTCACCGGTAGAGCGCATTTCAGGGCCAAGTAGCGGGTCAACACCAGGGAACTTGTTGAACGGTAACACCACTTCTTTGACTGAGTAGAAAGGTGGGATCACTTCTTCAGTAAAGCCCAGCTCTTCCAGTGTTTGACCGGCCATGACGCGCGCGGCAATCTTAGCCAGAGGAACACCCGTTGCCTTAGAGACAAATGGCACGGTACGCGCCGCACGAGGGTTAACCTCAATCATGTAGATGGTGTTGTCTTGTACCGCGAACTGCACATTCATCAAACCCACAACGCCGAGTTCCATCGCCAGCTTACGCACCTGCTCGCGCATCTGATCCTGGATCTCTTGGCTTAAGGTGTAAGGTGGCAGAGAACAACCCGAGTCACCCGAGTGAACACCCGCCTGCTCGATATGTTCCATGATGGCGCCAACCACTACCGTCTTGCCGTCACAAATCGCATCGATATCCACTTCGGTAGCGTTATCGAGGAAGTGGTCCAACAATACTGGAGAGGCGTTAGAGACACTCACCGCTTCGTTAAAGTAACGACGCAGATCCTGCTCGTCGTAAACGATCTCCATTGCGCGGCCACCCAGCACATAAGATGGACGTACCACAAGTGGATAACCGATGCGCTCGGCAGAGAGGACAGCCCCTTCAACCGTAGTCACGGTATCGTTTTCAGGTTGCTTCATCTCCAGGCGTTGAATCGCCTGCTGGAAACGCTCACGGTCTTCGGCGCGGTCGATGGCATCTGGGCTTGTACCGATAATTGGTACACCAGCAGCCTCTAGGTCACGAGCCAACTTAAGCGGTGTCTGGCCACCATACTGAACGATAACCCCTTTTGGCTGCTCGATACGCACGATCTCCAGCACGTCTTCCAGGGTCACAGATTCGAAATAGAGTCTGTCAGAGGTGTCATAGTCGGTTGAAACCGTTTCAGGGTTACAGTTAACCATGATAGTTTCATAACCATCTTCACGTAGCGCCAGTGCGGCGTGAACACAGCAGTAGTCGAACTCAATGCCTTGGCCGATACGGTTAGGGCCACCACCTAGCACCATGATCTTGTCACGGTTAGAAGGATTGGCCTCACACTCTTCCTCATAGGTCGAGTACATGTAGGCGGTATCGGTTGAGAACTCGGCGGCACAGGTATCGACACGCTTGTATACAGGGTACACTTCGTAGCGATAACGCAGCTTGCGCATCTCTGATTCGCTCACACCCAGCAACTCAGCCAGACGCGCATCAGAGAAGCCTTTGCGCTTAAGCTTGTAAAGGAAGTCTTTGTCCATGTTGGACATACCGGCTTCTTTTACCTGACTCTCAAGGGTCAGCAACTCTTCGATCTGAACCAGGAACCAAGGGTCAATATTGGTCAGCTTGAAGATAGCCTCAAGGCTCAATCCAGCACGGAAGGCATCGGCGATATACCAAATACGCTCGGCACCTGGCTCTTTCAGTTCGTGGCGGATACGTGACAAGGCATCGTTATCTTCCACATCGACGATAGAGTCGAGACCATTTACGCCGACTTCCAGACCACGCAATGCTTTTTGCAGTGACTCCTGGAAAGTACGACCAATTGCCATCACCTCACCCACTGACTTCATCTGAGTGGTCAGGCGGTCATTTGCACCGGCAAACTTTTCAAAGTTGAAGCGTGGCACCTTGGTGACCACATAGTCGATGGCAGGCTCGAACGAAGCAGGTGTCGCACCGCCAGTAATATCGTTGCTCAGCTCATCAAGGGTAAAGCCAACCGCCAGCTTGGCCGCGATCTTAGCGATAGGGAAGCCAGTCGCTTTAGATGCCAACGCCGATGAACGCGATACACGCGGGTTCATCTCGATGATCACCATGCGGCCATCTTTCGGGTTAATACCAAACTGTACGTTTGAACCACCGGTTTCAACACCAATCTCACGCAGTACCGCCAAAGATGCGTTACGCATTAACTGATATTCTTTGTCTGTCAGGGTCTGTGCTGGCGCAACGGTAATAGAGTCACCGGTATGCACGCCCATAGGATCGAAGTTTTCGATAGAGCAGACGATAATGCTGTTATCGTTGCGGTCACGAACCACTTCCATCTCATACTCTTTCCAACCGATAAGCGATTCATCGATCAGCAGTTCGTTAGTTGGAGAAAGCTCAAGACCCTGAGAACAGATCTCCTCAAACTCCTCCTTGTTGTAGGCGATACCGCCACCCGAACCACCCATGGTAAATGATGGACGGATAATACAAGGGAAACCAACCTGCTCAAGCACCTGATAGGCATCTTCCATGCTGCGGGCGATACCGGCTCGAGGACACTCAAGACCAATCTTTTTCATCGCCGCGTCGAAACGACTACGGTCTTCGGCCTTGTCGATGGCATCGGCGGTGGCGCCAATCATATCAACGTTAAACTCGGCCAGAACCCCTTCCGCCTCGAGGCGCAGCGCACAGTTCAGTGCAGTCTGTCCGCCCATGGTAGGCAGAATGGCATCGGGACGCTCTTTGGCGATGATGTTACGTACGACTTCCCAGTGGATAGGCTCGATATAGGTCGCATCGGCCATCTCTGGGTCGGTCATGATGGTTGCAGGGTTTGAGTTCACCAGAATAACCCGGTAACCTTCTTCGCGAAGCGCCTTACAGGCCTGAGCGCCAGAGTAGTCAAACTCACACGCCTGACCAATAACGATCGGGCCGGCACCCAGGATTAGAATACTTTTTATATCTGTACGTTTTGGCATTGCTGAATCTTTCTCCCGGACTACTTAGCGTTGTGACGATATGTTTCGATCAAGTCGATAAAGTGATCAAACAATGGCGCGGCATCATGGGGACCCGGGCTAGCCTCAGGGTGACCCTGGAAGCTAAATGCGGGCTTATCGGTCAAATGAATCCCCTGCAACGAACCGTCGAACAGTGACTTATGGGTCACCTTCACATTGGCTGGCAAGCTGGCTTCATCGGCAGCGAAACCATGGTTCTGGCTGGTGATCATCACATTGCCCTTCTCCAGGTTGCTCACCGGATGGTTAGCACCATGGTGGCCAAACTTCATCTTCAAGGTTTTTGCACCCGATGCCAGTGCCAGCAACTGGTGGCCCAGGCAGATACCAAATACGGGAATGTCAGTCTTGAGTATGCTTTGAATCGCTTCGATGGCGTAATCACATGGCTCTGGGTCACCAGGACCGTTTGACAGGAAGATACCATCAGGATTCATCGCCAAAACTTCTGACGCTGGAGTTTGTGCAGGCACCACAGTTACATCACAACCGCGGTCGACCAGCATACGTAGGATATTACGCTTAACGCCGTAGTCATAGGCCACGACTTTGTATTTCAGTTCAGACTCAGGTGTGTCACTTGGCAGACCGCCCACTAAACGCCAGCTACCGCTGCGCCATTGGTATTGCGTCGCCGTGGTCACCTCTTTGGCTAAATCCATGCCTTTCAAACCAGGGAATGCCTTGGCCGCTGCTAGCGCCTTAGCTTCATCCATATCCCCAACAAGGATAGCACCCGCCTGTGCCCCTTTTTCCCTTAGGATACGTGTTAATTTACGCGTATCGATATCGGCAATGCCGACCACATTGTTGCTTTTGAGGTAATCGCTGAGAGATTGCTGATTTCTGAAGTTGCTGGCCAGTAATGGCAGATCACGAATGATCAGACCACAAGCATGTACGGCTTCAGATTCGACATCTTCACTATTGGTACCTGTGTTACCAATGTGTGGGTAGGTTAAAGTAACAATTTGACGAGAATAGGAAGGATCCGTAAGGATCTCTTGGTAACCCGTCATTGAAGTGTTAAACACCACTTCACCAACTGCGAGTCCATCGGCACCAATTGCTGTGCCAGAGAATACGGTTCCATCTTCGAGTACGAGTAAGGCAGACTTTGTCAACGCGACCTCCGAAAAGAGCCAAACCATTGAATAATAGGGTTTTATTTTATATTTAAAATACCAATTTCCGCTTAAATACGAAATTTTGACAAATTCCGTCAATTCTATAGGTAATTAAGCAAATCGTCTACAGATAAGCGGTACTTTCTTTCAAAAAAAAACGCCAAATTGGCGTTTCTTTAAATACTAATCCTTCAGGCCTAAGACCTGCTGCATGTCGTATAATCCGGGGCCTTGATCGCCCAACCAGAACGCGGCACGCATGGCACCATTGGCAAAGGTCATACGGCTAGACGCCTTATGGGTGATCTCTAATCGCTCACCGATATCGGCAAACATTGCCGTATGCTCACCCACCAAGTCACCGGCACGAATGGTCGAGAAACCTATCGTTTCACGCGAGCGTTCTTCGGTGATCCCTTCACGGCCATAGATAGCGCATTTTTCCAGGTCACGACCCAGCACCTCGGCGATCACTTCACCCATCTTAAGCGCGGTACCAGAAGGTGCATCCTTCTTGTGCCTATGATGGCCTTCGATAATCTCGATATCTGTGTAATCACCCATCACCTCGGCAGCTAGCTCAAGCAGACGCCACATCAGGTTCACCCCAACAGACATATTGGGCGCCATCACGATAGGCGTGGTTTCGGCATAGGCAGCAATCTGCTCTTTCTGAGCATGATTAAAGCCAGTGGTACCGATAACAATCGCCTTACCGTTACGTGCACACCAATCGGTATGTACCACGCTAGCCTCGGGAGAGGTAAAGTCGATCAGGATGTCAAAGTCATCTACGGCATTGTCTAACGAATCAGTGATGGCAACATTCATGGCACCGACACCGGCAAGTTCACCTGCATCGACACCGATTAATGTAGAACCTGCACGCTCAACCGCTGCACCTAAATAGATATTGCTGCTGAGTTTTGCTGATTCAATAAGAGTTCGGCCCATGCGACCACTGCCACCGGTTATTGCCACTCTTACTTGCTCTGTCATCTAATTCTCCTAAACACTCAAGGTTTCCACTGGGCTTAAGGCTAACGCCAAATCAATTCAAAAAAAAGCCTAAGCGAACGCTTAGGCTTTTCTATTAGATAATGTCGAGTAATTCTACTTCGAACACTAGCGCCGAATATGGAGGAATAGAGGCACCAGCACCACGCTCGCCATAGGCCAGGTGATGAGGAACATATAGCTTCCACTTAGAACCAACAGGCATTAGCTGTAAGGCTTCGGTCCAACCAGCAATCACACCAGATACTGGGAACTCAGCAGGTTGGTCGCGCAGCACTGAGCTGTCAAATACGTCACCGCTGATGAAAGTACCATGGTAGTGAGTACGAACGGTAGAATCATAACCAGGCTTGTCACCAGTACCTTCGGTGATGATCTCATACTGTAGACCAGACTCTAAGGTCACAACGCCATCACGCTTTTGGTTTTCAGCAAGGAAGGCATCGCCTTCTGCCGAGGCCGCCGCAGCAGCAGCTTCCTGAACCTTTTGAATACGCTGACTAATCTCTGTGAATGCAGTTTGAAGATCTTGCATAGACACAGCACTCTCTTTGCCTTCAAACGCATCTGCCAGACCAACTTGAACAGCTGAAATATCGATACCTTCGAATGAGTTAGCTGCAAGTTGCTCGCCTAACTGGCGACCAACACCGTAGCTGGCGTGCTGTTCAATAGTGGTGAACTTATCAGACATAATGATTGTACTCTCATTTATTCAATTAATTTCGCGCGGATTTTATCACAGTCGGCGATAAAAAACCCATAAATTGCCCCTAGTCACAGCGATTTTTTACACTGGCACTCGCGGTGCGATACAGAGGCGTTACTTGAGGCAACATCTGTTGCAGGTCGGCAATGCGATGTCCATGAGAAGGATGAGTCGATAACAGCTCAGGGCCTTGACTCCCCCCCGCCTTCGCCATGTTTTGCCACAGATTGATACTCTGGCTAGGATCGAAACCGGCTCGTGCCATTAACTCAACCCCCATGACATCGGCTTCACTCTCTTGTGCCCGGCCATAAGGGAGGATAAAACCATACTGGGCACCCAGTCCCAGGGCCGACATATAGAGATCCTTATTACTTAAGCCGCTAACATCGATGGCAGCGTCGGCGATCTGCATACCCACACCCGTTAACTGGGCTCTTGATACCTGCTCGTTGCTGTGGTTCGCTAGCACATGGGCCACCTCATGACCTATCACAGTTGCCAACTGATCTTGGTTCTTCGCCACCTTGAGCAGCCCGGTATAGACACCAATATGACCACCAGGCAAGGCAAACGCGTTAACCTGATCGGACTCAAACACCACTACCTCCCAATTTGGCTGACGGCCTGGTAAAACGGAAGTGATACGTTCGGCCACACAGGTCACATACTGATTAACCTGCTTATCCTGGCTCACCTTCTGCTGCTTTTTCATCTGAGCAAATGATTCGGCGCCCATCTGATCCATCTGCTGCGATGAAAACAATAGAGTCTGATTGCGCCCAGTAGGCGACTGTGTCATTGCGCAACCGACTAATAGTAGGACCACCAGCACCGCGGTTAACTGCTTCATCTTTCGTTCCTTCTGATTATGAAACTTGGCTATTTGAGTATCTACTAAAAATAGCGGTAAAAAATAGACATAAAAAAACCTCGCATTGCGAGGTTTTTATTGTGTATCAGCAGGGCTTAACTGTTCAAGTCCTGGAAGAACTTCTTCACGCCATCGAAGAAGCCTTCCGCCTTAGGGCTGTGCTTCTTTGATGAACCCGTCAGGGTGTTATCGAACTCTCGTAGTAGCTCTTTTTGCTTGTCGCTCAAGTTCACCGGCGTTTCCATCACCACCTTACACAGCAGGTCGCCGACCGCATGACTGCGCACAGACTTAACCCCTTTACCACGCAGACGGAACATACGGCCAGTCTGAGTCTCCGATGGGATCTTCAGGTTAACCTTACCATCTAGGGTTGGTACCTCAATTTCACCGCCCAGTGCTGCTGTGCTAAAGGAGATAGGCACTTCGCAGTAGAGGTTATTACCGTCACGCACGAAGATGGCATGCTCACGCACAGTAACCTGCACATAGAGATCTCCTGGAGGCGCGCCAAATTCGCCCGCTTCTCCTTCGCCCGACAGACGAATACGGTCGCCGGTATCCACACCCGCCGGAATTTTCACCGACAGTGTCTTGCTCTTCTCTACGCGGCCTTCACCATGACACTTACCACAAGGATCTTTGATGATCTTGCCGCGGCCATGACAGGTAGGACAGGCTTGCTGCACCGCAAAGAAACCTTGGCGCATCTGCACCTGGCCCTGACCGTGACAGGTACCACATGTGGTTGGCGAACTACCTTTTTTGGCGCCGCTACCATCACAAAGATCACAGGTGGCTAACGTCGGAATGCGTAGCTCTTTGGTTAGGCCACGGACCGCTTCTTCCAGTGACAATTCGAGGTTATATCGCAGATCGGAACCGCGCGCCGCCTGGCGTTGACCACCACGGCGTCCACCGCCGAAAATGTCACCAAAGACGTCACCGAATACATCACCGAAGTCAGCGCCGCCGCCAAATCCACCGCCGCCGCGATTAGGATCGACACCCGCATGACCAAATTGGTCATAGGCCGCCTTCTTATCGCTATCGGTTAGAATTTCGTAGGCTTCTTTTACCTCTTTGAAGCTGGCTTCAGCTGCCTTGTCACCCGGATTGCGGTCTGGGTGAAATTTCATGGCGAGGCGCTTATAAGCTTTCTTAATCTCACGCTCGCTGGCGTCACGACCTACGCCCAATACTTCGTAATAATCTCGCTTTGACATAGTCTCATACTTTCTGCGCTAGGGTCTGTTGACCTTTTAGGTTTACTTTTTGTTCAATCTAAACATTGTGCCCAAGGCGCTCGCTGCGTAGCATAGTTATTCTATGTAAGTCGCACATAACGCTGGGCAAGGCGCGTTTAGATGAATCCTTTGGACAGTGTTTGTTGGCCATTTCTACGGCGTTATCGCCTGCTTATGCAGAATAACTACACCGCACAGGCTCTGCCTTGTATAACTGACCAACAAATAACTGCAAAAACAAACAGCAAAGGTCAACTGACCCTAAAGTTGTACGAACGGGCGTTAGAGTTACCCCATAACGCCCGCTGGAAATAATTTAGGCTGGGCCTGAATTATTTTTTGTCGTCTTTAACTTCTTCAAACTCGGC
Organism: Shewanella sp. ECSMB14101; assembly: GCF_000773485.1. Lineage (NCBI taxonomy): Bacteria > Pseudomonadati > Pseudomonadota > Gammaproteobacteria > Alteromonadales > Shewanellaceae > Shewanella > Shewanella sp. ECSMB14101. Next base: position 89,464 of record NZ_JSFF01000001.1, on the reverse strand, counting down.
ATCGACAACATCGTCAGCAGGAGCTTCATTAGACTGCTGAGCCTGCTCGCCTTGGCCAGCTTGCGCCTTAGCTTGAGCGATCTCCATCAGCTTGGCAGACGCTTCCATCAGGGCTTGCGTTGCTTTTTCGATGGCTTCTTTGTCTTTGCCCTTAGAGGCTGTATCGACTTCGGCCATTGCTGCTTCGATCTTCTCTTTATCTTCTGCTGGCAATGCGTCGCCCGCTTCCTCGATCTGCTTCTTGGTTGCGTGAACCATGCCATCAGCCTGGTTACGTGCAGTCACTAGCTCTTCGAACTTAGCGTCTTCATCGGCGTGTGCCTCAGCGTCACGTACCATGGCTTCCACTTCTTCATCACTCAGACCAGAAGAGGCCTTGATGGTGATGTTCTGTGCCTTGCCTGTCTTCTTGTCAGTTGCTGACACATGCAAGATACCATCGGCGTCGATATCGAAGGCCACTTCAATTTGTGGCATGCCACGTGGAGCAGGCTCGATACCTTCCAGGTTGAACTGACCCAGCGACTTGTTCGCGCTAGATTGCTTACGCTCACCCTGTAGCACGTGGATGGTTACCGCGCTCTGGTTGTCATCAGCCGTTGAGAAGGTCTGACTAGCCTTAGTCGGGATAGTCGTATTCTTCTCGATAAGCTTAGTCATTACGCTACCCATGGTTTCGATACCAAGAGATAGTGGTGTAACGTCTAGTAGCAGTACGTCTTTCACGTCACCAGAAAGTACACCCGCCTGAACCGCAGCACCGATAGCAACCGCTTCATCAGGGTTAACGTCTTGACGCAGCTCTTTACCGAAGAAGCTAGACACCTCTTCACGAACCTTAGGCATACGTGTCTGACCACCGACCAGAATCACTTCGTTGATGTCTGATACAGACAGGTCTGCGTCAGCCAGTGCAACTTTTAGCGGCTCAAGTGAACGTTGGATCAGATCTTCAACCAGAGACTCAAGCTTAGCGCGAGTGATCTTAACCACTAAGTGCTTAGGACCTGTCGCATCTGCCGTGATGTATGGCAGGTTAACTTCAGTCTGCGTGGTGCTAGATAGCTCGATCTTCGCCTTCTCGGCAGCTTCTTTCAGACGCTGCATCGCTAGCGGATCGTTACGCAGATCCAGTGATTGCTCTTTCTTGAACTCGTCAGCCAAGTAGTTGATCAGACGGTTATCAAAGTCTTCACCACCTAAGTGAGTGTCACCGTTAGTTGCAAGCACTTCGAAAGTTTGCTCGCCATCAACGCTATCGATCTCGATGATAGAGATATCGAAAGTACCACCACCTAAGTCGTATACTGCAACAATGTTGTCGCCTTGCTTCTTATCGATACCATAAGCCAGTGCCGCAGCGGTTGGCTCGTTGATAATACGCTTCACTTCAAGACCCGCGATACGGCCAGCATCTTTAGTCGCCTGGCGCTGTGAATCGTTGAAGTATGCTGGAACGGTAATCACCGCTTCAGTCACTGGCTCACCTAAGTAGTCTTCAGCAGTCTTCTTCATCTTCTTCAGAATTTCTGCAGAAACCTGTGGTGGTGCCATCTTCTTATCGTGCGCTTCAACCCATGCATCACCGTTGTCTGCACCGATGATTTTAAATGGCATGATGTCTACGTCGCGCTGTACTTCGTCATCTTTAAAACGACGACCGATAAGACGCTTAATAGCAAAGAAGGTATTCTTTGGGTTTGTTACAGCTTGGCGTTTCGCAGGCTGACCAACTAATACTTCCTCGCCGGTATATGCGATGATCGATGGTGTGGTGCGATCGCCTTCCGCGTTTTCAATTACGCGTGCTTTATCGCCATCAAGTACAGCTACACAAGAGTTAGTTGTACCTAAATCGATACCAATAATTTTACCCATGGAGTCCTCCAAAAAACTTTTAACTTACGCTAACTTTGTTATCTGATTCAGATATGGGGATAGGCGAAGTTGTTTTCAAGCCTATATTTCCAAGCCAATATCTTTCCTTAACACCCTATATTGGGACAGCGATTGGGATTACAAGGGCAAGAAAGATAAAAATTAACTTAATTGAGTATTTTTTTGATCTTAAAAGCTGCCGAGTGACCAACAAGCAGCGTATAATGCATGCAATCGAAGTAAATGTCCCTCTGTGCCCAGCCTGCGGGATTTTTTTAGTTGTCTCGTTTTGTGAGAAGATTCAGTGAAATCATCCAACCAAGCTTATCTCTACGCCATAGCGGCCATCTTACTCTGGTCGACGGTCGCCACCGCCTTTAAGTTGGCGCTGAGCCACTTTACTCCGCTGCAGCTGGTGTTTGTCGCCGTCTCTACCTCTATCGTGGCCTTAGGGGTTATCTTGGCCGCAATGGGTAAGCTACACCTGATTCGACGCCAATTTGTCAATCGCCCCTGGTTTTACCTACAGACTGGACTGCTCAATCCGTTTCTCTATTATCTGGTGCTGTTTAAAGCCTACGCCCTGCTACCCGCCCAACAAGCCCTGTCACTCAACTACACCTGGGCTATCTTGCTGCCCCTGTTAGCAGTGCCGCTGCTCAAGCAGAAACTACGTAAGAGCGATCTCACCGCAGCGCTTATCGCCTATATGGGGGTATTTGTTATCGCAACCAATGGCGAAATCGCCAGTATGCGCTTCGAGAGTGCCACAGGCGTAATGTTGGCACTGACCAGTACTCTGCTTTGGTCGCTGTATTGGATAGTCAACACCAAAGATAAAGGCGATCCGGTGGTAAGCTTGCTGCTGAGTTTCATGGTGGGGCTGCCTTTTATCCTAGTGACGCTGCTGTTGACCCAGTCGCTACCCAGCTGGGATCTTAAAGCCTTTGGCGCGGGCATCTATGTTGGCCTGTTTGAAATGGGGGTGACTTTCGTTCTCTGGTTGGTGGCGCTGAAAAAAGCGGATCGCACCGCCAGCATGAGTACCTTGGTCTTTATTACGCCGGTATTGTCGGTAGGCTTTATCGCCTGGATCTTACAAGAGACCATTACGCCATCGACCTTTATCGGCTTAGGCTTGATTTTAACGGCGCTGGCGCTGCAGCAGCTCTTGCCACAGCTAAGTCGTTTGCGCGCCAAGCGGTATGCCAAAGCCACCCTGGCCGCCGAGATACCAGTCACGCTCGACAATACTATGCCGCCAAATAACGAGTCCTCCATCAACTCTTAAGGCCATAAAAAACCGACATTTCGTCGGTTTTTTTATGGCTTGTCACTTAGACAATCTCTGTAAGAGACAGGCACTCAAGCCCGTCTCGCAAGGGCCTTAGTTACGCACGTCAATCTCGCCCACACCCACTGACACATACAGATGCTCATCACCGGCAGAGCCACGTTGATGATAGCTCTGGCTCACCATGCTACGCTCCACCTTAAGCTGCTCACCGCCATCACGTACCTTCACCTCACCCACGCCTGATTCGAGCGAGATCTCACCATACTTGGCCTGGTGGGTGATCTCGGCGCGGCCCACACCCACATCGACCTCTATGCTGGCACTCAGACCATTAACAATCACCTCGCCGACACCTGCATCAACTTTTAATGCGGCGTCACGGGGCAGATAAATGCGCCACTTCTGGTTCACATCATCTTGATCAGCCAGTTTAAGCACTAGGCGATCGCCATTATCGATCACATCAAACTTGGCCGAACTCACGTCAGTATTTTGCCAAAAACCAAACCACTTAGAGTTGCTGGGCTTCACCTCAACCTCAACCCGCACCATATCCTGGTCGCTGGCGATCAATTCCGCCTGGCCAACTTCCATGTCCAACACCACCTTCTGGCCCTGATAATCAAATTCATCATTTAAAGTGATGCTAGATGCCGCCTGAGCACCAGCGCTCATTAACCCGAACACTAAACTGGCTCCAACCAACATCTTGTTTATCTTATTGCTTTTCATCTTAAGCCCCTTCATCGACTCCCTGTGAGAATAGATAAGACCTAGCAAACAAGATGCCAAAAACCTAACAGATTGTATTTAAATGATTTTATAGAAAAATAGCACATAATCAGTTAACAGCCAGGCAAACAAATCGTGAAACTCACCAAGATAACTGGTGAAATTCATCACTCAGATTAAATACCATAAATGGCTTACTGGATTAAAAGCAAAAAGGAGCCATAAGGCTCCTTTTATCATCAATTCTTAGGCCAGCATTTGGCCTCTGCTTTAGCTTCTGGCGGTGTAATCCCCAACGCCAATCCACTTATAAGTGGTCAGCGCCTCAAGCCCCATGGGCCCTCTGGCATGTAGCTTCTGAGTCGATACCGCCACCTCGGCGCCCAGGCCAAACTGGCCACCATCGGTAAAGCGGGTACTGGCATTGACATACACGGCCGCCGCATCCACCTGATTGATAAAATGCGCCGTGGCATGAATGTTATCGCTCAAGATCCCCTCTGAGTGACCACTTGAGAAACGGCGAATATGGGCAATCGCCTGATCGATATCATCGACTACCTTGACGCCAAGATTCAGCGACAACCACTCGGTACCAAAGGTCTCATCGCTCGCCTCAAAGGTCTCCACACCAGCGTCACCAGCCACAGCCTTAGCCTGCGGGCAGGCATAAAAACTCACGCCAAGCCCTTGCAAATGAGCGTAGAGTTTAGGCAAGAAGCTATTGGCAAGGTCTTTGTGGATAAGCACAGTGTCCAGGGCATTACACACGGTAGGCCGCTGCACCTTGGCATTGGCAATGACCTCAACCGCCTTGTCCTGATCCACCTGGCTATCGACAAACAGATGGCAGATACCGATACCGCCTAAAATCACCGGAATGGTCGCCTGCTCGGCGCACAGCCGCTGCAGGTTTTGACCGCCTCTTGGGACTATCATGTCGACATAGTTATCAAGCTTCAAAAGCCCTGAGACTAGCGCTCTGTCGGGGTCTTGGATCAGCTGCACCGCATCGCTCGGTAGCCCCTGTTCGGCGATAGCGGCGCGAATCGTTTCACTCAAGGCCTGGTTAGAGGCCAGCGTCTCTTTACCACCACGCAGAATCACCGCATTGCCTGTCTTCAGGGCCAGCACGGCGATATCTACGGTGACATTGGGGCGCGCCTCATAGATAACACCAAGCACCCCCAGCGGCACACGGCGACGGGATAGACGCAGGCCGTTTTCCAGCAGCTGACTCTCCAACTCGCTACCGATAGGATCGGCCAGGGCCACCACGTTTTCTATGTCCGCGATAACCCCAGATAGACGTTCATCATCGAGTAGCAACCTGTCGATCATGGCATCATTCAGGCCATTTTCTCGTGCCTTGGCCACATCTTGCTGGTTAGCCGCCACTATCTGCTGACTATTGTCGGTAAGCTTACGCGCAATTGCCCGCAACAATTCACGCTTTTGCTGACCCGTGAGGCTTGCCATGGCATAGCTCGCCGCCTTGGCCTGCTCGCCCAGTGTGTTTAAATATTGCTGTTTATCGTCCATTGCTTCTCTTCCACTCACATCGCTCTATTTGGCCAAGCACTTACAACACCACCATGTCGTTACGGTGCACTATGGCATCGCCATAGTCGTAACCCAGCAGCGACTCAATTTCATCAGAATGTTTACCGGCTATCTTATGCAGATCTTTGGCGCTGTAGCGGCTCATGCCCCTGGCATGTTCACGCCCCTGCTCATCCACCAGCTGCAAGGTGGCCCCCCGTTCAAACACGCCACTGACAGACAACACCCCTTTAGACAGCAAACTACGCCCCTTCTGGGTCACCGCATTCACGGCGCCGCTATCCAGTACCAAACGTCCCTTAGTCGCAGGCCCCGCCAAAATCCACTGCTTACGGCTCTCCAACGGATTTTCGAGCGCGGTAAAGTGAGTGCCCACAGGCTGTTTACAAACGGCGTCGAGAATCACCTTAGGATGATGGCCCGAAGCGATCACCACCTCGATGCCTGCTCGGCGGGCAATATCTGCCGCCTGTAACTTAGTCGCCATGCCCCCCGTGCCCAAGCCAGACACTGCGCCGCCTGCCAGGCTGCGAAGGCTATCGTCGATATTCACCACCTGCTTAATCAACTTGGCATCGGGATTGGTTCTGGGATCGGCATCAAACAGGCCCTTCTGATCCGTCAGCAAAATTAATAGATCGGCATCGCACAGCAGCGCCGCCCGCGCCGACAGATTATCGTTATCACCCACCTTAATCTCATTGGTGGCCACGGCATCGTTTTCATTGATGATAGGAATAATGCCGTTCGCCAGCAGGGCGTTAAGCGAGTCTCTGGCATTAAGGTAGCGCTCTCTGTCATGCAGATCGGCGCGGGTCAGCAGTAGCTGGCCCACATGCAAGCCATAGATACTAAACAGCTGTGCCCAAGCGAGGATCAATTGGCTCTGCCCCACGGCAGCCAAGAGCTGCTTGTTGGCCACGGTATCGGGCAATTGCGGATAACCTAAGTGTTCGCGTCCCGCAGCGATGGCACCTGAGGTGCACAGCACCACTTCAACCCCCGCCTTCATCAAGTTGGCCATCTGTCTGGCCAGCTCCACCATATGCGCCTTGTCCAGCTGGCGCGAGCCAGAGGTGAGCACACTGGTGCCCAATTTCACTACCACTCGGCGGTAGCCTATCTCACTTAAGTTCATTTACATATCGACAGAAAAAAACCGAACCTCAAGTTATACCCAATCCCTAAACCAAATGGTAGCGGCGTAGATAAAAGATTAGAGCAAGTCTACTTTCCTTCAAAAAAATCCCATAAAAAAGGCCATACATTGTATGACCTTTAATCTTTTCACCAAGAAACTCAGCTAACGATAACTAAACTTAACCCTAGCTGTGCTTATCCATAGATAAACTTGGCTAAGAAGAGCGCCGCCAATATCAGCACGCCGAAAGTGAGATCCTTATAACGGCCACTAAACAGCTTGATCCCCGCATAGGCGATAAAACCCATCGCGATACCAGTGGCAATGGAGAAGGTCAGCGGCATCAAGATACAAACCACCACCACTGGCGCGGCCTCGGTCAGATCTTCCCAGTCCACATGCACCAGTCCCGACATCATTAAGATAGCTACGTAGAACAAGGTGCCTGCCGTCGCGTAGGCTGGCACCATACCCGCCAATGGCGAAATAAACAGAGATAACAAGAACATGATCCCTACCACCACGGCCGTAAGTCCGGTGCGGCCACCAGCGCTCACCCCAGCAGTGCTCTCAATATAGCTAGTGGTGGTCGACGTGCCTAGCATGGCACCGGCAATGGTTGCCGTGCTGTCGGCGGTCAGCGCACGGCCAAGTCGGGGCAATCTGCCTCTGTCATCGAGAAAGCCACCACGCTGCGCCACGGCCACCAAGGTCCCCGAGGTATCGAACAGATCCACAAACAGGAAGGCAAACACCACGGAGAGCATGCTGATCTCAAGCACATTGGCAAGATCCATCTTCATAAAGGTCGGTGCGATAGAGGGTGGCGCCGAGACCAATCCGCCATACTGCACGTCCCCCAGCAACAGCCCAAGCGCTGTGATCGATAAAATGCTGATGATCACCGCCGACTGATAACCTCTGTGTACCAAGGCGATAATGATAAAGAAGCCAAGCACAGACATGACAGCCGGTAAGGCGGTGACATCGCCCATAGTGACCAAAGTTGCCGGGCTGGCCACCACGATACCGGCGCTCTTGAGGCCAATAAGCGCCAGAAACAGACCGATACCGGCGGCGATCCCTAAACGCAACGACATAGGAATACTATTGACGATCCACTCACGGATCTTCACCAGAGACAAGATCAAAAAGCAGATACCCGAGAGGAATACCGCGCCCAGCGCAGTCTCCCAGCTATAGCCCATCTCGCCCACTACGGTATAAGTAAAGAAGGCGTTAAGCCCCATGCCGGGTGCCAGTGCAATGGGATAGTTAGCCACAATCCCCATCACCAAACAGCCCACTGCCGCGGCCAAACAGGTTGCGACAAATACGGCGCCGTGATCCATACCCGCATCAGCCAACATCATAGGGTTGACGAAGATGATATAGGCCATGGTTAAAAATGTGGTCAATCCGGCTACAACTTCTTGTTTTAACGTCGTTTGGTGCTCGGTTAACTTGAATACTTTCTCTAACATGGAACATGGTTCCTTGATTTAATTATTGTTTATTTAGGTAGGGTAAAGTTAATACCAGGTTAACAGCCTGATATTGAGCGACGATTATATACGCAAAAATTAACCAAACGCGAGCCAGTTTAGAGCCATAACTCAAGCCTGTTTCATAAAGGTGATCTACAGCAGATTTATTGGCACGTCAGCGAGGACCAAACGGCAAATTTCAGGCAAAAAAAAGCCTGCTCAAAGAGCAGGCGAGACATGTTTCAAGTGTTCCGAAAGGAAAGAGTTACCGCGCTAGCGGGTTACACTGGTCTATCGCTCAATGAGCAATAGACTACTTGAGTCTAAAAATCCCCAAACGGGGCAAGGTTGATGGATGATGCAACTACTTTAATCAAGTGAACTAGGTCCAAATGATCTTAGGGGTAGTTAACCCTTAAAAGTCATAGCGTACAGACCGCCACGAAGGGCATCAGTACAAAACCAAGTATTCTGCCAATAAATGTGCTGAATTCCGGTATAAGCCATAGTCATTAACTCCTAACAAAGTTGAAAAAAAATCTCTAGTGAAACTTGGCAAACCTTCATCGAAGGCCTTATGCCGCAGTATTCAACTTGTCGCTCGGTTCCTTGGAGAATTATCCGTCCTGGATAGACCTGAGGTGGAAGACACTGTGTCTAACCAACGAGAGCCATTATATTTAAATGTAGTTTTATTACAAGAATTTTTTCCATTTTTTTTTAAAAACAGCCTCAAAATGTAATTTTACAACAAAATAACACTTACTCAGGATGGATCGAGATCACAAACTTCAGCTGAATAGTGATCAGGCAATAAAAAAGGGCAGCGCGATGGCTGCCCCGGTCAAATTTCTTGCCGTTTAACTGCGGATCAACTGGCACAGACTCACTAATGGTGCCGCTGTTGGCGTGCCATAAAGCGGGTCTCCTTCGGTTGCACTGCCAGCAATATCCACATGGGTATAAGCCAGCGGCTTGTCGCTTGTCAGCCCATGTTCCTCAAGGCCAGAGGCTTTCAGCAGGAAGGCCGCCGGATATTGATGGCCCCTGGCGGTAACCGACGACGGCGCATTATTTGATGACAAGATATCCGCCGCCCCAGAGGGATCAACAATCTTCTGATAATCTTCACGACGCAGACGCGACAGCTCTACCGGCTCGCCCCAGGCCTCGCTGATCGCCTGCAGGTTTTGTCCTACCTTCTGCTCTCGCGCCACCGCATTTTCCACCAGTGCCGTATAGCCGCCATAACAGCGCACCACATGTCCAGTCAGGGTCGCCACCGAAAACAGCTGCGGCGCCTCCGCATGCTGCGCCTTGAGCCTAAGATGGGATAAGAGATCCGCCAGCACCAAACGCCCCTCGGCATCGGTATTACCGATACGTACCCGCACACCAGCATGGCTGGTGATGATCTCGTCGGTTACAAAGGCCTCACTACCTATGCTGTTACGCACTAGGCCAAGCTCGGCTACCACACGCACACCTTTAGGCTTGAGCAATGCCAGAGTCTTCATCAGGCCGGCAACAGCGGCTGCGCCGCCCTTATCTCGGCTCATTCCCGCCATAGCACCACCCACTTTAAGATCGGCGCCGCCCGTGTCGTACACCACACCTTTACCAGCAAAGAAATAGCTGCGCTCTATAGGCCCTTCGGCTTTATATTCCAGCTTAACCACTCTTGGCTGATGTCGTGGTACGGCGAAAGAGGCGCGGCCCACTGCACTCAGCAAGGGATAGTCACGCTCCAGCACGTCTCTGTCTTCAACCACAAAGATATTCAGATCAAGCCCTTGCATTGCATCGACACAGTATTGAGCAAAGGCTGGCGCAGACATGCGCTCAGGCTCAGTGCCACAAAGGTCACGGGCCAGATGTTTGCCGGCCTCGATGGCGCTAAGCAGCTCGCCAGCCTTGTCGTCAACCAGCAGACCAATTTGAGAAATCTTGTCCATCTCCCCCATGGCCTCGCGGCGCTCCAGCGCCTGCCACAATGCCTGGGCACAGCCGAGCGCCGCAACGCCCAAAGATTGCTGATACCTCGCCTGAGTCGATGGCGTGACAATCAACAAGGGACGTCTGGCACCCGAATCGAAGGCGACCTTGATCCCTTGACGCGCCGCATCACTATAGACCCGCACATCCTGAATATCGCTGTCGCTGTCAGCTAGCGGCGCGACGATCAGACGACCACCGGCCAGCCCAGGGGCAAACAATAGTGTGGTCGAGCGACCGACTCTAGCATCCACCTGGGCACCATGGCTGGCAAGCATCGCCAGCTCCTCTTGAGCGATGGCGTCTAGGCCATGGGTCACAACGACCACAGCATCCCACTGGTTATCGTCAAAAATAGCTTCTGAATCTGTTACATCTATAAATTTAACCCCGGTCATGCCTCATCCTTTTCATCTAACGGTTTTTCGGTCTTAGCCGAATCAACTGACACCTATATAAGTGATACAAGTGCCCTTACCTTTCGACAGATCTGTGCCTGCCTATCGTGAATATCAACCTAGCTTCTAGCGACGATACAGAGTCTTGCTAAGCCCTTAGCCCTAGCTCCTAAGACATAAGACATTAGCCATTAGCCCAGCCAAATTTCAGTAACCTCATATGGCCACTTACCCGCAATTTGAGGGTTGGGTTAAGGCCATGTCAGCCAAGGCTAAATCGTCGTGAGAGTTGGCATTATTCTCCTATCTGGCACTAAAGCCAAATGAAAATAATGATGTAAGCCCCAAAGGCTCCCAGAAACAGGTGGCAACTTAGTATGACACTTTACCCATAAGCTCCGCGCTTTCCTGCGCACTTCTGGGCGCGGCAAATCCCCCCGACGCCTCAGAGTCTATGATAGACTATCGCCAAATTAGACCTCAAAGACCTTTATTACAGAGGAGTTTGTCCGTGAGCACATTAAGTCAATTGCAACCTCAGGCACTTTGGCAGTGGTTTGAACAGATCTGCGCCATTCCCCACCCGTCTAAGCATGAGCAGGCACTAAGCCAATACATCCAAAACTGGGCCAAAGACAAACAACTTAGTGTTGTCGAAGATAAGGTCGGTAACCTGATCATTAAGAAGCCCGCAACACCGGGTATGGAAAACCGTAAAGTTGTCGCCCTGCAGGCACATATCGACATGGTGCCGCAGAAAAATGCCGACAAGGTTCATGATTTTGAGAAAGATCCAATTGAAGCCTATGTTGACGGCGACTGGGTAAAGGCCAAAGGCACCACCCTGGGCTCAGATAACGGCATCGGCATGGCCTCAGCATTAGCGATCCTTGGCAGTGACGATATCCCCCACGGCCCACTGGAAGTCTTGCTGACCATAGATGAAGAAGCAGGCATGACAGGGGCTTTTGGCCTTGAAGCCGGTTACCTTGACGCCGAGATCCTGATCAACACAGATTCTGAGCAAGAAGGCGAGATCTACATGGGCTGCGCCGGTGGCGTCGATGCTCAGATCACTGTGCCTATGGTTTGGCAGGCGGCTGAGCCGAGTCTGTCTACCTACACCCTTACCCTGTCAGGGCTAAAAGGCGGTCACTCAGGGGTGAACATTCACCTGGGCCGCGGCAACGCCAACAAGCTGTTGGCGCGCTTCCTGTTTAACTATACCGACGAGTTAGCCTTGGAGCTAACCAACTTTAGCGGCGGCTCACTGCGTAACGCCATCCCTCGTGAGGCCAGCGTCAGCTTCATGCTGCCGAGCGAAAACCTGCCACGCCTCGAAGCCTTGATGCAGGAATATACCGATCTGGTACGTCAGGAACTGGCCATCGCCGACCCTGGTATGTTGCTGACTCTCAGTGAGATCCCAGCCGCCACTCAGGTAATGAGCGAAGCCACACAGCAGACTCTGATCGATCTACTACACGCCTGCCCTAATGGCGTAATGCGCATGAGCGATGAGATCCAAGGGGTCACCGAGACCTCGCTTAACGTTGGTGTGATCACCACAGAAGGCGAATCGGTGAGCATACTTTGCCTTATCCGCTCGCTAATCGACTCAGGCCGCGAAGAAGTTGAAGGCTACCTCACCGCACTGAGCAACCTGGCCGGTGCCGAAGTAGAATTCAGCGGCGCCTACCCTGGCTGGAAGCCAGACAGTAGCTCTCCTGTGATGGCGATTGTGAAAGACACCTACGAGTCTATCTACAACAAAGAGCCTGTCATCATGGTGATCCACGCGGGTCTGGAGTGTGGTCTGTTCAAGAAACCTTACCCAGAGATGGATATGGTTTCCATTGGCCCCACCATCCGCTTCCCACACAGCCCTGATGAGATGGTGTTAATCGAAACCGTCGACCAATACTGGAAGCTACTCCTCGCCGTACTGGAACGTATTCCAGAGAAAGCGTAAAAGGTCATTGATAAGAAAAGGCGTCTAACAAGACGCCTTTTTTGCTTCTTTGGTGCCGAATTCAACGGTATAGCTCTGACCGTAACGAACTCCAGCGTTAACCTTCATTGTTTTGAATTGCCTGCGGCAGGCTCATGTGCAAACACATTTGTGACACGCTACGAGCACATCCTTGTGAGCTCTGCCTCGGCATCCATGCCTCGGAAGGTCACAAATGTGTTTACACTGTATTCACGGCGTGTAGCAGATGTATCTGCACAAAAGCGAGCCGCAGGCTATTAATTACAGCGAAGGTATGACCTTCACTTGCCTCTCCAGCATCCCTGCAGATCAGATGGCGCACAGCGTGTCACAGGCGTATCTGCACAACCCCCGCCGGGCAGGCGTTAGATTGCCATGAAGGGTAAAGCTTCAAAAATCTAACCAGGTGCAATAACCGTCCAAGCTACGAGTCAAAAAGGTTAATAGGGTTAACGCTAAAACCCGAGATCCATCTGTGCCCCATGCACTTCATCTTCCTGGCCAGGGCTAGCATCGGCACTCTCGAGTCCGACCGACACTCCCAGCAAGCGAATGCCCTGCCCGGCGCGGCGCTCCAAAGCCTGGCTGAGCAGGTCGTAAAACAACTTCACCGACACCTCGTCGCTACGCTGCTCTATGGTGGTCTGTTTAAAGTCATCAAACTTGAGCTTAACCACCTGCTTGTGAATACGCCGCGACTTGGCGCTGCGACTAATACGGCCGGATAGCTCCTGGATCAGCTGCGGCATCACCGCCTGACACTGCTCGTAGCTATAGATATCTTTGGCGAGCGTGGTCTCAACGCCGACAGACTTACGCTCTCTGTGGGGCGAGATACCGCGGGGGTCTATCCCCTGCGCCCTGTCATACAAGACACCACCAAACTTACCGAAGCGCTCCATCAGGCTCTGCCGACTACAAGCCTGCACATCGGCGCAGGTTTTCAGCCCCATGGTCTCCAGCTTAGCGCCTGTCACCTTACCGACGCCGGGAATTTTGATCAGTGGCAATGTCTTCACAAACTCGGGGATCATCTGCGGGGTGATCACATACTGGCCATTAGGCTTGTTGAGATCTGAGGCAATCTTGGCCAGAAACTTCACCGGCGCGATACCGGCTGAGGCGGTGAGTCCTGTCTGCTCAAAGATCTCCTGGCGTATTGCCTCGGCGATCAAGGTGGCCGAGCCCTGATGTTGAGTGCAATCACTGACATCCAGATAGGCTTCATCCAGGGAGAGGGGCTCGATTAACTCTGTGTAGCGGGCAAACACTTCTCGGATCTGCGCCGAGACTTCCTTATACACAGACATGCGGCCGGGCACCAAGATAAGATCTGGGCAGAGCTTGAGGGCATAGGCGGAGGCCATGGCCGAGCGCACACCAAACTTGCGCGCCTCATAGTTACAGGTGCTGATCACACCGCGGCGATCGCTGCGTCCACCGACGGCAATGGGCTTGCCCCTGAGCTCAGGAAAATCACGCATCTCGACCGCCGCAAAAAAGCAGTCCATATCTACATGAATAATCTTTTTCACCTTAATACCTCCAGCGCCAAGAATACTGTACATTTAAACAGTATTCAATCGCTTTGCGCTAAGGTGATAGCTTGGCACTGAATTGCGCCCAGTAAAAAGCCACCTTAAGGTGGCTTTATCTGAATCAGCCGCATGGCAATCATGCAGCGACTGGTATTTTACATCTCAAGCCTTACATTTTGGACTGAAGATAATTCTGCAGGCCGACCTTATCAATCAGGCCTAACTGCTTCTCTAGCCAGTACATATGGTCCGACTCAGTCTCTTCCAGCAAGACCTCTAACAACTCCCGAGAGGCGTAATCTTTCTTCTCTTCACATAGCGCAATGGCGGCGCGCAGATTATTGGCGACCTGATATTCATAGTTAAGGTCGTTTTGCAGCATCTCCTGCGGGTTTTTACCTATGTTGAGTGCCTCACGGCTGGCCACATCGGGTGTACCTTCGAGGAATAAAATGCGCTCGACCAACTTTTTGGCGTGTTCGCGCTCATCGTCAGACTCGTGAGAGATACGCTCATGCAGCTCGGTCAGTCCCCAGTCGTCATACATCAGGCCATGAACAAAATATTGATCCATTGCCGACAGCTCGCCGGTCAATAATTTGTTCAGTGTGTTGATCACCTCTTGGTTACCTTTCATATTGACTCCCTATTCCGACTCTATCTGTGACTGCAGGTAATTTTGAATGCCTGTCATCTTAATGAGATCTTGCTGCGCCTCGATCCAGTCAAGGTACTCCTCTTCATCTTCCAGCAGATCTTCGAGGATCTCACGACTGACATAATCTTGCTCCGTCTCGCACAGGTCTATGACGCTGCGAAGCTCAACCAGCTGCTCTTCAAGCATGGTCTTGTCACACTGCAACATCTCCTCTGGATGCTCACCGATACGCAATTTTTCAAGCTGCTGTAGATTAGGCAGGCCTTCGAGAAATAGCACCCGCTCAATTAACTTGTCGGCGTGCTTCATATCTTTAATCGACTTCTTGTAGCACTTCTCATTGAGCTCTTCCAGACCCCAATTTTTATACATGCGCGCATGCAGGAAGTACTGATTGATTGCCGTCAATTCAAAGGTCAGTATCTTATTTAACTGACGAATGACATTCGGATGACCCTTCATTTGATCTCCTTAATAAACTTGATCTAAATCAATATTTAAGACTAGAGCAATTTTAAGGCAATTACAAATAAACATTATGTTTCAATTGGTTATCAAAGATAATCATTCTTATTCGCGCTTTGATTAGCGATAAAAAAGTAAGAGGTTAAAGATAATAGATCCAGACTGTTAAGCGCCATCTTGCCCCAGCGACGTCAGGCTCAAGCACTCAAAAATAGATAGAAATTAGTGGGAGTCGACAAATTCAGAGCAATAAAAAAGGCTCCAAAATGGAACCTTTAATCGGGACGAGTCTATTAACCTAGATGATACGATCTTTAGCCAGCTTTTCACGGCGGGCCTCTTCTTCGGCCATCTTCGCCTTACGCTTATCGCATGGGTCATCACAGTCACAGGCTTTATCTATGCCTAGTGCCCCTAGGCCACCACAGCTACCAGCCACGGCCTTTTTCTTCACCAGATAGCCGATAGACATAAGAACGAAAAACAGTAGTAATACCACGAAAGCCGCTAAAAAAGTGCTCATCACTTACTCCAGATACACATAAGTGGTTGACCCACTTACATGCCTATTAATTCAACAATGCGCTCAGCCAGCCCTAAACGACTAGCTGACGCACCAGTGGGGCCTATTCTATCACAAACCCACAAAAGGCTTAAAGGCATCACTATAGTAGACCTTAAAACCTTGCGCTTGCTTTTCAATCAACATGATCGCCAGCCCTTCGCGCTCAGCCAGTGCCAGCGACGCCTCGGTGCCCATCACCATCATCGCCGTAGCATAACCGTCAGCAATCATGCTCTCTTTGGCAAGCACTGTGACCGAAGCCAGCTTGTGGTCTATGGGGTAGCCATTACGCGGGTCAATGATATGGGTAAAGCGCTGCCCCTCTTCCTCATAATAGTTGCGATAGTCGCCTGAAGTTGCCAAGGCCATGTTGCCTGGCCTGATCAATTGCTGCACCGAGCGCTCATCCTCATCGGGCTGCTCTATAGCAATGACCCAGTCACTGCCATCAAGCTTAACGCCATAGAGGCTGATCTCGCCGCCTATCTCAACCAGATATCCTTTGGGTTGATACTTACTCAGCAGCTTGGCCACCCTATCGACCCCAAAACCTTTAGCGATTGAGGAAAGATCCACATAGAGGTCAGGGTTACTTTTACTCAGTTTGAGGCCATCGACCTTAAGGTATTCGATACCCGTTTTAGCTTTGGTCTGGGCGATAAGTTCCGCGCTCGGCACTCGTGTTGGACGCTTATCGGGTCCGAAGCCCCACAGGTTCACCAGTGGCCCTAGGGTAATATCCAACGCGCCGTCAGTCTTACGATAGAGGTCGATCCCCGTCTGCACCACCTTGGCCGTATCGGGCGATACCGCCAGACCAGTTTCGAGCGTCATCTGATTAAAGCGTGACAACTCTGAGTCCGTGCGATAAGTGGACATCTGATCGTTCACCTGCTCCAGCGCCAGGTCGATCTCCGCCTGCAGCAGTTGTTCGTCAGGCATCTGTTGATCGCCGACAAATTTAATATGGTAAGTCGTGCCCATGGTCTGCCCAGACAGGGAGATCGTCTTAACAGGTTGGGTACAGGCTGAAATAAAAAAGGCTAGTCCCGCCAGGACTAACCCCTTAATAAAGGTCTTATACATATTGACCATTGTCCTTAATGATAACCCGGTAATACTCTCCCTAAGGGCGCCAGTGGCGTCTTAGGGAGAGCGATAATCGCGGGCAATATTATCACAAGAATTGTTGCTTAGCCGCCGAAGTCATCCAACAGGATATTTTCATCTTCAACGCCAAGATCTTTAAGCATACCGATAACCGCTGCGTTCATCATTGGAGGTCCACACATGTAGTACTCACAATCTTCTGGCGCTTCGTGGTCACGCAGGTAGTTTTCATACAAGACGTTATGAATGAAGCCTGTGTAACCATCCCAGTTATCTTCTGGTTGAGGATCTGACAGGGCCACGTGCCATACGAAGTTATCGTTTTCAGCCGCTAGGCCGTCGAAATCTTCAACATAGAACATTTCACGCTTAGAACGTGCACCGTACCAGAAGCTCATCTTACGCTTAGACTTAAGACGCTTAAGTTGGTCGAAGATATGCGAACGCATAGGCGCCATACCCGCACCACCACCGACGAATACCATCTCCGCATCGGTATCTTTAGCGAAGAACTCACCAAATGGACCAGAGATAGTTACCTTGTCGCCCGCCTTCAGGCTCCAGATGTATGAAGACATCTTACCGCAAGGCAGTGACAGGTTACGTGGAGGCGGCGTCGCGATACGTACGTTCAACATGATGATACCTTCCTCTTCAGGATAGTTCGCCATTGAGTACGCACGGATTGTCTCTTCATCAACCTTAGACTCTAGCTTGAAGAAGCCAAAGTGTTCCCAGTCGCCACGGTATTCTTCAGGTACGTCAAAATCGGCGTACTTAACATGGTGAGCAGGTGCTTCGATCTGAATGTAACCACCGGCACGGAAAGGTACAGACTCGCCATCAGGAATTTGCAGCTTAAGCTCTTTAATGAAGGTTGCTTTGTTATCGTTAGAGATAACTTCACAATCCCATTTCTTGATACCGAAGATCTCTTCTTCCAGCTCGATCTCCATATCTGACTTAACGTTTACCTGACAAGATAAACGACAGCCATTACGGGCATCGCCCTTAGAGATATGGTCGAGTTCTGTTGGCAAAATATCACCGCCACCAGACTTAACGATCACCTTACACTGGCCACAAGAACCACCGCCACCACAGGCCGATGAAACGAAGATGCCGTTTTCCGCCAATGCGCCAAGCAGTTTACCGCCTGCAGCCGTTTTAATCGCCTTATCCGCATCTTCATTGATGCCGATAGTAATATCGCCACTTGGTACCAACTTAGACTTGGCGAACAAAATCACCAAAACTAATACCAGTACAATGGCTGTAAACATACTCACACCGAGGTATACATCGATTGGAGTAGATTCAATAATACCCATTAACTTATCCTTTAAGGTTCAAATTCAGAAGCCGTTAAGGTGTCTCTTTACAGAGACACACCTGAGAACGACATGAAACCTAGAGCCATCAAACCTGCAGTCACAAAGGTAATACCTAGACCACGTAGACCATTAGGGACATCAGCATATTTTAACTTCTCACGGATACCGGCCAGTAGGACAAGCGCCAACGCCCAACCAATACCCGAACCTATGCCAAACACTAAACTTTCAGTCAGGTTGTAGTCACGCTCAACCATGAAAGATACCGCACCAAAAATCGCACAGTTTACGGTGATTAGCGGTAGGAAGATCCCCAGCGCGTTGTATAGCGGTGGAAAATACTTATCTAATGTCATCTCAAGGATTTGAACCAGCGCCGCGATCACACCGATAAAGGTGATGAACTTAAGGAAGCTCAGATCCGCATCAGGTACACCAGCCCAGGCTAAGGCGCCCGGTGCCAAAATACTCTGATAGATAATTTGGTTAACGGGTACAGAGATAGCCAATACCACGATAACAGCGACACCCAAGCCCATGGCTGTGGTTACCTTCTTAGACACAGCCAAGAAAGTACACATACCAAGGAAGAAGGATAACGCCATGTTTTCAATGAAAACAGAACGAATTAACAGACTAATAAAATGTTCCATTACGCTTATCCTTTTGCTTCAACTTGCTCTGGCTTGATGGTACGAATGATCCAGATTAACGCAGCAATCAGGAAGAACGCACTTGGCGGTAGCAGTAGCAGACCGTTTGGCTGATACCAGCCACCGTCAGAGATCTTGCTTAGGATCTCGACGCCAAATAGCGAACCGTTACCAAACAATTCACGCACGAAGCCAACTGACAACAAGATGGCACCATAACCCAAGCCGTTACCGATACCGTCCATGAAGCTCATCATAGGCGGTGTCTTCATCGCATAAGCTTCAGCGCGGCCCATTACGATACAGTTGGTAATGATCAGACCCACGAATACCGAAAGCTGCTTAGCCACGTCATAGGCATAAGCTTGCAGTACCTGGTCAACCACGATCACCAATGAAGCGATAATGGTCATCTGAACGATAATACGCACACTGCTTGGAATGTGGCCACGTATCATCGAGATGAACAGGTTAGACAAGGCCGTTACGGCAGTCAGAGCAATGGTCATCACGAGTGCGGTTTCCATTTTACTGGTTACCGCCAGCGCACTACATACACCCAGGATCTGCAACGCAATCGGGTTATTACTGATAATAGGTCCAGTTAGAACCTGTTTAAGTTCTTTAGCGTCAGCCATTAGCTAAGCCCTCCGTTGCGCGCCTTCTCGATAAAGCGAGCGAAACCCTCTTCTCCTAACCAGAAGTCAAGTGAGTTTTGAACGCCATTACCGGTAAGCGTCGCCCCTGATAATGCATCTACACCGTGCACACTTTCTGCGACGACAGGGTTCTTAGTCACTTTAATCGCCAAGTTACCCTGGTCATCATAAAGCTTCTTACCTTCCCACTTAGCAATCCACTTAGGATTCTGTACTTCACCACCCAGACCAGGGGTTTCACCTGAACCGGTAAAGTCGTAATACACTAAGCTACGAATCGTGTTCAGGTCGGCTTCAACAGCTAGGAAAGCGTACATGGTAGACCACAGACCATAACCTTTAACCGGAATGATCACAGTCTGTAGCGTGCCAGCGTCATCGCGAACCAAGTAGACCACGCCTTTATTCGCCACACGCTTCACTGAAGCGATATCATTTTCAGGCTTAAAAGAGGTCTCAGGTGTACGAGCGGCCTTTTCAGTATCAAAAGTATCGGCGTTGCCTTCTACCCAGTCACCAGACTTAAGGTCAACCAGCTTAGCTTCGACATACTTTTCATAAGTATTAAGGATCTGATCCTTGCTCACTTCGCCAGACTTAGTGTCAACCAAGCCAGCCGCTTCAAGAATGTACTTTTGCTTATCAAGCAATTTGTTTTCTTGCTGTGTTGGCTTTAGCAGTACTGCCGCGGTAGAAACGAATACCGAACAGATAAAACATAATCCAACAACAACAAACAGCGTTCTACCGAACGAATCTTTATTACTAGCCACGAGCAATCCTCCGCTTAACATTCGCTTGAACCACAAAGTGGTCGAATAGCGGCGCAAACAGGTTGGCGAATAAGATAGCCAACATCATACCTTCAGGGAAAGCAGGGTTAATGACACGGATAAACACGGCCATAGCACCAATCAAGATACCGTACGCCCACTTAGCTTGGTTGGTGAAAGACGCAGAAACTGGGTCAGTCGCCATAAACATCATACCGAAGGCAAAGCCACCCAGTACCAAGTGCCAGTGCCAAGGCATAGCAAACATAGGGTTAGTATCGCTACCGATAAAGTTAAGTAGGTAAGAAACGGCAATCATACCGACCATCACACCACCCACGATGCGCCATGACGCGATACGGGTGTAGATAATCACCAGACCACCCAGCAGAATCGCCAGAGTAGACACTTCACCCACAGAACCAGGAATGAAACCTAGGAAGGCATCCCACCAAGCTTGGTTAAAGCCGTAGTCCAGAGTGCCCTGTGCCGCTTGGCTTAGCGCCGTTGCACCAGAGAAACCGTCTGCAACCACCCAAGTGGTATCGCCTGACATGTTTAGCGGGTAAGCGAAGAACAGGAAGGCACGACCGGCCAGTGCAGGGTTAAGGAAGTTACGACCCGTACCACCGAAGATCTCTTTGGCAACGACGACACCGAAGGTGATACCCAGCGCTACCATCCATAGCGGAATGGTTGCTGGCAGGGTTAGCGCAAACAGAATCGAGGTGACGAAGAAACCTTCGTTAACTTCATGGCCACGAACCATAGCAAACAGCACTTCCCAGATACCACCCACGGCAAAGGTCACCGCGTAGATAGGGAGGAACCAGCAGGCGCCATACCACATGAGTGCAGCAACACCTGAATCAGCAGTCAGCTCAGTACCAAACAAGCCAAACAAAGCCACTTGCCAGGTATCTGGAGTGGCAAAGCCAGCCATTAAAGCTTCTTGTGCCTGAAGACCTACGTTGTACATACCTACGAACATCGCAGGGAATGCACAGGCCCAAACCGTAATCATCATACGCTTCAGGTCAAGGTTATCACGCACATGAGTACGGCCCTTGTTTACGTGGCCTGGTGTATAAAATACCGTGTATGCCGCTTCGAAGAGCGCATACCACTTCTCGTATTTCCCACCCTTTTCAAACTGGGGTTCAATACTTTTGAAAAATTGTTTCAAGCCCATTAGCCTTCCCTCACAATCGTATCTAGGCAGTCGCGTAGGTACGACGCATAGTCATACTTACCAGGACATACGAAAGTACATAGTGCCAAATCTTCTTCATCCAACTCTAACGCGCCTAAAGTGGCAGCGCCGTCGGTATCACCTGACACCAGGTCACGCAATAGCATGGTAGGAAGAATGTCGAGAGGCATAACACGCTCATAGTTGCCAATTGGCACCATGGCACGGTCAGAACCACCAGTGCTGGTCGTCATGTTAAACAGACGAGACGGTGACAGGTGCCCCAGGAATGCACGT
The DNA here is from genome assembly GCF_000773485.1 of Shewanella sp. ECSMB14101. Lineage (NCBI taxonomy): Bacteria > Pseudomonadati > Pseudomonadota > Gammaproteobacteria > Alteromonadales > Shewanellaceae > Shewanella > Shewanella sp. ECSMB14101. Next base: position 67,736 of record NZ_JSFF01000001.1, on the reverse strand, counting down.
GTAACAGAGAACTTGTTAGGACCAGGCATCGCCCAGCCAATAAACTCTTGTTCACGGCCTTCTTCAAGCAGAGAAATCTGGTTAAAGAAACGACCTAAATAGGCATGTGGGCCTGTTGCCGTTTTACCGTTGAGCACTGAACCTGCAACTACACGAACATCGCCTTGGGCCACTTCGCCAGTCGTCAATTCGGTAATAGATGCACCACTCTGAGTGCGCACCAGTCTAGGCTTCAGCGCCTTAGGACCTGCTATCGCGACCACACGTTGGGTGTTTAGCTCACCAGTAGTAAATAGTTGACCGATTGCGATCACATCTTGATAGCCAACATGCCAAACGGTGCGCTTAGCCGATGCGGGCAGAACAAAATGGATATGAGTACCGGCAAGACCCGCAGGATGCGGACCGGCAAACTCTTCAACTTGTGCGTTGGCTGCAGGAATATCGGTTCCTGGCGCCTTACACAGATACACCTTACCTTCTGTCAATCTTGCAAGGACTTTTAAGCCATTGGCAAAATCTTCCTTGTGCTCGTTAATGATAACGGCAGGATCGGCAGCAAGAGGTTGAGTATCGATAGCGGTCACAAAAATACCAGCAGGCGTTGAGTCAACTGCAGGTGCTTTGCTGAAAGGACGCGTACGCAAGGCGGGCCACATGCCTGATTCGATCAGGCTATCGCGCACTAATTGCGGGTCAAGGGTGTCTAATGCTGCGGCATCGTACTTGGCGAAAGAAACGCTATCGTCCCCCTCTACCTCGATGACGACAGACTGAAGAACACGCTGGGCGCCCCGGTTAATTTCTGAGATTGTGCCACTGGCTAAAGCAGTATATTTAACGCCAGGATTCTTTTTGTCTTCAAAAATCACCTGACCTTTTTGCACTTTGTCACCCACTTTGATCTTCATCGTGGGGCGCAGGCCAATATACTCTTCACCCAAAGTAGCTACGTGTTTAATGGCTGGGCCATTATGGATAACTTGCTCTGGTCCACCTGTTATAGGCAGGTCCAATCCTTTCTTTATTGTAATCATATCCACAAGCACTACGTTTATGAAGGAAAGATAATGCGTCGCGTTCCTGCTAAATGAGATAGATTTCAAACAGAAGCTATCGCATTGAGCTAGCGCAGATTTATTACAGAAATGCGATCGCAATCACGCTGGTCGGGCGCATTTTACCGTAAATAATTCCTTATCGCTATGAAAAATACGGGTGTTTTAAAACGGACTCAGGGGATTTCTACAGTGAGGAGTAGATCACAGTTCCTGTGATTTTTATGATTTAGGTAAATGGAAATTAATTTAGCCCCCTGTCCTAGCAGGGTTATATGAATTTGAGTAGCCAAAAATCTACTTTTTCACGGCCTTATTTTGGCGAATTTCGCTGGACAAAAAAACAACAAAACCCGACACTGTTCGACTAAAGTTTAACCAGTGAATTTACCGGTTTTTCCTGTTTAACACCTCTACGACCACCAACAGGCTAAAAAAACAAAAAGCAGCCACGGCTGCTTTTTGTCTCTGAACAGGTAAAAGGTGAGCTGAGATCAGAGTCCCTTTAAAATATCGTCACTAAGTTTAAGCTCATCGTTACGATTGACATTAACCCCGGCGGCGATGATATTTTTGGCGATATCCTTAGCCTGCTCCAAAGAATGCATCTCATAAGTCCCACACTGGTACTCGTTTAACTCAGGGATCTCAGACTGCTGCTTTACCTTTAGCACATCTTCCATGGCAGCCAGCCAGCACTCGGCCACTTCCGCTTCTTTGGGGGTGCCAATAAGGCTCATGTAGAAACCGGTGCGGCATCCCATAGGAGAGATATCGATGATCTCGACGCTATCACTATTGAGGTGATCTCGCATAAAACCGGCAAAAAGGTGCTCTAGGGTGTGAATACCGCGCTCGCTCAGAATATCTTTATTCGGGGCGCAGAAACGCAGATCAAAAACGGTAATAGTATCGCCCTTTGGGGTGGTCATCGTCTTGGCAACGCGCACAGCAGGGGCATTCATACGGGTATGATCTACGGTAAAGCTATCGAGTAACGGCATTATTTTTCTCCCATAAACAAAGGCACCTCAGAGTTTGCCAAGGCACCTAGATTGAGTGCGACCGACTGATAGCTTCAGCCGCCGACTGACCTACACAATATGCGGTAGGTGCCGAGCAAAGTAAAGTGAACATATCTCAAAACCCGGCCAATAAAAAACCACAGCGGCCATGCCTGCTGTGGCTTTAAACTAGCTATTTCTCATCAACACCTAAAGGACTGTTATGCCCGCACAATCATGGGTTAACCGCGACAATTAGGTTAACCGAGAGACTTAGATTAACCGCGACACTTAGGCGAATCAGGCACTTCTGCCTCTTGCTCCCATTCGTCAGGCGTAAAAGTGTGCATAGACAGGGCATGCAGTCCAGCATCGAACTGAGGCTGCAGCGCTTCATTGACCGCGCGGTGACGACCGATGAGTCGCTTACCTTCAAAAGCCGCGCTGGCAACGATCACCTTAAAGTGAGTCTCTGAATTAGGTGGGACGTGGTGGTTGTCGCTCTCATTGATCACCTCTAGGTGAACTGGGGATAGAACCTCTGTGAGCGTATCGATTATCTGCTGTTTTACTGACATGGTCATCATCTCTGTCGAGTAGAAAACTTAAGTGGCAGCAGAGTACTTTGAGTGGATCAAAAGATCAACTCATCTTCATCGGTCCCCACCGCAGAGCACTAACCTCAGATCAGGTCAGGCTGACTCTGGCATCTTGAGAGACATTCTCCAGTAACTCTATGATGCTGTCCCCGCTGATCTCATCGGGCACGGATACCGCCAACTTAGCGGAAAACACCGTCTGCCCTAGGGTAGAGACATGTACTCGGTTGCACTCCATCTGATCCACTTCGAGATCCAGGTTAGAGAGAATATCGACTATCTCCCTTGTCAGCCCAGGTCTGTCTGAACAATCGACATTGAATCTCAAGCTACGGGTGTGTTCGCTATGTAGCTCCGCCATATCGCTGAAACTAAAAGTAAGCTCAGGAAACTCCTGCACAAAGTTGGCCTGTAGCTGCGCCACCTTATCCTGAGTAATTGCCACCTTCATCATGGCGGCAAACCAGGCATCCATCTTGATCACCTTGCTGCTTAACCACTCGCCTCCGGCATCTCGGGTCAGTTTGGCCATCGCCTTCACAACTCCAGGGGTGACAGTGCCGGTTACCGTTGTCACGAACATCTTATTCATAGCAGACTCCTTGATGGGCTTGTCTCATTATCCAGCGATTATTCGAGCTGTGGGCTCCCCCTGAGGATAGACCTTTCATCGCCCCAAGAGTGAGAGCCAGGTTACAATTCAGCCTTACACATTATCCCTGATGAAAGTGTGGAATTAAATGGCGATAGGTCAAGTTTAGCCTAGGCTGAGTCACCCCGGCCCTTTTTGGCAAAGAATGTTGCCAACTCGCCTGCATCGGCCAGTGCATGATTAATAGATCGCCACTATTGAGCTGCAATTCCACTTTCTGTTTGCTCTGCTTATGGCGCAGAAAGAAGGGGCGGCTCGCCCCCAAGGTGATGGAGGCGATATCAGAGCCTGGCATGATCTCAGCCTCATCATCACTGTGCCACCCCATGGTGTCGGCCCCATCTTTGTAGTGATTGACCAAGACCCCATTGCTAATCAGGCCAAAGTCATGCGCCAGTTTATCTCGCAGACGCAAAGCATACTTAGGCCAGGGCAAGGCGCGAATAAACAGGCCAGAATATTGATAGTCGCAGCCATCATCACCAAACCACACCTGACGCCTTGGGATCGGATGCATACGACCATATACGGCTATCTCAGGTCGGCTAAAGGGATAGTGCTCGGCCTCAAGCATCAGCGCTTGTTGCTGTGCCTGATTAAGGTACCCGGGAATAAGGCTAATAGGCGGCTTTGTGGTTGCCGTGCCCGGTAGTTCAAAACCAAGGTCTTGTTGATGCATCTCTCTTCCTGTTGCCCTTTGTGCTGGGCATATACCTGACTGGGTAAATCTGCGATAATCGCGACCCTAATTTTCAAAGTAGCAGCCAAGTGATGACAACTCAATTCTCCTTCGCCGATATCACGCTTCAACTCTCTCGCTATCCGGCCAAGCAGGCCTCTAACCTGCAAGCATGGGATGCGGCAGATGAGCACCTGATAAAACACTTACAGGAGATAGAGCAAGAAAAAGTTAATACTGCCATCATCAACGATAGCTTTGGAGCCTTGTGCGCGGTGCTCACCACTCAGGCCGCCGACTGGCCCTTGTGGGTCGAAACCGATGCCAAGACCAGTCACCTGGGCACCCTGGAAAACTTTGCTAGCAACAACTTGAGCCATGATAATCTCACCTGGCTCAATAGCCGAGACACCCTGCCACAAGGGATAGGCTTAGTACTGATGAAGTTGCCAAAAAACCTGAGCTACTTTGCCCATCAGCTGATACGCCTCTCAAGATCGCTGGCACCTGGCACTCCTGTCTATATTGGCGCCAAGGCTAAATCGATCAATAAGGCACTACTTGAAACCATCGCCCAGCACTTAGGTCCCGCCTCGGCCAGCCTAGCGTGGAAGAAGACCCGGGTGATCACCTGTATCGCAGACGGCACGCCAAGAGCCCTGCCGAGCGAGGTTTGCTGGCCGGTGAAGGAGTTTAATCTCACTATCAGTAATCTCAGTAACGTGTTTGCCGCCAATAAGCTGGATATCGGCGCCCGTATCATGCTGGATAATATGCCCAAGGGGCAGTTTGATACCATAGTGGATCTGGGCTGCGGCAACGGCATTCTCGGCCTGAGGGCAAAACAGCTTTATCCAGACGCGATACTCCATTTTGTCGACGACTCTGAGATGGCTATCGCCTCGGCGAAGCTTAACTGGCAGAGCAACCAATTAGATAATGCAAATCAGCCCCTGCCACAGGCACATTTTCATTGGGACGATTGCCTGACCCACTTAAGTGAGGAGCTGCAACCCGATCTGGTGCTGTGCAACCCGCCCTTCCACCAGGGAGAGGCCATCACGGACCATATTGCCTGGCAGATGTTTTTAGACGCTTTTCATAAGTTAAGGCCAGGCGGCCTACTGCAGGTGGTGGGTAATCGTCATCTGGCCTACCATGTGAAACTCAAGCGCATATTTAAAAACTGCACCACAGTGGCCTCGAACGGTAAGTTTGTCATTCTTCAGGCGACTAAAGCTGTAAATACGGCTGCAAATGCTTCAACAGCAACCGAATAACGCTAATGACTCAAGATAACAAAACAGGGCCATTTGGCCCTGTTTTGTTATGCAGCGTCTCGTTTTTCTGTCGCCTTAACATCAGAGTTACTGAGTGGCGGTGCAAATAACAACTGCCAACGCTGCTTTAGGCTGAGGCCGGGCGCAAAGGCCTCGCTAAACATGTCGCGCCATTCGCTAAAGGTCACAACCAGAGGGTTGAAACTTTTGACCGGCTTGGTAATGCCATAGTCGACAGTCTCCTCCTCTTTAATATAGGTGCCAAACAAGCGGTCCCAGATGATCAACACACCGGCATAGTTTTTATCGATATATTGTGGGTTACGTCCGTGATGCACCCTGTGATGGGAGGGGGTGTTAAAGATCCACTCCAGCGGCCCCAGCGTCTTGACCGCTTGGGTGTGAACGAAAAATTGCAGACCCAGATTAAGCAATACGGCAAACACGACCCAGTTTGGATCGAAGCCTAGCACCACCAGCGGCAACCAGAAGATCCACATACCGGCAAAGGGATACATCAGGCTCTGCCTGAAGGCCGTACTGAAATTCATTCGCTCCGAACTGTGGTGAGCCACATGGGCTGCCCACATCCAACGCACGCGGTGGCTTGCGCGGTGAAACCAGTAATAACAGAAATCTTGCGCGATCAGCAGGGCGATAAAACTGCTTAATCCCATCTGGATATCCAACAGGCGCCAATCGAAAAACCAAAGGTACAGCTTGGCAATCAATAGCCCGGTCAGGATATCAGCCCCCTGATGCAGCCCCGCAAGCGTAAAATTACACAAGACTTCCGGCAGTTGATAACGGGCGTTATCAGGCAGGTGACCCTTACGATCGCCAAAATACCATTCGAGTAAGATACAAACGAAAAACAGCGGTGCCAGCACCAATAGCAACACCTCTGGGTGCGTGATGAGTGAATTAAAATCCATCTAATTATTCCTTTATGTCCCTAAGTAATACGTAAGCCTTGGGTTACCAACGGGCAAAATGATCTTCGGTCAAGCCCAAAAGGTTATCGATATAGTGAGTCGTCCCCTCGCCATCTTTGATCTGGCCATCGAAATAGCCCAGATATTGTCTGAAGTTACTCTTAAGCAGCCAGAGGTTGAGTTTCTCCTGACGACAATTTAACGGTTGAAAACTTAAGTCCACCCGACCATCTAACGAACGAATAGCCCAGCTGGCATCATCATGATGCTGTGGGGCGCGGCTGAATTCGAAGTGCACAGGCCCCAGCAGGTGTCGCTGGCCATCGACCCAGAAGACATTTTCATTGCAGCCGGTTTCGTTTACCCCGGCAGCCAGGTTGAGCCCAACCAATGAGTCACCTTGATAGCCGTTAATGCTCGCCCAGCGCCAACTGGTCTCGCGGCGCATATAGCCCGCCGAAAAATCATAGCCACCGAGCGCACGATTAAGAGGCTGTGGCTCATGGTTAATGGTTAACTTACCACCAACCTTGAGACCATTGTGTTTTTGGGTATAGGTCCAACCGCTGTAACCCGTTGGGTTACACATGGCCATGGGTAGGCTAAGCGGCATAGGGGTCAGGCTGAGCTCGGCCTTAATTTGCGCCGTATCTATCTGGAGCTGCCACTGGCCTTGCTCGATATCGATAACCACCTTACCCTTGCCACTGGCAAGCTGCGCCCGTCCCGACCAAGGTGACTCAGCCACCTTACAGCCCAGCGTCAGAGGCTTAAGCCAGTTGGTTTCTACCAAGCGGTTGGCTTTAATATCGTAGAGGTAACAAAAACCTGTACCGGCATAGCGAATGTCTGCAATCGCGACACCAATGACATATCTCGGGGTAACCACAGAGACAAACTGAAACTGCTTAAAATGAAAATGCCTGGCAAGGTGACTGGCTGGCTTATCCATTACATTGGTATAGTGAAAATGCTCTAACCCGAACGATTTAACCGGGCCATCAAAATGACCAAATTGCACCTGCCCCGTATTTGAGATCAGGCTATCTGGTGCGATCAGGGTGTGCAGTGCACCGGGTTGAATATCCATCTTCATCGCTTATTATCGCTTGTCATTATTATCGGGCCGAATGGCTGTCTGCCGCCTATTTTAAACTTGAATTTTTACTCTAACGTTTTCTCGTTTAAGTTAAAACCCTACCGAGCAACATAGTCTTAACAATAGCGCCTCAGGCTGGCATCCAATGAGGATTCTGGTATGCTGATGCCACCTTTTTACAGCATGATTTATCGCTATGAAACGTTTTATTCCTATCATCGCCTGTGCCGGCCTACTCTTTGGCTGCGCCAGCCATACTCCGACCCATATGGCGCTGAACCCTCAGTTGCCTGTGGTACAGTCTCAGGGCATTCCCAGCAAGCCAATCGCTATCGAGATGATAGATACCCGCTCGGCAAACTTTATTGCCCGCTTTAATAATGAAGGTGATGCCGCCAGACTCGTCAGCCCATCTGAGTCACCCCGTCGTCAGCTGGAGCAAGTGTTCAGAGACGGCTTTACCAAGGCTGGCTATCGCATCGACCCTGCCTCGGTAAACCATATGCAGCTGCAGCTGGAGAAACTGCTAACCGATGTGAGCGACACCACCTTCGGCTATCAGGCCACCAATGACATCATCATCAATGTGATCGCCAGCAATACCAGTAAGACTTTTACCAAGCGATACACGGCGCGCAACCTGGTTTCAGGCCCCTTTAGTGCCGATTTTGCCACTCTGGAGCTATCGGTAAACGATCTACTGAGCGATCTCACGGCTAAGATCATCAACGACCCCGAACTCAACGAGTTTATCCAACAATAATCATAAGATAAGGAGTGTTACATGAGAATCTGGCTCGCCTCCCTGCTGCTGTTGTCATTTTCTAGCCTGGCTCAGGCTCTGGATATTCAGAGCGATACCATCTACCCCAAAGTGAAGCTGGAAACCAGCATGGGTAATATCATCGTCGAGCTGGATCGCAAACGTGCGCCCATTACGGTCGATAATTTTCTCACCTATGTGGTCAAAGGCCACTATGACAACACCCTATTTCACCGCATCATCCCAGGCTTTGTGGTACAAGGCGGCGGACTCAACCCTAAGCTGGAAGAGAAGCCTTACGGTGAACCAATCGTAAACGAGTCGGGCAATGGTCTCAGCAACAGCCTGGGCAGCATCGCCATGGCCCGCGACGACAACCCACACTCAGCCACCGCGCAGTTTTACTTTAATGTGGGCGACAACAAGCGTCTCGATCCCTCCAAGCGCCGCTGGGGCTACGCCGTGTTCGGTGAGGTGGTTGAAGGGATGGAAGTGTTAGAGGCGATGTCAGAGGTAGAGACACAGATCAACACTAAGCTAGGCCGGGCCGACTTTCCGGTGAACCCCATTATCCTGAACAAGGCGACCCTGCTCCCAAGAGAGTAAGTTAGCAACGGCTTAGGGTTCACTCAAAATTAATGGCGCTTTCACTAAAGTGCCATAAAACAGAACGCTAAGTTTTTTATCTCAGACAAACGCCGGTAGATCCACTGGCTATAATTAGCCCTGTAGTGGCAAGGAGGCGAACGATGACCCCAGATGAGTTCATCGATAATAAAGCGCCCCAGCTGGCTCAATATGGAAAAGCGTTCTTAAATAATCAACTCGATTTCAATGAGATCCAGCTTTACTTATGGGACACCTTGGAAGAGTGGCAACAGTTCAATCATCAAGGTGATGCGCAAACCGATATCGAGCGAGTGTTTTGGCACTTGATACACGCCTTCGACAAATGGCCTGACTGGACAATTAAAGGCAACCAGTTTCTGCGCAAGCAGATAGACGATTGCTGTGATTTCCTCAGTCTTGGCGGCCAATGTCCTAGCTGTTGTGTCGGAACACGACCTAGCTCAATATCATAATTCACGTCTTAAAACGTTTAATTATGAAAGCCAAGCCCAGTCTCTCGAGACTGGGCTTTTTTCATGATGGATTTTTCACTTTTTATTTGTCGCGTCAGCGTTTAAGCTAACCCCACCTAGCCTTATAAAGCCTACTCTATTTTGATTTCATCCCAAGTATCCCGATTTAAAGACGCCCTTACTATCTATTGTCACAAACGGGTACTGATTCTGCTGCTACTTGGCTTTTCTGCCGGTCTGCCACTGATGCTGGTGTTCTCCACCCTCTCATTTTGGCTTAGAGAGGCGGGGATCGACAGAACGGCCATCGGCTATTTCAGTTGGATCGCCCTGGCCTATGGTTTCAAGTGGGCCTGGTCACCTCTGGTGGATCGGCTGTCATTACCGATATTGACCCGGCTGCTTGGTCGGCGACGCGCTTGGATGTTGTTCGCCCAGGCGCTGTTAGTGTGCGCCATCTTAGGCATGAGCCAGAGCGACCCGGTCGCCGATCTCGAGCATCTGGCACTATTTGCCTTAATGGTCGCCTTTGCCTCGGCCACCCAAGATATAGTGATCGATGCCTTTCGTATCGAATCGGCGCCGCAAAAGATGCAGGCCGCCCTCGCCGCCGCCTATCAGGTGGGTTATCGCAGCGCCATGATTGTTGCCACCGCAGGGGCGCTCACCATTGCCGCCTGGGTCGACCCCACTAGCGACAGCTATAATCTCACCTCCTGGCAGACCGCCTACTTTGCGATGGCGTGCCTGATGTTTATCGGTATCTTAACCACCTTGGCGAGCAGTGAGCCTGAGGTCGATACTAAAGACGCCGACGAGGTAGAATCGGCGCTGCAACAAAGATTATCTGAGCGTTACCCTAGGGTCGTGGCGGCCGCCGCATCCTGGCTGTACACCGCCAGTATCTTACCTTTTATCGACTTCTTTAAACGCTATGGCCGCAGCGCTATCTTAATCCTGCTGCTTATCTCCTGCTACCGGATCTCAGATATCGTCATGGGGATCATGGCTAACGTCTTCTACGTGGATATGGGCTTTTCTAAGACGGAGATCGCCACTCTGAGCAAGGTCTATGGTCTGATCATGACCTTGGTGGGCGCCGGTGCCGGCGGTATATTATTGGCCCGCTATGGCACCATGAAGATCCTCTTTCTAGGGGCCTTTATGGTAGCGGTGACCAACCTACTATTCGCCTATCAGGCCATGATTGGTTATAACCTGCAGCTGCTGACAGCGGTGATCTCCATCGACAACTTCAGCGCCGGGATCGCCACGGCGGCCTTTATCGCCTATCTATCAAGCCTCACCAGTAGTGGTTACAGCGCCACCCAATATGCGCTGCTCTCCTCTATCATGCTGCTGTTTCCCAAGTTTGTGGCGGGCTTCTCGGGTCAATATATAGACGCCTTCGGCTATGTGAACTTCTTTGTCGCCGCCAGCGTCATAGGCTTCCCCGTGCTTTGGCTTGTCCTGTTGGTGCAAAAATATGCGCCTCATCCCAACGGTGATGAACAGGCAGAGCCACTGACGACGAAAGTAAAAGAACAGCCCGGTGACCAATAAGCCAATAAAAAGCCCCACTTAATAGCGGGGCTTTCTTATGAGGTAAGCAGTTTAATCTCTGAAATTATTAAACTGGAAAGGCTGGCCCAGATCGGATTCGCGGGCAATGGCCATCACCGCCTGCAGGTCATCACGCTTCTTACCACTGACGCGAATCGAGTCGCCTTGAATAGCGGCCTGCACCTTAAGCTTGCTGTCTTTGATCAGCTTCACCAACTTCTTGGCCACCAGACTGTCGATCCCCTCTTTAAAGGTCACCTTGAGCGAGAAAGTCTTACCGCTATGAATCGCCTTATCGGCCACATCCATAGAGGCGGGGTCTACGTTACGCTTACTCAGCTGATTGCGCAGCATGTCTACTAACTGCTGGCACTGAAAATCTGATTCAGATGACAGAGTCACCTGATGATCTTTATAGGTGATCTCGCTCTCGACACCCCGAAAATCGAAACGACTATCCAGCTCACGGCGGGTATTGTCGACGGCGTTGCGCAGTTCAACTTCGTTCACTTCCGATACGATATCCATCGAAGGCATATTTATCATCCTCTTTATAGTCACTTTATCTGCCCGCTAGTTTACCCGCTCAGACCGGCATTCGCCAAAAATTCTTGGCAAAACCAAGGGCGTTTCTTAATGACTTTAAGGTGACATTTTCCTATGATTGGCAAAACCACTTAACTGAAGCGACTCGTGAATTCTCGAAAAACCTTTTTTAAAATAGCGCTACTTCTCACCATCATAGTGATCAGCTACCTGGTATTCTCTCGCCCGAACTACCCTCAAGTGATCCCTCACATGGATAAGGTTGGCCATCTGGGCAGTTTCTTCTTTCTGGCGCTATTAACCCATCTTGCTTTCGAGCCCAAGTGGTACAGCCTGGCTGGCATATTGGCCGGGTACGCCCTGTTTATCGAGCTGGTACAGTCGCGCCTGCCCTACCGCAGCGCCTCCAGCGCCGATTTTATTGCCGATATGATGGGCGTTTTGCTCTTCTATTTCGGCCTCTGGCTCTATCGCCGCTATATTAAGGCCAGCGTGATCACCAAAACGGGAGCCAACAGCCAGCCATGAAATCTGCGGCGACCTCTCTTCTAGGCGACTCTCTGGGCGAGTCACAAGGTGAAATAGTGATCCTCGGGGCAGGCGCGATAGGTCAGTTGATCTTCCACCAGCTGTCGGCCCATGATCTCATGCCAGTATTGATGGCAAGAGAGGGGCTCGCCGCAAGTCAAAGCTTAACCTTCACCGATTTAAACGGCGTCACCATTGAGCGAGAGGCTCACCTTATCGATAGCTCAGCCCTAAATGCCTGCAAACTGCTTATCGTCTGTGTTAAGGCTTATCAAGTCGAGGACGCCCTGCAGCCATGCCTTGATAACTTAAATCCCCATGCCCATATCTTACTGCTTCACAACGGCCTTGGGCCCCACCAGCAGCTCGCCGATAAGCTAAATGGTCGAGGCTTAAGCCTGGGGACCACTTCTCAGGGAGCATTGAGGCTGGCCAAGTGGCAGATAAGACAAACTGGTGCGGGTCTAACTCAACTGGGCCACGCACAGGGGCCGGCTTTGCCAGCAGCGACACGCCAAGCCTTACTAAGAGCTATCGCTAATAGTCAGTGGTGTGAGCCCATTCTGCCTATGCTGTGGCAGAAACTCGCCATCAACATCGCTATCAACCCGCTGACCGCCATCAATGACTGTCACAACGGTGACCTGGCAGATGAGCATTACAGGTCAAGCATCTTAAGGCTTATCGACGAGGTGGTGACAGTGGCAAGCGCCGAGCAAATCCCGCTCGACAAAACTGAGCTAATTGAACGTGTATATCAGGTGATAGCGCTAACGGCCAGTAACTACTCCTCCATGCATCAGGACATTCATCACGGTCGCCAGACAGAGATAGAAGCGATCACAGGTTATCTGCTTCGCCGCGCCGAAAGCCATGGCATAGCGACACCTGAAAACCTGGCAATCTACCAGCAACTTAAAGCAGTGGAACGCCAAGCCGTCAAGCGATAGAGAACCACGCAGCAATTCCTGTGCTAAAGCGCTAACATCTTGACCCTATTGGTCGAACGCACAATATAACCCCGCATAATCTGTGGAAATTTCCGCTCTCACCTGAGTATTAAGGTCTAGAATTATCTGTACAAGGCGCAGGGCTTGAGGTGATAGATGAAGCGAGAGCAGTGGAACTCTAGGGTAGGTTTTATTTTGGCTGCCGTCGGCTCAGCTATTGGCCTAGGTAACATCTGGCGTTTCCCCTATATGGCCTATGAAAATGGTGGCGGCGCCTTCTTTATTCCTTACCTGTTTGCCATGATAACCGCTGGTATCCCCTTTATGATTATGGAGTTTAGCCTGGGCCATAAGATAAAAAAGACCTCGCCACGCATCTTCGCCCAGCTAGGACACACCCTAGGCATAAAACTCGAATGGCTCGGCTGGTTTCAGGTGTTTATCGCCGCGGTGATCGCCGTCTACTATGTCGCCGTCATCGGCTGGACTCTCTCCTATCTCGGCTTCTCCTTCAGCCAGGCTTGGGGCGATAATCCCAACGACTTCTTCTTTAATCAGTATCTTAAACTGGGCAACAACTCGCCGTCCCATCTGGGAGAATTTCAGCTGGGCATTGCTCTCTCCATGAGTATCGCCTGGCTGATGACCTTCCTCGCCGTCTTTAGCGGGGTAAAGGGGGGGATTGAACGAGCCAACAAGATCATGATGCCCATACTGTTTATCATGGTGCTGGTGCTGATCGGCCGTATATTGTTTCTGCCAGGGGCGCTGTCCGGACTCAACTATCTGTTTGAACCTGACTTTAGCCGCCTGCTCGATGCCCAGGTCTGGTCTGCAGCCTATGGGCAGATATTCTTTACCCTCAGTGTTGGCTTTGCCATCATGCTGGCCTACTCCAGCTATCTGCCGACCAAGGCTGACATCAATAACAACGCCTTTATGACGGTGCTGATCAACTGCGGCTTCTCTATTTTAGCGGGTATCTTAATCTTCGGTGTGCTGGGCTATATGGCCGAGGAGCAGATGAAGCCACTGACTGAGGTGGTGAGTTCAGGCATAGGACTGGCTTTTGTCACCATCCCCACCGCCATCAACTTGATGCCGGCGCCCTATATTCTCGGGCCCCTCTTCTTTATCGCCCTGGTGATCGCCGGGCTAAGCTCCCATATCTCTATCATAGAAGCGGTCACCAGCGCCGTTATCGACAAGTTTCATCTGCCACGAAAAGTAGCGGCGATACTGGTGTGTAGCCTAGGCTATCTGGTTTCCATGGCCTTTGCGACCAATGGCGGTCTCTTACTGTTGGATCTGGTGGACTACTTTATTAACAATATTGCTCTCTTGCTCAGTTGTTTGGTCGAACTGCTGATCATCACTTGGTTATTAAAGGTCACGGTTATCCACCAACACGCCAACGAAAGCTCTGAGTTTAAGGTGGGCAGCTGGTTTGTGATCTGCCTGCGCTTTATCAGCCCAGCGATCTTAGCCACCATATTAATGAAGAACCTCTACAACACTTTGGTCGATGGTTATGGCGACTATCCGATAGCCGATCAATTGATCTTAGGCTGGGGCTTGGTGGGCACCATGCTTTTCTTCGCCATACTGATCAACTTCACCAGCAAGTCGCCAGGCTATCCAGATCAACACCCAGGAGGTAAAAGATGAGCCAGAGTGCCTTTATCATGATGTTGTTTGCCTTGGCGCTCACCTGGGGTGGTGCCGCCCTGTGTATCGCCATTGCCATCAAGCGCAAACAAAAAGAGGAGGCCGACGATTAGCCGGCCCCCTCTCATCCAATCCAAGAAGGTTAACCCAGTTGACCTATCTGCTGCAGGCTAAAGGCCGTTAGTGGGTCGATCTCCTTAACCAGTTCCTCAATCTTGATGATCGCCTCAAGGGATCCACTGTCTTTGCGATAGGAAAGATAGATGGGGCGGTTCCAGGGCTCAACCCCTTCGACCAGATAAAGCTGTTTAGATTGTAAAAAGGGCTCAACGATCGACAGCGGCAGATAAGCCGCCCCCGCCTTATCCAAGATAAAATCCAGCGCGATACGTCCGGTGGAGGTTCTTAAATAAGGTGGTGGCATACGATAGTGACGCTCGGCATGCTCCGAAGCGAAGCGTGTTCCCCAATCCACATAAACATATTTTTGACTCAGCGCCTGGGCCTGATCGCAGGGCTGGGTAGAAACCAGCACCAGAATAAGATCGGCCACCTGCTTACACACCAACTCCTCCGACTTAAGCGGGTCGAACGCGAAGGCCATATCTAAGGTGCGCTCCAGCAAATTACGGTTTAACTGTTCACGACTGAGCGCCTCGGCCAGAAAGCCATAACCGCCGAAGGCATCGGTCACCTTACTCAGGCAGTGCTGAAGGTAGGCATCCCAAATATTGGGAGTACCAGCCATGGTCAACTGCAACGCCTTGTGATTGGTCAAAGCCAACTCGTTCTTTGCCTGCTCTAAAGTACTCACCATCACCTCAGCATAAGGCACCAGTCGCTCACCCGAAGTGGTAAGCTGTATGCTATTGCGGTTGCGCACAAACAGGGCGGAATCGAAGAAGGATTCCAACTGCTTAATTCGGGCACTCACCGCCGCCTGAGTGATATATAGATTCTCCGCCGCACGGCCGAAATGACGGGTTCTGGCCACTTCTAGAAAGGTTTTAAATACTTTGACGTCCATTTTATTCTCTCAGTCAATTTCACCGAGAGAATAACAACTAATCCTAATGGTGACGATAAAAAAGTTTTGTTTCTCTTTTGACGACAAAAATCATAATTTCGCGATCGAAAAACCCTGTAGTTACAGCGTTGCTATCACAGTGAGAGGTTGTTATGTCAGAAGAGTCATTTCGTTTTGGTCAAAAGCGTTTTTTTGATGACAAAAACTTTCCCCGCGGCTTTAGTAAGTCCGGAGAGTTTACCTTGTCTGAAGCTGAATTGTTGAGCCTATATGGCGACACTATGCAAGCCTTTGAAGCAGGCGATCTTGAGCCTGAAACTGCAGAGGAAAAACACTTTGTTAAGGTCCTAAAACACCCCAACAAGGCTAATACTAAGCTTGAGCATGTATGGTTGAAATACACCAAGCTTACCCGAGAGCCAAAAAAGTTCCACACCCTAAACAGCACGAATAACAAGCGTGTTGATCAGTTTGAGTATGTGGAATCTCACCCTGAAGATGAGGTTGCTTAAAGAATGCACATCTGCTTTTTGATGTACCCGTGGGAGCGTATCGATCCAGAGAGCGATACCACCCTAAGATTAGTTCATGAGTGCGCGCAGCGTGGTCATACCGTTGCCATCACCACGACCAGTGGGCTGACCATTCGTGACAGTAGTGTCTACGGGTTTTGTCAAATCATCAAAAAAGGGATGAAAATATCGGATAACATTCCACGTTTTTACCGCTCCGCCGAATTTCATAAAGCGCGCCTGCCCATGGCTGGCTTTGATTGTATTTTTATGCGCGCTAACCCACCGCTGGATAACCTGGCGTTAAACTTCTTAGATTCGGTCAAAGGCGACACCCTGATCATCAATGATCTTGAAGGCCTCAGGGTCGCCAACAACAAACTTTACACCGCCAGCATGAGCGGTGCCGCGAGCCAATATATTCCCACCACCCATGTGTCGAAAAATCGCGACTACCTGCAAAGGGTGCTGGAAGAAAGTGACAGCGATAAGATGATCCTTAAGCCCCTCAATGGCTTCGGTGGTCATGGCGTTATCGTGATCGAAAAAAGCGCTCGCCAAAATTTCAGCTCGCTGCTGGACTTCTACATAGGCACTGAAGAGCAGAGCAACTATGTGATTCTGCAAGACTATATCGAAGGTGCAGAAGAGGGTGACAAGCGCATTCTGATGCTCAATGGTGAACCCATTGGCGCTATGCGCCGTGTCCCAGCCAGTGGCGAGTTTAGATCTAACGTCCACGCCGGTGGCAGCGTGGTCAAACACACTATTACGCGTGAAGAGCGTGAACTGTGCGCCGCCATTGGCCCTAAGCTGATGCGCGACGGCCTCTACTTTACGGGTCTGGATGTGATCGGTAATAAGTTGGTTGAGGTTAACGTGCTCAGCCCAGGCGGCATCACGCGTATCAACAAGCTTAACCGCGTACGACTGCAAAAGCAGGTGATCGATTTCGCCGAAAATATCATCAACTCCAAAGAGCTATTGATGCAACGAAAGAGTGCATATCGTCAAGCGGTAGAAAATGCAAACCTATAGTCTCGACCAAATGCTCTCCCTGATTAAACGCGGGGAGACATTTTCAGGCCAGCTGGCCTCCTCCGGCTGCGTTATCACCATCCAAGAGTATCTGCCCGTTGTGTGCACCGCGATCCACGCGGGGCACAACTTGCGCCCCGAGCTGATAAAGTTATGTCAGCTCAGTGCCGAGGAACGTTACTTCGAAGAAGATCCCTTTACCGATGAGGTTATTGCCTCTCAGCCGATCACGCTGGCGGGCTGCGATTCGCGCTTCGAGTACGATCTCAATCGCCCTAAGAGCCTGAGTACCTATTACAAATCCGCCTGGATGAAGCAGGTATGGCGCAAGCCGCTAAGCGCTAAACAGCGCGCAATCAGTCACGCCAAGCATCAGGAGTTCTATCAACTCTACGAGGCACTGATCGCCAAGTTAGAGAGTATGTTCGGCATGGTCGTCGTGTTCGATCTGCATTCTTACAACTACAAGCGCATCGAAAAGCCGACGCCAGTATTTAACATAGGCACCTCGCAGATCGATATGGAGCGCTGGGGTAGCGTAGTGCACAAGTTTAAGCGCGAGCTGAAAACCATCACCCTACCCAATGTCGAGGTGGATGCCGAGCTGGATGTGGCCTTCGAGGGCCGCGGCTATCTGATCGCCCACACCAACGCCCGCTTCGACCGCACCTTAGTGCTGCCGACGGAGATCAAAAAGGTGTTTATGGATGAGTTGACCGGCGAGGTCTATCCCATAGTACTGGACGATCTCAAGCTTGGACTGAAGAACGCCTTTAGCGCCACCAGCGCCTACTTTCAGCGTAAGCTCAATCGTCAAAGCAAGACCCGCCGCGCCGACATGCTCAGCAGTGCCATCGAACCAGAGGTGCTAGAGATAGATGCCGCCCTGTTCCGCCTGGCGCAGAAGGTCGACACCTTAAAGTATGTCAATCCGACCAACCTGGCGGCCGAACGTCGACGTTTCATGAAGGCGCCGAGTCGCTATAAGCCTAACTTTGCCTATCGTCAGCTGCCAATAGACGCTAACGAATTTAAGTACCGTCTCTACCGTCTGCCCATAGATAATATCGCCGATCCCGCGCTTAAGCAGCTCTACAAGGATATCGTCAATAAGCTGGGCGAGCAGATAGATCTGCTCACCAGTGTCGGCCAGGAGGGTTTTGTCTATAACTCTCTACGTTATCATGGCCGGCCACAGCCAAGTGCCATCGCTAACGCCAAGTTCCTGTTATATGCCAAGGAGATCCCGGAAGATAAGGGGCCTGCCCTTGACCCTCAGCAAGTGTGCCAGATGATGAAACAGCGCGCCGAGCAGTGGGATATGCGCTGTAAGATAGGCCTTAGCGGCACCATAGTTGCCCGTGCCATGGTGAGCTCAAATCCTGCCCAGCTGGCGATCAGCAGCCATGCCCAATTTCATGAGAGCGAAGTGCAGCGCTTGATCCAGCATGAGCTGGGGGTACATATGGCCACCACGCTTAACGCCAAACAGCAATCCCTTAAGGTCTTACGTCTGGGACTACCTGGCTCAACCTATACCCAGGAAGGGCTTGCCATCTTAGCAGAGCTCAAGGCAGGCTTTATGGCGCACTCACGCCTGAATACCTTGGCATGTCGGGTATTGGCGGTGGACTCTATGCTGAAAGAGCAGGACTTCTACCTCACCTATTGCTACC
Source organism: Shewanella sp. ECSMB14101 (assembly GCF_000773485.1). Classification (NCBI taxonomy): domain Bacteria; kingdom Pseudomonadati; phylum Pseudomonadota; class Gammaproteobacteria; order Alteromonadales; family Shewanellaceae; genus Shewanella; species Shewanella sp. ECSMB14101. Next base: position 49,077 of record NZ_JSFF01000001.1, on the reverse strand, counting down.
TGATAGATGAACTGGAGATGGATAAGGACGACGCCTTTGTGACCACGGCCCGCGTCTATCGCGGCGGCGGCTTCACCAAGGATCACCTCTATCTAAGCGGCTTCCTGGAGATGCTGCATCTATCTCATACTCGCAGCCTGGACAACCTCCTTGTTGGCAAGACCAGTGTGCAGTATTTGGATCTGCTCGATGAGCTGGTGCAGCGGGACTGGCTTGTGCCTCCTAAGTATAACCTTTTCCCGAGCAGTAACTTAGAAGAGAGCCCCAGCCTCAACTATCTGATAGAGAGCCTGCGCAGCTAATCGCCTATTATCGCGGCCAGGCCTGCCCGGTCGCGATAACTCTACCCAAAAGCAAATTCCGCCCAAAAGCAAATTCTGCCCAGAAACAAACTCTGCCAAGGCATTGCCGCTTATATCAGCGAGTGACCACTGGGCTACTCAGAATGTGAATGAGCAAGCTTTGCAAGCGAGCCCTTTTGCCTTAGGCTAGCGCTTCCCATCATGACAAGAACCGCTAGCCGAGCATGTTAAAACACCTATTTCCCAACACTCTTAAAAATGCACTGATTCTCTACACACTACTGATTGCTATGGTGCTGCTTTGCGTACTGTTTGTCGATCGACCTCTAGCGGAGCTGATGCACGCCCAGCAGTTGTCGAGCACATGGTTAAAAACCCTGAGTAAGACCCCTCTATTGCTGGAATTTTTGGCAGGCCTCACCATCTTCGCCTGTATCAGCGAAAGATTTAGACTGAGGTTTCAAGCACTGGCACTTGAGCTTACCTTCACTCTGATACTGGCATTTTCGCTGCGCTGGCTTGGTAAGATACTATTTGGCCGAACCTGGCCAGAAAGTTGGTTTAAACTCGGCGATGGGCTAAACCCCTCGTGGATTGCAGACAAGGTAGAGGCATTTCACCCCTTTGCCCAGGGGCAAGCCTACGACTCCTTTCCCTCAGGCCATGCTCTGCTCACCTTCGCCCTCGCCTTTACTTTCTGGCGCCACTCGCCCAAGTTGATGCCACTATGGCTAGGCTGTATGGCTGCCGTCATCGCCGGGCAATTAAGTCTCAACTATCATTACCTAGGGGATCTGCTGGCAGGAGCAAGCTTTGGCCTACTCGCCAGTCAGCTGTCCCTCAGCCTGCATCACAAACTCAGGCTATTCATCCGTCAGCATAATGAGTCTGACGGCAAGCCATAGGTGTAAAAAAACGTTAAACCAGCCTGTATTTATTAGCAAAAAGGGCGTAATTTTAAATGTGTTGCCCTATTTTGTTCTACTATTGCCTAAGGCCTCAGCCTTAGTTTAAGACGGAAAAAAACTATGAGAGAAGTGAATTTTCGCACCATAGATAAACTCTTCATCAAGATGTCTATCAACGATAAATTTTGGGTCATTGGCGCGCTGTTTTTCATCGCCATCACCTTTTTAGGCGTCAACCGCTATCAGGAGAGTATCGACAAGATAGAGCAGGCGTCCGTCATGGCCCTCGAAGGAGAGCTCACGGGCATGATACGAGCCCTCGAGGCCAGCGGCCAAACGGACAAATTTGCCAGCCTCAATATTCAATCCAGCGGACAAGCGAAATCTAGCCGCAACCAAGACAGTGTCACCGCAGTGGTTCGCAGCAGCGCCGGACAAAACCTGTCTCTGACACAGAATGTCGCCAGTCAGGAACGCGAGGCCAAACAATCGGCACTATACAGCCTGCTGCTCACCTATCTCTGGCTAATCCCCTTCTCTATTCTGCTCTACTGGAACGCGACCTTTATTGGCGGCGCGCTCTGGGTACTGTGGACGACCACTAAGAATATCGCCAAGGGCGATCTCACCTCTCGCCTAGGCTTTCACCCTGGTCGCGATGAGTTTGGCACCATAGGTTGCGCCCTGGATAATGCCATGGACACCCTCACCGAGCTTGTGGTCACGGTGAAAGAAAATGCCGAGACCCTGCATGCTACCGCCAGCTCTTTTGCAGCGGAAAATCAGGAGAGCGAGCGTCAGATCGAGCAGCAATACCAGTCACTCGACTCGGTAGCGACCGCCATGGAGGAGATGACAGCTTCCGCAGGTGAAGTTTCTAACATCTCCAATAGCTCGGTAGAAAAAGTGGAGCAAAACTCACAATCTGTCCGCCAAAGCTATGAGCGCGTGCAGCGCGCCATTAAGGATATCGAGCAGCTCTCAGGCTTTATCGAGCAGACCTCCGACTCAGTCAGCACCCTTAAGATCAACGCCACTAAGATCAATGAGGTGATCACCACCATCAACGCCATCTCAGAGCAGACTAACCTGTTGGCGCTCAACGCTGCCATTGAGGCGGCCCGCGCAGGTGAAATGGGCCGTGGCTTCGCCGTTGTTGCTGACGAGGTAAGAACCCTGGCCAGCCGCACTCAGTCTGCCACGGTAGAAATCCAGGCGATGATTGAAAATCTGCAGCAGGAAACCAATAACATAGACAACATCACCCAGCGCACCGTTAAGCAGGCCGAATCCAGTCAGTCGTTGATCACTGAAATAGGCACAGATGTCAGCTCCATTAACGAATCATCGCAATCGGTTATCGATATGAGCTTCCAGATCGCCGCATCTTCCGAAGAGCAGAGCGCAGTGGCTAACGACATCGCATCAGAACTGAGTGAAATTAGGCAGCAGGCCAATGTTATTAAAGAGCTGGCAAACCAATCATCAATTGGCGTGAGTCAGCTGTCCCAAGCCTCTGAGAGTCTGGGTAAAATCCTCGCACGTTACCAGACCGCCTAAACAAAAGGTAAGGTATAAAAATGGCCGCCATGCTAACCCAGGGCGGCCATTTTTAATGCTCAGGTTTAAAGCCTGTATCAGCCGCCTTTAAGAGAGACTGTGACACTTAGGCTGTAAATTAGTAGGTATAACTTGCCCCTAAGCCAAGTGGGATCCCCAGCGACCAATAGAGCAGCAACCAAGCACTCCAGATAGTGAGCAAGGCCAAGCTGAATGGCAGCATCATAGAGATTAAGGTCCCTATGCCAATCCCTTTAACGTAGCGCTGGCAGTAGACCACCACCAAGGGGAAATATGGCATCAAAGGGGTAATAATGTTCGAGCTTGAGTCGCCAACGCGATAGGCAGCCTGGGATAAGTCAGGGCTAATATTCAACTGCATCAACATGGGGACAAGTACCGGACCAATTAGCGCCCACTTGGCAGATGATGAGCCGACAAAAAGGTTCACGAAGCCAACTAAGATAATCATACCCACTATGGTGACTTCGGCCGAAAGGTTCATCGCCTTTAGCGCGCCAGCACCCTCTACGGCAATAAGCGCCCCAAGATTTGAGGCAGAAAAAGCAGCCACAAACTGGGCGCAGAAAAACGCCATCACGATATAGTGCGCCATACCGCTCATGGACTTTGACATCGCCTGCACTACATCAGCTGAGCTGCTAAATGTCTTAGTCAGATAACCAAACACGACCCCAGGTAAGACGAAGAAGAGAAAGATCAGCGGCACGATCGATTGCATCAAAGGCGCACTAAAACTGGTCAATGAGCCGTTAGCGTCCCTAAGAGTCGATGTTTCCGACAGGGTCAGAGAAAAGAAACCAGCAATGGCAAGCAACATCACCACAGTGGCAATACGAAAAGCTTTCAATTCTGTTGCCGTGGTTTGCTCCATCGCAGGAATATCCACCTGATCCCGCGCCACCTTATGGGTGCGGTTTAACCTAGGCTCAAGCACCTTATCGGTGAGATACCAGATCAACAAAGTGATGGGGATACAAGAAGAAGCGGCAAAGAACCAGTTATTCAGCGGGTTGATTCGTATATCCGGATCGACGATTTGCGCTGCCGATTGGGTAAAGCTCTGTAGCAGAGGGTCTATGCCTGAGGGAATAAAGTTAGCGCAAAAACCACCTGATACGCCAGCAAATGCCGCCGCTATTCCCGCTAACGGGTGTCGCCCAACAGTAAAGAAAATCACCCCGGCCAAGGGAATCACAACCACATACCCGGCATCTGTCGCGGTATGAGAAATAATCCCCACCAATACCACCGCAGGCGTAAGCAATTTGGCTGGCGTGACTTTCAACATCTGTTTCAGCGCGGTATTGATATAACCAGAATGTTCTGCAACACCGACACCCAGCATGGCGACCAGGACAACCCCCAAGGGAGCAAAGGCGGTAAAGGTCGATACCATGGAGGTTAAAAAGTGAGTAAGTGCTTCACCACTGAGTAAATTGCTCACCTGAATTGGCTCATTAGAGCGAGGGTCTATCGCCTCGAAGCTCACACCGGATAACAGCCAGGAAAGGCCCCACACGGTAAAGAGCAACATCAGAAACAGCATCGCTGGATCCGGTAACTTGTTGCCCACACGTTCAATGCCATCCAATGCCCTTCCCAGCATGCCTGGCGCTTTATCATTTCTTGCCATCATTCTACCCTTCTGATTTATAACGCCGATTTTTTAACTAATCGGCTTTCTTAATATAGCAACAGGATACAAACTGAGGCTGTAATCAACCTTAAATCACAGACAGAAAAAAGCCCCACTCAATGAGCGAGGCTTTCGATGCAGCAACTTTTACTTGCTGATGTCTATTTGCTAGTGACTACTTGCTGGTGTCAATCGGTGCGAAAGATTTCACCAGATCATCAATAGCCTTCATCTGAGTGAGATAATTTTCAAGCTGATGCAGTGGCAATGCGCACGGGCCATCACACTTAGCATTGTCAGGATCGGGATGGGCTTCGATAAACAGACCGGCCAAGCCTAGTGCCATACCGCTACGGGCCAGCTCTGTGGCTTGTGCGCGACGACCACCTGCGCTGTCGGAACGTCCACCAGGACGCTGCAGTGCATGAGTCGCATCGAAGATCACTGGATAACCCGACTGCTTCATCTCGTCCATACCCAGCATATCGACAACCAGGTTGTTATAGCCAAAACAAGAACCGCGCTCACACAGGATGATCTCATCATTGCCCGCTTCATTGAACTTGGTGATGATGTGGCGCATCTCATGTGGGGCCAAAAATTGCGGCTTCTTCACATTGATAATCGCGCCGGTCTTAGCCATGGCCACCACAAGATCGGTTTGGCGCGCTAGGAAGGCAGGCAGCTGAATGATATCCACGACCTCGGCCACAGGCTGGCACTGATGTGTCTCGTGTACATCAGTGATCAAGGGGAGGTTAAAGGTATCTTTAATCTCCTGAAAGATCTTCAATCCCTCTTCCATGCCGGGACCACGGTAAGAGTTAACCGACGAGCGGTTAGCCTTGTCGAATGAGGCCTTAAACACATAAGGGATCCCCAGCTTCTGAGTAACTTCCGCATAGGTCTCTGCAATCTGCATGGCCAGGTCGCGAGACTCGAGCACATTCATGCCGCCAAACAAAACAAACGGCTTATCGTTTGCAATTTCAATGCTACCTAACTTTATGGTCTTATTACTCATTGCTACTTCTCTCTTAAGTTGCCGGGCCATACCCGGCATGAATCAACTGAATCTTATCGGGCGGATCACCTGATTATAGCGCGACCACCTGTAATATTTGCCCACATAACCACGCCATATAAGTGCCTACAGCATAGCCTAATACCGCCAGGAGTACACCGACCGGGGCCAGCGCCGGATGGAAGGCTGCGGCGACAACAGGTGCCGAAGCGGCGCCGCCCACGTTAGCCTGGCTACCCACCGCCATGTAAAACAGCGGCGCGCGAATCAACTTGGCCACCAGCAACATAAAGCTAGCATGCACTACCATCCAGATAATCCCGATGGCGAAATACCAAAGGTTGGCCGGATCAAACAGCTTAAATACATCCATATGCAGACCGATTGTCGCCACCAGAATGTACAGGAAGGCCGAGGCGACCTTGGAGGCACCAGCAGCTTCCAAGTGACGCACTGGCGTGAAAGACATGGCCAAGCCTATGGTGGTAACGGTAACGATCAACCAGAAGAATTTAGAGGTCAGGCTGTAATCGCGAGTCCAAGGATAATTTGCTTCAAAGAAGGGGCCGAGAAAATCGGCGATCATATGGGCAAGACCAGTAATACCAAAGCCTACGGCCACGATCATCATAAGGTCTCTAAGGCTGGGAATACGCGCGTTTTCGGCGTGATACTTTTCAACCTTCTGCTTGAGTGTCTCGATAGCACGAGTATCGGCGCCTGTCCTGGCATCGATCTCTTTGGCCTTTGAGGCCATAAACAGCAGTACTGCCATCCAGATATTGGCGACAATCACATCCACTGTCACCATGATAGAGAAGATGCTGCCGCCCGCCTCATAGATCTCCTTCATCGCCGCCTGGTTGGCGCCGCCGCCAATCCAGCTACCGGCCAGCGTGGTCATGCCGCGCCAAACCGCATCGGGTCCGCTGACACCCAGCACCTCAGGGTTGATAGTCGAGATGATCAGCAGCGCGATAGGCCCACCGATCACTATGCCTACGGTACCAGTCAGGAACATCACTATCGCCTTAGGCCCCAGGCTTAAGATCGCCTTGAGATCGACACTTAAGATCAACAGCACCAAACAGGCGGGTAACAGATAACGGGAGGCCACGTAATAAAGATTCGAGGTATCACCGTCGAGAATATTGAATGAATTCAGTAACGAGGGAAGAAAATAACAAAGCAGTAAGGCCGGGATAAATCGGTAAAACTTAACCCAAAAAGGATGTTGGCTACTGTTGGTGTAAAATACGAAGCCTAAAATAATCGCCAGTAGCCCCAGGCCCGTGGCGTCATTGGTCACTAATGCGGTACTACTCATTTCATCTCCCTTAGTATTTATTATTCTGTATTCGTTATTTATTGTTGTAGTTATATGGGTGGCCGCGGCATCACAGTGGGGATGCGGGCTTTATCTTTTGCCCCGCGAGAGGCCTTCCCGGCCTCGACGCTAAGGGTTAATGATAGACCTCAACCTCATCGTTGAGCTCTTTTAATTGTAACTTGACCAGTTCGGTCACAGGATCGTGAGGGCTATTGTCGACAAAGTGTCTCAGATCCGCTGCCGCGACGCTGATACAGCCTAGCTGCTGGGCAATAAAGGCCCTTTCACGATTCAGGTTTAAATCATCTTTATGCCACTGTAACAGCAAGTTACAGCACTCCATCGCACTCTCAAACTGACTGGCCAATATGGCACCGGCTTTCAGTTCATGGAGCATACGCGACAGCAGGCGCTTTAGGCTCGCAGGCTTCAAATAGCGCGGCTTAAATGGCGCGCCATTCCCCAGCTCTCCACGTACCAATACATGCAGCTGGTGACGCGTAAGGGATTTACCGGTCAAAGGATCGATATAACGCACCACATCATCCAAACGACAAGCCAGCACAGTCGTGCCAGGCAGTAGCAGAGGTTGCAATACCAGATCCAGCTGTTTACCCAGCAGCATCAGCACTGTCGCCAGTGTGGTGCTGTTACCCTGACGCGTGGTAATACAGGTCGCCAGATCGGCCGCTTCGATACTGAAGTAAGAATCTCGGGCGCAAAAGCCCAGGTCCTGATAAAACCAGTTCAGCAGCGCATCCAGACGTGCCTCTCTGTCCACCAGGTAATGGCTTAACACTGAGCCAGCCAATTCATACCAGGCCCACTTAGCGGCTTCCTTATCGGAAAACCCTAAGTGAGTAGAGATGTCAAACGCACTCTCAGGCAAGGAGAGTTCATCTTTTAGGATCGGATTTGTCATTAGCTCATTAATATTGCTTGTTTAAACATCGCTAGCTTAGCGGCGTACATCACCCAAGCCAGAGCGCCTAAGGCGGCAAAAGTCTTGAAAAGTTTGTTGCGATTTGCCTTCATCGCTATGGTTGCCAGGAAGATATAGGCAAAGACGGCACCGATCTTCTCGGTTAACCAGGCATCCTGAAACGGATACTGCTTAATGATGAAACATAAAGCTAAGCCAGATAGGAGCAAGAAGGTATCGATAACATGGGGGGCTATCTTAACAAATTTCTTCTCCATAATGGCAGATTGCTTAAGATGCAGCGCAAAACGTACAATAAAAAACAGCACGCTCACGGCAATTAAGGTGAGGTGAATATGCTTAATAGCTGGGTATAAACTGTCCATTGTCTCTTCTTTAGTGGCTCGCAAAGGCGCTAGTGTACCCGATCAAAGGCCGAGGCACCAATATCGTACTGAGATTATCTAAGTTAAATGGACACAATCATTTTCAATAAGAGAAGGCATTTTGAAAACGCAACAGGACACTCGTTTAATACATGATGACTCGGCCGAATTCGCCGAGACGGTTAAACAGAAAATCGCTGAATTTAACTGGCAACATTGGGAAGTTAGCGAGCGCTTACCGCTAGGTTTAAAGCTGGAAAATGAGGCCGGGGAGCTTATAGCCGGTCTATCGGCGCGCACTTTCGGCAACTGGCTAATGATAGATAACTTCTGGGTCAGCGAAGCACTAAGAGGAAAAGCTATCGGCAGCAAGATGTTGGCAGAAGCCGAGCGCATTGCCAAAGAACGAGGCTGTGTCTATGCCATACTCGACACCCTAAACTTTCAGGCTAAGCCTTTCTATGAGGCCAGAGGCTATCGACTGGAATGGACGCAAAAGGCCTATCCGGCAACGGGCTGTAAGTATTTTATGACCAAGACTCTCTAGTAGATTGAGCATCAGGGCGGTGGTGTTGATTTCAAGCACTTCAAGCCATTGCCCCCTGTTGACCTGCTGCGCTGGAATTACTGCTCTTGAGCTTCCTTTAACGCCTTGGCACGTTTATCAGCCTCCTCCTGCATCAAGGTGTTCATCTCCTTCTCGAAATCGGCTATCTCCTCGGGCCGCGTCGGCACCTTAGGGCCCGCGCCTTGGGTTGTCTCCAAAGCCGCCTCAGTCTGCTCGCTGAGCAGTGGTTGCTTGCCAAGTTGCTGATAATATAAGAAACCAAGGATCAACAAGGCCAGTAACATAACGATCATCTTCATGCAGTTCTCCTCACGACGTCACGGCGATTGTCCCCGCCGCTGCCTTTTTACTTGCTAGATTATGGCCTACCGACTGCGCCGATAACAAGCTAGATGAAAACTCAACTATTTTTCCTAAGGCAAAAACAGAAACGCCACGGGGTAAACCCATGGCGCTTGTGATTTGGACTTAGGACACTCAACGGCTATCTTGGCCAGCGACCCAAGGTACACCTGTCGTTACTGCCAAAATCTCGCACCGTCGACACCGCCTCATAACCCAGTTCGATCATCTTATCACGCACAGTGATCGCCTGGCCGAAGCCATGCTCAAGCAGCAGATAACCGCCTGGTGCCAAATAATCCCGGGCGGCCGTGGCAATGTGGAAGAGATCCGCATAGCCATGTTCCCCCGCCGTCAGGGCGCTGTGGGGTTCAAACCTCACATCCCCTTGAGACAGATGCTCATCTTCCTCATCGATATAGGGCGGATTGGAGACGATCAGGTTAAAGTCATAGTGAGTAATGGCATCAAACCAATCACTCTGCAGCACCTCAACCTGAGGCAGCTTAAGATTGTCCCGGTTGGCTTTGGCAAGCACCACAGCTTCGAGTACCTTATCGACCGCGGTGATCTGCCAGTTACTGCGCTCAAAGGCCAGCGACAAAGCGATAGCCCCGGTGCCCGTGCCCAAATCCAACACTTTGGCGTTATCGGCCAGCGGCAGGTTAAGGGCGGTTTCAACCAAGATCTCAGTATCTGGGCGCGGGATCAACGTGGTGGGATTGACCATGAAGGGCAAGGACCAAAACTCACGCTCTCCGACGATATGTGCGATAGGGGTTCCCAGCAGACGACGCGCGACCATCTGCTTATATTCGGTGACCTGCTCGCTGGTCAGGCGTTCGTCTGGCCAAGTATAGAGATGAGTGCGCTGCTTATGAATAACATGCAGCAACATCACCTCAGCATCGAGCTTGGCACTGTCAGACACATCCTGTAGTCGAGTCGAGGCCCACTCAAGGGCCTGTGCTAACGTTTGAAACAAAGAATTTCCTTAATTACCCAGCGGCAATGCAAGCAGGATTAGCCTTCGGAAAGGGCTGCTAACATGTCGGCTTGGTTTTCCTGCATCAAGGGGCCTAGGATGGCATCGAGATCCCCTTCCATTACCTCGTTGAGGCGATAAAGGGTAAGGTTGATTCTGTGCTCACTCACACGTCCTTGAGGGAAGTTATAGGTACGCACACGCTCTGAACGGTCACCACTGGCCACCAGGTTACGGCGAGTCGATTCCTCTTCGCTACGGCGCTTCTCATCTTCGACAGCTTGAATACGGGCCGCCAAGACGCTCATGGCCTGGGCGCGGTTTTTATGCTGTGAGCGTTGATCCTGACATTCCACGACTATGCCCGATGGAATATGGGTAATACGAATAGCAGAATCTGTCTTGTTAACATGCTGACCACCGGCGCCCGAGGCGCGGAAGGTATCGACCTTCAGATCAGCAGGATTGATCTCAATCGCTTCGGCTTCTGGGATCTCAGGCATCACGACTACGGTACAGGCAGAGGTATGTACGCGACCTTGAGATTCTGTTTCTGGTACACGCTGCACGCGATGTCCGCCAGACTCAAACTTGAGCTTACCGTAAACACCGTCGCCAGAGACTTTGACGATAATCTCTTTAAAGCCGCCATGTTCGCCTTCGTTGGCGTTCATGATCTCCATCTGCCAACGATTTGCTTCACAGTAACGGCTGTACATGCGGAAAAGGTCGCCCGCAAAGATTGCCGCCTCGTCACCACCGGCACCGGCACGGATCTCAAGGAAGGCGTTGTTATCATCTTTAGGGTCTTTAGGCAGCAAGAGGATCTGCAGTTCACTTTCCAAGGTCTCCAGAGTCGCCTTGGCTTCTTTGATCTCTTCCTGAGCCATCTCTTTCATATCGGCGTCATCTTCGGCAAGCATCTCTTGCGCTGAGGCGAGGTTCTCTTCAGCCTGACGATAAGCTTGAAAGCTTTTGACGACATCTTCGAGTTGAGCATACTCTTTGGACAGAGCGCGAAAACGCTCCTGATCGGCGATGATTTCCGCATCACTCAGCAGCGCCAAAACTTCTTCATTACGCTCAAGCAAGCCTTCGAGCTTGCGAATAACACTGTCCTTCATTACAACGCTAACCTTAGTCTTTATCTAGTCCGAGCGCTGCTCTTAATTGTCCAATGGTATTGAGGTCACCGCGGCGACTCGCCTGGGTGAGCGCTTGGGTCGGCGCGTGGATCAACTTATTGGTTAACTTATTCGCCAGTTCCAGTATTAGCTGTTCGCTATCACCACCCTGGGCCAATTTATTGATTGCTCGCTCAACCAACTCATCTTTGATCGCCATACTCTGGCTTCGGTATTCACGAATGCTATCGACCGACTCTAACGATCGAATCCATTCCATGAATTGATGAGATTCCTCTTCAACAATTAATTCAGCTTTCTCGGCCGCCTCACGTCTGGAGGCCATATTCTGTTCAATGATGCTTTGCAGATCGTCAACCGTGTATAAGAAGGCATCGTCCAGATCGGCAACTTCGGCCTCGATATCTCTAGGAACTGCTATATCAACCAATAACATAGGTTGATGACGACGCTGCTTAAGCGCTTTTTCTACCATGCCTTTACCCAGTATAGGTAATGGGCTGGCGGTAGAGGATATCACGATATCGGCCTTAGGGAGAAAATCTGGTATCTGTTCGAGCGTAATTGCTGTGGCGCCGAACTCTTCGCACATGGCCTCGGCGCGAGAAATGGTGCGGTTAGCGACTATCATAGAATCGACACCATTGTCTTTTAGATGACGTGCTACCAGCTCTATGGTCTCACCGGCGCCAATCAGTAGCACCTTAGTAGCACTGAGCGCCGAGAAGATATGTTTAGCCATGCTCACAGCAGCAAAGGCAACGGAAACCGCCGCGGCACCGATTTCAGTCTCGGTGCGCACCTTCTTAGCAACCGAGAAGGTATTTTGAAACAATCTGTCCATGGTCACAGCCACTGTGCCAGCCTCTTTGGCTTTCACAAACGACTGTTTAACCTGACCTAAGATCTGCGGCTCGCCCAGAATGAGCGAATCCAGGCCGGCAGAGACACGCATCAGATGTTGTACCACTTCCTGCCCCTGATACTTGTACAGGCATGGCAAGACATCATCGTGGGATAATTGATGATAAGATTCCAGCCAACTGATCACATCCGCCTCATCACCCGTGTTGCAATAGAGTTCGGTGCGATTACAGGTAGAAACGATCACCGCCTCACCTGTCTTAGTCCGACTGGCAAGACTCTTCATTGCTTCATGAATTTTATCAGGCGCAAACGCTACCTTTTCACGTAGGTCTACAGTGGCTGTTTTATGATTAATACCGATTGCTACAAGGCTCATCTGACTCTTTCTGGTCTCTAGGGTCTGTTAATCTTGGGAGTTTATGACTACTGGGGTACTCGCCCGAAATCATCTCACTTAATGGCAGTCATTCTACGCAATTGAATCAACTAAAAACAGAATACGCTTAACAAAACCGAACAATAATCTGGCTTGTCACAACTTTTTTCTATTAAACCTGCAGGCTTAAATCAAGTTCGCGCTCCACTCTGGAAAATTAGCCATTGCTAACCCTAGCCTAGGCTGGCAGGAAATTTAACGATTAGTCATTGGTATTTAATGTCAGCCCTCGTATCATAGGCACCAGTCATTTTAGCAATAGACGAATAATTTGAACTACTTCACAAAAATATCGATAAGCGGTGTAGTCTTGGTCCTGTTGGCACTCTCAGGTTGTGCTTCCCGTCAGCCGACTAGTCTTCTCCCCACCCAAGTAGAACATGCCAGTCAGGCCCATGCCTGGGAACTACAAGGTAAGTTGGCCGTTCGTACTCCAGACGACAAATTCAGCACAAACCTATACTGGTTTCACACTCAATCCAATGACGAGCTTACCCTGACGACTATGTTAGGCACCACGGTAATGACACTTACCAAGCGTCCAAACCAGGCAACCTTAGCCCTCGATGGCAAGATCTATCAGGATACCGAGGCGGAGCGCTTGCTCAAGCGTCTCACAGGCTGGTCTATCCCCGTCGACACGCTACCTCTGTGGATCACAGGCCAGATCTCGCCCCAAGATGAGGTGATAACCTTTGATGCGAAAGGCCGCCCACAAGAAGTGCTTAACCACACAGACAATACCCCTTGGCAGGTCAGCTTTAACAGCTGGCAGCAACAAAGCGGCGCAGACGTACCCAGATTATTAACGTTACAACGAGATGAGATTCGTCTGAAACTGCAAGTTAATCAATGGCAAGCTCTAACACCGCACAGCATAACCGACGCGCAATCGGAATCGACAGATGACAAATAACCTCTCTAAGGGCTGGCCGGCGCCAGCTAAACTCAACCTGTTTCTTCACGTCAACGGTCGCCGTCCTGATGGCTACCATGAACTACAAACCCTGTTTCAGTTTATTGACTACTGCGACTATCTGGATTTTGCCATCAATGAGCAAGGAACCCTTACTCTCCATTCTGAGATGGAAGCAGTTGTCGCAAATAGCGATAACTTAATTCTAAAAGCTGCAAAATCACTGCAGGAGTATACAGGTACTCCCCTCGGCGCCGAGATCTGGCTGAATAAAAAACTGCCTATGGGCGGCGGTATTGGTGGCGGTTCTTCCGATGCGGCCACCACACTGGTCGCCTTGAACCATCTGTGGCAGACCCATTTACCCCAAGAAGAACTGGCCCAAATAGGTCTATCCCTTGGGGCTGATGTCCCTGTTTTTATTAATGGTTTCGCCGCATTTGCCGAAGGTGTTGGGGAAAAGCTAATCCCAGTCGACGCCCCTGAAAACTGGTACCTGATCCTGACGCCTGATGTACACGTTTCCACCGCCGAGGTGTTTAACGATCCGCAACTCCCAAGGGATACACCTAAGTTGTCGATGGACGATTTAATGAGCAGTGCCTGGCACAACGATTGCCAACAGAGGGTCGCCGAGCAATACCCCCAAGTTGCCAAAGCATTGGCGTGGCTGATAGAATATGCGCCGTCCAGAATGACGGGAACCGGTGCTTGTGTATTCGGTATCTTTGACACTCGCCAGCAAGCAGAGCAGGTCTTTGCCCAGTTGCCGGCAGAATTGCGCGGTTTTATCGCCAAAGGGACAAATAAATCACCATTAGTGCTGAGATTAGAGCAGCGCTAAGATCATGCGGGATAAGCCATTTATCTCGGTCATTACAATGAAGCATACGCCTGAGGTCCATACAGTGCCTGACATTAAACTATTTGCCGGTAACGCCACACCCAGTCTCGCAAAGAAGATAGCAGATCGCCTATTTTGTAAACTCGGAGACGCTGAGGTTGGCGTTTTCAGCGACGGTGAAATCAGTGTCCAGATTAACGAAAATGTACGTGGGGCGGATGTGTTTATCATTCAATCTACTTGTGCACCTACTAACGATAACCTGATGGAACTTATCGTTATGGTAGACGCGTTACGTCGCGCATCTGCTGGCCGTATTACTGCGGTTATTCCTTACTTTGGTTATGCACGTCAAGACCGTCGTGTTCGTAGTGCTCGTGTACCTATTACCGCTAAGGTTGTCGCCGACTTCCTATCAAGCGTTGGGGTTGACCGCGTACTGACTTGTGACCTGCACGCCGAGCAGATCCAGGGCTTCTTCGATGTACCTGTAGATAACGTATTTGGTAGCCCAGTGCTGCTTGAAGATATGTTAGCTAAGCAGCTGGACAACCCTGTCGTGGTTTCACCAGATATCGGTGGTGTAGTACGTGCCCGCGCCGTCGCTAAGCTACTGGACGATTCAGATCTGGCTATCATCGACAAGCGTCGCCCACAGGCAAACGTTGCCCAAGTGATGCACATCATAGGTGACGTACAAGGCCGTGACTGCATCATAGTCGACGACATGATCGATACCGGCGGTACCCTGTGTAAGGCTGCAGAAGCGCTTAAAGAACACGGTGCTAACCGCGTATTCGCTTACGCCACTCACCCAGTATTCTCTGGTAACGCAGCTAAGAACATCGCAGAGTCTGTGATCGATGAAGTGATCGTTACCGACACTATCCCGCTGAGCGAAGAGATGGCTGCGCAGGATAAAGTGACTCAGCTGACCATGTCTAGCGTGATGGCCGAAGCGATTCGCCGCGTGAGCAACGAAGAGTCTATCTCTGCGATGTTCAAGCACTAATCGCAAGCGTGCTGTAAACGAAAAAAGCCACTCAATTGAGTGGCTTTTTTGTGTCTATCATAATCACATATATGGGTTAGTGAACCGCGCGCCGCAGGGCGTCGTCACGAACCAGAAGTGTTAGTTCATAGGCGATAGCACGGCGCAGTTTCACTAACCAGCCAGTGACCTTCTTCATGTCGACGTCACAACTTTTAGTGCAACCTTCGCGTTTGGCATCAAGCAAGGTAACGGCAATTCCCTTATCGCTTTCAACCAGTTCAACATTGATCAAATAAGTTTTGTAGTTAAGCCTAGCGAAACGCTTGTCTGCCTGGCGCTCAAAGACCCAATGATTACGGGCAACGGCTTTATCGAGCATGTCATCATAATCGCTCACATAGCTGCCCAGTGGAATGGGATCTTGATAGATGTGCAGGCCCTCAGCCTGTAGCGGGCTGATAAGACTTAGCGTTAATAGCATTCCAAATGTTATCTTCTTCATCTTCATCCTTCCCTAACGCATTTGCAGCTGTCTGGCGATGCTGGCCCTAAGATTTTTAATGTAGTTGTAATAGCCGCGACCATTTTTATAGCAGATCCCATCGATGAGATTGGCGCACTGATAATCTCCTAGCGCGTCCTGATACTTGAGCTGCACCATAGACTCATCGTATTCGATACGCATGACGTTAGTGTCGCCGCGATAGTCGAAGCGCGCCAAGATATATCCCTCGCCCTCACCATCGTACACCCAGGCAAAGCCCTTGGTATTGAGCATGCCCATCAAGATGGCGTAGCGAATCTTTTCTAGCCCTATGTTATGGGTCTCTATCTCTTGATGTACGGCGCGAATATATCGATCTGAAGATTTTGGTTTGACGCTCTGCTTTATAGATAAGACACTGGGCTCGGCCAGTACAAGTGGACTTAGAGCCAGCAGGCTAAGGCCACAGAGTAAGGTTTTAAGACTCAAGGTATTCACTCCCTGTGATAAAAAACTCATGCTATCACAAGGCGCTAGCAGCCACCAGCAGCCGACTATTCGCCCTAGCAGAGCCAGATAAAAGAACCGTTTGATACTCTGAAGTAAGCTGAAACAGATACAGGCGAGAGATTTGAGATCCTAACGGACAGACACAAAAAAGCCTGTCACTTGGACAGGCTCATTACATCAATATTATTATCACTCGGTTCGATTATCGTTAGAGTGACACCAGCTCTCTGTGAGCCCATACCATAGTCTCACCCCATAACGGCAGCATCCACACACCGCTATCATCATCTTGATAAAGCTGCCTTAACACCATTTGCTCGTTTTTCAATACATGCTTACGGATCTCACGATAGATGGTTGCAGACTCTTTTGATATCTGTTGTGGGCTAGTAAATGAATGGTCTTCTACATCTACAAGGAAAGTGCGAACAGTTTTACCATCGACTTCACTTTGCGTCACCTTAAACTCACCACTAAACTGATAGCGAATAGAGATCTCTTTCAACATATCATCGGTAATACATGCAGCTGCAACCATTTTACCTCGGTTTGCAGAATCAAATATCATTGATAAACGAACATCTGCACGAACCACATTCTTACTATCTGAATAGTAATAAACATCTGCTCTATAAACATCTTCAACTAGCCCCTTATCTGCGGGTGAAAATTTATCTAAAAGGATATTGTTGTAAGTCACTTGTTCCATTCTGAGCTTGGTATCAGCTAACCATTGGATATCGAGTGGTGGAGTTAGGTTATTCACGGCACTGACTAAATTGAGTGGCTGTTTGTCAATACAACTACCGTTAAACTGGTTACATAATGCCACCGATTCATAACGGCCATTTTCAAATGTAAACAACTGTTTTTCACTCGAATTGTTGAAAATATTGTCATAATTAAACCAATTATCACCCACATTTTCTGTAGCTATGCTTTTTGCTTGGTCATCTAATTGCACTGTATGTAACAAGGATTGGTTTTGAGCCAGTAAAAAAGGTTTTGCAGTAATCGATGCCACTTCGGGTTCAGCAAGTAAAGAAAGGTGATTAACTATAAGCTTTAACCCACCAGAAAAGTGCAGCCCAATAATTAGCGCGGCAATAAGGCTAATTGCTACAATACGATAGAGCATGGACTTAAGCCTGCTTACACTCTTGGTCGGATAAGCTTTTGCCTTCCCCTCGCGAGTCGTAACCGTTAATGAATGATATGATTCTTGATTACTTAGAGAACTTACATTAGCAGGCGATGCAGGTGTTACTGCTTCTACCGACTCAATAATGCACAAGCTGTATCCGTAACGCGGGATATTTTTTATTTCAATGTCTGTTTTTCCATGCAACTTTTTTCTTAAGCTACTCATGCATTGAGTCAATGATGAAGGCGCAACGACTCTGCCTGGCCAGCCGACGGCATATAGAGTCTCTTTACTAACCACCTCACCTACATTCTTGACTAAGCTTTTTAGTACTTCTAATTCAGAGAGCGATAATGCACAACGAGTAGAAAGTTTAGTATCGACTAACTCTCTGGCATCTAAATCAATCATTAAAAATTCTGTAATTTTCACAACCTAACCCTTACTACTTTTAGCAGCCCCCAATCAGTATTCTACGGCACTTTATTAATCCTAAATCTGACATAATGCTGAGTTCCAATTAAACAATTGACGCTTTGTTAATATTTGTGATCCCCGTAAAAAAAGACCCTAGCAAAAAGCTAGGGCCAAAAATATTGCAGGATGAAAACTTTATTTCAGGTTATGTGATTCCTTGAGGTTATTTAAATCATGACACACAGCACATGACTCTTCGCCTGTGTACTGACCGAGCTCCACACCAAACTGTGCCCCATTTTGTTTCATATGACTCACAACATCTTTACGCACCTGACGACGATCTTCGCCCTCTTTGGCCGCACGTTTACCGTGACAGCTTAAACACACTGCCGCAGTTGGCGATACGAAAGCATCGGCAACAGCATCGACGGCATAACGTTTATTACCGCTAGTGTCTTTACCATTTGCAGGGTCTAGACCGTCATAAGTATCCATGTAATCAAGGTCAAGCGCTAACGGCTTACGCCCTATTAGATATTTAGCATCAAAGCTGTCACCAATATGACACTTGGCACAGTTTGCTAAATCTGCTGAGTATTCGACATTACGTCTCCAGCCTTCACCACTTTGATTAGCACGGTTATTAGCATGCATAGCATGAATCCATACCTTCTGATCGGGGTGGCTCATGGTCAACTGCTCAACGTAATCATCATCACCTTGCTTCGTCTGTGAATTTCGGATGACCTGGGTCGGCATATTGTTGGCGTTATGACAAGCTACACATTCTTCAGCAGCATTCGATGCAGTGGTCCAATCACGTTCACCGCGTGGCATCAAATTCTTCATCATAATCATTGGGTCTAAAACACCGTCGCCATCGGAGTCAACTGAACCTGAAGCGCAGGTGGTCCCAAAGTAAGTACTATCGTTCTTAACCACAGAATGGCAGCTACGACAGTTAAGCGTCATTTGCACGAAACCTTCTCCTGAGGTAGTCGTACCATGACAGTCCCCACAAAGCTCATTGGTAACAATCTGGCGACGTGGGCGCTCTTCAAGCAACCCTTGCTTATTGAAGAAGTGTTGCCAGTTGTAACCCGCAGCGCCGTTACTCCAATCAGTCTTACCATCACAGTCCTGAATGGTTTCACCATCTTTGTCGATACAGAACCAGATCCGCGGCGTCACCATACCGTAGCTAGCGTTAAGGTCGCCGTCGAAATCATCTTCAAGGTCAAATGGGCCTATCTCAAACGTTGTCTTTCCATTTTCATAGTTAAGTACGATTGGCTCGTCTACGTAACCAGGGAAGTTCTCTTTATTAGTGTGAACCCGCAGAACCTTGCCACGCTCCATGCCCATATCTTGCCCACCCCAGTTGATATAGAACTCGGCGTAGTACATATACTTAACCAGATCCAACTGCTCATTACGGCTATTGCCATCTTTATCTAAGATGTCGACAGTTAATTGCACATAGCCAGTCTTATCGGTATCTAAGTTAGCATCGATGTTGGCTTTGGCTTCTGGAGCATCAACCATTCTAGCGTCGGTCACAGTCAGATGAAGGTTTTCGCGACGCTCGTTCTGGCCCTTGTAGGTAGACAAATGCACCATCTCAAGAGTCTCTGAGGTATGGCAGTTAGCACATTGTGCATTGTCCTGATATGGCCAATGACCAATGCCTTCCTTGAAATTGACGTCACTATGACAAGTAATACAAGTTTCTTGGGTTGGAACGTTTTTCCAATTTGCAAAGTCAGTGGCTTGCTCATTTTGAGAGTGACAATTATCACAACCACCAACAGGCGCAGAGATCACACCGATATGAACTTCATGCGCTAACATTGGAAATACTTTGCTGATATCACTGACTTTGTTGTCAGCATGGCAAGAAGCACAAGTTTCTACTTCAGTGTATTTACCACCATGAATAGTAAAGCCGTCATGACAACTTACACAGTTTTGGTTGTTGACCACATTCTTGGTATATAGTGGCTCTAAACCTTGGCCTCTAAAGTCATAATGCATATTGGCATAGCTTAACTCTGTTGCACCAACGGCTTCGCCACCGGTTCTTACCACTAGTCTTAGTGTCTTTTCATCGGAAATGGTAAAGGCAGTTTCTGCAGTAACGTCTTTTTCAAAGCTATAGGTATACGTTCCGTCTTGATTATCTACCAAACTACCACACTTAGCGTACTTGCTGGCGGGACATGCTTCTGAGCTAAGCAGCTTCCAGTTGTTAGCATCTCCTTCAGTGCCTTCCTCAAGGCCAGAGAGTATAAAACCAAACTTTTCTAAACCAACAACAGGAAGGTCTTTTTCGTTGGTCACGGTGAACGTAATGTCAGACTGTGTTCCAACGACTATCTTATCTACCGCTACCGTAAATGCTTTAGCATCCGTTGCAACAGGGAACCCTGGTTGACCTGGAGCACCTGGTGCACCATCTTTACCATTTTGTCCATCATCTCCAGAACAACCCGTCAAAGCCAGCCCGATGAAGGCTGCTAAAGCAGTAACTTTTATATCAACTCGTTTCATCATCTGTTCAACTCACTTTTTTATTTAGCCCTCTTTATTGAGGCAAGCGAAATGTAACTAACCGAGTGCAATAAAAGTGTGACGGTCTCGGTTGCATTTTAGAACAAATTACTCAACGAGAAATACAGCACAAACAAAGGCCAAATTGTTAACAATCAAGCCGGTACATGTTAAAAAAAACCACTCATCCCAGCTGTGAAAATGTTAACCCAGACAAAAAAAGCGTGATTGTTAGCACTAAAACGGCTAACAAAAGTTAACAAAAAGGTGATTTGTTACCAAGCACTAGGATTTAAAACCTGTTTGCAATTATCCCACCGATAATTTAATACCGTCACTCAAGAAGAGTGTATCGCTCCTGACTCTGAGCACAGCATGTAATGACGTAATTTTAAGAGCATTCTTCGCTGAAGTAAGCAGACAACAACACATCTAACAGGCGAGTTTTAGCGCTTCCTTTACTGTATTAACTAACTTGAATCTAGTTCAGTTATTCAAATCGCCTGTAACAATCAATAGGGTATTCATTCAGTTTACATACCTAATGTATTTCTCACTCCCCCGCTATAGGTAAGATGTTGCATAGAGGGATTAAGGAAGCGCTAGGGTAACGCAGAGAGCATCTAACGACGATAGATGGGGGTCATCTGGAGATAGGTCAACACATTGAGTTATTACTGCGGATACCAAAGCAGAAGTGCATTGAATGAGCTTGCATTAAAAGCGCTAAACGACCACAGAGTAATTACAGCTTCATACTGATTGATATATCTTAATTTCAGAAGTCCTCAACATCCCTTTAAATTTTAGACACAAAAAAGCCTGTCACTTGGACAGGCTTTTTTGTATCAAAATAATGGTACGGGAGGAGAGACTTGAACTCTCACACCTTGCGGCACCAGAACCTAAATCTGGCGTGTCTACCAATTCCACCACTCCCGCATCGATTTACATCTGATCAGATGGCTTAGTTTTACATCTTAAGCTAGATAAAAATGGCTGGGGTACCAGGATTCGAACCTGGGAATGCCGAGATCAAAACCCGGTGCCTTACCGCTTGGCGATACCCCAACAAGCTTGGCTCAGATTACAGGCTAAACCTATAACCTAAAAATAATGGTACGGGAGGAGAGACTTGAACTCTCACACCTTGCGGCACCAGAACCTAAATCTGGCGTGTCTACCAATTCCACCACTCCCGCATCGATTTACATCTGATCAGATGGCTTAGTTTTACATCTTAAGCTAGATAAAAATGGCTGGGGTACCAGGATTCGAACCTGGGAATGCCGAGATCAAAACCCGGTGCCTTACCGCTTGGCGATACCCCAACAAGCTTGGCTCAGATTACAGGCTAAACCTATAACCTAAAAATAATGGTACGGGAGGAGAGACTTGAACTCTCACACCTTGCGGCACCAGAACCTAAATCTGGCGTGTCTACCAATTCCACCACTCCCGCACTGCATCTAGTTTTACATCCTGATAAAGATTCTAGTCATATGTCTGAACTACTAAGGGCTCAACTAACTAGCAAACCTCAAGTTTTACATCTCGAGCAGATGGCGCCGATAACGGCGGATTTACCTAGAATAAGATGGTAGCTATGGCGGGACTTGAACCTGCGACCCCAGCATTATGAGTGCTGTGCTCTAACCAGCTGAGCTACATAGCCACATTTATCTTATTGATAAATGGCTGGGGTACCAGGATTCGAACCTGGGAATGCCGAGATCAAAACCCGGTGCCTTACCGCTTGGCGATACCCCAACAAGCTTGGCTCAGATTACAGGCTAAACCTATAACCTAAAAATAATGGTACGGGAGGAGAGACTTGAACTCTCACACCTTGCGGCACCAGAACCTAAATCTGGCGTGTCTACCAATTCCACCACTCCCGCACTGCTTCTAGTTTTACATCTTGAACAGATGGTGGCCATATATAGTCGGGACTCAATCCCTGCCACACTTTCAATTTTACATCCTGAAAAGATGGTAGCTATGGCGGGACTTGAACCTGCGACCCCAGCATTATGAGTGCTGTGCTCTAACCAGCTGAGCTACATAGCCACATTTATCTTATTGATAAATGGCTGGGGTACCAGGATTCGAACCTGGGAATGCCGAGATCAAAACCCGGTGCCTTACCGCTTGGCGATACCCCAAAAACATTGTAAGCGAGAAAGAATATGGCTGGGGTACCAGGATTCGAACCTGGGAATGCCGAGATCAAAACCCGGTGCCTTACCGCTTGGCGATACCCCAATCAATCTTGCTTAAGACTAAAAGTAGACAACCTCTAGTCAAAAATAAATGGTACGGGAGGAGAGACTTGAACTCTCACACCTTGCGGCACCAGAACCTAAATCTGGCGTGTCTACCAATTCCACCACTCCCGCACTGCTTCTAGTTTTACATCTTGAACAGATGGTGGCCATATATAGTCGGGACTCAATCCCTGCCACACTTTCAATTTTACATCCTGAAGAGATGGTAGCTATGGCGGGACTTGAACCTGCGACCCCAGCATTATGAGTGCTGTGCTCTAACCAGCTGAGCTACATAGCCATCAATATTTCGCGCCCCTCTTGCTGAGGAACGGGGCGTATTATGCTTATTCAGCGTAGGCAGGTCAACAGCTTTTTTTCGCTAATTTAAACTATCTAAGCCGTTCGCCTATAAACTCACCAAAGTGGCCAGGCCTTATGCAATTTCCCCCTTAAAAGCGAAGATTTGCGCCTATTTTGCCCCTTTGTTAAAACAAAAACGGCCCGATATCACTACCGAGCCGCCTTTATGTCATCTACTTCTAGGGCGCCGAACTCGGCGCTAGATGCTAGACATTAAAGAGGAAATGCATCACATCGCCATCTTTAACCACATAGGTCTTACCTTCGACACGCAGTTTACCCGCTTCTTTGGCGCCGGCCTCACCCTTATAGGCGATAAAGTCATCATAAGACATGACTTGAGCACGAATAAAGCCACGTTCGAAGTCAGTGTGGATCACGCCAGCCGCTTGTGGTGCACAGGCGCCCACAGGCACAGTCCAAGCTCGAACCTCTTTCACACCCGCAGTAAAGTAGGTATGTAGGTCCAGCAACTGGTAACCGGCGCGGATCACGCGGTCAAGACCAGGCTCTTCCAAACCAAGATCGGCCATGAACTCGTCGCGATCATCTGGATCCATTTCGGCCAACTCAGATTCGATGGCGGCGCACACAGCAACCACAACCGCATTCTCTTTCGAGGCGATCTCACGTACCACATCCAGGTGCGGATTGTTTTCAAATCCATCTTCGGCAACGTTGGCGATATACATGGTCGGCTTCAGCGTCAGGAAGTTAAGATAGTTAACTGCCGCCAGCTCTTCCTTGGTCAGATCCATAGAGCGCAGCATATGCCCTTCATCTAACACAGGGCGCATCTTTTCAAGGACACTTACCTCAAACTTAGCGTCTTTGTCACCGCCTTTGGCGCGCTTTTGCTGACGTAAAATAGCACGCTCGCAAGAATCTAAGTCGGCCAGCGCTAATTCAGTGTTGATCACTTCGATGTCGCTGGCTGGCGACACCTTGTTAGCAACGTGCACGATATTGTCATCTTCGAAACAACGTACCACGTGACCAATCGCATCGGTTTCACGAATGTTTGCCAGGAACTTGTTGCCCAGACCTTCCCCTTTCGAGGCGCCAGCAACTAAGCCAGCGATGTCGACAAATTCCATGGTGGTTGGCAATACACGCTCAGGATTAACGATCTCCGCCAGGGCCTCCAAACGTGGATCGGGCACAGGCACTACACCCGTGTTAGGTTCGATCGTACAAAACGGGAAGTTAGACGCTTCGATACCCGCCTTAGTTAAGGCGTTGAACAGTGTCGATTTACCTACGTTTGGTAGGCCGACGATGCCACATTTAAAACCCATATATTTACCTTTATTCAATTAATCTTATCGCCTAAGCGATAATGAAGCTGTTCACTGCCGAATTCTTGGCTCTACCAATCACAATAAATAAGTGATCAGTCATAGCACTGAAAAACACAGTTATCGAGCGTTTTAACAAGTTAGAAAGCTCAGTTATTTAGTACGATTGGCATTAACCTGCCTTGTAAGAGTGCAACCTGTGCATCGCCTTACTCATATCTTCTTTAAAGAGGATCTCAGTCGCCCGCACCGCCTCGTCAACCACCTCTTCGATGAGGCGCTGTTCGGTTTGTGGCGCCTTGCCCAGCACATAGTTGCTAACCAAGCTCTTGTCCCCTGGATGACCGATACCGATACGTAATCGATAAAAGCCCTTGTTATTCGCCAGCTTGGCGATGATATCCTTGAGGCCATTATGCCCCCCATGCCCACCGCCCAGCTTAAACTTAGCCACACCCGGCGGCATGTCCAGTTCATCATGGGCCACCAAGATCTCCTCGGGTTCGATGCGAAAGAAATTCGCCAAGGCCGCTACCGACTTACCGCTAAGGTTCATAAAGGTGGTCGGGATCAGCAGGCGTACATCTTTACCATAGAGGGTGGCTCTGGCGGTAAGGCCATAGTATTTGCTGTCGGCAACTAAACTCACGCCACACACTCGCGCTAGCTCGTTGACATACCATGCACCTGCGTTGTGCCGAGTCTGCTCATATTTATCGCCCGGGTTAGCTAACCCGACAATCAGCTTTATGTTGCTCATCTCACTCTAGTCCATCTCGCAAGTGCCAATAAAAAACGCGGCATTTTAGCACTCAATCGAGCCAGCAACAAATTTATCCCGAGCCCAGAGAATAAGGAGGCTAAACGCCCCCCAAAGTCTGCTTTATTAGAGAAACCCTGATCTGAACACCTAAAGCCCCAAGGCGTACTTGAGCACTTTCTGCTTGATGGGACCGTCCATATTGGCAAGTTTGAGGGCGCCGTTTCGTAGCACTTTTAATGGCAACAGATTGTTGCTAAAACCTGCGTAGAAGAGATCCATGGTGGTCATCATCAGCTGGTTGTCGCTATAGCGTTTACATTGGTAACTCTTGAGCACTGCCCTATCCCACCAGCATTTATGATTGGCAATGGCATCGGCAAAAGTGTCGATAAGGGCGCTGACATCCTTAAAGCCCAGGTTAACCCCTTGACCGGCTAGCGGATTAATGGTGTGAGCGGCATCACCCAAGATCACCAGATGATCATCATAGTAACGCTGAACATGACGTCGGGTCAGCTTAAAGCTGCCCTTCGAGAGCACCTTAAACTCCCGCGACAGGCGTTTAGGAAAGTGAGCATCTATCTGCTCAAAGAGCGCCTGATTACTCAGACTTTGTAGCTGAGCGATACGACTGGCATCGTCATACCACACTAAGGAGGCATGTTTGCCCGGTAGCGGCAGTAAAGATCTTGGCCCTTTCGGGGTGAACTGTTGCCAGGTGACATCCTGCTCTTCTTGCGCTGTGGCGATATTAATCAGCATAGCCGACTGGCCATAGTCCCACCCAGTAACGCCAATACCCGCCCACTGACGCACCTGAGAGTTGGCACCATCGGCGCCGATTAATAGGCGGGTCTCTATCTCGCTGCCATCCTCTAGTTTGACCCGAACGCCTTCATCCATGCGCTCGAATTGACTCACCTTAGCCGGACAAAGCAAACTTAACTGCTCATGTTGCTCAAATTGCTGCCACAAGGCTAGTTGCACCAGACGGTTCTCGACGATATGACCCAGGTGAGAGGCGCCAATCTGGTCGCTATGAAATTGGGTGATACAAGCATCGAGCTCCCAGGTTTCCAGCCCTTTGTAGGCGACCTGCCGCATCTCGCCAAGCGACGCTAGGGCCCCTAGACGCTCAAGCAACTGCTCTGACGCCACACTGATCGCCGAAACCCTAAGATCTAAAGCCTGTTCACTGTCATAAGCCTGCGGCGCATAGGCCTCAACCACAGCTACAGACAGGCCAAGCTGCGCCAAGCCAAGGGCGGTTGCCGCCCCCACCATACCGCCGCCAATGACGACGACATCTTTTACTAAGGTCTTGCGCTGGTTCTGACTCACCTTGAGTTCGACTCCCTACTTCTTTTATTACCAAATATGTCACTTGGGCGGATTGCGTATATAAATGTTACCAGCACGGCTACTGCTCACACGCAGTTACAAAGCCAGGGCGCAAGCCTGAGCTTTGCCCCCTACACTCTCACCTCAAAGCAATCTTTACCACTTACTGAGTGTCATGGAGTGTCCGATGAAAAAGTTAATGATAGCTAGTGTATTCACCGCATCAGCCCTGTTATCTAACCTGGCTGGTGCTAGCGTCACCTCCCAAATGGAGACGATGACTGTAACCTATCGTAACTCGCTCGATTATGCCCTATATCAATATACGATTGAATTAATGAGCCATTATAGAGCCGAGATCCGAACAAGCATACAACGACAAGCTAAAAACAGCAGCCAGGCGATGGCCGAAGCATTTTTTGCACAGGACACGCCAAGACAGGTCGCGCTAGTCGATTTCCCGGCTGAGCAAAAGGCGCGCGCAGAGTAAATTCACGCTTATGACGCGCAAAAGCTAGCCAGCGGAGTGCTCAGAGGGTAAAATGTCGCGCTATTTTTCCCAGTAGTTGCAACAACGGCGCAAAACTGATGAGTAAGAAACTCCACATTAAAACCTGGGGCTGTCAGATGAATGAGTATGACTCATCAAAGATGGCCGACCTACTCGACGAATATCAAGGCTATACCTTGACCGAAGAGGCAGAAGAGGCAGATGTCCTACTGCTAAATACCTGTTCGATTCGCGAAAAAGCACAGGAAAAAGTCTTTCACCAGCTGGGGCGCTGGAAGACGCTAAAAGATAAGAACCCTAACCTGATCATAGGTGTAGGTGGCTGCGTGGCGTCTCAAGAAGGTAAGGCGATCAAAGACAGAGCCCAGTGTGTCGACCTGATCTTCGGTCCACAGACGCTGCACCGCTTGCCTGAGATGATCGAGCAGATCCAACAAGGTGGCAAGGCGGTTATCGACGTCAGCTTCCCCGAAATCGAAAAGTTCGACCGTCTGCCTGAGCCGCGCGCCGAAGGCCCAAGCGCCTTCGTCTCCATCATGGAAGGCTGTAGCAAATATTGCTCTTTCTGCGTGGTGCCTTATACCCGCGGTGAAGAGGTGAGTCGTCCGGTGGACGATGTGATCCTTGAGATCGCCCAGCTTGCCGAGCAAGGCGTGCGCGAAGTGAACCTGCTAGGCCAGAACGTCAACGCCTATCGCGGTGCAACCCATGATGACGATATCTGTACCTTCGCCGAGCTGCTGCGTTATGTGGCCGCCATCGATGGTATCGATCGTATTCGTTTCACCACCAGCCACCCGATCGAGTTTACCCAAGACATCATTGATGTGTATGAGGATACGCCTGAATTGGTGAGCTTCCTGCACCTGCCGGTGCAGTCGGGTTCGGATCTCATTCTCACCCAGATGAAACGTGGCCATATGGCGATCGAATACAAGTCGATCATTCGCCGTCTGCGTAAGGCAAGACCCGATATCCAGATCAGCTCTGACTTTATCATCGGCTTCCCAGGCGAGTCTAAGCAAGACTTCGCCGATACCATGAAGCTGATTGAAGATGTGCAATTCGATCACAGCTTCAGCTTCATCTACAGTGCGCGTCCGGGTACACCGGCAGCGGATCTACCCGATGATGTGTCGCTGGAAGAGAAGAAGGAACGTCTGGCGATCTTGCAAGACAGGATCACCCAGCAGGCAATGCGCTACAGCCGTCAGATGCTCGGCACAGTGCAGCGTATTTTGGTAGAAGGCCCTTCGGTGAAAAACCCGATGGAGCTGCGCGGCCGCACCGAAAACAACCGCGTGGTCAACTTCGAGGCTGACCCTAAACATATTGGCAGCTTCGTCGATGTTGAGATTGTCGACGTGTTTACCAACTCACTGCGTGGCAAGTTCATTCGCGGCGAAGATGAGATGGATTTGCGCCGCGACCTGCGCCCATCTGATATCTTGGCCAAGCACAAGAAAGATGACGACCTCGGCGTGACTCAGTTTATCCCGTAACAGTTATAAGCTGACATCAGAGAAGAAGCGACCTTAATCGGGTCGCTTTTTTATTGCTGGCGCTTTGTGGTTGGCGCTACGCTGACTTACCGAGCGTATAACTTCAAACAAATAGCGTTAGCAATTAAACTTAATGCCTCGTAAACTGTCTCTATAGTCTGTTGAGGTTAGGCCTCACGAGATATGCTTTAACGACAATCTGCAACTGGAGCTATTTTTGTCAAACAAACTCACTACGCTCAATCTGTATCTAGAGCCTTCTGATACCCGTCGACTCGCGTCACTATGCGGTCCCTTTGATGACAATATCAAACAACTCGAGCGCCGCATCGGTGTAGAGATCAACTACCGCAACAACCACTTTCAAATTGTCGGTCAGGCGCGTAACTGTCTAACGGTCAATAATCTGCTCAAAGAACTCTATATCGAGACACAACCGGTACGCGGCAGCACCCCAGATCTGGAACCCGATAAGGTGCATATGGCGATTCAGGAAGCGATAGCCCTGGAAGCCGAAGCGCCCCGCGACGATAAAGAACTCTATATCAAGACCAAGCGTGGCGTGATCAAGCCCCGCAACCCGAATCAAAGTGAATATGTGGCCAATATTGTGCGCCACGACATCAGCTTCGGTATCGGTCCTGCTGGTACAGGTAAGACTTACCTGGCGGTCGCTGCGGCGGTCGATGCCTTGGAGCGTCAGGAAGTGAGACGCATCTTGCTAACCCGCCCGGCAGTTGAAGCGGGCGAGAAGCTGGGTTTCCTGCCTGGCGATCTCAGCCAAAAGGTCGACCCCTATCTGCGTCCCTTATACGACGCCCTATTTGAGATGATGGGCTTCGAAAAGGTGGAGCGCTTAATTGAGCGCAGCGTGATTGAAGTTGCGCCACTGGCCTACATGCGTGGCCGCACCCTTAACGATGCCTTTATCATCTTAGATGAGAGCCAAAACACTACGGTAGAGCAGATGAAGATGTTCCTTACCCGTATCGGTTTTAACTCCCGCGCGGTGATCACAGGCGATATCACGCAAATTGACCTACCTAAGCATCAAAAGTCAGGCCTACGCCATGCTATCGAGGTATTGAGCGAAGTCGATGAAGTGAGCTTTAACTTCTTCCAGGCCAAGGATGTGGTACGTCACCCTGTGGTGGCCCGTATCGTCGAAGCCTATGAGGTTCACGAACAGAAGGTGGCCAGCGAAAAGGCCAAGCGTGAGAGCCAATTTAGGGCTGAGGAACCAAAGCACCATGACGCCTGATACCCCCTTAATCCTTAATCTGGATCTACAACTCGCCACAGAGGCGAGCGAGGTACCGACTCAGGCGCAGTTTGAGTCTTGGGTACGCCTCGCTCTTGGCAATACTATGCCAGAAGCCGAGCTGACTATTCGCTTGGTGGATGAGGCTGAAAGTCAGCAGTTAAATCATACCTATAGAGGCAAAGACAAGCCGACAAATGTGCTATCATTCCCGTTCGAGTCTCCACCAGAGGTCGAACTGCCACTACTTGGCGACTTAGTCATCTGTGTGCCTGTGGTTGAACAGGAGGCAAAAGCGCAAGCAAAAAGCCTCGAAGCCCACTGGGCTCACATGGTTGTACATGGTTGTCTGCATCTGCTAGGGTATGATCATATCATTGATAGCGAAGCAGAAGAGATGGAGTCTTTAGAGACTCAACTTATTGAAAGCTTGGGGTTTCCCAATCCTTACAAGGAGCAATAATCGACCTTTTTGGTCAGGTAAATACTATGAGTGACGATAACCCACCGAGTACCAACGCCCATAAGAAGGGCTGGTTAGAAAAAGTAAGTCAGTTATTCCAGGGCGAACCACAAAGTCGCGACGAGTTAGTGGAGGTGATCCACGACGCTGAACAAAGAGAAGTGATCAGCGAAGACACGCGCGAAATGATTAAAGGTGTTTTAGAAGTCTCCGATCTGCGCGTGCGTGACATCATGATCCCACGAGCACAAATTGTGGCGCTAAAAATAGACAACACGGTAGAGGAGCTGCTGTCGACCGTTATCAGCTCGGCACATTCCCGCTTCCCCGTGGTCAATGAAGATAAAGATCATATCGAAGGCATACTGCTGGCTAAAGATTTACTGCAGTACGGCTTTAAAAATAACGACGAGCCCTTTTCCCTCGAACAGGTGATCCGCCCAGCGGTCGTTGTGCCAGAAAGCAAGCGCGTCGACGTCCTCCTCAAGGAGTTTCGTTCTCAGCGTTATCATATGGCCATCGTAGTCGATGAATACGGCGGAGTATCAGGCCTGGTCACCATCGAAGATATTCTCGAAGAGATCGTCGGTGAAATCGAAGATGAATTCGATCATGACTCAGCCGAGGAGACAGAGATCCGCAAGGTCGGCAAACAACTCTATATGGTTAAGGCGCTCACCCCCATCGACGATTTCAATGAAACCTTCGGCACTCAGTTTAGTGACGAAGAGTTTGATACCGTCGGCGGCCTGGTTTCCCATGCCTTTGGCCACCTGCCCGAGCGTAACGAAAAGATCACCATAGATGACATTGAATTTAAGGTGATTAGCGCCGATACCCGCAGACTGGTTCAGCTTAGGGTCAAGCTCCCCGATCCCCAGACTGAAGAAGAAAACGCTTAACTTTTCAGTCCCTTGATGAGGCTATAATGCTGCTACGACTTAGGGCAATTGCCCATCATCCTGTAATACGGCTGGTACTCGCCTATCTGGCGGGTGCCAGTACCACACTGGCCTTCGCCCCTTATGGTTACTGGCCCATCTACCTGCTGGCACTTGCCTTCGCCCTCGGTCACAGTCATTCACTTGCCCCTAAACAGGCATTTGGCTACTGGCTAAGTTTTGGTTTTGGCTGTTTCTCTATCGGCATCAGTTGGGTCCATGTCAGCATGGACGTCTACGGTGGTCTCCCACTTATTGCCTCCCTCGGTCTGATGGCAATGTTGGCGCTCTACTTGGCGCTCTACCCCGCGCTTGCCGGTTATCTCAGCGCCAAGTTATCCCCTCATTCATATTGGTTACGCTATCTTGCCATCTTTCCCGCCTCTTGGGTGTTAATGGAATGGGCCAGAGGCTGGGTGCTGACCGGGTTCCCCTGGATCTGGGCAGGATACAGTCAAACCAGTGGTCCATTGGCGCCACTGGCCAGTAACATAGGCGCATTAGGCCTGAGCTTATTGCTGGTGATGCTCTCTGGTGCTCTGGTTATCGCGGCTAGGCCGGGTCACAAACTCGCAGTCAGGTTTATACCCCTCATCCTCATCTCAATCCTTGCCGGTAGCGGCAGTTATGCCAGCGGTCACTGGTCTGGCATTACGCCTACGGGTAAATCGGTGAAAGTCGCCCTAGTGCAAGGCAATATCGCCCAAAGCATGAAGTGGCAGCCAGAAGCGCTTTGGCCAACCATGCTGAAATATATGGATCTTTCACGACCTTCGCTGGCAGACACAGATCTGTTTATCTGGCCAGAGGCGGCGATCCCTGCGCCCGAATATATGGTCGAAGAGTTTCTCGATAACGCTAACAAGGTTGCGGGCCTGAACGATAGTGCCATCATCACTGGCATTATCAGCAAGCAGCAAAATAGCTTCTATAACTCGCTGATTGTCCTAGGCAACCACCAGCAGCAACAACAGAAAAGCGCCGATTATAGCGGCGATGGCAATAACGAATTCCGCAAGCATCATCTGCTCCCCATCGGCGAGTTTGTGCCCCTTGAAGATCTACTTAGGCCACTGGCGCCCTTCTTTAACCTGCCCATGTCCTCTTTCGCCAGAGGCGATTACAAGCAGCCGAACCTGAACGCTGTGGGACATCAGATAGCACCTGCCATCTGCTATGAAATCGCCTTCCCCGAGCAGCTCAGAGCCAACGTCAACGCAGGGACAGAGCTCCTGCTTACCGTCTCAAACGATGCCTGGTTTGGCCGCTCCAATGGCCCCTTGCAACATATGCAGATCGCCCAGATGCGCGCCATCGAATTAGGTAGACCTTTGCTAAGGGCCACTAATAACGGGGTCACGGCAATCGTCGATACCCAAGGCAAGATAACCCATAGTTTGCCCCAGTTTGAAACCGGAGTACTTAAGGCTGAGGTGCCGCTCGTGGCAGGGATGACAGGATTTGCCCGATGGGGTCAGACGCCGCTTCTGCTTCTGTGCACTCTAGTGTTAATTGGCGCCGTGATAAGACGCCTGCAACTTAAATAAGTAAGCCCATAACAAACAAAAATCCCCGCCTTAGCGGGGATTTTTTTAATAACACTGGCAATCTCTATCGGCACCTAGTTAAGGGCTAGTATTTAAGAAGCTCCTATTTAAGAAGCTCCTATTTAGGGAGCGAGAGCCTCACGGGTAAACTGGCTGCCATCGCACTCGGGACACTCAGGGATCACACCAGGAAACTCGATGCGCATCTCATGACCGCAGTCTGTGCAGACCATAGTGCCCTGACCCACAATCTCACCACTTTGGTAATAACCGTGATGTTTGAAGTCTTGGGTCACCTCATGCCACTCAACCTGGCTCCTGTCAGTGATCTCACTCAACCAGTGCCACAAGGTATTCTCGGCGGCGATAACGGTAGGACTGTGGCTGAGATCTTTAGCGTTTTTCTCAGCAAGGAAGCTGCCGATATCACGCTTTAAAAATTCTTCCACCAAGGCAAGCTCCTCTTCCTTGGCCTGCTTCTTGAGTCGCAAGAACTCCTTGCTCGCAGTAACGACTTTATATAATTCCTTTGCAGTCATTGAGTTATCTTCAGAGAAATCCGATTTCACCTGATCAAACAGGGCCTCGTATAACGATAGCAACTCGGTACTTCTTTTGCTCATGTTCAATACTCCTTCATGCGAACCTTTTTAATGACTCACTTCTAGTTTATTCTATGCAGATCTAACTCGCGCGCAAGATGCGCAAGATCAAATAAATAAGCGGCATGGCCGGGAATCATCAATGCAAGAGCAATATCTACCTTCAGAGATTGAAGCTAAGGTGCAGCAGCACTGGCAAGACACTAAAACATTTGAAGTTACCGAGGACGAAAGCAAAGAGAAGTTTTACTGCCTCTCTATGTTTCCATACCCTTCAGGCCGACTGCATATGGGCCATGTCCGTAACTACACCATAGGCGATGTCGTTGCGCGTTACCAGCGCCTGCAAGGAAAAAACGTATTACAACCCATAGGTTGGGACTCTTTCGGTCTACCTGCTGAGAACGCAGCAATCAACAACAAGACCGCCCCAGCGCCTTGGACCTATGAAAACATCGACTACATGAAAAACCAGCTCAAGATGCTGGGTTTTGGCTACGACTGGAGTCGTGAGATCGCCACCTGCACCCCAGAATATTACCGTTGGGAACAGTGGTTCTTCACTAAGCTTTACGAGAAGGGCCTGGTCTACAAGAAGACTGCCTCGGTCAACTGGTGTCCAAACGATGAAACCGTGCTGGCCAACGAACAGGTTCAAGATGGTTGCTGCTGGCGCTGTGACACTCAAGTGGTGCAAAAAGAGATCCCTCAGTGGTTCATTAAGATCACCGACTACGCCGAAGAACTGCTAAACGATATCGACCAACTGGACGAATGGCCTGAGCAGGTCAAGACCATGCAGCGCAACTGGATTGGCCGCAGCGAAGGTATCGAGATGACGTTCCAGGTTGAAGGTAGCGATCAGAGCTTCGACATCTACACCACTCGTCCCGACACTGTAATGGGCGTGACCTATGTGGCGATCGCCGCGGGTCATCCGTTAGCTGAGCAAGCAGCGGCAAACAACCCTGTACTGGCCGACTTTATCGAAGAGTGCAAGAACGCCGACACCACAGAAGCTGCCATGGCCGCCATGGAGAAGAAAGGTGTCGATACTGGCCTTAAGGCGATTCATCCGCTCACTGGTAAGCTAGTGCCTATCTGGGCCGCCAACTTCGTACTGATGAACTATGGCACAGGCGCCGTGATGTCAGTACCGGGTCACGATCAGCGCGACTACGAATTTGCCACTAAGTATGGTCTGCCTATTGAGGGCGTGATCAAGCCTGTTGACGGCGAGCTGGATATCAGCGAAGAAGCCTACACAGAAAAAGGCATAGTGTTTAACTCTGGCGACTCCTTCCCAGAGCTGGATGGCCTGGACTTCCAAGCGGCATTTGATGCCATCGACGCCAAACTGACCAGTGAAGGCAAAGGTAAGCGTCAGGTGAACTATCGTCTGCGCGACTGGGGTGTGTCACGTCAGCGTTACTGGGGCGCGCCAATTCCTATGGTTACTCTGGCCGATGGCACTGTGATGCCAACGCCAGAAGATCAACTGCCCGTTATCCTACCTGAAGATGTGGTCATGGACGGTATCCAAAGCCCAATCAAGGCCGACAAAGAGTGGGCCAAGACGCAGGTGAACGGTCAAGAAGCTTTCAGAGAGACTGATACCTTCGACACCTTCATGGAGTCATCTTGGTACTATGCCCGCTACTGTAGCCCTAAGGCAGACCAGATGCTGGATCCAGCCAAGGCCAACTACTGGCTGCCAGTGGATCAATATATCGGTGGTATCGAGCACGCCTGTATGCACCTGCTCTACTTCCGTTTCTTCCACAAGCTACTGCGCGACATAGGCCTAGTAAACAGCGATGAGCCTGCCAAGCGCCTGCTGACCCAGGGCATGGTATTGGCCGATGCCTTCTACTACACAGATGAGAAGGGCGCCCGCGTCTGGGTATCGCCAAACGATGCCAAGGTCACCGAAACCGATGACAAAGGCCGTATCGTTAAGGCCGTTGACAGTCAGGGTCATGAACTGGTTTACACCGGCATGAGCAAGATGTCTAAGTCGAAGAACAATGGTATCGATCCACAAGAGATGGTAGACAAGTACGGCGCTGATACTGTGCGTCTGTTCATGATGTTTGCCTCGCCACCAGAACTGACACTGGAATGGCAAGAGTCAAGCGTTGAAGGGGCTCACCGCTTCATCAAGCGTCTGTGGAAACTGGCGCACGACCATGTGTCAAAAGGCCCAACCGTCGCACTGGATCTAGCCTCTCTCGACAGCGCTCAAAAAGAGCTTCGCCGTGAGCTGCACAAGACCATCGCTAAAGTGGGTGACGATATCGAACGTCGTCAAATGTTCAACACCGCCATCGCCTCTGTGATGGAGCTGATGAACCGTCTACAGAAGGCGCCGATGGAAAGCGAGCAAGACAGAGCCCTAATGCAGGAAGCCCTGTGCGCCGTGGTCCGTCTGCTCTACCCTATCATTCCGCACACCAGCTTCGAGCTTTGGCAGGCACTGGGTCACGAAGAGGCCATCGAGAACGTGCTTTGGCCAGACGTTGACGAGTCAGCCTTGGTGGAAGACAGCAAGCTGATCATCGTACAGGTGAACGGTAAGCTGCGCGCCAAGATCACCGTAGCAGCCGATGCCGATAAGGAAACGGTTGAGGCGGCAGGTATGGCAGAAGAAGGCGTACTCAAACACACTGAAGGCAAGACGGTTCGTAAAGTGATTTACGTACCTGGTAAGCTACTCAATATCGTAGCAAACTAATCGCCCTCTCTACTCGGCCACCTTGGGTGGCCGAGTCTTATCAATTATGGAAATAGATGGCTTAGCCTATGCTCATTAAACGCTTATGTTTTGCAATCTTGGCCCTTTCGGTACTCTTGAGCGCCGGATGCGGTTTTAAACTTCAGCGCAGTTATTCGATCCCAGATGATCTTAAGACCCTCAACCTGACCAGTCAGGATGAATATAGCGAGCTTACCCGCCTGGTGCGTGAACGTTTGCGTCTTAATAACATCAGTGTGATCGAAGGCGATGCCAGCGTACCAAGCGTACGCATCATCAGCGACTCGTTAGACAGAAGCACACTGTCACTTTACCCTACGGGCAACGTGGCCGAATATGAGCTGAATTACCATGTGCGTTTCGCGGTGCAGTACCCAGAGCGCGAAGCCAAGGCCTTCGATGTGGATATCCATCGCGACTACCTGGACGATCCCCGCACCGCCCTGGCAAAGAGCCGTGAAATGGAGCTCTTAGTCAAAGAGATGCGCATTCAAGCCGCTGACCAGATCTTGCAGATCTTGGCGTCCATCGAGACCAACTGATGCGCGTCTACCCGGATCAACTCGCCAAGCAGCTCTCACCGCTAAAGCCCTGTTACCTTATCTTTGGTGACGATCCCTGGCTGTGTGATACCAGCAAGCAGGCTATCTTGGCCCAAGCTAAGCGAGAAGGATTCGAGGAGCGTATTGTGCTCACCCAAGAGACGGGCTTCAACTGGCGTGAATTGCAGGATGAATGGAATACCATGAGCCTGTTCGCCAGTCGACGCATCATAGAACTGCACCTGCCCCAGGCCAAACCCGGTAGCGAAGGCAGCAGCCAGCTACAAAGCCTGATGCAGCAGGACAATCCCGATCTGCTACTGATCGTCACGGGTCCCAAGTTGGCCAGTGAACAAACCAAATCAAAATGGTTTAAACAACTCGACGACAAAGGCATTTATATCCCCTGCGCAACACCTGAGGGGCCGCAGTTCCAGCGCTGGCTGCAGGGGCGGATCCGCGCCGCGGGGTTAAACCTATCCCCTGATGCTCAACAACTGCTGCAATCTCTGTATGAGGGTAACCTGCTAGCGGCGGATCAAGCCATACAACTGCTACAACTACTGAGTCCACATCAGCAGATCACCAGCGAACAACTGCAGAGCTACTTTGAAGATCAATCCCGTTTTAGCGTATTTCAACTGGCGGATTGCTTGCTGGCCAACCAACAAGAAAAGGCCCAGCACATCCTGGCCCAGCTGCAAGCCGAAGGCACTGCACTCCCTATACTGCTTTGGGGACAATTCAAAGAGCTCACCACCCTGCTGCAGCTCAAGCAGGCCATGGAGGCTGGTACACCACTGCAAAGCCTTTGGAGTAAGTTCAGGATCTGGGATAAACGTAAAGGGCTCTACCAGGGCGCGCTATCGCGTCTGAGCCTGAGTCAAATAGAGACCCTGCTCGCCTGCGCCTCTAAGACGGAGCTTAAGCTCAAACAGCAAGGGGATGAAGATTGGACGGCCATGAGCCACCTCTGCCTCTTGTACGATCCTAAGGCCCACGCTCACCTGAGTCATATCGAGCTGAGCTAACATGAAAATAGGCTTACTGGGGGGCACCTTCGACCCGATACATTACGGCCATATCAAGCCTCTGCTGGAAGTCCAGCAGGCGCTAGGGCTCGATGAAGTCTGGTTGATGCCCAACCATATACCGCCTCACAAATCTGAGACCCGCACGGCAACGCGCCATCGCCTCGCCATGGCTCAATTGGTGTGCCAGCAATACCCACAGCTTAAGCTTTGCGACATTGAGGCAAAACGCAACACGCCCTCCTACTCGGTCGACACCCTGAACCAGCTAAGGCTGGCTCACCCTCAAGATCAACTGGTGTTTATCATGGGGATGGACTCCTTTGTGACTTTGCCCAGCTGGTATCGCTGGCAGCAGCTGCTTGAGCTTTGCCATATCGCCGTGTGTCAGCGCCCCGGTTGGAGCCTGGCAGATGCGCCGCAAATGGCGCAGCTGCTCGGTGAGCGCAGCGCTGATAAACCTGCTCTGGATAATGCCACAACGACCGAGCAGTTCAGTGGGCTCATCTTTCCGGTCACCATCACGCCTCAACCCTATTCCTCTACAGAGATCCGTCAGCAACTGCGCCAACATGCGCCAGCCCCTGACGCTATTCCCCAAGCCGTCATCGACTATATCGACGCCCATCGACTCTACCGCTAACCTCGCGTTAACAAGCCTTTAAAGGTGATATAAATCGCTAGCATTTATGGCGCGCCAGCCCGCAAGGCGGGCACTATTAGCAATTACTTTGAAGGGATAACCTGTTATACTGCCTCGCTGTTAAAAATGAATGAGGAAATTAGCGTGCAAAGCGCCGAGCTTAAACAGTTTGTAGTCGACAAAGTCGAAGATTTAAAAGCCAAAGATGTCGTAGTGCTAGAGGTCACCGACAAATCTAATGTCACCGATTATATGGTGGTCTGTTCTGGTACCTCTAAAACACACGTTAAGGCAATCGCCGAAAACGTAGTATTGGAAGCCAAGCGTGCTAACCTGCATATCCATGGCGTTGAAGGCCGTGATAGCAGCGAATGGGTACTGGTTGATCTGGGCGATGTGATCGTTCACGTCATGCAAGACAAAACCCGTGATTTCTATCAGCTTGAAAAGCTGTGGTCTGAAAAGCCGGCTTAATGAAGTTACAACTCGTTGCCGTGGGCACGCGTATGCCCGACTGGGTCACCAAAGGTTTCGAAGAGTACCAACGCCGTTTCCCCCGGGACATGGCCTTCGAGCTGATCGAAATCCCAGCGGGAAAACGCGGTAAGAACGCCGATATCGCCCGTATCTTGCAAAAAGAGGGCGAACAGATGCTGGCGGCTATCCCTAAGGGGAACCATATCGTCAGCCTGGATCTGCCCGGCAAAAACTGGACTACGCCAGAGCTGGCCACTCAGCTCAACCGCTGGCAACTCGATGGCCGCGATGTAAGCCTGCTGATCGGCGGGCCAGAAGGACTGGCCCCCGCCTGCAAACAAGCAGCAAGCCAAAGCTGGTGTCTGTCGGCCTTGACGCTGCCACACCCACTGGTACGTGTCTTAGTAGCCGAAAGCCTGTATCGTGCCTGGAGCATCAACAACAACCACCCGTATCATAGAGAGTAGCGCTTAGCGCGACACTCGAGTCAATCAAGGGATAGACAATGATAGTGACAACCAACATACTGCCGGAGAGAGTATAATTGGCGCCACGCAAACGGATGGCCATGCACGACCATGCTGCCGAAGCCTCGCTATTCAAACGCCGGGCTATCTTTACCTTTGGTTGTGTGGTGGTGCTACTGAGCATATTGCTCACCAACCTATATCATCTGCAGATCCTGTCGTATAAAGATTATGAGACCCGTTCCAACGACAACCGTATTCGCGTCGTTCCTGTGGCGCCCAGTCGTGGTCTGATCTATGACAGACATGGCCAGCTACTGGCTGAGAACCAGCCTTTCTATTCGCTTGAGTTGATCCCTGAAAAGGTTAAAGACATTCCCGCCACCTTAGATGCCTTGAGCGAAGTGATCGCCATCAGCAAAGATGAGCGGGAAAGCCTATTGTCGTCACTCAAATTCCATCGCCGCTTCAAACCGATCACAGTGAAAAACCGTCTATCGGAAGATGAAGTTGCCATATTTAGTGTCAATCAACACAGGTTCCCTGGCTTCTCTATCGATGCCGGCCTTAAGCGTCACTATCCTTACGATGGTCTTTTAACCCACGTACTGGGTTATGTCGGCCGCATCAACAACCGAGATCAGGCGGCGCTACAGAGTAATGGCCAGTGGCCAAACTATGCAGCCACCAAGGATATCGGCAAGCAAGGCATTGAAAAATTTTATGAAACCTTACTTCATGGCATGCCTGGGCATCTTGAAGAAGAGGTCAACAACCGCGGCAGAACCATTCGCACCCTCAAGTCGGTAGCACCAGAGCCGGGACAGGATATCTACCTGACATTGGATCTCCAGTTGCAGAAGAAAGCAATGGAACTCCTTGCCGGACGCAGAGGCTCCATCGTGGCCATGGATCCGCGCGATGGTGGCATCCTGGCCATGGTATCTAGCCCCACTTACGACCCCAACCAGTTCGTTCACGGCATCAGCTCTAAGGCCTATAGCGATCTGCTTAATGCACGCTCACGCCCACTGATCAACCGCGCGACCCAAGGGCAATATGCCCCAGCATCAACGGTCAAACCCCATATGGCACTGCTGGGCCTGGAAGATAAGGCGGTAACCCCTAAAACTCGGGTCTGGGACCCTGGCTTTTGGCAGATCCCCGGCGTAGAACGCAAATACCGCGACTGGAAACGCTGGGGTCATGGCTGGGTCGATGTTAACGGCGCCTTGGTGCATTCCTGCGACACCTATTTCTATGATCTGGCTTACAAGACAGGTATAGACAAGATCAGTAACTTCATGCAGCAGTTTGGCTTTGGCGAGCGAACAGGGGTCGATATCTTTGAAGAGTCGGCCGGTAATATGCCCTCTAAGGATTGGAAGCGCCTCAAGTACAATCAGCCTTGGTATATCGGCGACACTATCTCTGTGGGAATTGGCCAGGGATACTGGACCACCACGCCGCTGCAACTGGCCAACGCTACCGCCATCATGGCCAATAAGGGTGAGCGTTTTGTGCCGCACCTGCTGAAATCGATCAAAAACGATACCGTTAAGGTCGACACTCCGGTAGATAGGATGCCGCCCGTTGAACTGAAAAACCCCAATAACTGGGATATCATCAACGAGGCGATGAAAGATACCGCCCACAAGTCACGCTTTGTGGATGCCGGATATACGGCAGCCATGAAGACAGGTACCGCCCAGGTATTTAGCGTGGCGGAAGATGAGAAGTATGACGCCGAAACCATCGATGAACATTTAAGAGATAACGCCCTAATTGTTGCCTACGCCCCCTATGAGGCGCCGCGTATAGTGCTAGCCGTGGTGTTGGAAAACGCTGGTTGGGGCGGCGCAAACGCAGGCCCTGTCGCCCGCGCCCTGTTAGATGAATATATCCTACGCGATAACCTGCCCATAGAAACCGCCGGGAGCCCTCACAATGAACGCCCATAGTCATCGCCCCAACATCTGGCAGCGGATGCATCTCGACCTGCCACTGCTCCTGGGTCTGCTGGCACTCATGTGTTTCGGCTTGTTTGTCATCTATTCAGCAGGCGGTGAAGATATGGCACTGATGGAGCGTCAGCTGACCCGTATGGGACTCTCTTTGGGGATCATGTTGTTCGTGGCTCAGATCAATCCCGAAGTACTCAAACGCTGGGCGTTTCCCATCTATATTGCGGGAGTGATCCTGCTGCTCGGGGTGCACTTTTTTGGTGAGATTAATAAGGGTGCGCAGCGCTGGCTCAACCTGGGCTTCATGGAGTTTCAACCCTCAGAGCTGATAAAGCTGGCCTTTCCTATTACCATGGCGTGGTATATCAGTAAGTATCCCCTACCACCGAAGAAACGTTATCTGGCTGGCGCCGGGGTGATCTTGCTGGTCCCAACCTTGCTGATCGCCAAACAGCCCGATCTCGGCACCTCCATCCTGGTAGCGGCCTCAGGGATCTTCGTGCTGTTTCTTTCAGGCATGAGCTGGGCCATTGTCGGCAGTTTTATCGGTGGCGTCCTGGCCATGCTCCCCGTGCTCTGGTACTTCCTGATGCACGATTACCAACGCACCCGGGTACTGACTCTGCTGGATCCTGAAAAGGACCCCTTGGGCGCCGGCTATCATATCATTCAGTCTAAGATCGCCATCGGCTCTGGTGGTCTCTGGGGCAAGGGCTGGCTAGACGGTACTCAGTCTCAACTTGAGTTTCTACCCGAGCGTCACACAGATTTCATCTTTGCCGTGATCGGCGAGGAATTTGGCCTGATAGGCAGTCTGATTTTACTCTGTCTCTATCTGTACGTGATAGGTCGCGGTCTGGTGATTGCCTCGCGCGCCCAGACCAGTTTTGCCCGTTTACTCGCAGGCAGTATTACTTTAACCTTCTTTGTGTATGTTTTTGTCAACATCGGCATGGTATCTGGATTGCTGCCCGTGGTTGGCGTGCCCTTACCACTGATCAGTTATGGCGGCACCTCTATGTTGACCCTGATGACAGGTTTCGGCATCTTGATGAGCATACATACCCATAGACGATTCATCGACCGTTAAAGGAAGACAATTTGAACCCCGTTGCACGCATTCTTTTGTCCCTACTGCTGGGCAGCGCCACTTTACTGGCCCATGCCGATGACAAAGTCATCCCTCAAGACGGCGATATTAGTCAGCTCAAGGCCGACTTTATCGCAAAGCAACGCGCAGCTGGCTTTACCCAGGCTGAGATAGACAAGTTTCTTGGCAGCGCCCAGTACAACCAAAAGGTCATCGATGCCATTACCACCCCGTGGGAGGCTAAGCCCTGGTATCAGTATCATCCCATCTTTCTGACCGACAAGCGTCTCGCCAAAGGACTAACCTTTTGGCAGACCTATGATGAGGCGATCGCCAAGGCCGCAAAAACCTATCAGGTAGATCCAGAGATCATAGTGGCCATTATCGGGATCGAAACATTCTATGGTGGCTACATGGGAACCTACCCTGTCATCGACGCCCTTTACACCTTAGGCTTTCACTACACGCCCCGCGCCGACTTCTTCCGCAAAGAGCTGGCGCAGTTGCAGTCCTTAGTCAAAGAGGAACGCCTGGACCTCGCCGAACTCAAAGGTTCCTACGCGGGTGCCATGGGTTATGGCCAGTTTATTCCCTCGAGCTATCGTCACTACGCGGTAGACTTCAGCGGTGATGGCCGCCGGGATCTGCTTGGCGATCCGCTCGATGCTATTGGCAGTGTTGCCAACTACTTTCACCAGCATGGCTGGCAAAAGGGCGCCTTGGTTACCCTACCGCTGACCACGCATCAACTGCCTTCCCACTTAAAGACCTGGTCAGGTGAAAAGCTCTCTTACAAGGTGGCCGATATCCTGTCGCCAACCATTGCCCTGGCGCAGAATGTCGATTTAGATGTGCAGCAACCAGCGCTCCTGGTAGAACTGGTGCAAGAAGACCGCAACGATTACTGGCTGGGACTGAACAACTTTTATGTCATCACCCGCTATAACCGCAGCCCGCTCTACGCCATGGCGGTTTATCAATTTAGCCAACAACTAAAAGAAGCTTATGCGAACCAGTAAAGGCCTCCCCCTACTGACCTTAGTCCTGCTATTAATCGTTGCGGGATGTTCATCTCAGAGCGGCAGCCGTTATAAGATTGCCGACGATTTGGCACCTAAAGATGCACCCGATGTCTCTAAGGTGGAGGATGCACACCCCAAGTTTGAACCCTATAGTCGTGGCGGCAACCGTAAAGAGTATACCGTCTTGGGTAAGACCTACCGGGTTCTCGACTCAGGCAAAGGCTATCAGAAGACAGGTATCGCCTCCTGGTACGGTGCCAAGTTTCATGGTCACCTTACCTCGAATGGCGAAACCTATGATATGTACTCCATGTCTGCAGCGCACAAGACGTTGCCACTGCCCAGCTATGTCAAAGTGACGAATCTGGCCAATGACAAGACCGTCATAGTGCGGGTAAATGATCGCGGTCCTTTCCATGACAATCGTGTCATCGATCTCTCCTACGCCGCCGCTCATCGTCTGGATATGCTCAAGACGGGCACCGCCAAGGTGAAGCTTGAGGTGATCTATATCGAAAACCCAGAGTCGGTTGCACTGGCGGCGCTCAAAAATACTAAACTTCACTATGTGCAGGTGATCGCCTCATCCGACAAAGGGCGGATCGATCATCTGGCGCAAACCTTGGCCGACCAATACCAGGTCAAGACCCGCATACAACAAAACGGCAATCTCTACCGCTTACAACTTGGCCCTATAGGCCGCCAACAGATCGCCGCCCAGCTGCATCAAACCCTGCAGCAAAACGGTTATCCCCAAAGCTATCTGGTGACCGAATAACATCCCCCCCCTAAATCAGTGAGCTTTTCCTTAAGATTAAGGAACCTTCACTGATTTCGGTGGTCGACTAATGTTATACTCGCCCGACATAGCGCCCAAATTTTTGCATTCAACCAAAAGACGTGCCTTGAAAATATGAAATTATTGAATCACAGCTTCAAAACACTGCTCCTTGTCTCCTCACTCTCCTTCACGGCGGCCAACGCGGCACCCGTTGTTACGCCAGATGCACCCAAGGTAGCGGCAAAAGCCTTTATCCTGATGGATTACAACTCAGGACAGATCATCGCCGAAGAGAATGCCTACGAGAGCCTCAACCCTGCCAGTCTGACCAAGATGATGACCAGCTACGTGATAGGTCATGAGATCAAGGTAGGTAACATCTCACCTGAAGATAAGGTCACCATCAGCAAGAACGCCTGGTCGAAAAACTTCCCTGACTCTTCCAAGATGTTTATCGAGGTGGGTAAGCAGGTATCAGTAGACGATCTTAACCGCGGCATCATCATTCAATCGGGCAACGATGCCTGTGTGGCCATGGCCGAGCACATTGCCGGTACAGAAGATGGCTTTGTCGACCTAATGAACTCCTGGGCCAAACAGCTGGGCATGCGTGACAGCTACTTCGAGAACTCTCACGGCTTAGACTCTGAAAACCACAAGACCACAGCCTACGACATGGCACTGCTGGGCGCGGCGCTGATCCGCGATGTTCCTGAGGAATACCGC
The DNA here is from genome assembly GCF_000773485.1 of Shewanella sp. ECSMB14101. NCBI lineage: Bacteria > Pseudomonadati > Pseudomonadota > Gammaproteobacteria > Alteromonadales > Shewanellaceae > Shewanella > Shewanella sp. ECSMB14101. Next base: position 4,423 of record NZ_JSFF01000001.1, on the reverse strand, counting down.
GTCTATTCAGAAAAATCTTTTACCTTTAACGGCATCAAGCAATATAACCGTAACGGTCTACTGTGGGATAAGAGCCTAAACGTCGACGGTATCAAGACGGGCCACACTTCAGGAGCCGGTTACAACCTAGTGACCTCTGCCACTAAAGATGGCATGCGCTTGGTATCTGTCGTTATGGGCACCGCCAGCGAGTCGGCTCGTAAGGCTGAAAGTAAAAAACTGCTGAACTATGGTTTCCGCTTCTTCGAAACCATCACGCCTTACAAGGCAGGCGATAGCTTTGTGACGCAGAAGATCTGGTATGGCGACAGAGAGTCGGTGGACTTAGGCGTTATTACCGATACCCCTATTACCATCAATCGTGGTCAGGCCAAAAACCTGGAAGCCAACTATGAGCTAAACAAAGAGCTGACCGCGCCAATCGCCAAAGGCGAAACCGTGGGCCGCATCTACTTCCAGCTTAACGGCAAAGATATCGCCCAGTTCCCACTGGTTACCCTGCAAGAGGTCAATGAAGGTAGTTGGTTTAGCAAGCTCATGGACTACTTTAAGCAGATGTTTGCCAGCTGGTTTAGCTAAAAACGCCTGGGGTTAACGCCCCTATATTTAAAAGTCACCTAAGGGTGGCTTTTTTGTTTTTAGCCTCCGAGGGTTGAATTAGGTATAATGCCCCCCATTTTATAGCCATTAGATTGGGCAAGAGATATACCGTTATGTTAGACACCAAATTTCATGAACTTTTAGAGTTCCCAGCCGCCTTCCCTTTCAAAGTGGTGGGTGATGCCAGAGACAACCTCGCCGATGACGTAGTGGGTGTGGTTCAACGCCACGTGCCTGGCGACTATATGCCGACGTCTAAAGCATCAAGTAAAGGCACCTATCACTCTATTACCATCAAGGTGACCGTCCACAGCAAAGAACAGATCGAACTGCTCTACATAGAGTTAGCGGCCATCGAAGGGGTGAAACGCGTCCTGTAAAACGCCTTCACCCAAGTTCGAAATGTGATCTGTCTTACATTTCTTGATTTCGCGCGTATAATAAGCGCACTTTAATCCTGAGGGGAGAGGTTGCCCTTGAAAGATACGGTTTTACATATTCGCCATCTTGGACGCCAAGATTACGAATCGGTATGGCATGCCATGCAGGACTATACCGATAATCGCGATGAAAACAGCCAAGATGAACTTTGGATCGTAGAACATCCTCCGGTTTTCACTCAAGGCCAAGCGGGTAAGAGTGAGCATATTCTTAATCCCGGCGATATTCCCGTCATTCAAGTCGACCGTGGTGGCCAAGTGACCTACCACGGCCCAGGGCAACTGGTGGCCTACCCGCTGCTGGACATTAAGCGCCTCAAAATAGGCGTACGCCAACTGGTGACCGATATCGAGCAGAGTATCGTCAATATGCTCGCCCTATATGATATCCAAGCCTACCCCAAGGCCGATGCGCCCGGCGTCTATGTCGATGAGCGTAAGATCGCCTCTCTGGGTCTGAGGATACGTAAAGGCTGCTCCTTCCATGGCCTAGCGCTTAACGTCGATATGGATATGTCTCCTTTTCAACGCATCAACCCCTGCGGCTATGCTGGATTAGAGATGATCCAATGCAAAGCTCTCAACGGGCCCCAGAGCGTCGAAGAAGCTGGCGAAAAACTGATACAAACCTTTAGCCAAGAATTGGGCTATCAACATCTAGAACATCATCAAGGGTTAACAGACTAATATGACTAGGCCTGAAAGATTACAACCTGGAGTCAAGCTACGCGATGCTGAAAAGGTATCTCGTATTCCGGTCAAAGTCGTGCCTTCCGAGCGCGAAACCATGCTACGCAAACCCGATTGGTTGAGAGTAAAACTGCCAGCGTCGAATCAGCGTATCGTCGACATCAAGCAGGCACTGCGTAAAAACGGTCTGCACTCTGTCTGTGAAGAAGCATCTTGCCCTAACCTGGCTGAGTGTTTTAACCATGGTACGGCAACCTTCATGATCTTGGGAGCGATCTGTACCCGTCGCTGTCCTTTCTGTGACGTGGCCCATGGTCGTCCACTGAAACCCGATGCAGAAGAGCCGGTTAAACTAGCGCAAACAATCAAAGACATGAAGCTTAAGTATGTGGTGATCACCTCAGTGGATCGTGACGATCTGCGTGACGGTGGTGCACAGCATTTTGCCGACTGTATCCGCGAGATCCGTAAGCTCAACCCAGAGATCAAGATTGAGATCTTAGTGCCCGATTTCAGAGGCCGTATCGACGCCGCCTTGGAGATCCTGGCTACCGAGCCACCCGATGTCTTCAACCACAACCTGGAAACCGCACCTAAGCATTACCGTAAGGCGCGACCAGGGGCAAACTACCAATGGTCACTGGATCTGCTGAAGAAATTCAAGGAACAACACCCACATATTCCGACCAAATCGGGCTTGATGATGGGACTGGGCGAAACCAACGAAGAGATCGCCGAGGTACTGCGTGACCTACGTGCCCATAATGTTGAGATGCTGACACTCGGTCAATACCTACAGCCCTCTAAATTCCACCTGCCGGTTGAACGTTACGTACCGCCAGCTGAGTTTGATGAACTGAGAGAGTTCGCTGAAGAGATTGGCTTTACCCATGCAGCCTGTGGCCCTATGGTACGCTCTAGCTACCATGCCGACCTACAGGCTCAGGGAAAAGAAGTTAAGTAATTCTGCATTACCTCAATATAAAAATAGCGCCAAATGGCGCTATTTTTATATCTGAGAGCCATCTAAAACAAGAGCTCCATCAAGATGGCATCCTCTTTACCTTGTTCCAGCTGGTAATAGTTAGGACGCATCCCTGTCTGAACAAAGCCCATTTGGCGATATAAGGCGATAGCCCGCTCATTACAGGCCCTTACCTCTAACATCATACGTTCGGCGCCCTGGGTCGCTGCCAGCTCGATTAATGCCTCCGTGAGACGCTTGCCTAAACCTTGTCCCTGAGAAGTGGGTCTGACACAGATATCCATCAAGGTGGCATCTTCAAAGAGTTGATGCAAAATGGCAAACCCTATGAGCTCCTCATCATCGAACAGGCCGATAACATGATAGAAACGCCCAAAACAAGTCTCAAGGTTGGTCAAAGACATTGGGAAACGATGACAGACGCTCTCCAGCTCATGTAAAAGCGGAGCCTGTTCTCGATTAAGGGTTTTCAGCGCTAAGGTCATTGGGTATTTACCTCCCATATCGCCTGCCACAAAGCACGTTTGGCCTTGCTCTGCTGCTCTAAAACCACCAAAGGCGCCGAGCTAATGACGCAGTCCACCTTAGGTAATCTAACACTGCGCATATCCCAAAATACCTCTTTAGTACCGCTCAAGGTATCGCTGATGACCACCTGCTTTTCCTGTTCAGGAAAGAGTGTCAACACTTGACGTATAATAGGGTGCTCGGCTGAAACACTTGCGCCCCTGTCTACCAAGATCGGATAAAGGGGGAGATCAGCACCTTTTTCCACCCAACGGGTAATGCCCATAGCATCTAAATATGCACTTCTTTCCAAGTCGCCTCCCGACAAAAATCATCTCCATAAGGATACCCCTTGGCACTACCTATGTCACTGTACGTAAATAATCAGGGAGGGTGAGTAAAATGATAAAGCTTAAAAAAGCAAAAAGCCGTTCATTTCTGAACGGCTTTTCTAGAATGTGGCAGGGGTGGCAGGACTCGAACCCGCAACCATCGGTTTTGGAGACCGCTGTTCTACCAATTGGAACTACACCCCTGTTGACGTGGGGCATTATGCTAAAACACCTCTCAAAGGTAAAGGACTTTTTATGCCTAATATGTTCAATTGCAGCTTTTTCATGCAAGAGAGCGAATATTCAGTCACTCCCTCTCTTCAAGAACTCGAAAACACAAGATACCAGCACTTCAATAAAGGCAAGCTAACGCCTCATTTATCACCATCAATCCGCTATCTACTAACCTTATTAACCCACTTTTATCGCTATTACGCGCTCAAATCGCATTTTTGCACAGCTGAGTTAATTCAAATGAGCGGCTTACAGGAACTAAGGCTCCTAAGCAGCCTTCCTAAGTCGCTTAAGTCGCATTCATATCTTCACAACTCACAGCGGCGACACCTGTTATCAGCTAGCCGATTCTGAGATAAAACCAGCACAGCACACTCCCTGATAAGAATGCCGCCAATAGCAGCACACAAAACTTCAAACAATTGATATAAATCGAAGCTGCGAGCTGGGGGCAAGGCACATGGATGTGCCGAATGTCATAAACGCAGGATGCTGTTTATGACCAAGCTCAGCGGTTGAAGGACGGCGAAAATAGGCACCTGTTATGGCCAGCTTCAAACCGATTATCTGATATTGACTCAACGCTCATCTCACATGGGGGCGTAAGACATCCGTTTATCAAGCGAAGCTTGATG